>CAZHFZ010000006.1:68527-93020 GCA_964531455.1 uncultured Bordetella sp.
GTCACCCATCGCCAGGTCTGGGCGATGGCTGCGCCGATCATCCTCGCCAATATTTCCGTGCCCTTGCTCGGCGCGGTGAATACCGCCGTGGTCGGGCACCTGCCCGAGCCGTATTACATCGGCGCCGTTGCCATCGGCGCGATGCTGTTCAACTTCATCTACCACCTGTTCAACTGCCTGCGCATGGGCACCACCGGTCCGACCGCACAGGCGCGCGGGGCGGGCAATTTTGCCGAAGTCAGGGCAATACTCAATCGTGCCCTGTTGCTGGCGGGGGCCATCGGCACCGTGTTGCTGGCGCTGCAATTGCCGATTCTTGAATTTGCGATGTGGCTGATCAACGGCAGCCGGGAGGTGGAGCATTTTGCCAGCGAATATTTTCTGATCCGGGTCTGGGCTTTGCCTGCCGTGCTTGGTACTTATGCCGTCATCGGCTGGCTGTACGGCATGCGTGATGCGCGCACGCCGTTGATCATCCTGTTTGTCACCAACGGTTCCAACATCGTGCTCAGTCTGTTGTTTGTTTTTGGATTGGACTGGGGGGTGCCGGGTGTCGCTGTCGCGTCACTGATTTCAGAATACGCCGGTTTGGTTGTGGGGCTTTTTTGTGTCTATCGCACATTGCGCCGGCTTCCCGATGATGGGCTGCGCAGCCGCCTGCTCGATCGGGCGCAGTTGTTGCGCATGGTGGCGATCAATGGCGATATCGTACTGCGCACGTTTTGTGTGGTGTCCGTGCTGGCAATGTTCATGGCCAAAAGCGCGGAACTCGGCGACCTGCCGCTGGCCGCCAATCAGGTGCTGCACAATTTTCTGATGTTCACTTCGTTCGGACTGGACGGTTTTGCCCATGCAGCCGAAGCGATCCTCGGTGAGGCCGTCGGCCGGCGCGACCGCAATGCCTTTCGCCGCGGCATGCGCGTGGTTTTTCTGTGGGCCGGGCTGGTCGGGTTGCTTAATGCGTTGATATACGTGGTGGCCGGTCACGGCATCATTGCGCTGCTTACGGGGATTCCTGAAGTACGCGCAACTGCGGCGGCTTATCTGTGGTGGCCCGCCTTGATGCCGTTGATCGCGGTCTGGGCCTATACCTACGACGGCGTTTACCTCGCCGCAACGCGCACCCGCATCATGCGTAACACCGTCATCGCATCGTTCATCAGCTTCCTGATCGTGCTTCATGTGGCCATGCCGGTATTCGGCAACGCCGGACTGTGGGCTGCCGTGGCGACCTTTCTGGGGCTGCGCGGCCTGTTGCTGCATCTGTTTTTGCGCCGTGTGGTGCAGGCCATCGGGTGAAGCAGAAACCCGCCAGACCGCAATGTGGTCTTATTCGGGAATCACGGACGCTGACGTGGGTTTTTAACGTTTAAAATAAATCAATAAAAACATATACTTAGTATATTTTTTTATGATGAAGGCTTGGCGACAGCCGATTTCAAACTTATCAAAATGTTAAGTTTGTCACACTAACAGGCCAACTCTAGCCTTGGCTTACCGCATGGCAATAATTGTTTTTGCAGAGTGATCAACTCACCTGCATTTGAACCTGCGGTTGACAGCGTTGTGACAGGGGAGTGGTCTGTATTCCGAATTTCATTCTGAGCGCGCGGGCGATCAGCAAGGGGGAGTTTGTTCCGGAGCCGGGCAAGCCGCGTTATCTGGTCATTCCTGAAGGCAAACCGATCAGCACTGACGATGACTTCCGGATGAACGCACCGGAGTGGCTGGAGTGCGTACAGGACGCGGCTGATGGCAAGGCCGACAAACGGATTTCCGAAAGCGGCGACGTGCTGGTGTTCGTGCATGGCTACAACAACTCGCTGGAAGAAATCCGCAAGCGTCATGAAATGCTCAAGGCTGATCTTGCGGCCGAAGGCTGGCGCGGCGTTGTGGTGTCCTTCGACTGGCCTTCCGGGGAGCAGACCCTGAATTATCTGGAGGACCGTGCCGATGCAGCGGCAACGGCGCGTTACCTCGTCAGCAGCGGCATCGGCCTGATCATCAAGGGGCAGGCGCGCGGCTGTCAGACCAACGTGCATCTGCTCGGCCACTCCACCGGTGCATTTGTCATCATGGAGGCGTTTATTGCGGCCGAAAAAAAGGGCGAGTTCTTCAAGAATGACTGGCGTATCGGCCAGGTTGGTTTTATCGGCGGCGACGTGTCGGCGCGCAGTCTGAATTCCGATTCACAGTGGGCCGAACCGATGTTCCGCCGCATCATGCGCCTGACCAATTACCAGAACGGTTTTGACGATGTGCTGGGCGTGTCCAATGCCAAACGGCTGGGGACGGCGCCGCGTGCCGGGCGCGTCGGCCTGGGCGAAGCTGCACATGCCAAAGCGGTCAATGTGGATTGCAGCGAATATTTCAGTGCACTCGATCCCGAGGCCCAGCCGAACAAGGTCGGCTGGTGGAACCATTCATGGCACATCGGCAACCGCGTGTTTGCGCGCGATCTGGCAATGACGCTTGAAGGCCGCATTGACCGCAATTACCTGCCGACCCGCGAACAGCGCGGCAGACAGCTGGTGCTGCGCGAGGCTATGCGCCCCGTGCATGAAGAGAAGTGGCTGGAACTCTCCGTGGCAAAGTGACCTGCGTCCGGGTCAGGGCACTGCCGGCAGCGTCGTTTCCGTTCTGCCCTTGAGGTAGGACTCCTTGAGTTTTTTCATGGCCTCAAGATAGTCTTCCATCGTTGACTGGTTGTTCTCGTATTTGCCGGCTATTTTCTGGTACGCGGCAATGTAAGCCTGCTCGGTCATGCTCATGTTGTTCTCGATCCGCGATGGTGTTCATCCACTATACGCTCCCGGCTGAAGCCGCGTACGAATGAATCGGATTAAGAGCAATGCCGCCATGGGCAGGCGGCAGCAGTTTGGGCGTTCGTTTAATCCTGAATTTGATCTGATTCCGGCAGCGCATCGTTGTTTCCCGATGATGACGCGGGACGCGATGCGCGTGAAGCCGGCGTTTCGAGGCTGATGCGTCCCAGTGCGCCGCTGCGGTAATCATTGAGCAGCGTGATCGCTGCTTTCTCCAGATCAAATTCTCCCCCCTTGATGCGGAAGCCGCGTTTTGCCGCAACCGCCTCGATGACGCCGGTGCCGTCGGTGCCCTCGCCATTGGCAGGTGAACCGTAACGTGCGGCCAGCGCCTTGGCGTAACGCGTCAGCAGCGTATCCGCGAGAAACGTCGCCACTTCAGACTCGATATAGGCGTTGGTGCCGATGATGTGGCTTGCCGCGAGCATGCAGCCGTCATCGGGATGATCGATCTTCGGCCACATCAGGCCCGGCGTGTCGGTGAAGCTGACGGTCGGTGAAAGTTCATACCGCGCAAGAGATTTGGTGACCGCGGGTTCGTCACCGACCTTGGCGGTGCGTTGCTTGAGCAGAGCGTTGATCAGCGTCGACTTGCCGACATTGGGTACGCCCATCACCAGCATGCGCAGCGGTTTCAGGTTTTCATTGCGGTGCGGGGCGAGCTTTTTTGCGGCTGCGATGATCCTGTTGGCATCACCGGGTTTTTTTGCAGACAACGCAATGGCATGGGTATTTTTCTGTGCATTGAAATACGTGACCCATTGCGGAGTGACGTTCGGATCGGCCGCATCGACCTTGTTCAGCACCTTCAGGCAGGGGCGCTGGCGGTGCAGGCGCAAGGATTCGATCAGCGGATTGGCGCTGGCCATCGGGCAGCGTGCATCAAGAATCTCGACCACGACGTCGTGATCGGCCATCGCCTTCTTTATTTTCTCGACAGCGACGGCCATGTGGCCGGGAAACCAGTTGATGCTCATTGCCGTTGTCCGGTTACAGGCGCGCGAAACGCGGCTGGGTCTTGCCTTCGATGATGACGTTCTCGGCGAACATCGCTGCAGGCCGCACCCACAGGCCGCCTTCGCCATACAGTGGCCGGTAAACCACCATGGGCTCCAGCGTTTCCGAATGTTTGGCGATGCCGATCACTTCGTATTCATTGCCCTTGTAGTGGCGGTAGCGGCCGGGCGGGATATCAACTGCGGTGACGGTCATGGGGGTCCTGAAGCTGGATGATTTTGGTATGCTGAGACCACATTATAAACCATTGTTTATATTGAAAAATTATCCATGCCTGTATCGGTTATAGTCCGCAATCCATGATTCCTGTTTCAGCGCTTCGCATCGCACTGGCTGGCATGGCCGCGCTGGCCGTGGCGATGGGTATCGGCCGTTTTGCCTTCACACCCATATTGCCGATGATGCAGGATGACTTTGGCCTGTCCATCATCGGCGGCAGCTGGCTGGCTTCGAGCAACTATCTCGGATATCTGCTGGGTGCTCTGGCGGCGACGGCATGGCCCATGCGCAGTCGCAGCGTATTGTCCGGTTCGCTGCTGGCAGTTGCAGCAACGACGATTGCCATGGGGCTCACGGAAAACTTTGCGGTCTGGGCAGTGCTGCGTTTTGCCGCGGGGGTGGCCAGCGCGCTCATGTTCATTGCGGTGTCCACCCGCTGCATGGCTGCCCTGGCAGAGCGCGGCCGCCCGCAACTCACTGGCGTGGTTTACGCCGGGGTTGGCAGCGGTGTTGCGGCGGCCGGTTTGTTGTGTCTCGTGTTGATGCAGCACGACGCCGGATCGGCATGGGCCTGGCGTATTGCTGGGATGGTCGCGTTGTCGGCGGCAGTGATCGTGGTGCCGGTGTTGGGCGCGATCACGCTGCCGCAAGCGCCTGCTGTTCAACACGGCAGCCGCGGCAGCATCAGCCGCCATGCCGGTTTGCTGGTGCTGTGTTACGGCATTTCCGGGTTTGGCTACATCATTCCCGCTACCTTTTTGCCGGTGATGGCGAAAGCGGTGGTGCCGGATGTTGCGCTGTTCGGGTGGTCATGGCCGGTGTTTGGCGCCGCTGCAGTCGCATCCACATTCATTGCCGCTGCCCGCGCCGCTGCGATTGGTCATCGAAGCGTGTGGATTGCCAGCCATTTCCTGATGGCAGCGGGCTTATTGTTGCCGGTGTTGTTTTCGGGGTTGGCTGCGGTGATTGGTTCCGCGCTTCTCGTTGGCGGCACCTTTGTGGTGACGACGATGACCAGCCTGCAGGTTGCGCAGGAGGTGTCGCACGGGCATGCTGCACGGTTGGTGGCGGCGATGACGGCGGCATTTGCGCTGGGGCAGATCATCGGTCCCGTTGTGGCGGGCCTGCTTTTTGATGCCGGTTACGGATTCTCCAGCGGGCTGGTGCTTGCCGGCGTGCTGCTGCTGTTGTCGGCCCTGTTGTTATGGCGCGCTGCGCCGGGAAAGTCGAACTGATGTCTCCGATGTTGCGCAGCCTCGGGCTTATGGCCATGGGTATCCTGCTGTTGACGGCAAATGATGCCACCACCAAATATCTGGTGCAGTCACACCCCATCGGTCAGGTGGTCGGTTTGCGCCAGGCGGCAACTCTCCTGGTGCTGATCCCGTACATGATGTTTTTCAGCCGATGGTCATTGTTGCGCGTGGTCGATCTGCGCGGTCAGCTGATGCGCGGCATGCTGTTCATCATCGGATCGATGCTGATCGTCTGGAGCCTCGCCGTACTGCCACTGGCAACCGCGATCACCATGCTCTACCTCAGCCCGATTTTCATGGTGATTTTGTCAGTGCCCCTGCTCGGTGAGCGCATCAGCCGCCATCGCTGGATTGCGGTGATCGGCGGTTTTGCCGGCGTGCTGATCATCATGCGTCCCGGGGCGGCGACATTTCAGTGGGTGTTGCTGCTGCCGCTGCTGGCAGCGATGGTCAACGCCTTGCGTGACGTGATCACCCGCCGGCTGGCGCGCACCGAAACGTCCATTTCCATCCTGTTCTGGTCGAACATCATCCTGATGGCCGGCGGATTCGCCACATTGCCGTTGGGGTGGGCGCCGGTCAGTACGCACGATGCGTTCTGGTTCGTGGCTGCCGGGATTTTCAACGGGACCGCGCACTTCTGCATCATCGAAGCTTTACGCACCGGCGAGGCTTCGGCGATGGCGCCGATCCGTTACACCGCGCTGCTGTGGGCGGCGCTTCTCGGTTTCCTGCTCTGGGGCGAGGTGCCGGAACTGTGGCTGCTTGCAGGGGCTGTGGTCATCGTCGGCAGCAGCCTGTACATGATCCGCGCCGAGCGTCGTGGTTGATGCCGGATGGCTGCGGATTGGATTGCCGCATCCCCTGAGCGCGGTTATTCTGTGCCGGCAGTTCGGCGTTTAAACATTACCAGGAGATCTTGCATGGAAATTCAAGCAGGCACTGCCGCGCCCGATTTCACACTCGGCGCGCACAATTCCGACCAGAAGGTCACACTGTCCGCGTTCAAGGGGCGGCCGGTCGTGGTGGCGTTCATGCCTTTTGCATTCACGGGTGGATGAACCAATCAAGTCCGTGGGTTCCGTGAGAACTACGAAGAATTCAAGAAGCTGAATGTCGAGATCCTCCAGTTGAGCATCGATCCGGTGCCGAGCCTGAAGGGGTGGGCGGATGTCCTTGGCGGCGTACCGTTTCCGCTGCTGTCGGATTTCTGGCCGCATGGCGCGGCGGGCAAGGCCTTTGGCATCTTCAACGAGGAGCGCGGCATCGACAAGCGCGCGGCCTATGTGGTCGATGCCCAGGGCATCATCCGTTACGCCAAGGTTTATCCCCAGGGCACGATCCCGACCAGCGAAGAACTGCTTGCCGAACTGAAAAAGCTGTAAAGCAGGGCGGTGGCACCAGGCCGGCAGTCCCTTTCCCGGGGGTGCCGGCCTTTTTCAATGGGTGACGCTGGCCCGCATTTTGCGTCATCATCGATTCAAATCTTCCCGGGAGTCATCGTAATGCTCAAAGGCAAAAGCGCAGTTATCACCGGTTCCACCAGCGGCATCGGCCTCGGTGTTGCTGCCGCGCTGGCTGCGCGTGGGGTCAATATCCTGCTCAACGGGTTCGGTGAACCTGGAGACATCAAGGCGCTGTGTGCGAAGCTGGCGAAAGAGCACGGCGTGCGTGTGGAGTATCACGGCGCAGACATGAGCAAGCCGGCAGAAATCGCTGAAATGATGGAGCACGCGGTGGCGAGACTGGGCGCCATTGATATTCTGGTCAACAATGCCGGCATCCAGTTTGTATCGCCGATCGAGGATTTTCCGCCGGAGAAATGGGATGCCATCATTGCCATCAACCTGGTGGCGCTGTTCCATACCATCCGCCATGCCGTCCCCGGCATGAAAAAGCGCAAATGGGGGCGCATCATCAACATCGCCTCGGCGCATGCTCTGGTGGCGTCGCCGTTCAAATCGGCCTATGTGGCTGCCAAACACGGCGTGGCCGGGCTGACCAAGACAGTCGCCCTCGAAACCGCAACTTCCGGCATCACCTGCAATGCAATCTGCCCGGGCTATGTGCTGACCCCGCTGGTGGAGAAGCAGATTCCGGATACCGCAAAAGCACGCGGCATCACCGAAGCCCAGGTGGTCAGCGATGTGCTGCTCGCTGCGCAACCGACCAAACAGTTCGTCACGGTGGAGCAGGTGGCGGCGCTGGCGTGTTTTCTCGCCGGTGACGATGCGGCGTCAATCACCGGAACCATTCAATCCATCGACGGCGGCTGGACCGCACAGTAGCCTGTTATTGCATGGGTAAAACGCTGTGACGACTGCAATCAATCGGCGGCATGGATGATTTCGCGCACTGTCGGATAAACCTGGTTCTCCCAGCGCTTGCCGCTGAACACGCCGTAATGGCCGACGCCTGCCTGCACATAGTGCGTACGCAGGTACTGCGGCAGTTTTTCGCATAAATCCTGCGCCGCCAGCGTCTGCCCCAGCGCGCAGATGTCGTCGCGCTCGCCTTCCACCGTCAGCAGCGCCGTGCGGCGGATCGCCTGCGGACGGATCGGGCGGTCGCGCCATTGCAGCTTGCCGCGCGCCAGTGCGTGTTCCTGGAATACCAGCTTCACGGTTTCCAGATAGAAATCCGCGCTCAGATCCGACACCGCAAAATATTCTTCGTAGAAGCGGCGCGTCGCTTCGGCTTTTTCATGATCGCCGGCAACGATCTGGTGGTAATAATCCTTGAACGACTTGATGTGCCGCTGCAGATTCATGTTGAGGAAGGCGGAGAGCTGCACGAATCCCGGATAGACCCGGCGCCGCATGCCGGCAAACTGCACCGGCACATGTTCGATCAGGTTGTGCTCGAACCAGCTCATCGGCTTGCTGGTTGCGAGCTGGTTCACTTCCGTCGGGTTGACCCGGCAGTCGATCGGCCCGGCCATCAGCGTCAGGCTTCGTGGCGTTGCCGGGTTTTTGTCTTCAGCCATCACTGCAACGGCGGCCAGTGCCTCGACGCAGGGCTGGCAGATGGCTGCAAGATGGGCGCCCGGGCCCAAAACATTGAGGAACTCGATGATGTGGTCGATGTATTCATCAATGCCGAAACGGCCGGCTTCCATCGGCACATCGCGCACGTTGTGCCAGTCGGTGATGTAGACGTCATGGTCACGCAGCATGGTGCGCGCGGTTTCGCGCAGCAGTGTCGCGAAATGGCCGGACATCGGCGCCACGATCAGCACCCGCGGTTGCGCAGCATTGGTGTGCTTGCGAAAGCGCAGCAACGTGGCGAAAGGGGTCGTATGAACAACTTCTTCGGTGACCTGCAATTCACGCTTGCCGCAGGTTACCGATTCGATGCCGAACTCTGGCCTGCTGTGGGTCAGCCGGGCCAGCGAAAATACCTCACAGGCTGCGGCAAAGCGCCGGAGCGGACTAATCGGGTTAAGCGGGTTGAGTCCCCATGAATTGAGGTCGTACAGACCCGGCGCAGCCAGTATGGCGGCTTCGCGCATCGGATTGAGTACGCGCTCTTGCGTCTGGTAGGCGTGGTAAATCATCAGCAACCCCTGAAATATCGGCGAACGGCCGGGCGCAATCGAGTGTCACGCAATAATCGCACCACCATCCCTTCGTGTGTGGCATGACTCCTGCTAATGGCATTGTGACGGGGTTCGCCGGCACCATCCGGGTGCGCTATGGCGGTTCGCCGCATGGAGGTTGGGCATCATGGCGCAGGCAACATTAAGCATCAGCAGCAAGAACTATTCGTCATGGTCCTTGCGCGGCTGGCTGCTGGCACGTTTTTCCGGCCTCGATTTTCGTGAAATCACCGTATCTCCGGATGATGTCAGCGCCAAGCGTGAATTGCTGTTGCTGGCACCGTCCATTCTGGTGCCCTGCCTTCGGCACGATGGCATCAAGGTCTGGGATACTCTTGCGATTGCCGAATATCTGCATGAAATCAAACCCAAAAGCGGATTGCTGCCGTCAACCCGTTCGGCGCGGGCGCACTGTCGCGCAGTTTGTGGCGAAATGCATTCCGGGTTCAGCAGCCTGCGCTCGGCGCTGCCGATGAACCTGAAGGGCGACTTTCCCGGTTACAAGGTCTGGGCCAAAGCGGTGGATGACATTGAGCGCATCACCACCATCTGGCGCGAGTGCCTTGATGAATACGGCGGCCCCTGGCTGTTCGGTAAAAAGCGCTGCATGGCCGATGCGATGTATGCGCCGGTGGTGACGCGCTTCAATACCTACCATGTGGCGGTCGATGCGCAATGCACCGCTTATGGCAGAAAAATCATGGCGATGCCGGAGATGAAGGAATGGATCGCCGCGGCACAACTCGAATCCGACGACATCGAAGAACTCGACATGGAGTTCTGAGGGACTTGCCGCAGCAAGTCCCCCGTAGTCCCTGCCACCTGCTTATTTCCAGGGTGCCGGCGCCGGCACCGGCGCGGGGCCGGGCATGTCGATGGTCTTGAAATCGGCCGGGCCGACGATTTCCAGATACTCCATGTCCGGTGAATAGTCGAAGAGGTAATGCACGATGCCCGGGCGCTGGTGCACGCAGTCTCCGGCGCTGACCAGGGTCTCCTTGTCTTCGTACATGAACTTGGCCCAGCCCTTGATCATCAGCACGATATGGAAATCGGCTTCATGGCGGTGCCAGCCGGTGCCCTTTTCCGGCGCATTGTTGGCGCGGACGAGCTGGGCGATGACCTTGCCGGCGGTCGCTTCGGCGACGCCGAGGTCACGGTAAATGAAAAAATCACGCAGTCCGTCGATGCGGAACTGCGTATCTCCGGGTTTGACATGGGAAAACTGGGTAGCGGTTCGATCGAGCATGGCGGGGCTCCTGGTCAGGTGACCCCGTCAATAAAGCATAAGTTATTCCACCAGCCACCGATCGCAGGTCACCTGCGCAGCAATGGTGCGGGCGCACCGCGCGGGTGCGGAATCAGCGCAGTGGGATGACGTTCGAAACTCCGGGCGAGGGCGCTCGTGGCGGCATGACGTTCAGCAGAATCACCCTCCGGCCCAGCGTTACCACGCTGCCGCTGATGCGGTTGTCGCCGTTGTCACTGAACTCAAAGTTGTAGGCGCGCTGCAACTGCAGGCGACCGTCGGAGTTACGCGCGGGTTTGATGCTGGCTGCTGCGACGGTGTCGTCCAGAAACTGCAGTCCTTCGGCCTCGCAGGCGGCGCGCGCCGCGGCGACCGCCGCTTCGCGCGCCTGCATGCTGTCCCACCATAACCAGCCGAGCGCTGCAAAAACCGCCAGCAGGATCAGTTCAGTCATGAGCGGCCGTAGTACTCCTGCACGGTTTCCCAGGCCACTTCCTGCAGGAACTTTGCGGTTTCAGGATCAATGCCGAAGTTGTAGTTCAGACCTACCGGAGACTTGTTGTAGAGCGCGCCGTAGATGGTGCAGGCCGACAGATAGGTGCCGAGTTTGCTCGGGTGCCGTTTGTCGGCGACGTAGAGTTGGATGCCGGGCTTTTTGGCGATGGCTTTGGCGAAGGCGAGGCCGGCGGGGATCACCAGCGCGTCGTTCTTGTTGCCGGCGATGGTGTATTCCTCGGCAAGTTGCTGTGTCATTTCCGGCTTGTCTGCGTAGGCCCAGGTCATGAACAGAACGGGTTTGGCGCCGTACTTGCGAACGGTGGCGCTGTGTTTCGCGGCATATTCATGGAACATGCCCTTCAGCTGCGGATGCACCGGGCACTGGCTGCAGTCATTCATGATTACTGCATCGAAGGGTTTGTCGAATTTATTGAAGCGGATCTCGTTGTCGCCCACGAAGGAATATGACGCGACGGCATTCGGACGGAAATACGCTTCCATGTCATGCCAGTTGAAACCTGAACCGCTGATGGTGATTGACGTGCTGCGGTACTGGCTGCGGGCCTTCGGATCGGCAGCACCGACCAGCCCCAGCACCTTGGAGTGCATGCTGTCGTTGTAATAATAAAAACTGTTGCCGACGTAGAGCAGGGCCTTGGCTTGCTCGTGGCCGGTATTCTTGATTTTCGGGGTGGTTTGGGCGATTGCGCTGGCGGAGAAGAGCAATGCAGCCATAGCCAGCGCAATGCCGGCCTGGCGATTGAAATTCAACATGGTGGTTTCCCTTGGGGTGATTTGTTTGGTTGTTCTTGTAACGCTTCGCCTGCCACATTACCAGAGTTGGTCAGACCATCGGGCGCGGGGTTGATTGCAGTGCATCAAGGCAATGCGGCAAGCGGGCTATCGCGATGTGGACAAACGCTGAACCACGCGGGAACTGGAGTAGACTAATCGAAAATCTTTCCGTCGCAGAGCGGGTCTATTGGAGGATGCATGATTGAACTGAAATCGCGTCGGCACACCGTCGACGATCTGGGTAGCGCCATCGAGCTTTGTTACACCAACGGCTGGACCGACGGCCTGCCGGTCATTCCGCCGACTGCAGAACGTATTGCCGCCATGCTCGAAGCCAGCGGCCTCAAACCCGACGAGCAATTGTCATTCATCGAAAACCGCCAGGTGTCGGTCACTGCGGAAAAGGTGGCGATCAACGCGGTGATGGCCGGCTGCAAACCGGAATACATGCCGGTGATTACCGCGACCGTTCGTGCGCTGGCCGACCCGCTGTACGGCTACCACGGCCCGGCCACAAGCACCGGCGGCTCCGCGGTATTCATGCTGGTCAATGGTCCGATCGCGAAGCAGATCGGCATGAACAGCGGCGACAACCTGTTCGGCCAGGGCTGGCGCGCCAATGCCACCATCGGCCGCGCCATCCGGCTGATGATGCAAAACGTGATCGGCACCACGCCCGGCGTACTGGATCGCAGCAGCCTCGGCCATCCCGGCAAATACACCTTCTGCATCGCCGAAAACGAGGAAGACAGCCCGTGGCCGGCCTTTCACACCACGCGCGGCTTCAAACCCGAACAGAACGCAGTGACGATTTTCGCGGCGCTCGGCGTGCATCAGTATTCAAACGGATTGAGCGCAACCCCGGAAGGCGTACTGACAACCACCTGCGCGCAGATGCGCATGTCCGCCGGTACCAACCGCCAGCCGCAGTACGCGATGGTGTTTGCCGGTGAACATCAGCTGATCATGCAGAAGGCAGGCTGGTCGCGCGAAGACGTGCAGAACTATGTGTTCGAGCACAGCAAAATGTCGCAGGCCGAAATGCAGCGCGCCAACATCCGTCCGGGTCCGGTCACCGCTGAATCCGAAAGCACGATGCAGACACTGGTGCACACGCCGCAGGATCTGCTGGTCATCGCGGGCGGCGGCAAGGCCGGCGTGCAGTCCTGCTACATCCCGGGCTGGGGCGGCAAGAACGGTTCGCAAAGCGTGACGTACGAAATCAAAGCTGTTTAAAAGCGAAAAACCTTTTTAGCCATAGAGGGCACAGAGAGCACAGAGGAAAAACAAACATTCAGAGGGCTTCGGGTTTGGTGTTAATGAAGTTCTCTGTGCGCTTTGTGACCTCCGTGGCTAAGTATTTGTTTTAATTGTTATTTTTTTAAGGAGGTCATGATGAGTATCCAGATCTACGATCCCACCACTGAAGTCAGCAGCCGCAAGATCAACTTTGTGCCGCGTCCGAAATCGCTGAAGGGTCTGCGCATCGGCCTCGTCGACAACACCAAACACAACTCCGACCAGTTGCTGCTGCGCATCGCCGGCCTTCTGGAAACGCAACATGGCGCCAAAGCGCATGTGATCCGCCGCAAGAAAAGTGCGGGTTCCGCGCCCGGCCCGGAGATGATTGCCGAGTACAAACAGAACTGCGACATCATCGTCGCAGGCGTCGGCGACTGAGGGTCATGCAGCTCGGGCAGTGTGCTCGACAGCATCGTATTTGAACAGCAGGGCATTCCGTCGGCGTCGATCGTGACGCATTTGTTCATTGTCACCGGCAAGGCGATGGCGCGTACCTGGGGTGTGCCGGATCTGAAATTCCTGGCGATGCCGCATCCGATCGCCAACCTGACGCCGGAGCAGATGGATCAGCGTGCGGCGGAGATTACGCCGCAGGTGGTTGATCTTCTGTTGAAGGGGCAGGCCGGCTAGGCGTTTTTGGAAGTGGGGCGGGAGGGTTCACTGCTCTCCCGCAATGTTTGCGTATGGTCCTGAGGAGGAAGCCATGCAATCTGCACGTCTGAT
This sequence comes from uncultured Bordetella sp., assembly GCA_964531455.1. Lineage (GTDB taxonomy): Bacteria > Pseudomonadota > Gammaproteobacteria > Burkholderiales > SG8-41. The sequence goes on from CAZHFZ010000006.1 coordinate 82,010, forward strand.
CGCGCAATTCAGCATCGCCGCTTTATTCGCTGGTGTCGCAACCGTTGCCGGCGCGCAAGCCTGGTCGCCGTCCAAAAACGTTGAAATCGTCGTGCCCAATCCACCGGGCGGCAGCAACGACAAGACCGCGCGCAGCCTTGAGCGCATCCTCGTCGCCAACAAGCTGCTGCCGGTTTCGCTGAGCATCAACAACCGCGCGGGTGGCGGCGGATCCATTGCCTATACCTATGTGCAGCAGCGCAACGCCGATCCGCATTATCTGGTTGTTGCCGGGCCGGCGATCCTCACCAACCACATCGTCGGCTCCAGCACGCTGCGCCACACCGACCTGACCCCGGTGGCATCGCTGTTCGACGATTACACCGTGTTCGCGGTTGCCGCCAATTCGAACCTCAAGACCGGCAAAGACCTGATCGAACGCCTGCGCAAGGATCCGAAGTCGGTGACCATCGGATTTTCGCCATTGCTCGGCAGTCATAACCATATTGCTGCCGGCGTACTGATGAAAACCATAGGCGGCAATGCGCGTGATCTGAAGGTGGTGGCCTTCAAAGGGTCATCTGATGCGGTGACGACCCTGCTCGGCGGCCACATCGACCTGGTAACCACGGCTGCGGGCAACGTCGCATCGCATGTCGCTGCCGGCCGCATGCGCGTGCTGGGCATTACATCGGCGAAACGTTTCCCCGGCGCCTTTGCCGATGTGCCGACATGGAAAGAGCAGGGCGCCGATTTCACCTTCGGCGCATGGCGGTCGATGTTCGCGCCCAAGGGCATCACTCCGCAACAGCTGGCTTATTGGGAAGGCGTGTTGCGCAAGTCCACTGAAGCGGCAGAATGGAAAGAAGAACTGGAAAAGAACATCTGGTCCGATGTCTTCACCGGAAGTGCGCAATTCAGCAAGGATCTGGAGCAGGATTATTCAGCCATGAAGGCGGTTTTGGTTGATCTGGGGTTGGCGAAGTAGCGGCGCGGGACAGCTGTCTGAAGGAGTATGCGACATGACCGAGAGTGGTGTGCAGCAGGATGAGGGGACGGTAGAGGCGGCGCCGCTGCCGTTTGCGGCGCCGTTTCGCCAATTGCACACCGGCATGCCGCTGACCTGGGTGCGCAAGGGCTGGGAAGACTTTAGGCGCGCGCCGAAGCAGAGCCTCGGTTACGGCATTGTCATTGTCATACTTTCGTGGATTGTCACCGGCATCGGCCTCAAGGTTGGCAGTTACTGGTCCGCGCTGGTGCTGCTCTCCGGCTTCGTGTTTGTTGCACCGGTGCTGGCGATGGGTCTTTATTCGATCAGCCGCCAGCTCGAGCGCGGTCAGCATCCGTCCATCGGCCGTTGTCTGGTCGAGAAACGCAAGGCATTCGGCAACGTGATGGTGTTTGCGCTGGCGCTGATGGTGCTGTTTCTGGTGTGGGCGCGCGCCGGATCCATGGTGCATGTGTTTTTCCCCGACAGCGGCTCGATGGATCTGTGGAAGCTGGCCCTGTTCCTCGCCATTGGTTCGGCGGTGGGTTCGATTTTTGCGCTGCTTACTTTTGTCTTCAGCGCATTTTCGCTGCCGATGATCTGTGATCGTGAAGCCGATGCGGTGACTGCGATTGTCACCAGCGTCAACGCCGTTCTGCGCAACAAGCGCGTGATGGCGGTGTGGGCCTTGCTGATCGTCGGGCTGACCGCAATCGGTTTTGTAACGGCGCTGCTCGGCCTTGCGGTGACCATACCGGTGCTCGGCCATGCGACATGGCATGCCTATCGCGATACCATTGACGCCAGTGCCTGGCCGGCCAATGACGTGCAGTGATGCGCGCACTGCCGCGGGCACAACAAAAACGCTACCCGAAGCCGGTTTCCTGAAGGGATGATGACGCCGGCGTTCCGTCCGGTTGGCATCATTGATTTTTTCTGAATGATTTCTGAGCAAGCCGCTGCTTGCGCAGCACGGCCCTGATTTTCTGCATCAATGCCCATTTACCTGATCACGCTGCTCAACATGCTGAACGGCATCAGCCTGCGCGGCAGCCGCGTCGTGTTGTCGCTGTTCGCGATCAGCCTCGGCTGCGATGCGTTTGAAATCGGCATTCTGATTGCTCTGGCTTCTGTGCTGCAGCTGTTTCTGGGCATTTATGCCGGCAAGATTTCAGACCGTTATGGATTCCGGCTGCCGATCCTGTTCGGTTCGCTGGGCTCGGCCTTGGCCATGCTGGTGCCCTACGTCATGCCGGATCTGACGTCGCTGTATGTCTCGCGCATCATGACCGGTCTGGCATTCATGTTTTTTGCGGTGGCGATCCAGAACCTCGCCGCGACCATCGGAGGCCCCGACAACCGCACGCGCAACCTCAGCACCTTCAGCCTGGGGCAGTCGGTGTCGGGTCTGCTGGCGCCGGTGATGGTTGGTCTGGCAATTGATCACTACGGATTCGCCGTCAGCTATCTGTTCCTGGCGGTGTTGGCGATTTTGCCGTTCATCGCGCTGCTGGTTTTTCCGAAGATGATTCCACCGGTGCAGCCGCGCAAGCACAAAACAGCCAAGACCCATGTGATGGAACTGGTGCGCATTCCGCCGCTGCGGCGCACGTTGTTGACCGGTGCGATTATTTTTTCCGGCGTCGACCTGCTGTCGTTTTATCTGCCGATCTATGCACATTCGATCGGTCTGTCGGCGACCACCATCGGCCTGATCCTCGGCGCCAACGGCGCAGCCGCCTTTGTGGTGCGACTGATCATGCCGGCAATGGTGAAAAAAGCGGGTGAGGAAAAAATCCTGACACTATCGCTGTTGGTGTCCGGTGCAATTTACCTGCTTTTTCCGTTTTTCGAGAATGCCTGGCTGTTAGCGCTGATTTCATTTCTGCTCGGGCTGGGGCTTGGTTGCGGACAGCCCCTGTCAATGATATTGACGCACGCCTATTCGCCTGAAGGGCGCGCCGGTGAGGCGATGGGCTTGCGCATTACTGTGAACAAGATCATCCAGGTCGCTGTGCCGCTGGTGTTCGGTTTCATGGGTGGCGCACTCGGGCTGTTCGCGGTGTTCTGGTCGAATGCTGTTTTGCTGGCGGTGGGTGGTTACATCAACAAAAAAGGGGATGAGGGCGCCGGGCAGAAGACGCCGTGACCGGCTGAGGCCGTGCATCCCTGTTATGCTTCGCCCCGCGGCGCACTCTGCGCCAGTGCCGGCCCGGCGTTTACCGGCTGAAAGCAGTGAACTCATGGAACACCCCCAGATTTTTTTACCCGAAGGCCAGGAACCGCCTTCCGCACGCTGGCATGCCGAAAACGGCGCCGCTGCGCCCAAACGTGTGGTGATCGCGGACGACACAATGACCGCCGATACTGCGTTTCGGCTGGCTTCCGAAGGCGTCGGCCTGTTGTGGCGCAGTGATTTCCAGAACGCACGGCAGTTGTTGCAGGCGCTGATGCGCCGCGTCGACAAACCGCGCAAGCCCAAACGCAAGCAGGCGGAACCCGACACCACCCCCGGCGCTGCCTTTCACCGTCATCGCCAGATCCAGGCGCAGCGCGCGCATACGCTGTCGATGTTGCTGATCCCGTTTGATGCCGATTACACGATTCCGCTGGGCCGCGCGCCCGATGCACGGGAAGCCTGCACCGAAGCCTGGGGTCCGGGCACGGAACCCTGTGTCGCGTCATTGCGTGAACTGCTGGGATTGATCGGTGCGCATGAGTGGCGCAAGAAGGGCGTTGAAGTCAAAGCGCTGACGGCGCGCATTCATCCGCATTACGGCGTGTTTGCGCCGATCCGCAGTGAATATGTCGGTCTGGTGGCCGGTGCACCGCTGCCGGCGGAAACGCTGGCCTTCGATATCGGCACCGGCACGGGTGTGCTCGCCGCGATCCTGGCCAAGCGTGGGGTCGCCCGCGTGATTGCCACTGAAAACGACGCCCGCGCGATTGCCTGCGCACGCGACAACATCAAACGCCTCGGCATGGAAGACAAGGTGGAAGTCGTTGAGGCCGATCTTTTCCCCGAAGGCCGTGCACCGCTGATCGTCTGCAACCCGCCGTGGATACCGTCAACACCCAGCGCGCCGATTGAGCGCGCGGTCTACGACCAGGGCAGCCGCATGCTCAAGGGTTTTATTGCCGGGCTGGCCGCGCATCTGGAGCCGGGCGGCGAAGGCTGGCTGCTGTTGTCGGATATCGCGGAGCATCTCGGACTGCGCACGCGCGCCGAGTTGCTGGGCATGATCGAAGCCGCCGGGTTGCAGGTCATCGACAGCAAGAATTCGCGTCCGCAGCATCCGAAGGCACGTGACCCGAATGATCCGCTGCATGCAGCGCGATCGGCAGAGATGACCACCTTGTGGCGCTTGGGCGCCCGCTGATGTGATGCCGGCCGCAGTGGCCGGCTTGTTTTTTTCAGGGGCGCGACGGGACGCGCAGGATTCCGACCAGCGCCAGAATGGACGCCAGCACAATGGCTGCGACAAACAGCAGTCCGGGTCCGATGGGATTCGGATTGGGATCCGGCCACAACCCGATCTTCGCCAGAACAATGACGGTCAACAACGGTAGCGCGCCGGCCGCCAGTGTGGCCGCACCTGCGCGTATCCAGCGCGAACTGAAATAAAGGGGGCGCTTCCCGCCACTGAGCAGGATCCACGCAGCCAGCGCGAGCGGCGGCGCGGTGATTGCCAGAATGGCAGTCAACGGCCATTGCAGCGGCGACGGCGGGGTGTCGTGGTCCACGGTCAGGTGTTGCTCGTGAATGCTGCCGGCGGCAGCGCGGTCTTTGCCAACGACGGTCTGGTCCCGAGACGCTCAAACCATGCGGTCAGCTTCGGATGTCCGGTCCGCCATTGCATGTCGAGATTCCGTGTTTCGAGCCCGAGCCCGCAGGCCAGCGTGATCTGCGCGAGATTCAGCGGCCCGTTCATCCAGGGATGTTCGATCATCGATTCCCATAATGCAGCCATGCGCCGGCAGCGCTGATGTTCATGCTCCAGAAGCGTGGGCGAGCGCTCTGCGCGCGGCCGCACCAGTTCACGGATCCACACCGCCAGTCCGTCGGTCATGCTGCGCGCCAATGCCTCAAGGCGGCGCGCCTCCCAGCCATCTTCACCGGCAGGCAGATCAAACAGCGGTTTGCCGTCGAGGTGATCCAGCCAGGCGCAGATCAGCGACGATTCCTCCATTGCCACGCCATCATTGCGAATCAGGTACGGCACGCGGCCTGAGGGATTGATGCGGTAGTAAGGGCTGTCGGCATGCCGCGTCTTCGCATTGATGATTTCGACACGGTCTTCGAGTTTCTTTTCAAGAATGACGATGCGAACCATGCGCGCATAGGGCGAGCCCGGAGTGATGTAAAGCTTCATGTTCTGCGGTTTTCCATGGGTGACTCAGGATGCAAATGTAGCAAGGGATGATTCGCAATGAACGCGGACAGATATCGATGGAGCATATCAGCAGATGTTCAAGCCCCGAAGCCGCTAATGGTGGTATTGTTGACAAATATATCAATAAAATCAATTAGATATTACTCATCCACCATTGGTGCAAGGCAGCAAATATGCAGGCGCTGAGGACGTAATCTGCGTAGAATGCGCCCCTTCGTTTGTATGGTTGTCATCCCCGCAGAACCCCATGATCCGTTTCTCCCAAATCACGCTGCGCCGCGGCGTCAAAGTCCTTCTTGAAAACGCCGATGTCGCACTGAATCCCGGCGACAAGATCGGCCTGATCGGCGCCAACGGCACCGGCAAATCCAGCGTGTTCGCAATGCTTCGCGGCGAACTGCATGCCGATCAGGGTGAAGTGGATTTCCCGCAGCGCTGGCGTGTCGCGCATGTCGCACAGGAAACACCGCCGCTGGAACGTTCCGCCATTGATTACGCCATCGACGGCGACACCACGCTGCGCAAACTCGAAGCGGATCTGGCGGAAGCCGAAGCCGCCGATGACGGTGAACGCATCGGCTCGATCTATGCCGACCTCACCGACGCCGATGCATGGACGGTGCGCTCGCGAGCGGAACGCCTGCTGCACGGCCTCGGCTTCAGCCATGACCAGATGGAGAACTCGGTTTCCAGTTTCTCCGGCGGCTGGCGCATGCGCTTGAACCTCGCGCAGGCGCTGATGTGCCGCTCCGACCTGCTGCTGCTCGACGAACCGACCAACCATCTGGACCTCGACGCCATCCTGTGGGTGGAGGAGTGGCTGAAAAAGTATCAGGGCACACTGGTCATCGTTTCGCATGACCGCGATTTCCTCGATGGCGTGGTCAATGTCATCGTCCACATCGATAACCAGAAACTCAAGCGTTACGCCGGGCATTACTCGGACTTCGAGCGTCAGCGCGCCGCCGCCGTGGTGCTGGCCGCGGGCATGATCGAGAAGCAGCAGCGCGAACGCGCGCACCTCGAATCCTTCATCAACCGCTTCAAGGCACAGGCGAGCAAGGCGCGTCAGGCGCAGAGCCGCATGAAAATGCTGGCGAAGATGGAAGACCTCGCACCGCTGCACGTGTCGGCGCCGTTCCAGTTTGAATTCCGCGAGCCGCTGCGCGCGCCCGATCCGTTGCTGGTGATGGACAATGTGTCGGCCGGCTACAAACTGGAAGACGGCACTGAAAAGAAAGTGCTCAGCGGCATCAAGTTCTCATTGCAGAGCGGCCAGCGCTACGGCCTGCTCGGCATCAACGGTGCCGGCAAATCGACGCTGATCAAAACCATCGCCGGCGAACTCGCGCCGCTGTCGGGCACGGCCAACTTCAACAAGGGGCTGGCGATCGGTTATTTCGCCCAGCACCAGGTCGAGATGCTGCGCAACGATGAATCACCGTTGTGGAACCTCGCCAAGATTGCGCCGCGCGTGCGCGAGCAGGAACTGCGCGGCTTTCTCGGCGGCTTCAACTTCCCCGGCGAAATGGCGCTGAACCCGATCACCCATTTTTCCGGTGGCGAAAAAGCGCGTCTCGCGCTGGCGATGATCGTCTGGCAGCGGCCCAACCTGCTGCTGCTCGACGAGCCGACCAACCATCTGGACCTCGAAACCCGCGAAGCGCTGACGGTGGCGCTGGCGCAGTTCGAAGGCACGCTGGTGCTGGTGTCGCATGACCGCCATCTGCTGCGCGCGACCACCGATGAATTCCTGATTGTCTCTGAAGGGCAGTTGCAGCCCTTCGACGGCGACATGGACGATTACCGCGACTGGCTGTTCAAGACCAAGCTTGCAGCGGAGCGCGAAGCCGCCGCTACGGCTTAGCGCCGGCCTTGCGCCAGGCGATTAGCGCCGCCACCGACAGACCGAGCAGCAGCGGGTAAAACAGCAGCAGGTCGACGCGGATATTGCATTCGCCGCTGCACAGCACACGCAGCTTCATCGCCAGTTCGTACGGAAAATAGGCCAGCCAGCCGAGCGCGGTCAGCAGGATCACGCCGCGCCGGCGCCGGAAAAACATGACGCCAAAGGTGATGGCCGGGATCAGCGCCATCCAGGGCCAAATGATGAACAGACCGAGCAGGTTTTCGATGTTCATGTAATCGTGTTATTTCCGGCGGATGAAGTTTCGCCGCCCATCCGGGAGTGCCTGTCCCGGTAATTCGCGTAGCAGAAGTCGCACACCACCGCGAAGTCATTGAATGTGCGGAAGGCTTCAGTCAATTCGCCTTCGCGTACAAAAAATGCCTCGCATTGGTCACACCAGGCCTGCAGATCGTCGGGGTCCGAATTGTTTTCGACAAAACCGACTACTTCGTTGCCGGCATTGATCATGTGGCGGCACACCACCGCAGGTGTCCGGCTGCCGTGGGTGTCGCATTTTACTTTGGTGGTTTGATCAGCTGACATGGTTATATTGTCGGGTAGTTTGGCGTTTCTCGGTCGCGGCCGTTCATGAAGTGGATTGTCGCACTGGCCTGTTAAAAATCAGTTCCGCAGCAATCAGGTTGGGCACCCAGCATAGCCAGGCAACGGCGATGTAAGCCGGCTCAAAAGCCGATCCCGACACCATTGCCGTCGGCAGATACAGGCGCAGCGTCACCGCGGCAAAAGTCAGTGCGAAGTTGCGCACCATCCAGCGCCGGTGCGCAGCGACGTCCCGCGCACGGATCGCCCGATAGGCGCGATATCCGGTATAGAGCCACAGCACCGCAAGGACGCCGAAACCCAGCTGCGCCGGCAGTCCGCCGAAGGCATGAAAGGCCATGAACAGCCCGGCACTGCCGCCGATACCGACGCCGACCAGCAGATAACAACGCCCCAGCCAGCGGTGCAGTTGCGGGCGTTCGTTGCGCAAGCGCGTCCAGAACTGGAAGGGCCCGATGATCAGCGCAATAGCCGACCCGAAGATGTGCGCGTAGATCGCGGCCGGATAGATTGCGTAAGTGGCGCGCATGTCGGGGTGGAGCAGGGCGCCGAGCGGGAAAAAGCCATAGACGACCAGTGCGTAGCCGGCGACGCCGAGCGACAGAACGAACAGGGTGATCAGGCCGGGATTGCGCAAGACGGATGATCCGGGTGGGCGTTCAGCATCACTTTCATGATCGCTACAGTGAACCCGTCCAGCCCTGTGATGACGGGCCGTTCTTTTTCACGATCTCGCGCCTGACCGCCGCTTGCTGGAAGCGTTTTGCGACATGCAGTACGTCTGCGGGTTTGCAGGCGAGGAGGCGCAGATTAACGTGCCAGTCCCCGAGCGTCAGTGCACGCCGCAAGAAGGCCTTGCCGTGGCCTTGTCCGCGGGTTGTTGCGACTGCCGCGTTGCGATATTCAAATATCAGATAGGACCGTGTCTGCGAGTGGTATCCGAGCCAGATCTTGCCAACCTCGTCCCAGCTCAGAAACGATCCTGCCTTTTGCCGCCGGTCGGTGATTCCCTCCGCATCCAGCGTCACGACGGGATCGCGGCGTGTAAAGGCGCGGAGCGGTTCGGCGGCGTGATAGGCAAGAACCGGTCCGATAAACAATATGCTCGCGCCGCCGGCAATCATCAACGCAATGTTCGGCGAAAACAAGCCGGCGACGAAGATGTAAACAAGCCACAGGCCGATGGTCAGTATCAGACCCACGGCCAGGAAGGCTAGAGGTCTTGAGTAATACAGGTGGAGCGGTTCGGGGCTTTTTGCTGGAGGTGCAGCAGACATGTTGTTTGGGGGGGGGCGGCTGTGTTGGATCAATGGGCTTGGCAGGTAACACGGGCTACGCTTGCTCAGGCTCCGGCAGCAGATCGAACGCCCGCGTCAGAAGGTCATGGAACGTCACAACAGTCAGCTCTGGACTTTGCTTTTGGATGTTTTCTCAGGCGCTGATGATTGCGGCTCAGTCAGCCGGCCGGTGACATATTTGTGCAGCACGCTGGCAATCAGCGTCTGGTAAGGCACGCCTTCCTGCATGGCCTTGACCTGAACGTCCTGCAGGTCGCTTGACGACAGTCTGATGTTGACTCGCCGGTCTTTGACTGCAGTCGCGCGGGCGGCCGCCTTCAGTTTTGCAAGCTCAGCCTTGGTTGCGACGGACTTCAGCTGGCCTTTCTCGTAGGCGCCAATAATTTCTTTGTCGTAAGCGTCATTTTTTGGCATGGGGTTTACCTTGATTCAAATAGTCCCTGGTGGCCTTGCGGCTGGGGATAATTGTTTTCAGGAAAAAATAGTCCTGTTCATCAACATACGGCACCAGAAACACATAGTCGTCTACGGCCACCACCAGAATCCGCTGTCCCGGGTATTTGGTCGGGTTTGGATGCGCCAGGATGTCGAGCAAGCCATTGGACTCGATGGCTACAACAATGGTTTCGAACGACAGGCCACGCGCGACCGAGAGAGCTTCATTTTTCTCCGGATTCCACCGAAATGGCTTCATGACGGCATCTTATTGAAGTGTGTGCCTTTTGTCATCACGCCATATCGATGCCATGATTTTTGATAAATAACTAAATAAAAACAATGACTTGTGATCAAGCAAGGAAATGACCGCAGTTCTCCGGAAAAAATCCGGGGAAGGGCGGTCATCGTCAAGCGCGGGATGTGGTCGACTGTTTCGCCCCAGCCTTCTCCAGGATCTCCACCGCTGACCAGTGCGCGCCGGGTTTCGGCGTGACGCGTGCCGCCGTCGCGGAGCACGATGGATTCGATCAGCGCGTGCGTTTCCAGGCCGGCGGCATGATCTTTCCGCGCTTTGCCGCCATGATCAGCATCACGATCCCGGTCGTGGTGCAAAGGAGCAGCGCAATCACCGACGATTCAACGCCGAAGTTGCCGCCGGTCAGCCAGTCGGGGCCGTTGGTGGTGGACCTGATCAGGCCCTGTTGGGCTTCGTTGCCGGAGACAATGCCCGAGAAAATGGCCGACTGCGTGTAGTTCCATGCCATATGAAAGCCGATGCTCAGCCACAGCCGGCGCGTCAGCATATAGGCTGCTGCCAGCAGGATGCCGGCCTCGACGGCGATGAATAGCGCGCCCTCCAGCGTGCCATTCGCGTTCATCAGGTGGGTCAGGCCGAACACGAGTGAAGACACCACCAGCGCTGCCCAACTGCCGAACCACTTCTCGACAGCGCCGAACAGCACGCCGCGGAACAACAACTCCTCGTAAACGCTCGAGCTGATTGCCATGGCGATTGCGGGGATCATGAAGCTCAAGGGGTTCAGGCCCTCGACACGGTAGATGCCCAGCGCCATCAGGATCAGTTCGCAGGCGGCGTACAGGCCTGCGCCGATCAGCAGGCCGATCCCGAATTCGCGACCCATGCCCGGCAAGGCAAGTTCGGAGACCGCTCGCTTCTCGATGAAGTGTGCATAACCCAGGTAGACCGAGAAGCCGGCAATGGCCAATGCAATGATGTGTAAAACCGCTTTGACAGGCTGTCCGGCGTAGCTGGTCATCACATCGGTGTTCAAAGACATCATCATCACCAGGATGAAGCCGAGCAGGGTTATGCGCAGCGGCGGTGAAGCGAGGATGCGGCATGCGAGGGCGGATAGCGTGTTGGAGGGTGTTGTCATCGATGTATTTTCCGTTGGGGATGGGCCAAGGGGCGTGAATTATGGGT
>CAZHFZ010000007.1:0-58062 GCA_964531455.1 uncultured Bordetella sp.
TGCCCTCCGATCCCGCCACGAGAGACGAAGTCCTGCTCGCCATCATGGGTTCCCCCCATGAAATCCAGGTCGATGGCATCGGCGGCTCGCATTCGGTGACCAGCAAGGTCGCGATGGTCAGCAAATCGAAACGGCCCGACGCCGACGTCGATTATTTTTTCGCGCAGGTGCAGATCCACGAAAAGTTTGTCGACACCAAACCGACCTGCGGCAACATGCTCGTCGCCGTCGGCCCCTTCGCCATCGACGCCGGTCTGGTGCCGGCGCAGGACGGCGAAACCACCGTGCGCATCCACAGCGTCAACACCGGTGCGCTGGTCGAAGCCATCGTGCAGACGCCCGGCCAGCAGGTGCAGTACGAAGGCGACGCGTCGATCGACGGCGTGCCCGGCACCGCAGCGCCGGTAGGCATCAATTTCAGCGAAGCCATCGGCTCGGTGACCGGCAAACTGCTGCCGACCGGCAAAGCGCGCGACGTGATCGACGGCGTCGAAGTGAGCTGCGTCGATATCGCAATGCCGCTGGTGATGATGCGCGCCGCCGACATGGGCAAGACCGGTTATGAAACAGCCGTCGAACTCGACAGCGACCGTAAATTGATGGAACGCATGGAAGGCATCCGCCGCAAGGCCGGCGTGCTGATGGGCATGGGCGATGTGTCAAAAAACGTGGTGCCGAAAATCGCGCTGCTCGCCCAGCCGCGTCAGGGCGGCACGATCAGCTCGCGTTATTTCGTGCCCGAGACCTGCCACAAATCGCATCCGGTCACCGGTACGGTATGCATCAGCGCCGCCTGCGCAATTCCCGGCACGCTGGCCGCCGAAATCGCGCCGCTGAAGCCCGCACCGCAGGGCATGGTGAAGATCGAACATCCGTCGGGGATGATCCTGATTGATCTCGATGCCGATTTCAGCAACGGCAAGGAAGAGCTGCGCCGTGCTGCGCTGGTGCGCACGGCACGCCGCATTTTCGAAGGGCTGGTGAATGTGCCTTCGAAGATTTGGGCGGGTAAATCGGCTGCGGCGAAGCGTGCGGCCTAATCAATGACCGCTTACGTAACTGCGACCGTGCTTCACTCCCCTCTCCCGCCTTGGGGCGGGAGAGGGTTAGGGTGAGGGTAGGGGAAGCACCGCGCATCCCCCTCACCCCAACCCTCTCCCCGTAAGAATACGGGGAGAGGGAGTTTATAACCGTGATCGCGTAATCCAATCAAAGTGGCAGCCACCTCAAACATCACAGTCGCCGTCATCGGCGGCGGCTACGCCGGCATGGCCGCGGCGGTGGAACTCGCCGGCCGCGGCGTTCCGGTCACGGTGTTTGAAGCCGCCCCCGCGCTCGGCGGCCGTGCGCGCCGCGTCACCGTCAACGACACCGCGCTCGACAACGGGCTGCACATCCTCATCGGTGCGTATTCGGAAACTCTGCGCCTGATCGACAAGGTCGCCCCCAAGCGCGATTCTTTCCTGCGCCTGCCGCTGCACTTGAATGTGCACCCGCACTTTCACCTGCGCGCGCCCAAGCTGCCGGCGCCATTGCATGTGGCGTGGGCGCTGTTCACCGCGAAGGGCCTGCGCTTCGATGACAAACGCGCGGCGGCACGCTTCATGAATGCGATGAAGGCCTGCAGTTACCGGCTGAAGCAGGACTGCACGGTCGAAGCCCTGCTCGCAGAATTTAAGCAACCTGTTGTTTTAATTGAACATTTATGGGGCCCACTGTGTGTGGCCGCGCTCAACACACCGATGCAGCGGGCCTCGGCACAGGTCTTCCTCAATGTATTGCGCGACAGCCTCGGCGCAGGGCGCGCGGCGAGCGACCTGTTGCTGGCCCGCACCGACCTCACTGCGCTGTTTCCGAAACCGGCGGCCGAATATGTGCGCGCCTGCGGTGGCCAGGTGGAAGTCGGCACGACCGTCGAACGCATCACGCGCGACGGTGCTGGCTTCAATATTCATGTGCACGGCAACGCCCGGCGCTTCGATCAGGTGATCTGCTCCGTTGCACCGCATCGCGTGTCACCGTTGCTCGCCGACATTGCCGAACTACAATTTGCCGCGCAGCAGATCGAAGCACTGCAGTACGAGCCCATTCATTCGGTGTGGCTGCAGTTCGACGGCGCGGTGAAGCTGCCCTCGCCGATGATCGGCCTCGCCAACAGTCCGGCGCAGTGGCTGTTCGACCGCGAAGCGATCTGCGGCCAGCGCGGGCTGATCGGTGCGGTGATCAGCGCTTCGGAGGAACATGTCGGCGAAGCGCAGGACGATCTGGCGCGACGCGTGGTCGCTGATATCGCTGCGGCTTTCGGTCCATTACCGAAACTGCTGTGGCATCGCGTAATCGCCGAAAAACGCGCGACCTTCAGTTGCACACCCGGCCTCACACGCCCCGCCGCGCAGACGCCCTGCCCCGGTTTTGTGCTCGCCGGCGATTACACCGCCGGTGACTACCCCGCAACCATCGAGGCTGCAGTGCGCAGCGGGCTGGCCTGCGCAGCCGCCGTCCTCCGTTAAGCCGGGGCGGCAGCAGCCGTCCCTTAAAACCTCATCGCGTACCGTACCATCCGCGCCATCACCACCGGCTGCCGCAGCCGGTTCGCCTGCGGTGCCCCCTCCCGAATTCCGGATAAATCAGGATAATGTGGCTGCCACGCCGCGAAGCCGGCGCCGGTGAGCCGGACTTGAGAAAAATCGCAGGGGAATCAGGGTGAAAACACTGACTTTCATCAAATATATCGTCACGCTGCTCGGCATGTGCCTGCTGATCGCCTCGGCATATTTCTACAACAGCACCAGCAACTTCCTCAAGGAAGCCATAAAAACCGAAGGCACCGTCGTAGAACTCGACCGGACTGTATCCAAAGACGACGTCAAAGACCCTAATGGACTCCATGCTTCGGTTTCCTATAAACCCGTCGTTGATTTTGTCACCGGGAACGGGGAAAAAATAAGATTTTTCTCGATCGTCGGCAGCAATCCGCCCATCTACTACAAGGGTCAGAAAGTTGAGGTCGTTTACCTGACTGCTTCACCTAACAATGCAAAAATTTTCGACTTTTTTTCGCTTTGGGGCGTTGCATTGATACTGGGGTCGGGCGGCGGCGTATTTTTTCTGGTCGGCTCCGGGATGATTCTGGTGCCCCGGCTGAAGGAAAACAGAGACCAATACCTGAGGGAACAAGGTGTGCCCATCAAGACCGAATTTCAGCGCGTCGTGAAGGATGAATCGCTTGAAGTCAACGGCAGGAACCCCTACAGGATATTGACGCAATGGCAGAACCCGTCAACGTCGGAAATCCATGTCTTCAAAAGCAACAATCTCTGGTATGACCCGACGAGCCACATCAAGAGCAGGCAAATCACGGTATTCATCGAAAGAGATAACCCCAAAAAATATGTTGTTGATCTCTCCTTCCTTCCCGTGATGTCAGATTAGGCCGGACCCAACTTTTTCGAAGTTCGGCGGCCGCAACGGCGGACAGTGGATGAACGGCCGCAATCACACGAAACCCTGGTCGCCCGGCGTATAATCGCCGTCAAATCATCAACATGGAGAAGGTAATGGCCGAACGCGAAGCCATGGAATATGACGTCGTCATCGTCGGTGCCGGTCCCGCCGGTCTCGGTGCGGCAATCCGTCTGAAACAGCTGGCTGCGGAACAGGGCCGTGAGGTCAATGTCTGCGTGCTCGAAAAGGGCTCGGAAGTCGGCGCGCACATCCTCTCCGGCGCGGTGATGGACCCGATCGCGCTGAATGAACTGATTCCCGACTGGAAAGAAAAAGACGCGCCGCTGAATGCGCCGGTCAGTGAAGACCGCTTCATGATCCTGAGCGAAACCGGCGCCTTCAAGATCCCCTCCGGGCTGTTGCCGGAGTGCTTCCAGAACCACGGCAACTATGTTGTCAGCCTCGGCAATGTCGTACGCTGGCTGGGCCAACAGGCCGAAGCGCTGGGCGTGGAGATTTTCCCCGGCTTCGCCGCCGCGGAAGTGCTGTTCCATGACGACGGCCGCGTCAAAGGAGTCGCCACCGGCGACATGGGCATCGGCCGCGACGGCCAGCCCACCGACGCGCACCAGGTCGGCATGGAGCTGCATGCCAAATACACCTTCTTTGCCGAAGGCTGCCGCGGTCACCTCGGCAAACAGCTGCAGGCGAAATTCAATCTGCGCGACGGCGTGGACCCGCAGGTCTATGGCATCGGTCTGAAGGAACTGTGGGAGATCAAACCGGAAATGCACCAGCCGGGGCTGGTGGTGCACACCGCCGGCTGGCCGCTGGAGAGCGACACCTACGGCGGCTCCTTCCTCTATCACCTCGAAAACAACCAGGTCGCCATCGGTTATGTGGTCGGCCTCGCCTACAAGAACCCTTACCTGAGCCCTTATGAGGAATTCCAGCGTTACAAGACGCATCCGGAAATCCGCAAATTCCTCGAAGGCGGCAAACGCATTGCCTACGGCGCGCGCGCAATTGCTGCGGGCGGCCTGCAGTCGCTGCCGAAGCTGGTCTTCCCCGGCGGCTGCCTGGTCGGCGACGATGCCGGCTTCCTCAATGCTTCGCGCATCAAGGGCAGCCATGCCGCGATCAAGTCGGGCATGCTCGCCGCCGAAGCCGCATTTGCGGCGCTGGCCGCAGAGACCCCGGCGCCGGAACTGTCGGCCTATCCGGAATCGTTCAAGTCGAGCTGGCTGCATGACGAGCTGCACCGCGCGCGCAACTTCAAGCCGTGGATGAGCAAGGGCCTGTGGATGGGCACGCTGATGGTGGGCATCGACCAGGTGTTGTTCCGCGGCAAGGCGCCGTGGACGCTGCATCATGATCACGCCGACCATGAATGTATCCGCCCGAAAACCGAATACAAGCCGATCAATTATCCCAAGCCGGACGGCGTATTGACCTTCGACCGGCTGTCGTCGGTGTTCATCTCCAACGTGAACCACAATGAAGACCAGCCCATCCACCTGACGCTGAAGGATGCGTCGGTGCCGGTGAACGTCAACCTGGAACTCTATGACGCGCCCGAGCAGCGTTACTGCCCGGCCGGTGTTTACGAGATCGTGCGTGATGACAATGGTGCGAATCCGCGACTGCAGATCAACGCGCAGAACTGCGTGCACTGCAAGACCTGCGACATCAAGGATCCGACGCAGAACATCGTCTGGGTGACGCCGGAAGGCGGCGGCGGGCCGAACTATCCCAATATGTAATCAAAACAAGGCCGTCGGTATTACAGCCGATCGCATGGAGTGAGGAGCGAGATGGGTTTCCTGTTCAAACTTACGCTGTTTCTGAGCCAGCGCGGCGTCAAAACCGTGCTGACGCTGCTGCTCACGCTCGTGCTCGGCGTGATGGTCATTGCGACCATCTACTTCACGCTCTTTGACCTGCAGTGGCTGGCCTTTCTCGGCGGCATCCTGTTTGCCGCCGTGCTGTCGATGGCCAGCCAGGCCTCCAAAGCCGAGTGGCTGATCATCCGCCGCACACGCCAGGTGGAACGGTTGCGCGAACAGGTGCAGAAGGAATCCGCGCGCCGCAAGATTTCCGAAGATGCGATGCTCGCCACGGAGGCGCGCATGCGCATGGTCAATGACCTGCTGCCGCTGCCCATCCTGTTCGTGGATCGCGATTTGCGCATTCATGACCACAACAAAGCCACGCTCGAAATCACCCGCATTCCCGAGATCAGGATCGAAGGCCAGTTGCTGCGCGATGTGATGAGCTCGAGTTACATGGAAATGCTGCCGCATTGCCGCGAAACGCTGACCGGAACGCGCGTCGAGTACCAGCTCAAATGGCATAACGGCGAAAAATACACGGTCAAGCAGGTGCCGCATCCGCCGGGCACTGATCGCCCCATCGGCTTTTACATCGTGATGCTGCCGACTCACAGCGCCCCCGGCACGACGGCGCAGCCTGCTGACTCATATAACAGCAGCAATAACCACACTGCCATCAATTCAGACCCGCACGCCGCCATTACCCGCGACAGCGGCGAAACGATGTACCTGCATTCGATCAGTGACCAGCTGATGGCCGGCGACGATCCGCGCAGCAAGCTGGTGCGCGCGCTGAAAAAAAATGAATTCCTGCTGTTTGCGCAGAAGGTACTGCCACTGAAAACACTGCCATTCGACCACGGCAGTTACGAGATCCTGCTGCGTCTGCGCGAAGAGGAGGACAACCTGCTGCCGCCCGGCGGATTCATTCCGATGGCGGAACGTTACGGCATGACCGAGGACATCGATCGCTGGGTGGTGCACAACGTTATTACGTGGTCGATGACAAGGAAAATCGAGAATCCGCAATGGGATATTCCGATGTTCTCCATCAACCTGTCAGAAGCGTCGATCATCAATCCGGAATTTGCGCGATTTGTACGACAGGAACTTAAACACTCCGAATTCCCCGCGAGCCAGCTGTGTTTTGAAATCGGTGAACTGGAAACCATCAGCAACCACGATAACGTCGCCAATTTCATCGCCGCACTCAAACCGGCCGGCTGCCGCTTTACCGTCGACGACTTCGGCAGCGTGAAACTGTCATTTTCCAACCTCAGCGGATTGCGCCTGGATTTCGTGAAAATCGACGGCGTGATCATCCAGAACATGTTCAAGACGCCGGCGGATATGGCCAAACTCAAGGCCATCATCAACGTTTGCGGAAAACTGGGCTTGAAGACTGTGGCCGAGTTCGTCGAAGACGAGCGGACACTGGCCATGCTGCGGGAAATCGGCGTTGATTACGCCCAGGGATTCGGCATCGACCGACCGGGGCCGGTGATCAAGGCGTTCAACCCGCCGCACTGACCCAGCCGGCGGCCACACCTGCCGTCACTGTTTAATTGTAAGTTATTGTTTTTAAGTAACTTTTTATATCGCCTCGAACGCTCCTGCGGCCCCCATGCCGGTGCCGATGCACATGGTGACCATGCCGTATTTCCTGTTGTGGCGGCGCATTCCATGCAGCAGTGTCGCAACTCGGATCGCACCGGTGGCACCCAGAGGATGGCCCAGCGCAATCGCACCGCCCAGCGGATTGACCTTGGCCGGATCAAGGCCGAGTTCCCGGATCACGGCCAGTGACTGCGCCGCGAAGGCTTCGTTGAGTTCGATCCAGTCGAGCTGGTCTTTGCTGAGCCCGGCCTGCTGCAGCACCTTGGGAATGGCCTTCACCGGACCGATGCCCATCACATCCGGCGGCACACCCGCGACCGCATAACTCATGAATCGGCCCAGCGGTTTGAGGTTGTAACGTTTCACCGCGGCCTCGCTCATCAACACCACGGCCCCGGCGCCATCCGACATCTGCGAGCTGTTGCCGGCGGTGACGCTGCCCTTGGCAGCAAACGCAGGTTTCAGTTTAGCCAGCGCCTCCACTGAGGTATCGCGACGCGGACCTTCGTCCTGCGCGGCCTTGCGGGTTTTGACAACGATTTCGCGGGTATTCAGATCAGGCAAGCGGTCATTGATGTCGTACGGCGAGATTTCGCTGCTGAACTCGCCGCCATCAATCGCCCGCACCGCACGACGATGACTTTCCGCGGCAAACAGGTCCTGGTCCTCGCGACTGACTTTCCACTGGTCGGCGACGCGTTCCGCGGTAATGCCCATGCCGTAGGCGATGCCGAGGTATTCATCCCGGGCAAATACCGAAGGGCTGAAACTCGGTTTGTTGCCGCCCATCGGCAACATACTCATGCTTTCGGTGCCCGCGGCAATCATCACATCGGCTTCGCCGAGGCGGATGCGCGCAGCGGCATCGGCAACCGCCTGCAGACCCGAGGAACAAAAACGGTTGATGGTCATGCCCGGTACGGTGTCCGGAAAACCGGCCAGCAGCAGGCCGATGCGGGCGACATTCATGCCCTGCTCGCCTTCCGGCATCGCACAGCCGGCAATGACGTCGCCGACTTCGTGGAGATCCAGCCCCGGGCACTGCGCCACGGCGCTTTTAAGCACGTGTGCGAGCAAGTCATCGGGGCGTACGTTTTTCAGCATGCCGCGAGGCGCCTTGCCCACCGGCGAACGGGTTGCGGCAACGATATAGGCGTCCTGCAGGGATTTGCTCATGTCAGTTCCCTCATCTCAATTCCTTAGGGGTTTGCCGTTTTTGAGCATGTGCTCGATGCGCGCCTGTGTCTTCTCGGTGGCAATCAGTTCCATGAAGTGCTGACGCTCAAGATCAAGGAACCACTGCTCATCGACCAGACTGCCACCTTCAATGTCACCGCCGCACATGACCGTTGCGACTTTGGTCGCGATCAGCTTGTCGTGTTCGGAGATGTAACTGCCCGCGCTCATGTTTTCGACAAAGGCGCGAATGGTCGAAATGCCGCTGCGACCCAGTACCGGGATGGCCTTGGCGCGCAGCGGCGGCCGGTAACCGGCTGCCGCCATTGCCCGCGCTTCTGACTTGGCGATTTCGAGCAATTCAAAACGGTTCATCACCACACGGTCAGTCGATCGCAGGTAACCGATCACACGCGCCTGTTCGGCGCTGCGGCTGACTTCGGCCATCGCCACCGCCTTGAAATACTTCTGCAGGAAGGGCGACATGTCGCCGCCTTTGGCTTCCGCTGCAGCACGCATCGCGAACTCCTTGCAGCCCCCGCCCGCGGGCAGCAGACCGACGCCGACCTCCACCAAGCCCATGTAACTTTCCAGCGTCGCCACCGCGCGATCGCAATGCATGATGAATTCGCAGCCGCCGCCCAGCGCCAAGCCGTCGACTGCAGCAACCGTTGGCACCATCGAATACTTGAGCTTCTGCGTGGTGATCTGGAATTGCTCGACCAGATGTTCGACCTCAGCGAGTTTGCCGGCCATCAACTGGTCGGCGACGCCAATCTGCCGCGCGGCTTTCAGCGCCAGAGACTCGGCTTCGCGTTTGACGCTCTTGAACAGTTTGCCCAGCGCCGACGGAGCGGCGCGTTTTTCACCGCCGCCCACCGGGGTCTTTTTAAGATTCGCGCCGACCGAAAACGGCGCTTCGGTCTGCCAGATCACCAGGCCCGCGTAATTGCGTTCGGCTTCGGCTATGGCCTGCTGTACGCCTTCCAGCACATCGTCACCAATGGCGTGCATGCGGCTCTTGAAACTGACGATGGCAATGTCGTCGCCGGTATGCCAGCAACGTACGCCGTCAGTCTCGAATATTGTCGTACCGTAACGGCGCTCCTCGCCGACCAGCTTGTCCGGGAAGAGCTGGCGGCGGTACACCGGCAACGCCGAACGCGGCTGATAGGCATCGGGTACCGGCGCAAAGGAACCATCGGGCCGGTGCACGCCGGTGCGCGATGGATTCAGCGCCCAGGACGGCAACGGTGCGTTCACCATCGCGCGTCCGGCAGCAATGTCTTCGGCGATCCAGTCGGCAATCTGCCTCCACCCGGCCGACTGCCAGATTTCAAACGGGCCGGTATCCCAGCCGAAGCCCCAGCGGATCGCGAAATCAAGGTCGCGCGCATTGTGCGCGATCGATGCGAGATGCAGCGCGCAGTAATGAAAACTGTCGCGGAAAACAGACCAGATGAACTGGGCCTGCGGATGCGTTGAGGCATGCAGTTGCGCAAAACGTTCAGCGACATTTTTGTTCTTGAGGATTTCAACGACGCTTTCATCAGCCTTGCCGTCGGCATTGCGATAGGCGCCTGACTTGAGATCCAGCACATGAATGTCACCGCCGACCTTCTGGTACACGCCCTTGCGCGACTTCTGGCCCAGCGCACCCTGGTCAATCAGGCCCTGCAACCACGCCGGGACACCGTAATACTTGTGCCAGGGATCTTCGGGCAGCGTGTCGCGCATGGTGTTGACGACATGGGCGAAGGTATCAAGGCCGACGACATCGGCGGTACGGAAAGTCGCACTGCGCGGACGCCCGATCAGCGAACCTGTCAGCGCATCCACGGTGTCGAAGCCGATGCCGAGACGCTCGGCATGATGGATGGTGGCCAGCATTGAAAACACGCCAACGCGGTTGGCGATGAAATTCGGTGTATCCCTGGCACGCACCACACCCTTGCCCAGCGTGGTTACGAGGAACCGTTCCAGTTCATCAAGAATGCCGGCATCAGTGCCGTCGCAGGCTATGAGTTCAACCAGGTGCATGTAGCGTGGCGGATTGAAAAAATGCACGCCGCAGAAACGCGGGCGCTGCTGCTCCGGAAACGATGCGGCCAGCCGGTTGATCGACAGGCCCGAGGTGTTGCTGGCGAAAATGGTGTGTTCGCCGAGGAAGGGGGCGACCTTGCGATAGAGGTCGGCCTTCCAGTCCATGCGTTCGGAGATGGCCTCGATGACAATGTCGCAATCGCGCAGCGCTTCGAGGTGCTGGTCGTAATTGGCGGGCTCGATCAGTTCAGCGCAATCCTTGGTCGCCAGCGGAGACGGCTCGAGCTTTTTGAGGTTGGCGATGGCCTTGAGCACATTGCCGTTGGGATCGCCTTCTTTCGCCGGCAGTTCAAACAACATGACCGGGACACGCGCATTGATCAGGTGGGCGGCAATCTGTGCGCCCATGACGCCGGCGCCGAGAACGGCGGCCTTGCGCACCACGAGGGGGGATTGAGACATGGCTGGAGCTCCTTGATGCGTCAACCGATTCTAGCACCTGGCCGGTCGGCCATCAGGCAGCAACATGATGACAAAATGCATGAAAAAAGCGGCCCTCAGGCCGCTTTCCCCGATGCGGCAATGCATCAGAAGCGGTGCGAGTACTGCACCGACAGGATGTCGGCCTTGTTGCTGAAGGTGCCGTTGAGGCGACCAATCGCGGGATTCGGCGTGGCGGAGACCGTAGCGTCTTTGACGAACTCGTGGGCATAACCGACTTCAAGGGTGCCCTGCCTGTTCGGCTTGTACTGAACACCCAATGCAACCCAGGTGCGGTCCTGGTCAGGAAGGCGCGGCGTGCGGTCGATGTCGTTGGTCGGCGTCTCATCGAAGGCGAGGCCGAAGCGCAATTTGGTTTTGTCATCAACCTTGTAATTGGCGCCGACGCCATAACGCAAGGTATCTTTCCAGTTGAACACCAGCGAAGTAACCGGCGCGCCAGCCGCCGGACCCGAAGTGCGGATGATGTCCAGGCGCTTGATCTTGCTCCAGCCGGTGTAGGTGATGTCAGCCATGACCTCCCACTTCGCGTCAACCTTGCTGAGCACGCTGAACGAAGCGGAATCCGGCATCGTAATGTCGGCACGGACAGAACCGTTGCCTGCCGCAGCAACCGAAAACAGCGCACTGCCTTCCAGCTCATAGGCGATCTTGGAGCGATAGGTCATGCCGAACTGCGTGCTCGGCGTGGCCTGCACGAAATAGCCCAGGTTGTAACCGAAACCGATGTCATCACCTTCGATCGTCAGCACACCGGGCGCGCCGGCAAAGCCGGTCAGCTTCGCCTCAATCTTCTGCAGGCTGACTCCGACGCCGATGGAGGACTTGTCCCCGACTTTGTAGGCAATCGACGGATTGAGATTGACCGTCTTGATCTCCGAGTAGATTCCGGTCAGCTGACCGCGCCATCCCGGCTCGTATTCAGTCGCAAGCCCGAACGGCACATTTACAGCAAAACCGAAACGCAGCTTCGGATTGATGTCCATGGTGTAAAACATGTTGGGAACAACATGTACGCCGCCGCCATCGCCGCCGTCACCGGTGCCGGGGGCGGCAAACGCGCCGGTGGAACCGGCGTTGGTAAACTTGAATGACGGCACCAGAATGTGGCCTGCCGCAGTGAACTGTTTGCCGGCTGGCAATACAGCCATTGCCGCCGGATTGGACCAGGCCACGCTGGCATCTTCAGCCGCAGCAGCGCCGCCGGCAAATGCATTGCCGGTGCCGCTGCCGCTTTGTGTGCCAATGCCGAAACCGCCGGCACAGACCGCTGCGCTCATGCTCGATAAAGCCAGCGCAACAGCCGCTGATGAAAGACGCTTGTTCAACTTGACCATGATCTCCCCCAATCCGGATGACATTAAACGTTGTCTGGAAAATTCGCTGCAAAATCGCAGCCATGTTACCCCTCGATGCAGCAGACTGCGCTGTCGCAAATGACTACTGTTGCACTGATACCACACGCGGCCGGCGCTCTTTGTCGACTGCGACATAAGTCAGTACCGCCTCGGTAACCTTGACGCATTCCTCGCGCTCCGGCCGGCGCTGGGCATAAACAGTGACATCAACCGTAATGGATGTGCGTCCGACCTTGACTACTTCAGCGTAAAAGCTGACCACGTCGCCGACAAACACCGGCTGCTTGAATATGAAGGAATTCACGGCAACGGTGGCCACCCGCCCCCTCGCCAGTCGAACGGCGGGTATGCTGCCGGCAAGATCGACCTGCGACATGATCCAGCCGCCGAAGATGTCTCCGGTGTGACTGGCGTCCGACGGCATCGGGATGACGCGCAGCGTCGGCTCCTTGTCCGCAGGCAGCGTCTCGACACTCATTCCCCTTTACCCCTCATTCCCCATTCCCCGATCCTCAGTGCCCGGCGTACATGCCATCAATCTCGGCATTGAATTTTTCCATGACCTTGGCGCGACGCAGCTTCATCGTCGGTGTCATCAGCCCGTTCTCCACAGTCCATGGCTCCAGCGTCGCGGTCACCCGGTGCACCTGCGCATATCCCGGAAACTCCGTGATCTGGGCCGCAACACGTCGCAGCACCAGTTGTTCCGCCTGCTCCGTCCGCAGCGCGGCCTCATTGCTGCCGTCTATTCCGGTTTCTGCAGCCAGCTTGCGCCACTGTTCCGCGTTCAACACCGTCATCACCGTCAGGAAGGGTTTGCCTTCACCGAGCAGAATGACCTGTTCAAACAAGGGATCACGCGCAATCGCTGCTTCCATGTCATTGGGCGGCACTTTCTCCCCGTTCGAAAGCACGATGATTTCCTTCAGGCGGCCGGTAATGAAGACATGCCCGAATTCACCGATGTGGCCGATATCGCCGGAATTCAGCCAGCCGTCGTCCTGGATCATCGCTCGCGTGGCTTCCTCGTTGTTCCAGTAGCCCATCATCACATTGGGGCCCTTGATCATCACCGCATTCCTGTCACCGATTTTCACTTCGACTCCCGGGAGCGGTAGGCCGACCGATGCCGGAATGTTGCTCCACGGCGGATTGGCGCTGGCAACCGGGCTGGTTTCGGTCAGGCCGTAGCCCTGCAATATGGGCAAGCCCAATCCAATGAATATGCGCGAAATGCCCGGCGGCAGCGCCGCGCCGCCCGACAGCGCATAACGCAGTCGGCCGCCAAGCCGCGCAAGCACCTTTGCCGCCACCAGTTTGTGCAGCAAGGGCCAGAGCAGGAATGAAGGCTGCCACGGCCCGCGTCCCTGCGCATGCTCGAAACGTGCGAAACCGGTTTCGGCGGCAAACAGGAACAGTTTTTTGCGCAGCGGCGATCCCTCATCGAGTTTTGCGCGGATGGCGCCCCAGATACGTTCGTAAATGCGCGGCACCGAAATGAGCATGGTCGGCTTGATCGCCTGCAGGTCTTCGGCCAGTTGCGGTATCGACCGCGCATAAGCGGTTGTCGATCCCGACATCATTGTCAGGTAATAACCGCAGGTGCGTTCGAAGGTGTGCGACAGCGGCAGGAAGGACATGAAAATATCGTCGTGCCCGGTCACCAGCACCTGCAGGCAGGCTGCCGTGTTGGAAAGAATGTTGTCATGCGAAAGCATCACCCCCTTGGGGCGCCCGGTGGTACCCGAGGTGTAGACGACAGTCGCCAGCGTGTTGCCGGCACGGATCAAATGCCGTGTTTCACCACCGTCAGCCGGCAGCCAGTCGCCTATCCATTGCAGACGCTGGTCGCCAGCCGGGTTTTGCAGCGGATTGACGGTCAGGAAACGGATCACGCTGCTCATTGAACCTGCCACATCACGCAGCAGCTGCCATTGCTCATCACCCTCGACCAGCAACACCTTGCAGCCGGAGTTGGCGAGGATGTAGGCGACGTTGTCAGCGCGGTCCTGCGTATACAGCGGCACCACCACCAGTCCGAGACCCAGCGCCGCCTGGTCGAAGATCACCCATTCCGGTGAATTGCGCAGCATGACGGCAACGCGGTCACCGGGCTTCAGCCCGTCTTTCTCCAGCGCAGCCTGCCAGCGCGCTACCTGACGGTCGATCTGCGCCCAGGTGTAGTCACGCCAATTGCGGTGTTGGTCGTTATAGGCCTTGTAGGCCACCAGATCCGGGGTGCGTTTTACGCGTTCGCGAAACAGCCCATCAAGGGTGGCCGCCTCAGCCATGCTGATGACATGCGATAACTCA
The DNA here is from genome assembly GCA_964531455.1 of uncultured Bordetella sp. Classification (GTDB taxonomy): domain Bacteria; phylum Pseudomonadota; class Gammaproteobacteria; order Burkholderiales; family SG8-41. The sequence continues at coordinate 14,285 of CAZHFZ010000007.1, forward strand.
TTGTTTTTATTCATTTTTTCCTCCAGGCTAAAACCGGTCAGTCGAGGAACAGATCCCGCTGGAGACTGCTCCCCGGGTTAACTGCGTAATGCTCGAAATCGGTGATGCCCTCCTCACGCAGCACGGCTTCGTCGATATAGAAATTGCCGGTCGCGCTGCGACTGTCACGCCCGAAAATCGCGTGCGCCGCGTCGGCCATGATATCGGGTTTGCGGCTGGCCTTCATGACCGCCGCCGGGAAGTTAACTGCGATGGCCGCCGTCGCGATGGTGGTCCGCGGCCACAGCGAATTCACCGCAATGCCCTTTGTGCGGAATTCACCCGACATGCCCAGCGTGCACATGCTCATGCCGTATTTGGCCATGGTGTAGGCCACATGCTCCTGGAACCATTCTGCTTTCATGCTCAACGGCGGCGCGAGGTTGAGGATATGCGGATTGACGGCTTTCGCCAGAAACGGCAGGCAGGCCTGCGAACACAGAAAGGTTGCGCGCACATTGACACCGAACATCAGGTCGAAACGTTTGGCCGGTGTTTCCAGCGTATTGGTGAGCTGGATTGCGCTGGCATTGTTGACGAGTATGTCGATGCCGCCGAAATGCGCGACCGCCTGCTGAACGGCTGTTGTGATGGCGGCGTCATCGCGCACATCAAGCTGGATGGCCATCGCCTGACCGCCCGCGGCAACCACTTCGGCAGCCACGGTGTGTATCGTTCCCGGCAATGTCGGATGTGGTGCCGACGATTTCGCGGCGACCACCACATTGGCGCCGTCACGTGCACAGCGCAATGCAATTGCGCGGCCGATGCCACGGCTTGCACCGGTAATGAACAGTGTTTTCCCGCGCAACGTCGACATCGATCAGGCCCCTTGAACAGCAGTTTTCATTTTGACGTGAACGCCGTGCCCCCGGCTGAATCAGCGCCGGCGCGCCAGTGCCTCGAAAGTAACCGCCTGCGTCGTCTGATAAAGCTCGGAGCGGCCGAAGTCCTTCGGAAAATCATCGACCATGATGGCCTTGCGCCGCAGTTCTGAGGCGCGCTGCAACAAGGCAAACTCCTCCTCACTGATCACACCATGCTTCAAACCTTCGGCAGCCATCTGGTCGGCATAACGCCGGGCAATGCGGCCCTCCTGCTGGGCGGTCCGCAGTTTGGCCTCCACCGGCTCGGCGGCAATCACCGCGGCCAACGCTGATTCCAGCGTACGCACGGCATCGCTTTCATCGCCGGAGATGAACACCCCGCGCGTCAAGCGGTTGCGCGACGGGCCCGGCGTCATCATCAAACGCACCACGGCGTGACCCAGCGGATCGCGGGGCGGTGCAAACTCGCGGCCATACGGCATCACCAGCGGGAAGATCAGCCCGCGCAGCAGCCATGCAGCCAAGGGCCAGGGCAGGTTTTCGAAAATGGAATAAAACGATTCCTCAATGCGGTTGAGGCAGTCGAGCAGTCCCCAGCGCACCAGCGGCAGATCTTCTGCGGGCCGGCCGTCGTCCTCATAACGTTTCAGAACGGCGGACGCCAGATAAAGCTGGCTCAGCACGTCGCCGAGCCGGGCCGACAGGCGTTCGCGGCGCTTCAGCGTGCCGCCGCAGAGGAACATCGCTACATCGGCGGTCAATGCAAAACCGCTGGAGAGCCGGGTGAACTGCTGATAATAATGGCGCAGTTCCGGTGCGCCGGGCACCGCGGTCATACGGCCACCGGTAAGCCCCATCCACAACACCCGTGCGACGTTGGATACCGTAAACGCAATGTGCCCGCAAAAAGCCTTGTCGATCGCACGCACCGCTTTTGCGTGATCGGTTTCGCGGGTGGCTTCGATTTCCTTGAGCACCCAGGGATGGCCGCGAATCGCCCCCTGACCGAAGATGATCATGGTCCGCGTCAGGATGTTGGCGCCTTCGACGGTGATCGCGATCGGTGTCTGCATATAGGCGCTGGCGAGGTAATTGCCCGGTCCGAGGCAGATGCCCTTGCCGCCGTGCACGTCCATCGCATCGTTGATGACCTGGCGGCCGCGTTCGGTGAGATGGTATTTGACAATCGCCGACACCACCGACGGTTTTTCGCCGAGATCCACCGCACCCGCAGTCATCACCCGCGCCGCATCCATCACATACAGATTGCCGGCAATGCGTGCCATCGCCTCCTCGACGCCTTCAAAGCGGCCGATCGACAGCTTGAACTGCTGGCGCACGCGGCCGTAGGCGCCGGTGGTCAGCGTCGCCAGTTTGGAAATGCCGACGCTGTTGGCCGGCAGTGAAATCGAACGCCCCGCGGCCAGGCAATTCATCAGCATGGTCCAGCCCTGCCCGGCCTGTTCGACGCCGCCGATGATGCAGTCCATCGGGACGAATACGTCCTTGCCCCAGTTCGGGCCGTTCATGAACGTCGAGGTCATCGCGCGATGGCGGCGGCCGATATGCACGCCGGGCGTTTCGGTCGGCACCAGCGCCAGCGTGATGCCGAGATCATCCTGCTCATTTCCCCCGTTACCGAGCAGATGATCCGGGTCGTAGAGACGGAACGCCAGTCCGAGCAGCGTGGCCACCGGACCCAGCGTGATGTAACGCTTCTCCCAGGTCAGGCGGATGCCCAGCACATCGGATTGGCCCTGCCACTCGCCTTTGCAGACGATGCCAAAATCGGGGATGCCGCCGGCATCGGAACCCGCTTCGGGGCTGGTCAGCGCGAAACACGGCATTTCCAGGCCTTTGGCCAGGCGCGGCAGGTAATGGTCTTTTTGTGCTTTGGTGCCGTAATGCAACAGCAACTCGGCGGGTCCCAGAGAATTGGGCACCATCACCGACACCGCCGCGGTGCCGCTGCGCGTGGTGAGCTGCATCACCACCTGCGAATGCGCCAGCGCCGAAAAGCCGAGGCCACCGTATTCCCGCGGAATGATCATGCCGAGGAAGCCGTGATCCTTGATGAACTGCCACACTGCAGGCGGCATGTCGGTCATTTCATGGGTAATCTGCCAGTCGCTGAGCATTTCGCACAGCTCACTCAACGGACCGTCAATGAACGCCTGTTCAGCGGCGCTCAGACGCGGCTTCGGATAGGCCAGCAGCTTATTCCAGTCCGGACTGCCGCTGAACAGTTCACCATCCCACCATACCGTGCCCGCTTCCAGCGCTTCACGTTCGGTCTGCGACACCTGCGGCAGGATGCGGCGGAATACCGCAAGCATCGGCGTGCCGACCAGCAGGCGGCGCAACGGCGAAGGCACGGAGATCACGGCGGCCACGGCCAGGATGCTTACTACCGTGTTCAGCAATCCCGCGGGCCACAGACCGGCCTGGCCAAAAACTGTCGCGAGAATCGCAATCACCACGATCCACACCAGCGCCGGCAGACGGTGATAGGCGAGAAACCAGCTGACAAGCAATACGCCCAGCACGGAAAACAGTAAGGCCATCATGGACGCTCCGCCGGTGGACCTGTTGATTTTCTGTTACGCAGACGCTCACGTCAGCGTGAGGGTGACGGAAGTAAATCCGTGATCCCGATGATGCGTCCAGCATACACGCGGGGTCCCGAGGCTACAACGCCGGAACATCGCAACCGTTTTTATGTCAGGCGTTTTACCGGTAGCAGAGCCATCCAACGGATCGAAGGGAGGTGGACATCACCATAAAAAAACCGCCTCGAAGGCGATTGATTTGATGGTGTGACAGGGAACTCAGATATCGGGCATGTACAGCCTGGGGATGGCGATGTAGATCCTGATGTCCCGACCTTGCGCCAGATCCGGCGCGATATCGCCCAGACGGCCGGTGGCCCAGGACGGCGTATCAAAACGCCACACCACAGCCTCGCCACCCGGTGACGCCGAGAAACGTATGGTCTCCCCGCTCTCGACATTGATCCAGCGCGTCTGCGGTGTGATCACCACTTCACGCGTCACCTGGCGCGCATCACCGCGCACGCCCAGATCCGCGCCCGCAGGCGCTGTCAACGCAGTTGCGGCACAGCCCGAAAACAGCGTTGCCCATACAGCCAAAAGGAACAGTTTTTTCATCGGACCTCCGTTTCATTTCATCCGCAAACACCACTGTCCAGACCGGCGCCGGCGTGCGGTGGTAGGCCAGGAACCAGGCCACGAACAAAACAGCGAGTAAAGTGAGGATAACACTCGTCGTGACACCTCCATCGGGATGCGGCGTCGCCGAATTACAGGGCCAGATGTGCCTCGCGGATAAAAAGCAGGCTTGGCAAAACCGAGTTCAGCATACACGCGGGGATGTGCAGCGACAACCGCAAAGAAACAGCAACTTATTGTTTTTCAATGTCCTTGCGATCGCGACCATGTCAGGTTTCAGAGCAATGCAACAGTTCGTCCTCGCTTTTTCGCCGGGAATGCAGCTACCGGATCATCGTGTCATGCAGCCACTGGGCGATCAGTTCGGCGATGACCCGCTCCTTCATTCCCGGGGTGCGTCCCATGTGGCCACCCTCCGGATAGACTCGCACCGATTTCGGCACTCCGTGCTCCTGCAGGATGTAGACGTCATCAATCGGCGCCTGGTCATCGCGTTTGCCGTTCACCGCCAGCAGCGGCGCGCAGGGGCCGTCAAGCAGGCCTTGGTCCTTGAGCGACAACTGGGGTGCCTGGGACAAGACTTCTTCAAGTGTACTCGCGCCGAGTACCCAGCTGCGCGCGTCCAATAGGCTGGCCGGTCCCAGCAAATAAGTCGATGCCGTCCTGGTCAGCGCCGGCTCCAGCCATGCACGCTGGAATCCGTGGTGAACATTACCGCCCTGGATGACCGCGGCACTGATGCGTTCTGATTCGACATGAGCCAGCTTTGCAGCCCAATAACCGCCAAAACTGCCGCCCCAGACGCCGATGCGACTGCCGTCAACGTCATCACGGTTGGACAGCCAGTCGATCGCCGCGGAAAAAGTGCGCTCGGCATCGGGCGTCATGTAACCCACCGGATTTTCGCCGGTGCCGGGCATATCCATCGTCAATGTCGCGAAACCATGGCCATGCAGGATTTCACTGTTGCGTTGACGGTCTTCCTTCCAGCCATCGACGCCGCCCCAGTGGATGACGACGGGCGGCCTGACACAACCCGCGGGCACCTGCAGGTAACCGGTTAGCCGCTTGCCGGCGCAAGGGAACTCGACAACCTGCAATGGTGGGTTGAAAGAGCATGCCGCCTTGCGAAAACAGCGCAGCGAGTGTTGGTACGCCGCTATCTTTCCGGGAGTGCTCGCCACCGGATACCGCCCGGTGCGGCAGTTGGCGTAGGCCAGAAACCAGGCTGCGCTTGCCGCTTCGGCGGCTCCCTGCTGCTGCAACGCATCGCCACGCGCTTCGTGGCGCAAACCGATCGTGCACCACACCTCAGCCCAATGGTCACGATCAAGACTGGTCAGCGCAGCAACAGCCGCCTGCGCATCTTCGGGTGTAATGTGTTCGAGCGGGCTGTTGCGACCGGCACGGCGAAGGATCTCGGCCTGGACCTGCTCCAGGGAGCGTTCGCCGGACATGCGGGTGCGATCTGTCACCGTGTTACTCGATCACTTTGCCGAGCAGGGACACCACGTCGGTCTGGTTGTGCACCATCTGCTGCGGAAACACCACGGTGATGGCATTGGTGGGGCAAATGGTCTGGCACAGTCCGCAATACCAGCACTCGTCGGGATATTTGATCACCGGCAGCGTCTGGCGGTTGTCTTCCTCCTTGTAGATCAGGTCGCCGGGACAGATCCAGTCGCAGAGATTGCATTTGACGCAGGTTTCGGGATTGATGCGGATCGGATTAAAAACTGCTTTGTTGTCGGTTGTCATGATCTTCCTCTCACGCCGCCACTGCGGAGTTGCCGCGGCTGAATGCCGCAGACAGCGGTTGATCGGTCGACAGCGTACGTGTCACCGGCCCGTTCGCGCCGCGTTCGACAATGACAAATTTGCGCCAGTTCACATCGTCGGTTTTCGGAAAATCCATGCGGAAATGCGAGGAGCCGGTGCGGGTTTCCTGCCGCGCCAGTGACGCCGTGGCCATCATCTCGGCATTCATGCGGATGTTTTTGGCTTCATGCACGCGCATCAACCCGTGCAGGTCGTCGGCCTTCATCGTCGGCTCACGTTTGGCCAGTGCGATGAGCGTATCGAGCGCCAGTTTCAAGCCACGCTCGTTGCGGCGCACACCGACGTAATCGCTGACCGTCTGGCGGGTGGTGTCTTCATGGGTTTTCCACGGCAGGCCGTTCTCCTGCTGCAGATGCGCTTCGGACTGCGCACGAATCTGCGCCAGCGCCTTCAGGTCCAGCGCGGGCAATGAACCGCTGCTGGCACGGATGCGCTGCACCACGCCCTCACCGGCGATATGGCCCAGAACCGCAGCACCGGAAATGCCGCCGCTGACCGTCGCGCAGTCGCCGGCGGCAAACAGCGCCTCGACCGCCGTTTCTCCATTGGTATCGACCGCCAGGCCGCTGCCACGAAAATACACGCCGCTGCGGCGTATGCTCAGTTCGGACACCGACACTTCAACCAGTTCCTCGCGGAAATTGACGCCCTTCTGCTGGTAATACGCCGGCAGCGTGTAGCGATCAACCTGCAGCGTATGCTCCATGCGGTCGAGCATGTCCTGCGACAAATGCCTGCAGTCGAGATAAATCGGGCCGTTGCCGAGCAGGTATTCGTTGATCACGCCGTCCGCAATCACCGCGCGGCGGGCGTTTTCACCCTTCTTGTCATACTTGAACATGAAACGGTCGCCCGCCTTGTTGACGAAATACGCGCCCAGGCTGACCAGAGCATTGAGGCCCTGACAGGAAAAACCCTTGGGCGTCAGCGTCGCCTCGACCGACTCCATGTTCGCCAGCGCCGCGCCGGCGTGATAACCCATCGCCTGCGCATCGCCGGTGTTGTAGGGGATATGCCACGAATCAAACGCCAGGCCCGAGGCATTTTGCGAAATCCGGTTGACGTCGCCTGCAGCCAGCACCACGGCCTTGGCGCGGATCACCGTCCACTCGCCGCTGCGGAAATTGAAGGCCACGGCGCCGTAGGCGCGATTGTCTTTCACCAGCAACTGCACCACCATCGTGCGCATCAGCACCGTCGCCTTGCCCTTGCGCACGCGCTCGCCCAGATGCTTCTTGAAGTCTGTGCCGTCGAAATTTATGTGATAAGTGCCGGGCAGGCCGAACGAGCGCAGCCGGTAATAGTCCCCGGTCTGGCGGTCCTTGAAATCAACGCCCAGCGATTCGATCTTGCGGAAAATGCGCGGCATCTCATGGATGACCCGCCCCGCCACCGCCATGTCGACAATGCCGTCGGTCAGTTCCGGCACATGTTTGATAAGGAACTCCGGGGTATCCCACTCCGGGCCGGAATCCATGATCGTCAGGTAGTGGTCGACGCCGCAACCGATGCTGCCGCAATGGTCGAGTACCTTGCCTTTTTCGCAAATGACCACTTTCAGGCCGGCTTCCAGCGCCGGGATTGCCGCCATGCTGCCGGCGACGCCGCCGCCGACCACCAGCACATCGGTTTCGATCTGGATGAATTCCTTGCTCATTGCGCTTGCACCTCAGGTTATTCACTGCAACGGCAATGCTAAGGGTGGCCCCCGCCGGGCACCAGTGACAGGTTGGTGTTTTTTCAGGACTTTCCTACTGTTTGGCCGCATTTACTCCTTGGCCGCTTTTACTCCCTTGCATTACGCAACCGGAACTGCCGCGGCGCAGTCGCATAACGCTGTCGAAAACGGCGGGAAAAATAGGCTTCATCCTCGAAACCCACTGCTTGCGCCACCTCGTTGATGCGCAGCGTGGTGTGAGTCAGCAGTTCGCAGGCTTTTTCCATGCGCCGTTCGGTGACCAGATCGACAAAGGTTTTGCCGGTTTCTTTTTTGATCAGGTGCGCGAGGTAGTTCGGGGACAGATCCGCCGCGGCCGCAGCATCCGTCAGTTGTATGCGTTGTGCAAGGTGTTCGCGCACATGACGCATCACCCGCGCCAGCGCATCGCGCCGGCTGGTGCGTTGCGCCTGTTTTGCCGCCATACCGAGCAACGCACGCTCATAGCGCCGGCACACCGTGCCCAGCAACAGCAGCAGGTGGCCGCGGATCAACTCCAGTGAGCCGTAACGGCGGCGCGCATTTTCCGCCTGCATGCTGCGGCAAGCCCCGGTGACCACAGCAAGGTCCTTGCCGGTCAGCGAAAAATCCAGGTATTCCTGGAACAGGAACGGCGCGAGTTCCGGTGCGCGGGCCAGCGGCACGTCTTCAAGATCCAGCGGATCAACGTCCAGTTCCGGGCGCAGAAAATGCAGATTGAAGCTGAGAATAAAAAACCGGGATCGCGGCGGATGCGGGATGCGGTGCACCCGGTACGGCAAGACAAAACTCAGATCGCCGGGCTCCAGCGGCCGCGCGGCAGCCGCGATGTGCTGCGTGGTCCGCCCGGCAAGATTAAGCTGGATCTGGAAATACTCGTGGCGGTGCGCCTCGGCAATGCGGGTGACGCTTTTTTCGTCGCGGATCGCAAAATCGGGACTGACGGCGCGATCCGCCATCGAATAGGTGCGGATCGCGCGCGTCATGCGTTTACTGGATGTCTTTCACCGCCGCCTTGAGGATCGACTCCAGGTTGGCGCTGGCCTTAGCAAGTTCTGCGACCTGCTTCTGCTGCAAAGCGCCTTCAAATGGCGCCACCGGACGCTCGCCCTTTTTGCTTTCCGCCAGCAGATCAGGATCTTTGAGCGCTGCAGTCACCACAGCCCGGAAAGCCGCGACTGCCTGCGGATCCATGTTGGGCGGACCGATGTAGCTGCGATGCGTTTCGAGGATGGTTGCCATGGCCTGCACTGTAGCCCGCTTTGCCGCAGGCACGATGGCGGTAACCACCGGGATGCCCGGGTAATCCGGGGAGGGCAGCGAGGTCACCATCAGGATCGGGTTTTTGTCGCCGGAACGGATAGGGCCCAGCGATTCACTCCAGCCGGTAATGTGACCATCACCATCGCCCTTGATCACGGCGAGCGAGGTATCAGCGTTGCCCTCGTACCCGGTCACCGCCTTTACCTTGAACCCCAGCGCGTCGCCCAAAACAGCAATCGTGTAGAAATCCTCGTCCGTTCCCTGTGAGGGGAAAACGAAAGGCCGTTTCAGCTTTTGCACGTCCTGGATCGACTTGATCGCCGACTTGCCGCCAACGGTCAGCACCCGTGGTTCGCTGGTGACGCGACCCAGATAACTGAACTTGACCGGATCGAAAGCCTGGGCACCGGCACTGCCGGCCAGCGGGGCTAGGATCAGGGTCGAGACATTGCCGAAAAAAAGTTCGAGGCCGTTGGGCTTGACCCGCCAGACATGGTTGGCCGCCTTGAGCCCGCCGCCGCCCGGCATCAAAACGATGCGCACTTCCTTGGCGCCGCTGTGCTTCAGCAGGTACGGCTGCAGCATGCGCGCATATCGCGTATGGCCGCCGGAGGCACCGCCGGCGACGTTGATAATGATCACCTTGTCCTTGTAATAACCCGCGGCCTGAGCCAGCGCGCGGCCTGCTCCGCCCATCACCAGCGGCGCCATGGCGCCGGCAAGCATCAGTTTTCTGCGTGTTGTTTTCATTACGTTGCTTCCTCCGGATTTACATTGATGATTACACCCGACTTAACTGAACAGCGGCGCCAGCAACCCGTGATACATCTGCATTTGCAGCGCCACCACGAACAACAGATACATTGAACCGGTCAACAATCCGGCGTAAAGCAGGCTCGGCCACGGCCTGCAATAACCCGTCAACAGGAAATAACCCGCGGTAAACAGGAACGCGGTCGGCATCAAGCCCAGAATGAATACCATCGCCACCAGTATGGCCACCATGCCATACGCGCCGGATTCGCTGCGCCATGCCGATTTTTTCTGCGTTATCCGTTCAAGCGGGGCTTCAACCGCAGGCATTTCAGGCGCCTCAACCGAAATCATGTCGATCTGCAGATCCTCGGTAGAGCCGAAGTTGTGCCAGACAAGCTGGATCAGCGTTAGCACGATGCCCGCAACCGCCAACGGCAAGGGGATCAACCGCGCCCGCGGACCGAAGTCCTGGCATAGCCAAATGATGCCGATGAACAACGCCAGCAGCAGCACGGAAGCCACGTTCTCCTGGGCATGTCGACTCATGGCACAGTCACCCCGGACGCAGGCTGCCGCTTCTTCCTCCGCCAGTTACGGATAAAAGGCAGGGCCGCAGTAATCAGGACAAAAATCAGCATAGCCAGCGCAATCGGCCGATCAAGCAGGAAATCTTTACCGTACAGGGTCAGCGAAATATGCAGGTTGCGCTCGATCATCACCGCCAGCACCATGCCAATGACGAAATTCGCGCGCGAGTACCGGTACTTGTCCATCAGGTAACCGACTACGCCGAATACCGCGGCCACGATCACGTCCTCGATGTGGCCGCGCGTTGCGTAAGCACCCACAAAACAGACAGACAATACGATCGGCACCATCAGATTGGCCTGCATCGATGGCAGACGCGCCAGCCACGGCGTGATGCCGAGGCCGATGATCGTCACTGCGATATTGGCAATGACGATGATCCACACCATGCTGAACACCAGGTCGAGGTTTTTGGTCAGCATGTCCGGACCCGGCACCACGCCCAAACCCATGAAAGCCACCAGCAGGATCGCCATGCTCTCGCCGCCAGGAATGCCAAAGGCCAGTGTCGGCATCAATCCGCCACCCTCATTGGCGCCCATGGTGGCATCGGGTGCAATAACACCCTCTACAGCCCCTTTGCCGAAACGCTCCGGCGTTTTTGAGGTCTGCACCGCCTGCGCATAGGCGGCAAGTCCGGCGACGGTGGCACCGACACCAGGCAGCACGCCGATCCACAGACCCAGAATGCTGGAACGCACCACCAGCCAGCGGTGCGTGATGGCGTCCTTGATACCCTCCATCACCGTGCTTTCTTCCTTCACCAGTGTGCGGTCGACAATCGGCACGCCCTTGATCGTCAGCTTCATCATTTCTGAAACCGCAAACAGGCCGATCATGGCCACTGGAAACGAGATGCCGTCCATCAGGAAATCGCTGCCGAAAGTAAAGCGCGGGGTGGCGGTCACCACATCCAAGCCGACGAATGCCGCCAGCACGCCGAGCACGCTTGCGGTCAGGCCTTTCATCAGCGAGCCTTCACCGAAGGTGGCTATCACCGTAAGCCCCCACAATGCCATGATCAGGTATTCGCTGGGACCAAGAGCCAGAATGACCGGACGGATCAGTGGAATACAAAGCGCCAGAAAGATCGCGCCGATAATTCCGCCGAACAGCGCGCCAGTGGCCGATGCCGCGAGCGCACGCTTGGCCTGGCCTTTTTTGGTCATCGGGTAACCGTCGAAGCACAGCGCAAGCCCTTTCGCCGAACCGGGCACGCTGTACAGGATGCTGGTCACCGAATCGCCCCAGATCGTAGCGATGTGTGCGCCAAGCAGCAAGGCGAGGGTCGCTCCCGTTTCGAATCCGTAGGTAAACGGCAGCAACAGCGCCATCGCCACCACACCGCCCAGACCGGGCAGAATGCCGATCACCAGGCCGTAAATGACACCGAGGAACAGGAACAACACGGCCTGCGGGGTGAGCAAGGCCAACAGACCGGCGTAAATGGCATCAATCATGCGTATGCTCCGCTGCGTTCGCGTGCCATGCGTATGGGAAAACTGCCATGACCTAAACTCCTCCTTCGCTGTGGATGCGGCCACCGTGCTGCATTGACATCACAGTCTTTCGGCTACCGACGCGGCACTTTACAACAAACTGTTGCAAAGCGGCCAGCGCCACCGCAACAAGTTCAGCGCGGCACCATATCAGTGCCCTCCCGCATGCCTTTCATCGGGTCACAACATGACCGGTCGATTGCCCAGTTCGTCCACATTATTGGATACGGCCGGAAAATGTTCGGCGAGCAGGCGGGTGATGCAACGGATACCTTCCAGCAGACCGCCTTCGAACTGCCCGGCGCTGAAAGACTCCTCAATCACCTTGCAGATCGACTCCCATTCATGCTGAGCCACCCGCGCGCTGATGCCCCGGTCCGCAACGATCTCGATGTCGCGATCTGCCCAGTTGATGTAAAGCAGCACGCCGCTGTTTTCAGCGGTATCCCAGACCCGGAGTTGCGAAAAAACCTCCTCGGCCCTTTGCCGGGGACTTTGCCCGTTCAGCAACGGCCCCAGATCCAGGCTCGCCTCAACCGCAACCCGCAATTCTCCAAGATGCATGCGCTCGCTGTCGCTGACCGCTTGCTCGACGCTACGCATGACCGCGGCCGAGAACACCCGCCTGGCGAAAACCGGCGGCAGCAGTGCATGTTTCAAAAATCGTTTGATGTTCATGTCACCAGCTCCCCGATGCGCCGCCGCCACCGGAACTGCCGCCACCGCCGCTGAATCCCCCGCCGCCGAAACCGCCACCACCACCTCCGGAGGACCAGGAACCGCCGCCACCGCCCCAGGATCGACTCGATGCGCCCCCGGCCAGGGCAAAGACAAATATGATTACGCTGGCCACCAGCCCCGCAATAAAGCTGGCGAAGACCAGACCCAGAGCCACCCCGACCGCAAGGCCGATCAGGCCGGCAGCAGGAACACGACCGGTCAGGGGCTGCAAAATACGCGCCAGCGGATTGGCAAAAATCAATGCTGCGAACAACAGCATGGGATCAAAGGGCAACGGTGATGAATGACCCGGCCCCTGCTGTGCCAGCGGCGGCAATGGTTCGCCACCCGCCACGCGCAGGATGCGCGACACTCCGGCGTCGATGCCCGCCGCAAAGTCGCCCTGCTTCAGATGGGGCACGATGTCTTCGCTGATGATGCGTTTGGCGGTGGCGTCGTTCAGCGCGCCCTCCAGACCGTAACCGACCTCGATGCGCAGTTTGCGGTCATTCCTGGCAATGACCAGCAGCACGCCGTCATCGACACCCTTGCGGCCGGGCTTCCATTGCTCGAATGCGCGCACAGCATATTCTTCGATGGATTCCGGTTGCACGGTCGGCACCATCAGCACCACCACCTGCGCACCCTTTTCCTTCTCGAACGCCGCAAGTTTATGCTCAAGCTGGGCGACGCTCTGCGCGGAAAGCGTCCCGGTAAGGTCGGTAACCCTGGCCTTCAGCGGTGGTACGTCAACGCCGGCGGCAACCGCGTGCAGGGCGAAGCCCAGCATCGCAGCAAGCCACCACAAGCGCCAATGCATCAGGTGATGCATGAATTATTTGGTGGCTGGCACCGTGTATTCGTTCGCGGGACTGGAAGGGGTTGCCGGTGCGGCAGGCGCGACCGGAGCTGGCTTGCCAAAGTCCACCTTCGGCGACTTGCTGATTTCCTTCTCGTTCTCCACAGTAAACTGCGCTTTTTCCTTCATGCCGAAGACCATCGCAGTCAGGTTCGATGGAAATGAACGCACCACAATGTTGTACTCGCGCACCGCCTCTATGTAACGCTTGCGCGCAACGGCGATGCGGTTTTCCGTGCCTTCAAGCTGCGCCTGCAGGTCGCGGAAATTCGCATCCGACTTCAATTGCGGATAATTTTCGGCGACGACCAACAGACGCGACAATGCGGAAGACAGGCCGGCCTGCGCCTGGGCAAACTTCTCAAACGCCTGCGGATCATTAACCAGTTCCGGCGTCGCCTGTATTGAACCCACTTTGGATCGCGCGCTGGTCACTCCGAGTAGCACATCCTTTTCCTGCGCCGCAAAACCCTTCACGGTCTCAACCAGATTGGGAATCAGGTCAGCACGGCGCTGATACTGATTGACCACCTCAGCCCAGCTGGCCTTGATCTGCTCATCCGTCGATTGCAGGGTGTTGTAGCCGCAACCGCCAGCAATCAATGAAAATACCAATAAAATCAATGTATTAAGTTTTTTCATCAATAGCTCCTGAAAACATGAATGAATAACGCCTAAGTGGCGGCGGCTTGCGCAGATTGCAAGCCCTGCATCGTGGTTACGGCGAAACAAAGATCTTCCCAGGCCTTCGCCTTGTCAGGCAGGGTGCGCAGCAGATAAGCGGGATGGTAGGTCACGATCAGCGGAATGCCTTGGCAGTCATGCACACTGCCGCGCAAACTGGAAATGCTGGCGTCCTTTTCGAGCAGGTTCACAGCCGCAACCTTGCCCAGCGCAACAATCAGCTTCGGCTTGATCAACTCGATCTGTCGCTTCAGGTACGGCGCACAGGCAGCAGCCTCCTCGGCCTGCGGATTGCGGTTACCCGGCGGACGGCATTTGACGATATTGGCGATGTACACATTCGTCCCGCGCTTCAGATGGATTGCCGCCAGCATGTTGTCGAGCAGTTTTCCGGCCTGGCCAACAAAAGGCTCGCCCTGCGCATCCTCATCGGCACCCGGACCCTCGCCCACGAACAGCCAGTCAGCCCGTTCGTCACCAACGCCGAATACGGCCTTGTTGCGCCCTTTGTGCAGCGCGCAGGCCGTGCATTCCGCAACACAGGTTTTCAGGGCCGGCCAGTCCATGCCGCCAACATCACTGATTGCGATTGCAGCAGTTACAGTTGCAGTATTTGCCAAAGGCTCAGGGGACGGTTCGGCAACTTTCAAAGCCTGCGCCACGACACCCTCCTGCTCAGGCATTGCAGAAGCAGGGCCGCGCAACCGCCACAGCGGGCTGATGCCCATCTCGCGCAACATTTCCTCGCGCTGGCGGTCCGTCCCTTCGCTCATTGCAGCTTCCTTTCCATCGTTACCGCGTCTTCACGTCCGTCATGTGCGGGATAGTAGCGTTTGCGCATGCCTATTTCAGAAAATCCGTGGCGCGCATAGAGCGCACGCCCGGCCTGATTGGATGCACGCACTTCAAGATACAACGTTACCGCACCAGAGTCCCGCGACAACTGCAGCATGAAACGCAACAGTTCGCTGCCAAGCCCGCGCCTCTGAAATGGTGCAGCAATACTCAGATTGAGCAGATGCGCATCCCCCGCTGCCACCATGGTCACGGCGTAGCCGGCTATATGATCGTTCAAATGCAGGATCCAGCATTGATAGCCGGATGCCAATGAATCAGCAAAATTGCCACGCGTCCACGGATGGGTGTACACAGAGCGCTCGATGACCTCGACAGCATCGAGATCCGCAGCTGTCATCAAGCGCATCCGCGGCAGCGTATTGAATTGTGCGCTCACCGCTCCGCCGTTTTCAACGCGACCTTGTCACGGATGTAAATCGGCGCAGCCTGCTCCGCCGGCAAACCGCGGCCCTCAGCAAATACCGGCGCCGCCAGCGCGGCAATATCCCTGGCATGCGGAAAAATGTCCAACCGAACCGTGGAAAGGGATGAGCCAAGGCGCTCCCGCAAAGCGGTACCATAAACCGCAAAACCGCTGCCACATCCGGTCCAGCCGCCGCCATCGGCTTCAGGTATCGCCAGCGGCGCGCACACACGCGGCGCGGACACTGCGCGCCACAGCCCTCCCTCATCAACACAATAAGCGGCGTGATAGACCTCCTGCATCCGCGCATCGAGACAGCACACCACGCGCGGTGCCGCGGAGGCCGCGGCCATCGCATGCAGCGTACCGATCCCGGCAACCGGCAGGTCCGATGAAAACGCGAGGCCTTGCGCCACCGCACAGGCAATGCGCAAACCGGTGAATGAGCCGGGTCCCTCGCCGAAAGCAACCCCGTCGAGCGCCCCCAGCACCACTCCGGCTTCAGCGAGTACCTCATCGATCATCGACAGCAGCAGGGTCGAGTGGGACTGGCCGGCAGAGCGCCCCCGCTCGATCACCTGTCCGTCGCGCCACAATGCAGCGCTGCAAAAATCGGTGGAGGTGTCGAGCGCGAGAATATTCATTGGAAAAAGGGGTCCCGGGAAGCATGGATTGTAGCTTACGCACAGTGGCGACGATGCCGCTGCGGGTGCGTTATACTTCAAGTCATATACGGGCAAAGCAACACACCAAAACAACAAATCAAGGCCTCAGATTCCCCTTATGAAAGCACTCTTTACGCTGTTGGGTTCACTTCTGGTCGGCGGACTGGTATTGCTCGGTATCGGCGGGGTCGCCTATCACCTGTTCCGCGAAAATGGCCTGCTTTCCCAAGGGATGGGCGCACTGTGGGAGGCGCATTACGAAGCCCCGGTATTGACCATCGTCCTGATCGTGGCGGCGTTTTTTGTTTTCAAAACGCTGCACTCCGCACAAATCGGCGGCAAGCGCGAAAGCAAAATCCCGGATTTCGTGCTTTTCGCCTTTATTGCAGTCGGCATTTTCTTTTTCGGCCGCTGGCTTACCACCGGCAGCATCTGAGCAGTCTGCTCACGATACCAACCTCGATTGCAGCAACCCACTAACGGAGCAACTCCATGAGCGATATCCAGCGTTTCAACAGCGATTCACGCCTCTCACGCGCCGTCATTCACGGCAATACCGTTTATCTCGCAGGCTTGACCGCCGATGACCGCAGCAAAGGCATGCGCGAACAGACCGTCGAAATCCTCGGAAAGATCGATGCCCTGCTGAAGACTGCCGGCACCGACAAATCACGGCTGCTGTCAGCGACGATCTGGATTACCGACATGCGCGCCAAAGCGCAAATGGATGAAGCCTGGATTGCCTGGGTTGATGCCAAGAATGTTCCGGCACGCGCCTGCGTTGAAGCGCGTCTGGGTACACCGGACACCCTGGTGGAAATCATGGTGCAGGCGGCAAAGTAACGACACGGCGACTACAACTTCGCCTGGCCTTGTAAACAAAACCTTAAAAACAAAAGCGGCGCATCAAGCGCCGCTTTTGTTTTTAACCAAGGCACTTCAGTTTTTGGCAGCACGCGCCTTGGTCTTGATTTCAATACCGGCCCAGCGCGCGAGATCCCGATGGATGCGCCCAACCCGCTCGGTCTGGCCCTTGGCCGGAAACCGCTCGTAGAAACCATCGCCCTTGAACTGGGCGCGATGTTCCGCCCAGGGTGACAGCCGTTCTTCCCAGCGTTTGATGCGCCCTGCCGCCGGATCAGCGTCCGCGCGCGCCAGGTCAGCACAAACCCGGATCATCGCCTTCAGCGTCACCGGTCGGGTGATCTGATAGCTGTCGTGACCCCAGGCATCACCCCAGACCTTGTGCGCGGCCTTCAGGAAATCGCGGAGGATTTCGTAGAAACGCTCGCTTTCGCGGTAAAGATTGCTGGTGCGACTGATCTTGCGCCAGTCGGCACTGATCCAGCGGTGCAGTTCATTGAACAATTCCGCCTGCAATATCCATTTATCCTTCTGGCTGCGACCGCCCAAGCGATTGATGCGGTATTGCAGCGGGCTGTCGTCTTCCGAATACAGATCCTCAACCATGCGCGCGGCAAAACGCTTGTCGGGATCGGCCCACGACACACGCTCATACAGATCGACCAGATGGCTCTTGTTGATACGGGTCGGCGTTGAATTGATGATGACGAACATTTCCGCGGCAAAATCCTCGCTGCGTCCGTCAAAAATGATGCAGGGCACATTGATCGAGGCCGCTTCCGCCGGGTGCTCCATCAGATAAAACTTCAGTGCAGCCAGACGATGCTGGCCATCAATGATCAGATACTTGGATGCGGGCTCGGCAAGATGGCCGACCGAATCCTGTCCGGGCAGGCAGGTAAAGCGAAGTTCGTCGGAAGTAAACAGCAGCACGGTACCGGGAATTGGCGGCTGGCTGACCGCCATTTCGTAAAAATTGCGCAACTGCCGCACCTTGGCTTTGGACATCTGGCGCTGAAACGCCTCGTCGGTACGCTCAACGCGGGATATGAACTGTGCGATTTCGTCCTGCTGGGGAAGACTCTGCGGCGTGATTTCCTCACCCTCACCATAAAACCGGCTGATAAAGCGCACGCGCTCCAGCACCTCTTTTGCCGGATAACTTGCGAAGTAAAACAGGCCATCTTTTTGTCTGATGCGTGTTGCCAGCATGGTGCCTGATCCCCTTTGGTTTTGTTGTAAGTCCTTGGCGCGTCGCGGAATTTCCGTAGCCGCACAAGTGCCGGGTGGATTGCTGATGTCATTTTAGCGTTCGCAACTGCCTAAAAGCGAGGCACCTCAAGGTTTTCATCATAGGCCTTAATAAATAAACTTTTAAAAACAAATAGTTATGTTTTTCATCAACGGCAATCCATGCACATTTTTCGCTACATGCGAATGCGTCGGACATTCTGAAATGCCCCCAAGGCAAATAAAGGACGAAAAAAAACCGGCCTCCCGCAATGCGGATGGCCGGTTTTTGTTACTGCGTTCAGGTGCGCGGCTCTGCCGGTATGCCCTGGCGCTGCTGCTGACATTTCTCCGGGTTGGCCTTGCATAGCGCACGGCGCTCCTCGGCTTGCGCCTTCATTTCCTTGCAGCGCTCGGGGTTATCCGCACACATCTTTTCGCGTTGTGCCTTGCGATCCTGCTGGCACTTTGCCGGGTCAGCCTGACATTGCGCACGACGCTCATCAGACTTCGCCTTCATTTCCTTGCAGCGCTCGGGATTATCCGCACACATCTTTTCGCGTTGTGCCTTGCGATCCTGCTGGCACTTTGCCGGATCCGCCTTGCATTGCGCGCGCCGTTCGTCGGACTTCGCCTTCATTTCCTTGCAACGCTCGGGATTATCGGCGCACATCTTTTCGCGCTGCGCCTTGCGTTCCTGCTGGCATTTCGCCGGATCCGCCTTGCACGCCTCATGACGCGCCCCGCGAGCACCTTCCGCATTGCCCGCACCATCCGCCGCAAAAGCAGGCATAACCATCATTGCCCCCACAACTAACAACATATGCATTTTCATGTTCAATTCCTTATCGAATATCGTTTAACGTTCACGACGCGGCTGATAAATTTCCCGCCGCGCCTTGTCGAGATCACGGTGCAATTCGCGGCGCTCGTTGTCCGACAAGCGCTGCGGCCGTTGCTGACGTTCAGGCGGACGCTCATCCTGCTGCCGCTGCGTTCCGCGTTCCGCACGTTCCGGCCGGCCCTGCGCCTGGACAGACGGCAGTTCGCGCCATGAACCGGCAAAAACCGCTCCGGCCTGCAGCGCGGAACACCCCAGAACAATCGCCAGCCAGACTTTCATGCACCCAACCCCCAATGATTGCTACAACCAGCCGCCAAGATCAGCTCATGGCTCGATTGTAACTGTGACTACCCGCAAGGCTGCGGTTCGTCATGAATATCTCCCGCCCGTCGCCAACGGTCCCTCCATCCAACTGCCGGCCGGCACCCTGCCCTGCTGGTTTGCCTGATCATCATTTTCTCCAAGCTATCGGGTTATGCGCGGAACAGGTTCCGCGGCAGCGCCCCGTCGGGGCGTTGTGATCATCATCAGCACCAACTGTAAACAGACTGTTGCTGCAACTGTCGATTGTGTAACCAGGTGTTGCCGAGCCCCGGCTCACGGATTGAATCATGCGGGAATGCGACCGCCTGAACGCAGGCAGCGCGCAGGCTTTTTGTAAGACTTTGTTTCAGGGCCATGGCCGGACACGGCCGAACTGGCTAGGATTGCAACATGAACCAGACCAAAACCCGGATTCTTGTTGTTGATGATGATGTACGGTTGCGCGATTTACTCAATCGTTACCTCACCGAACAGGGCTACACCGTACGCGCGGTGTCAGATGCGGTGGAAATGAACCGCTACCTGGACCGCGAACGCCACGACCTGATGATTCTCGACCTGATGCTGCCCGGCGAAGACGGCTTGTCCATCTGCCGCCGCTTGCGCGGCGGCGGCGAGACCATGCCGATCATCATGCTCACCGCAAAGGGCGACGATGTCGACCGCATCGTCGGCCTCGAAATCGGCGCCGACGACTACCTGCCCAAACCATTCAACCCGCGCGAACTGGTGGCACGCATCCAGGCTGTATTGCGCCGCCAGCCGCCGCCACCCACGCCCGGCGCCCCTGGCGGCGCCTCACAGGTCATCTTGTTTGGCGATTTTCGCCTCAATCTGGGTACTCGAACGCTGACACGCAACGGTGAAGACCAGCCGCTGACCACGGGAGAATTTGCATTGCTTAAGGTGTTGACCGAACACCCGCGCGTGCCCTTGTCTCGCGATAAATTGATGGAACTGGCGCGCGGCCGTGAATTTGGCGCATTCGACCGCTCGATCGATGTCCAGGTCTCGCGTCTGCGCAAGATCATCGAACCGGATCCGGCCAAACCGGCCTTCATCCAGACCGTCTGGGGTTTCGGTTACGTATTCATTCCCGACGGCAAGTCGCAATGACCCTGTGGCCACGCACGCTGCTCTGGCGCAGCGTGCTGCTGATTGCCGCACTGCTGGTTGTCGCGCATCTGGCGTGGCTGCAGATTTTCCGGGCATCCGAAGTGGAACCGCGGGCGCTGCAGGCCGCACAACAGGTGGTCAGTGTCGTCAACCTGACACGCGCCGCCCTGGTCACCGCGGACCCGGGCAGACGTTACGCGCTCTTGGATGAGCTCGCACAGCGGGAAGGCATTCAGGTCTATGCCGGTGACCCCGAAGAGGCCGTACCCGCACTGCCAGACCGCCCATTCCTGCGCATCATGGCGGCGCAGCTGCGTGAACGCCTCGGCCAGCAGACCCGTCTCGCGCTGGAACGGGAAGGCATCACCGGCGTGTGGGTGAGTTTCCGCATTGACGAGGATGAATACTGGGTTTCGCTGCCGCGCTCGCGCATCGAGCACAATGAGCCCTTGCGCTGGATCGGCTGGGGGGCGCTGGTGCTGGTGCTCGCAGTCATCGGCGCTTTTCTCGTCGTGGCGCGCATCAACCGGCCGTTGCGCGAACTGACTCGTGCGGCCGAACTGCTTGGCAAAGGCGCTATGCCCACCCGCGTTGCCGAGGCGGGCCCGACGGAGATCCGCACACTGGCCCGCGCCTTCAACCAGATGGCCGCCGACATCCAGCGTCAGGACGAAGAACGTGCACTGCTGCTGGCCGGCGTGTCCCACGACCTGCGCACGCCGCTGTCGCGGATCCGCCTTGCGCTGGAAATGCTGGATGATCACGGTGCCTCAGATCTCAAGGCAGGCGTTGCACAAGACATAAGCGACATCGATACCGCGATCGGCCAGTTTCTCGATTTCGCGCGTCCTGTCGATGCCGAGCAGGCGATGAATGAAGCCGACCTGAACACGCTGGCGCAATCGGTCATCGAACGCTACACCCGCAGCGGGCGCGACGTGGTCATGCGGGCAGGTGCACCGTCACGGCAACCGTTGCGCGCGCTTGCGATGCAGCGACTGCTGTCCAACCTGATCGACAACGCGCTGCGCCATGGCGAAGGCACGGTCGAGGTCATCACTGCCGGTGAACAAGGCATGAACATTGTGGAAATACTTGATCGCGGACCGGGCATTCCGACGGACGACGCGGAACGCATGCTGCAACCGTTCACGCGCCTGAACAGCGCACGCTCGACCAGCGGCACCGGGCTGGGCCTGGCGATCGTTGACCGCATCGCCCGCCTGCACGGCGGCGCTGTGCACCTGCTGCCCCGCGACGGCGGTGGTCTGCGCGTGCGGGTCGAATTACCCTTCGGCTAGCGACGCAGACGGAAGGAAGTGTTGCGCAGCCGGATCGAAAGCACCCGCGCCATCGCAAACAGGAAATCGCGGGCCAATGCGGGTTCCGCTTCGCCAAACCCGGTGAAGCGGTCATAGGGCAGCAGCAACAGCGTGCCGTCAGCGACCGCCCAGACATTCGCCGAGCGCGGCTGACCGTCAAAAAAAGACTGTTCGCCGAGGATACTGCCGGAACTGATGCGCGCCAGCGACGTCATGCTGACGCCATCAACCTGGGTGACGCCAACCTCAAGCAGCCCGGCGGCAACCAGAAACAAAGTGCGTTCGGCAGCACCGCGCTGGATGACGACTTCGCTGGCTCGAAAAGGCCGTGGCGTGGTGTGCGCCAGCAATTTCTCCCATTCGTTTTCGCCCCAGTCTGGCAGCACCAGTACATCTGACGGATGCGGGTCAGACTCTTTGCGCGCGAATACTGAAACCCAGTTTGCCTCGGTCATCGGGTCCTCGGTGACAAGCTTGCGGAAAAATTGATTATAGACGGACTGCGTTCAGCGGCCATGTCCCGATCACGCGGTATCGCACGCCCAGCGGCGCCGGCTCGGAACACGCCAGCACAAAATCCCGTACCGGCCAGCGCAAGTTGATGATGCCGTCATGCGAAGATGGCGACAATGACGCCGCATCCCGCAGCAATGTGACATGGGGTTTGAACGCCCGCCTCTCGGTATGAAATCCGCGCAGACGCAGGGCATCCGTCAGCTGACCATGAAGCGCCGTCAACGCGTGGGGACAGTTCAGCGGTGCAGCCCACGCCAGCCGTTGCGCACGCCAGTAACCGGCTTGCGCCAGAGTCAGTTCAAAAGGTTCTGCGATCACGGCATCGGCAACAAGACGCAGTTCCGGCATACGGTTTGCTGCGACGTGACCGAGAAACGCCAGTGTCAGATGCAGATTTTCAGCCGGTGGTGAACGGCCGCCGCAGGCCTTTTTTAATTGACCTGCAGTCGCTGCCAGTGAGCTCCGCGTCTTCGCGTCCGGCCACAGCGCAAAAAACAGCCGCATGTTGCGGATGGGTGCAGCCGTGATCAGTCGTCCGATCCACTGAAGGGCGTGGACACAGAACGCTGGATCAGCACCACGGCCTCGGCCACGATGCCCTCACCCCGGCCGACAGCTCCGAGCTTTTCCGCGGTCTTGGCTTTTACGTTCACATCGTCAACGTGCAACCCAAGATCAGCCGCAATGTTGACGCGCATCGCCGGAATATGTGGCGCCATTTTCGGTGCCTGGGCAATGATCGTCGAGTCCACATTGATCACGGAGAAATTGCGTTCCTGCAACAGGCGCACCACAGCCCGCAACAGTTCCCGGCTGTCGACGCCCTTGTAACGCGGATCGGTGTCCGGAAAATGTTTGCCTATGTCGCCCAGTCCTGCAGCGCCGATCAGCGCATCGCACAAGGCATGCAGCAGTACATCAGCGTCGGAGTGACCGGCCAGCCCGCGCTCGAAGGGGATGGTGACGCCGCCGATGATCAGCGGCCGCCCTTCGACCAGTGCGTGTACGTCAAAACCCTGTCCGATGCGCATCATGACTTTCCTGCTGCTCCAAGTATTAGTTCGGCAAGCGCCAGGTCTTCCGGATAGGTCACCTTGAAATTGGTCGCACTGCCGCGCACCAGCAACGGCCGTGCGCCCGTTTGCTCCACCGCACTTGATTCATCCGTAACTGCCGCAATGTCCGCACGGCGCAGCGCCTCGATCAGCACCCGGTAGCGGAACATCTGCGGCGTCTGCGCCCGCCACAAATGATCGCGACCTTCGGTCTGCACCACTTCCTGCACTGCGTTGGCGCGTTTCAGCGTATCCGCGACCGGCACCGCCAACAGGCCGCCGACTTCGCTCTCGCCAACCCCGGCAATCAGCCGGTCGATGTCCTGCGCGGTAAGGCATGGGCGTGCAGCATCATGCACCAGCACCCAGTCATTGCCGTCAATCGCGTCGTTGGCTGCCAGCAGACCGTTGAACACAGTGGCCGCGCGGGTTTCACCGCCGCAATACAACGAACTCAACTTGGCTTCACAGCCGCGCCAGTCACAATCAGAGAACTGTGCGTCACCGGACGCCAGAACGACAAACACTTCGGCAATTCTCGGATGCGCGCACAACAACCGCACCGCATGTTCAATCAGCGGCCGCCCCGCGAGCGGCGCATATTGTTTGGGCATCGCCGAACCCATGCGCGATCCACTGCCTGCCGCCGGAATCAGGGCGACGTAACGCACAGTTGATGAATGATCTGGAGTTGTAATCATTGAAAACCAGTTGAAAACACAACAGAAATGCGCGGGCACCCTCGTAATTTGCTGATTTTATTGGCATTATATCAGCGTGTTACGGCTAAATGCCGTACAGCGCAACAACACGGCCACCACTCCGCATCATGCATCCACACCCGCAAGACATGCCGCCTGAAACCGGTCAAACACTGATCGCGATTGCTCGCGGCGCGATCGCGCGCCAACTGAACCCGGACAAACGCATCGATGTACCTGATGCCGACTGGCTGCAGGCAAAGCGCGCCAGTTATGTGACCCTGCTGCACGACGGCCGCCTGCGCGGCAGCACAGGCACACTGCAGGCACAACGCACGCTCGCCGAAGACGTCATGGCCAATGCAGTTGCAGCCGCCTGCAAGGACCTGCGTTTCAAACCACTGGGACGCGATGAATTTGCGAATACACGCATCGAGGTCTGCGTGCTTTCCGCTCTCGAAACACTGCAAACCGCCGACGAAGCCGCAACTCTGGCGCAACTTCGCCCCGGCACAGACGGCGTGGTCCTGGAATACGGCCGCCATCGCAGCAGCTTCCTGCCCGAGATGTGGGATCAGTCAGCAGATGCCGCTGAATTTCTCGCCCGCCTCAAGTATCAGGCCGGCCTGCCACCGGATTTCTGGAGCCCTGAAGTCCGGATCGCGCGGTATACCGCGATCAAATGGCAGGAAAACGATCCAAGCATCTGACCCCTGAGCCGCAGTTCCGTCCGGCAGGCAGTCCACTTGCACGGGCAGAACATGCGGAATAGCTGATACGGCTGAACTGTACACCACCCGCAATTCCCCCTTGATTTAGCGCAGGAAAAGACTATGCTGAATCAACAAAATAACAATGTTCAATGTCTGCTGCATCAACGACCATGTCTCCATTCATGGTGGCAGAAAGCACTCCTAACAGGGGGTAGGCTGATGCGCAACTGGAAGCTGCCTGTTTTTGCCACGCTTGCCTATTTACTTGCCGGTTCGCTCTGGATACTGGCAGGACATTTCCTGAGCGGCACGTTCTATCCGAGTGACGGCGCTTCGCTGTTTGAGCTGGTCAAGGGACTGGTTTTTGTCGGCATTACCGCCACAGTCCTGTTCATTGCACTGACTTATCTGGATCAGCGCAACGCGGACAACATGATCGCGGGCGATCTCGGTGCCGAATTCAACCGCTCGCTTCGCCATGGCGATTTTGTCGCACGCTGGCTGCCCGCACTGGTTGTCGTAGTCTACCTGGCCATTTTCATGATTATTGCCGCCGCCCTGTGGTGGGTGCGCGAACACACGCTGAATGGCGGTGAAAAGTCGGCGCTGGCGCTGCAAAAGGCGCAGGCAGCGCAAATGAGCAGTTCGCTGGACATTATCAACTTTACGCTTCGTGATATTGCCCACGATGTCGCTAATAGCCGGCAACAACTTCCTGCTGAAAAACTGCGCGGCTACATCCCCGATGTCGCATCGTCCGTCGCCAACATCGGTTACACGGATGCCTCGGGCAAAGTCATCGCACACACCAACACTGCTGCCGTCAATCTGGATTTCGCATCAAGGAGTTATTTCAAGTTTCATCGCGACAATCCCGACAGTGGCTTTCACTTGTCCGAGCCCTTCATCGGCACTGCAGTCGTCCGGGCACTGATCATCGCCAGCCGTCCGATCCACACACCGTCCGGAAAATTTTCGGGCGTCGTCACTGCAGTCATTGACCCTGCAATCTTCGGCGCTTACTGGCGGCAATCATCCGACTCTGACACCACGATTTCGGTCTACGACAGCAATGACAAGCTGCTGTTGCGCAGCCCCTATAGGGAAACAGCCATCGGCCATGCCGACTGGCAACCGCTCTCGGCACTATCGGAAGTCAAAGAGGGGAATTCAAAAGCTTTCCGCGCCACCAGCCCCGTCGACGGTGTGGACCGCGTCTACGGCGCAGGCGCCATACCCGGATACCCGAAGCTTCGCCTGATCGTCGGCCTCAACCAGTCCCAGCTGCTGGAAAGCTGGCTCGCCTTTGCAGTCACCAGCCTGTCCCTCTATTTGCTGGTTGCAAGTGGCCTGACCGCATTGACATTCGCGCTGCTGCGCCAACTGCGGGAACGTCTGGTACTGCAACGCAAAGCCGCAGAGCTTGCGCGTTACCCGCTGCAGAACCGCAACCCTGTGCTGACGGTAACCCCGGCCGGGAAAAAGCTGTTCATGAACAAGGCCGCGCGACAACTTATCGAGGCCATCAAAGGTCCGGCCGTCGAACGGCTGGAGCAGCAGCTGAGGACCATGGCTGCCGAAACTGCGCCAGGTCTCACCGAATTCGCCCTCGGCACCCATATCTGGTCAGCCTCCTACGTGCCGCATGCGCCGGATTTCTGCGACATCTACATGACCGATGTCACGGCGACTCGTCAGGGCGAACACCTGTTGCAGCTGTTTTTCGACCTGCCGTTCATCGGCATGGCGATCACGTCACCCGAATCCAAGCGCTGGCTGCGCTTCAATAACCAGCTCTGCGAAATCCTCGGCTACACGCGAAAACAGCTGGAGGAAAAAACATGGGCAGAGCTGATCCATCCCGATGACCTCGCCACCGACGTCGCCGAATTCGAACGCCTGCTGCGGGATGAAAGCGACGGATATTCGCTGGACAAACGCTTGGTCCGTGCAGATGGCGCAGTGATCGACACCGTCGTTGACATTCACGCCGTCCGGCGACCGGATCGTTCCGTCGAATTTTGCGTGGCCACCATTCAGGACATTACCGAGCGCAAACAGGCGGAACGCCGGCTGCTTGAGCAACGCAACCTTTACGCTGCGCTGACCGCGACCAACGAAGCCATCATCCGCATCCGCGACCGCAAAGACCTGCTCCAGCAGGTTTGCGAGATTGCGGTCGAACGCACCGGCATCGTCTTTGCCTGGGTCGGCATGCTCAACGACGCCGAAAAGCTCCGGCCCGTGGCCCGTGCCGGCGAAGACCAGGGCATCCTCGAACTGGCGATGACGGACCTGAATTCAGCGGATCGCAGTGAGTGCGTTGCGGCATCCCGGGCCCTAGCCCACAACCGCATTGAAGTGGTCAACAACTGGAAAGATGATCCAGGTCTTGCGCCCTGGCTGGAACTGTTCGGCAAGGCCGGATTCCAGTCGCTGGCAGTGCTGCCGATCCGGGAAAACGGCACACCGATTGCGACCCTTCATCTGTATGCCGACGAGCCGGGCTATTTCCGTCCAGACATTGTCAGTCTGCTGAACGAGATGGGCGCCGACCTTGACTATGCGCTCGAAGGCCTGCGGGCGCAGGCCGAACGTGATCACGCGACCATCGAATTGCAACGTGCGGAAGAACGCTGGCAGTTCGCACTGGAGGGCGGCGACCACGGCGTCTGGGAATGGAATATACCCGCGGGTAGCGTGTTTTATTCGCCGCGCTGGAAAACCATGCTCGGATACCAGGCTGAAGAGATCAGCGACTCCCCGGACGAATATAAATCACGAGTCCATCCCGATGACTGGCAGAAAGTGGAAACCGGGATCCAGGGCAACTTCGAAGGCATTACGCCGATTTACTCCTGCGAGCACCGCGTCCGCTGCAAGGACGGCAGCTACAAATGGGTTCTGGGCCAAGGCAAGGTCTTCACCCGGGATGCTACCGGCGCACCGCTGAAGATGATCGGCACCAATACCGACATCAGCGCACAGAAACAGGCGGATATAGCGCTCGCCGAAAGTGAACAGAAGTTCAAGGCGCTGGTAGAACAATCGCTGATCGGCATCTACATGGTCGACGAAGACAAGCTGATATACGTCAACCCCCGTGCGGCTGAAATTTTCGGCTATGAACCCGAGGAATTAAGCGAAGTCAGCCTGGCCAGCGTAATCGCACCGGAGGATCGCGCGCTCGTGCGCAACAACATTCACCAGCGCACAGCAGGCGGAATTGAAACAATGCGTTATGAATTCCGCGGCCTTCGCAAGGACGGACAGAAAATAGATGTGGGCGTGCATGGCAGCCGCACCATGCTCGGCAACCGCCCGGTCGTATTGGGCGTACTGCAGGACATCACCGACCGCAGAATCCAGGAGGATCGCGTCAAGGAATACCTGCATCGCCTCGAACGCTCGATCATGTCGACCGTGCAAGCGATTTCACATATGGTCGACCTGCGCGACCCCTACACCTCGGGCCACGAACGGCGGGTGGGCGAACTGGCAGCGGCCATAGGCACTGAACTCGGCCTGACCGAACATCAGGTGACCGGCTTGCGGGTTGCCGGCGGTGTTCATGACGTCGGCAAAATCGCCGTGCCTGCGGAAATCCTGTCCAAACCGACCCGACTGTCGTCCGCCGAATTCGCCATCGTCAAAACCCATGCACAGCAGGGTTACGAAATTCTCAAGGACATCGACTTTCCTTGGCCGGTAGCCGAAACGGTGTGGCAGCATCACGAGCGGCTCGACGGCAGCGGTTATCCGCGGGGATTGCGCGGTGACGAAATCAGCCTCGAAGCGCGCATCATGGCCGTTGCCGATGTCGTCGAATCGATGAGCACGCACCGCCCCTACCGTCCGGCGCTTGGCGTCAAAGCGGCAGTTGCCGAACTGGAATCAAAAGCCGGCTCGCTCTACGATCCGGTCGTGGTGGCTGCGTGCGTGCGCCTGTTCCACCAAAAAGGTTATCAACTGCCGGAGTAAGCTTGAATGCAGACACTGGCCCTCGCGCCTAAAAACATTTAAAATAACAATAAAAACAAGGGTTTATTGCAAATGCACGCGTTATTGCAATGGCTGGATCGCAACATCCTCGAACTCGGTCGCGAAATGCGACTGTCGTACCTGCCGCCGCTGATGGTCTATATGGCTGCAGGCATCTCCGGCCTCACCGGCATCGTCGGCGCTTTTTTCGTCAAGGATTACCTGGGCCTGTCTGCAGCCTTTCTCGCTGCGCTGGGCTTCTGGGCCGGTGTGCCGTGGGCGCTGAAAATGCCCCTGGGCCATCTTGTCGACCTGATCTGGCGCTGGAAAAGCCTGATGGTGTTCCTCGGCGCCGGCATGATCACAGGCAGTCTGCTGATCATGGTCGGTCTGCTCACCGACCGTGACGCGATGGCCGCCGTCATGGCGCCCGGTGCATGGTATGTGACAGCTGTGCTGCTCGGCGCAGTCGGTTATGTTGTGCAGGACGTTGTGGCCGACGCCATGACCGTGGAAGCCGTGCCGCATGTCGACTCCAGCGGCCGGCCGATCGACCCCGCACAACGCAAGCTGATGAACACGACCATGCAAACGCTGGGCCGAGTCGCGATCATCGGCGGCGGCGTGCTGGTGGCGCTGATCAACATCTACGTATTCAGCGGGGTGCATGCGCTTTCGGAAGCACAGAAAGTCGAAATTTATCGCCGCATCTACATGATGGCCTTGTGCATCCCGGCCATTTCGGTGGCGGGTGTGATCATTGCGATGCTGCTGCGCCGGCGTGATGCGCAACGCCTGCGCAGGCAGGGCCGCAATGCTGCAGAAATCAATCTTCTGCTCGGCGGGCAGCAGGAAAAAACACCGCCGAATTGGTGGATACTCGGCGGCAGCGCAGCCTTCGTCGCATTTACGCTGGGCATGGGCTTCAGCAGCATTCCCTTCAACCAGGAAATCATTTTTGCCGGTTCTTTCGGCATCATCGCTTTCCTGCTGGTCCGGCTGACGCGCGAACTGGAACCCGAAGCGCGCAGCACGCTGCTCGGTACGGTCATTGTCATTTTCGTGTTCCGCGCAATCCCCGGTCCGGGTGAAGGCGTTACCTGGTGGTTCATCGATGAACTGAAGTTCGACCAGCAATTCATTTCGGTGTTGTCGCTGATCGGCTCGGTGTTGACATTGTTCGGCATGTTCCTGTTCCGTCGTTTCATGGCCGACCACTCGATCGCCTATGTGGTCGGCTTCCTGACACTGCTCGGCGGATTTCTGTCGCTGCCTTATGTGGGCATGGTATTCGGGCTGCATCAGTGGACAGCGGCAGCCACCGGCGGCGTCGTGGATGCGCGCTTCATCGCGCTGGTCAACACTGCGCTTGAATCGCCGCTCGGACAGATCGCGATGATCCCGATGCTGGCGTGGATTGCAAACTCGGCGCCGGCGCACCTCAAGGCCACTTATTTTGCGGTCATGGCCTCGTTCACCAACCTCGCACTGTCAGCCTCGGCGCTGGGCACCAAATACCTCAACCAGATCTATATCGTGTCGCGCGAAGTCAAGGACAAGCAAGGGATCGTAACCGTCCCGGCCGACTACAGCCAGTTGGGTGAACTCCTGATCGTGCAGTTGATCATCGCCATATGCGTTCCGTTTGCAGCGATTGCCATCATCCGCATGATGCGACTGCGCAGCGCCTGAACTTAAGCAATCCGATCATGGATCTGAATGAACTGACCATCACCGAGATCAGCACCACGGACCTGATCCTTCGCGCCGTTGCGTTTGCCGCGCACAAGCACCGCGACCAGCGGCGCAAGGACAAGGAAGCTTCACCTTACATCAATCATCCCATTGAGCTGGCGCACTTGTTGTGGAACGAAGGCGCCGTACGTGACCCGATGGTGATCGCTGCGGCGCTGCTCCACGATACCCTGGAAGATACCGAGACCTCATGGCAGGAGTTGCGTGGCGAATTCGGCGAGGAGATTGCCGACATCGTGCTTGAAGTCACCGACACTCAATGGATCAAGAAGGAATTGCGCAAGCGCCTGCAGGTTGCCAAGGCGCGGCACTCCAGTGAACGGGCGCGCCTGGTCAAACTCGCCGACAAGATCTGCAATGTACGCGACCTCGGCACACGCGCCCCGGCCAACTGGTCGGTGGAACGCAAGCGCCAGTATTACGAATGGGCCAAGGAAGTGGTCGATCGCCTGCGCGGTACACATGCCGAACTGGAACGTCGCTTTGACGAAGTCTACGCATTGAAACCCTGACCCCTTCGGGGCGCAGAGTGTGCGATATTCGCGTTTTTACCTCACAGAAAACGCGCCGCAATGAAAATTACCCATGCCAGCACCACACTCGTCGCCCTCGCCCAGACTGAACCGCTCGCTGACGGCCCGACCACCCCGGGCTCGAAAAACTTTGTTGCGCTGAAGCTTGGAACCGACCAGGGCGTTGAAGGCATCGGCTTCACCTTTTTCGGTGGATCCATCGACAAGGCCCTGCTGTCGGCGGTGCAGTCTTTCGCTGATCTGGCCATCGGCGAAGATCCGATGCGCATCGAACACATTGTCGGCAAGATCCGCGCGTCGACACCGTCCGGACCCGGCGGCATCGCGACGCTGGCGCTCTCAGCCATCGACATTGCACTGTGGGACATCAAGGGCAAGGTGCACAACCAGCCTGTCGGCAAACTCGCCGGTGGCCACCGCAACCGGATCGACACCTATGCCAGCGGCGCGCTGATGCGGCATTTCCCGCTGGCGCATCTTGAAAAAGCCGCTGTGCTGCTGAAGGAACGCGGCTTCAGGCAGATGAAAACTCAGCTGGCCCTGCCCGGCGACACCAACCAGGTCAAGGAAGTCGAACATATCCGCACCATCCGCGAAGCCGTCGGTTACGAAATCGACCTGATGTGTGACATCAATCAACGCTGGGATGTGCGCCAGGCGATATCCATCGGCAAACAGGTCGATCCTTACCGCCTATTCTGGCTTGAAGACGTCACCGCACCCGACGACTTCGACGGCCTCGCGCGAGTCGCCAATGCGCTCGACACCCCCATTGCCTGCGGCGAGTACCTCTACGGCATCGCCCCGTTCCGCCAGATGCTGGAAGCACGTTCGGTCGATATCGTAATGATCGACGTACTGCGCGCCGGAGGCATCACGCAATGGCTCAAGATTGCCGGTATGGCGGAAGCGTTCAACATTCCCGTGGTCAGCCACCTCGCTCCGGAAATCCACGTGCATCTGGTGTCCGCGATACCCAACGGCCTGACTGTGGAATACATGCCGTGGTCCTTCGGGCTGTTCCGCGAAGTACCGCAGCCCAAGGATGGCCAGTTGACGGTACCGCAGAAGCCCGGGCTGGGACTGGAGTTCGACCCCAAGGTCGTCAAGTTCGGCTGATCGTTGATCACTCAAATAAAAAGGGGCGGATGATTCCGCCCCTTTTTATTGCGGTACTGACGGCGAATTTACTGAACCTTGATCCCCGCGCGCTTGACCACGTCCGCCCACTTCTTCATGTCAGCCAACATGAACTGGCGGAACTCCTCAGGGGAGTTTGTGACCGCTTCGGAGCCATTGGCCTCGGCAATCTTGTTGAATTCGGCAGACCTCACATAGTTCGCGATCTCGGCATTGATCTTCGTCAGCAGCGGCTTGGGAATACGCGCCGGGCCCGACACGCCGTACCAGCCCACCACCTCGAATCCAGGCAACACTTCCGCCATCGCAGGCACATCCGGAGCGGCTTTGATGCGTTTCGGGCCACTGACGGCAATCGCACGCAGTTTTCCGGAACGCACCTGGGCAAATGCACCGGTCAGGCCCATGAAGTTATAGTGATATTCACCCTGGATCAAAGCCACAGCAGCCGGACCGGTGCCTTTGTAAGGGATATGCTGGCCCTGTGAACTGGTCATCAGCTTGAACAGTTCACCGGCAAGGTGGCCGCCGCTGCCAATGCCGGCGGAACCGAAGTTGATCGGATCCTTGGTGGTCTTCGCCCACTGCACGAAATCCTTCGCGGTTTTCGCAGGGTGTGACGGATTGACAACCAGCAGCAAACCGCCGGAGGTCATCTGCGAAATAGGCGTGAAATCGTTGACCGGGTGGTAAGGCAGCTTGGCGATCAGTGCGGCATTGACCGTATGTTGGTGATAAGGGATGAACAACGTGTAACCATCAGGAAGCGATTCCTGGACGATCTGCGCGCCGTTGACGCCGGAAGCACTGCCACGATTATCGACAATCGCCTGCTGGTTCCAGGCCTTGGTCAGATGATTCGCCAGCACCCGGGCAAGGAAGTCCGTAGTGCCGCCGGGTGCCGCCGGCGTGACAATGCGCACCGGGCGGTTCGGATAACTGTCAGCCGACTGCGCGGAAGCAACTGGCGCAACAAGCCCCATTACAGCGAGTACGGCAGAAACACTCTTGGTCAAACGAAAAATGAATTGCATTGTTTCCTCCTGTTTTTTTTCAGTGACAGCCCCGAAAGAATACCGCAATGTGGACATCGGCGCATCACTTAGGCATCATTCCCCTTGCTGCAGGGTCGGGTTAGACTGCCAAAGCCGCGTGCCAGAAAACACCACAAAAAGCCGCGCGCCACAAAACAATAAGGCCAATAAGGCAAAGACACGATTCCGTACGACGGAAACTTCACTCATGCGTGCCCAGCACGCAGTCATGACTGCTTTGGACAAACCCGCCATTCAACTGCATTAATCAAGGCAGAAACCACAACATCAACTTCCGGATAACAAAAACAGACACCGGCTGATACGCCCTGCAGATCGGCCAGCAAACCATTTTTTTAAGCACAAGCATTACCAACACCAAGGGGATTACCATGAAACTTCACGTTTTTGCAGCTGCCGCACTGTGCGCATTTGGCGCAACCGCACAGGCACAGACTTACCCGTCGAAAACCGTGCGCATCATCGTTCCGTTTGCGCCCGGCGGCGGCTCCGACTTCATCGCCCGTGCAGTAGCGCCTTCGCTGTCCAAATCCATGGGACAGCAATTCGTCGTCGATAACCGTCCGGGCGCCGGCAGCACGCTGGGCAGCGAAATCGCGCTGAAATCCCCGGCTGACGGTTATACGCTGCTGCTGATCTCGGGCAGCTACACCACATCAGCCAGCCTGTACAAGAATCTGAAGTACGACACGCTGAATGACATGGCATCGGTAGTGCAGACAGAGAACGGCCCTTACGTGATCTCGACACATCCGTCGCTGCCGGTGAAAACCGTAAAGGATCTGGTGGCCATCGCCAAATCCAAACCGGGCCAGCTGAACTACGCCAGCACCGGCAACGGCGGCATCACCCACCTGTCGTCGGAACTGTTCGCATTGCGCACCGGCATCAAAATCACCCACATCCCGTATAAAGGCACCGGCCCGGGTGTGGTCGACACGATCGCCGGCAACACGCAGATGATGGTTGCTGCGGTATCCGCGGTGATCGGCCATATCAATACCGGCCGACTGAAAGGCCTCGCCGTTTCTTCACCGAAGCGCCTGCCGGCAATGCCGAATACTCCGACCGTAATGGAGTCTGGTTTTAACTATCAGGTCAACAACTGGCACGGCATCATCGCCCCCAAAAATACGCCGAGAGCGGTCATCGACAAGCTGAATGCCGAAGTCAACAAGGCGATCAAGGATCCGGACTTCGCGAAGCGCATTGCGCAGGACGGCCTCGAGCCGGCAGGCGGCACGCCGGAAGCCTTTGAGGCCCTGCTCAAGCGTGAAGTGATGGAATGGGCAGAGGTGGTCAAGGCTGCCAACGTCAAGGCAGACTGAAACGTCACAGGCACCGTTACAATAGCGGCACCCACGGCCTCGCGGGCTACCCTGCGAGGCCGTTTTGTTTTGCGTGACCATCATTCCTGAACGACCCGGCATTCCTGCAACATGATCCAGTTCCGCAATCTCACCCTGGTCCGCGGCGCACGCGAACTGATCGCCGACGCCAGCGTACAAATCCATCCCGGCTGGCGCGTCGGCCTCACCGGCGCCAACGGCAGCGGAAAATCCAGCGTGTTCGCGCTGCTGCGCGGCGAATTGCAGGCTGAGCACGGCGACTGCGACATTCCCGCACCCTGGCGCATTGCCACGGTTTCCCAGGAAACTCCCGCGCTTGATACGCCAGCCATCGACTTTGTGCTCGACGGCGATACCGAACTGCGCACGCTGGAACACGAACTGAGCGATGCTGAAACTGCACACGCCGGAGAAAAAATTGCCGACCTGCACGCCCGCCTTGATGACATCGGCGGCTACAGCGCAAAAGCACGTGCAGCCTCGTTACTTGCCGGCCTCGGTTTCGCCGATGCGGAGACCAGCAGGCCGGTGCGCGAATTCTCCGGCGGCTGGCGCATGCGCCTCAACCTCGCGCAGGCGCTGATTTCCCGCGCCGACCTGCTGCTGCTTGATGAACCGACCAACCACCTCGACCTTGATGCCGTAGTCTGGCTTGAACAATGGCTGTCCGGCTTCAAGGGCACGCTGGTGGTGGTTTCGCATGATCGCGATTTCCTCGACGGCTGCGTCACCCATATCGCCAACATCCAGTCGGCAAAACTGACGCTGTACACCGGCAATTACTCGGCATTTGAAGATGCGCGTGCGGCGCAACTCGCGGCGCAACAAGCCACTTACGAAAAACAGACGCGCGTCATTGCCCACATGGAGTCTTTTGTCGCGCGCTTTCGCGCCAAGGCAACCAAAGCGAAGCAGGCGCAAAGCCGGCTCAAGGCATTGGCGCGTATGGAGCGTATTGCCGCGGCCCATGTCGATACGCCCTTTGAATTCACCTTCCCGCAGCCGGAAAAATCACCTAATACATTGATTTATTTAAATAAAATATCGGTGACTTATGGCGACCGGACGGTCTTGCGCGACATCGAAATGACGCTGGCGCCCGGCGCCCGCATCGGCCTGCTCGGTCCGAATGGCGCCGGTAAATCGACACTGATCAAACTGCTCGCCGGCGAAATGCCGCCTGCATCAGGACAGCGCAGCGAAGGCCGCGGACTCGTCATCGGTTACTTCGCGCAACACCAGCTGGAGCAACTGCGTCCCGACGAATCACCTTTGCAACATCTGCTGCGGCTGGAACCACAAACGCGCGAACAGGAACTGCGTGATTATCTCGGTGGCTTCGATTTCCGCGGCCCGATGGCAGACCGCCCCGTCGCACCGTTCTCCGGCGGTGAAAAATCCCGCCTGGCGCTGGCTTTGCTGGTACGTCAAAAGCCCAATCTGCTGCTGCTCGACGAACCGACCAACCACCTCGATCTCGAAATGCGCCAGGCCCTGACCACGGCACTCGCCGAATACGAAGGCAGTCTGGTGCTGGTGTCACATGACCGCGCGCTGCTGCGCACCGTATGTGATGATTTTCTGCTGGTCTGTGACGGCAATGTCGAGGAATTTGATGGCGCCATCGAGGATTACATTAACTGGCTTGCCGCGCGCCGCGCAGCGCATGCCGGTGCCGGCAATGCGGCCGGAGTACAGGACAAGGCTGCGCGACGCGAAGCCCGCGAATCCGCCGCTGCCGATCGCCAGGCCCGGCTGGCCGCACGTCGCCCCTTGCTCAAGGAAGCCGAAAAACTGGATAAGGATTTGGCACGCTTGCAGCAGGAAAAACAGTTGATTGACGGGCAACTGGCGGATCCGGCGTTCTACGCCAATCCCGATCCTGAAAAACTGCGCACGCTGACGACCCGCCAACAGCAACTGGCTGCAACGATAGATGCCGCGGAACAACGCTGGCTGGAAGTGCACACCGAACTGGAAAACATCGGCGAAGCCTGAATCGCGTAACCGGCACTGCCACGGTCCATTCCCCATTAAACTGCCGGTGTCAAAATCCAACGACACCGCAGTATCCGGACATCACCTCCATGAAAGTGATCGCTGCAAATTTCCTGACCGGTCCCAATGTCCACTTCAGGGACTCGGCCGTGGTCATACGCTGCGACCTCGGGGAACTCGCGCAAATGCCGGGGCTTGCAGCGGTTCCTTCGACAAAGTGGCTGTCCAGCCGTTTACCCGCCGCGTTGCGATCTCTGGAAGCCGTATGGAACGAGGCGATTCAGGCGCACGGCACTTTGGTTGACGCTTTGCTCCATGTTGCGCTGGCACTGCAGCGCAGCCTGACCGTACAACCGGTCGTTCACGCACGCATACTGCTCATTTCCGGCGGCGAAGTGCAATTCGCGATGCGTTGCGAGGTCCCGGCGGTGGGCATGGCGGCCTGGGAAATGGCTGCAATCAGTTGTGCATTGTTCAGCGGCAATACGCTTGAGCCCGCAGCACTTTCGGCAAAGCTCAAACTCGTGACCCGGCGTTACCACGGTTTCCTTGAGTTCGCCCACGGCATGAGCTTGGATCCGATGACAATTGATCTGCTGCGTGCGGCCAGCCGACGCAATCTGCCCTGGTACCGCATCGCGCCGCCACACCGCTTGGTGCAGATCGGCCAGGGCCGTCACGGCCGCCGACTGCATGAAACCCTGATCGATACCACCAACTATGTCGCGGTACGCCTCGCCTCAAACAAAGCGGCAACCCACCAACTGCTGCGCCGCCTCGGTTTTCCGCAGCCGGTGCAACACCTGGTCCATGCGGTCGAACAAGCCGTACAGGCTGCAAACGCCATCGGATTCCCGGTGGCAGTCAAACCCTGGCGCGGCAGCAAGGGGGATGGCGTCAGTGTCGGGCTGGTCACAGCGGCTCAGGTCGAACAGGCCTTTCGGGCAGCGCTGAAAATCGACAGCGGCGGCGCCATCGTTGAATCCGTGATACCAGGCGACGATCACCGGCTGCTTGTTGTCGACAACAAGCTGCTGGCTGCAGCGCGCCGACTTCCGGCAATGGTGACGGGTGACGGCAAATCAACTGTCAAGGAACTGCTCACCGAACTCAACCGCGATCCGCGCCGCGGCATCGGTTACCAGAAGCTGATGCAGGTCGTCGACATCGACCAGGAAACACTCGACGTACTGGCCGCCCAGCATTGCTCCTTGGATACCATCCCCGCAGCAGGCCGGCGTGTGCTGCTGCGTCGCACTGCGAATATCGCACGCGGCGCCACTGCGATTGACGTCACCGCCATCATGCATCCTGACAACATCCGTCTCGCTGAAGACGTGGCGCGAGTGGTTGGCCTGGATGTGGCAGGCATTGATTTCCTGACAACGGACATTCGTCGTTCATGGCGTGAAGTTGGCGGCGGCATCATCGAGGTCAATCCCAATCCGGGCTTGCGCCCGCACTGGCTGGATAATCCCCAACAGCGAGATCTGAGCGGCCCTATTTTCGACCTGCTGCTGCGCGAGTCACCACCCGCGCGCATTCCCACCGCCTGTATTACCGGCAGCATCGGCAAAACCACGACCTGTCGAATGGTGGCGCATATCGTCGCCGCCAGCGGCCGCAGAGTCGGCCTGACCACCACCCAGGGCGCCTATATCGGCGACCGTACCTTGAAAAGCGGCGATTGCGCCGGCGGGATACCGGCGACCGACCTGCTGCTCGACCCGGCCGTCGAGGCCGGGGTTTTCGAAATTGCACGCGGAAGCCTGATCCGCTCAGGACTGGCACTGGATCGACTGGATGTCGGCGCGGTACTCAATGTGCTGGACAATCACCTCGGACTGGATGGCATCACCACCCGCGCTGCTCTGGCACAAGTAAAACGGCTGGTTGTTGAAAACGCCGACGAGATGGCCGTGCTCAATGCCGATGATCCGCTGTGCCTTGACATGCGCGAGCATGTACGCAGCCGCCGGCTATGCCTTTACAGCTGCAATCCGGAACATCCCGCATTGGTTGCACATGGCAAAACCGGCGGCTGCACGGTGACGCTGAGTGACACCGGTGCAGGACCGATCATCACCTTGCGCGAAGGCGGCCAGACACTGGGCGCCATGGATGCCCGCGACATTCCGGCAACAGTGGGGGGCATTGCCCAAGGAAAAGCAGTCAATGCAGCGTTTGCAATCGCAATCGCCCACGGCATGGGCTTGTCGTTTGCAACCGCATCGACAGCGCTGCGCAGTTTTGTGTCCAGCCACAACACCAATCCGGGCCGGCTCAACTTCATCAGGGATCTCCCCTTCACCGCACTGATCGACTGGACCGATGGGCCGGTTGCCACTGCGGAACTGGCCGCTGTCACGGGCGGACTGAAGGTTTCCGGTCAGCGCACGCTGTTGCTGACTGCCGTCGGCAACAGGCCCGACGAATTCATCATGGCCGCAGCAAGCGCCATTGCCGGACCATTCGACCACCACATCTGCTCCAACCACACCCACCTGCGTGGTCGAACGCCTGATGCGATCCCGGCGCTGCTGCGCTCAGGATTGATCAGCCGCGGCGTTTCAGCAGAATGTATCGAGTGTGTTACCGATTTCGGTCAGGCGCTTGAACAAGCCATTTCCCGATCAGGTCCGGACGATCTTCTGGTCGTGGCAAGTTACGCGCCCGATACCGTCATCGACCGGCTACAGAAACTGCACAAATAAAGAACGGACGGGGGTAAAGTCGGCCCATGACCGGACACGAGCCGGTCATGCGCACAGCCGAATCAGCGTCTGACGACAACTTTCTGGTACAAGCCGCCAAAGAAAGTCTGCTTTTCGATGTTCGCCAGCTTTATCGCTGACGGAATCCAGGCTGAAATTTCCCGCCGCCACAAATCCATCGCAAAAGGCTCCAGCCAGGTCAGGACAGGCATCATCAAATAACGGAAAGGGTTGAACCAGCGCGGCCGGTGATAATCGACGAAGACGACCTTGCCGCCGGGCTTGACCACCCGCAGCGCCTCGGTCACGGTACGCGCGCGCACCGCCTCGGGCATTTCATGCAGAAGGAAAAAAAGCACGACATAGTCGTAACTGGCATCCGTAAATGCCAGATCGCCTGAATCCTGATGATGAACAGCGACCCGCGGATGGCCGTTGATCTTGCGCTTCAGATTGTCAATCTGCACCGGCGCAACGTCGGCGACATCCAGCGAGCCCTGCGGCCCGAGCTGACGGGCAAGCATTTCGGTGAAATCACCATAAACGCAGGCCACCTGGAGAATCTTGCCG
The DNA here is from genome assembly GCA_964531455.1 of uncultured Bordetella sp. Classification (GTDB taxonomy): domain Bacteria; phylum Pseudomonadota; class Gammaproteobacteria; order Burkholderiales; family SG8-41. The sequence goes on from CAZHFZ010000007.1 coordinate 53,949, forward strand.
GTTACCGGCGCGTTCAGCTCGGCAAAAACCGAGTCGCGCAGGCGGTTGTAGTTTCCCCAGAGGATCAGGTTGACCAGCCATTGCCGCTCAAAAACGCGTACCGCATTCGGGTGCACGTAGGCCCACCAGTAGGTTTGCTCCAGGTAACGCGGTATTGGCACCGGCGCTTTCAGCGCCGGTACAGGCACAGCGACACCCTCCCCGTCGACACGGCAGGCGGCAACTGCTTTCGTCATCTCAAATCCTCAAGAGGAAATAACCCGCAGCCAAAGTACCTGTTGCTGCTGCCAGGTACACGACCACTGCAACCAGACCATCTGCACGCACGCCAAAATCGTGGAGTGTGACCCGCAACCGGTGTGCGGCATGCCACAACATGAGGAAGAGTATACCGAAGACCAGCAGCTTGCCGAACCAGTGGTCTGCAAAGGCGCGCAGATTGTCATAAGACATTAGTTCAGGCATTACGCCGAAAGCCGGCAACATGGTCAGCAATACCAGTGCCGGCGTCAGGAATGCAGTCACCGTGCCGCCTGCAGCGAACAATCCCCAGACAACCGGCTTGTTGGATTTGGCCATGTCAGAACACCCCCGCAAGGAACAGCAGCACAATCGATGCAATGAACCATCCGGCGTAATGCGCGCCGATGATCACGGCGCCCGGCAGGAACTTCTCGCCAATCTGGACCGGCATCGCCTTCGGCGTGACGTTGAACCACGACATCGAGTGATAAATCGCGAACGCGAGGATCAGCAGTTGCAGTTGGACCCCAATGGGCGCCGTGAGGTTGTCCAGAAAAGTCTCCCACGCCTCACGCCCTTCGGACAGGCGCTTCAGCCCAACGAGCAAAACCAGTGCATGCAGGGCAATGAATACACAGGTAACCTCGCGCGCCATGTATCGCATGTATCGGGGGCTGCGCAAAAACCAGCGGTAACGGGACACTTCACGCACATAGGGTTTTCCGTGGGCACTCATTTTTTGCTCCCGGGGAGAAGATGCTCCTGATACCAGTCGACCGTACTCTTGATTTTGACCTGCTGCAGCGCCCCGGCCGGATCAACGTGTTCCGGACAGACTTCCGAACAGGCGCCGACAAATGAACATTCCCACACCCCTTCATTGGAAGCGATTTCCTGCTGCCGCTGTTCACGCCCGCCGTCGCGCGAATCCTCGTTGTAACGATGCGCCAGCGAAATCGCCGCGGGACCGATGAACTTGGGCACCAGCCCGTATTCCGGACAGGCGGCATAACAGAGCATGCAGTTGATGCACAGCGTGTATTGCTTGTATTTCTTCAATTCGGCCGGCGACTGCCTGAATTCGCCCGCCTCGACCGGTTGGTCTTCCCTGGGGATCAGGTAGGGCTTGACGCGTTTGAGCTTGGTCACGAAATCGTCAATTACCGTGACCAGATCGCGCTGGATCGGAAAATTGGCCAGCGGTTCGACGCGTATCACGCCCTCATATTCACGCAGGAAAGCCTTGCACGCCAGTTTCGGCTCGCCATTGATCATCATGCCGCAGCTGCCGCACACGGCCATATGGCAGGACCAGCGGTAACTCAGTGTCGGATCAATGGCTTCCTTGACGTGATTCAGCGCATCGAGCACCACCCACTCATTCATGCAGGGTACGCTGTAACGCTGAAAGCGCGGCGCGGCATCCGTTTCCGGATTAAAACGCAGCACCTCCAGTTCGACGATGCGCTCGCTCATTTCAGTTCCCCCGCATTCTTTTCGTCTGCGCTTTTTTCCCCCGAGTAATCACGCACGCCCGGCGGCGAACGGGTGATCACCACATCGGAATAGCCGATCTCGGGCGGCTGTGCACCACAATAGCGGGCCAGACTGTGCCGCAAATACTTCTCGTCATCACGCGCCGTGAAATCCAGCCGCTGATGCGCGCCGCGCGATTCACGCCGCTCCAGCGCACTGACCGTCACCGCTTCCGCACAGTCGAGCATCGCGCCCAACTCCATCGCCTGCAACAGATCGGTGTTGTAAACGTTGGTCTTGTCGTGCAGTTCAATGAGTGCGAAACGCTCGCGCAACGCACTCAGCGTGGCGCAAGCCTGCTTCAGCCCCTCGCCACTGCGATAAATGCCGGCGTTTTCCTCCATCGTCGCCATCATTTCCTTGCGCAGCCCGGCGATAGTCTCGCTGCCATTGGTGCGGCTGAACAACTCACGCAATCGCGCCTGCGCGTCATCTGCGCCGGCCGTGATGGCCGCCTCGTTCGCCGAGCCTGTGCCATTGTCCAGATATTCCAGCGCGCTCAGCGCGGCACGACGGCCGAACACCAGAAGCTCGGTCAATGAATTGGAACCCAGCCGGTTGGCGCCATTGATGCTGACGCAGGCGCACTCGCCCGCCGCATAAAGGCCTTTCATAGAGGTCTCCGCGCGGATGTTGGTATCGATGCCGCCCATCATGTAATGCACCACCGGCCGCACCGGCACCGGATCGGTAACCGGATCGACACTGAGGTAACTGGTTGCCATGTCGCGCACCAGCGGCAACCGCTCATTGATTTTCTGTTCACCGAGATGACGCAGGTCGAGCATCATGCAATCGCCCCAGCGTGTCGGCACCATATTGCCCTTCTTCTGCTCATGCCAGAACGCCTGGCTGACACGGTCGCGCGGTCCCAGCTCCATGGTTTTCAGCACCGGCTGGCCTACTGGCGTTTCCGGTCCCATGCCATAGTCCTGCAGAAACCGGCGGCCGTTTTTATTGACCAGAATGCCGCCTTCACCACGGCAGGCTTCGGTGAGCAGGGTCCCCGTGTTCGGCAGCCCCGTCGGGTGATACTGCACAAACTCCATGTCCTTCAGCGGCACACCTGCACGATAGGCCAGCGCCATGCCATCACCGGTCTTGATCGCGCCGTTGGTGGTGAACGGAAACATGCGCCCGGCGCCGCCGCTGGCGATGATCACCGCATCGGCACGGATGAATTTCATCTGGCCGCTGCGCATTTCGATGGCAGTAAAACCACGGCAATGACCGTCCTCGACCACGAGGTCGGTGACGTAGTACTCGTCAAAGCGCTGGATGGACGGAAACTTCAGCGAAGTCTGGAACAGCGTATGCAGAATATGAAAACCGGACTTGTCGGCAGCAAACCAGGTACGCTGCTTTTTCATGCCGCCAAACGGACGTACCGCCACCGAGCCGTTCGCCTCGCGGCTCCACGGACAGCCCCAGTGTTCCAGTTGCAACAGCTCTTTTGGGGCTTCGCGGATGAAGTAGTCCACCGCATCCTGATCGGACAGCCAGTCGCCGCCGCCAACCGTATCGTGGAAATGATGGTCCAGACTGTCATCGGATTTGATCACCCCGGCTGCCCCCCCTTCGGCAGCGCAGGTGTGGCTGCGCATCGGGTAGACCTTGGAGACCAGCGCAATTTTCAGTGATGGACGGAACTCTGCCAGCGCTATTGCCGCACGCAACCCCGCTCCACCAGCCCCCAAAACGGCAATATCTGTTTTTATGGTTTCCACCGCTCCCGCCCCCTTTATTTTAAAGCTGCCCGCAGGGTCAGCTTCTTGCCATTGAGTCAACAGGTTAAGCGGTGTCCCCGGTCATGTATTTGATCTGGATTAATACTTTGCATGGATGCACGGCTGCCGGCAACGAGCGCCTGCACCCCGCTATACTGCAGGGCTGCCGCCCGACCGGAATGACGGCGTCAGACTAACACCATTACCGGAAAGACCAATACCAATGAGTTCCACGCCAATACGACTGGGTTTAATGGGCTTCGGAGAAGCCGCCACCCGCCTCGCGAAAGATTTCAAGCAGGCAGGATTCAACAACATCGTCGGTTACAGCCGCAGCGGCGCCAAGGCGCAACCGGGCGACCCCCTCTACGAGCGCGCAGAAGCCGCAGGTGTGACACTGGTGAAGACTGTCAGCGCTCTGGCCAAAAAGTCGGATGTCATCATTGCACTGACGCCGGGCAAAGCTGCTGTTTCCGCGCTGAAAAAAATCCTCAAGCACCTGCGCCCCGACCATCTCTATATCGACGCCAGCAGCAATTCGGCGCATGCGATGGAACAGGCTGCCGCACTCGTGGGCAACGCAGCAAAGTTTGTCGACGCCTCGGTGA
>CAZHFZ010000007.1:58072-71539 GCA_964531455.1 uncultured Bordetella sp.
AGCGGTCCGCACGCCGCCGAGTTCCACGACCGGATGACGCCGCACGGCATGGTCATCACTGTTGTTGGCAGCAACCCGGGCGACGCCAGCGCGATGAAACTGATCCGCAGCGTGCTGATGAAGGGCCTGGCCATGCTGCTGCTCGAAACCATGGAAGCCGCGCAGCGCCGCAACATCCTCGATGCAGTCATCGAAGACTCGTCGGTCACGTTCAATGAAATTCCTTTCCAGAAAATCATCAAGCGCTACATCGGCGGCACCGCCGTGCACTGCGAGCGTCGCATCCATGAAATGAAGGAATGCCTGGAATTGCTGCACGACATGAAATCAACTGACCGGGCCACCAAAAGCACCATCGCCATGCTGCGCGAGATGGTCAAGATGGGCATGCCGCAGAAGTTCACCAGTGAACCCGATAGCATCCATCCGGTCATCGATGCGTTGATTGCAGCCCGCGACGCAGGGAAGTAGTCCGTCAGCAGCATCAACCACCACATGGCACACACCCACGCGCAAGACCATCACGGTCATGACCATGGCTACAGCGGTGGTTATGGCCGAGCATTCGGCATCGGCATCACGCTGAACCTCGGCTTTGTCGTGGTTGAAGCCTGGTATGGCTGGAAAACAGGTTCCTTGGCACTGCTGGCCGACGCTGCGCACAACCTCGGCGATGTCGGCGGACTGCTGCTGGCATGGATGGCCTATGCCGCGGCAAAACTGCGGCCGAGTGAAAGCAAGACTTACGGCTGGCAACGGGGGTCCATCCTTGCCAGCTTCATCAATGCGGCCATCCTGCTGGTCGCCATGGGCTCCCTGGGGTGGGAGGCCATCCATCGACTGCAGGATCCGGCGCCGATCGCCGCAGGCACCGTAATGGCCGTTGCCGCGGTCGGCGTACTGGTCAACTCCGTAACCGCCATGCTGTTCATGGCCGGCGGCAAAACCGACCTCAACCTCCGCGGCGCTTTCCTGCACATGGCGGCTGATGCACTGGTTTCCGTTGGCGTCATCATCGCTGGCGCGTTGTACCTGTGGAAGGGCTGGACCTGGATTGATCCGGTCGCGAGCATTCTCATCGCCCTCGTCGTGATTGTCGGCACCTGGTCACTGTTCCGCCAGTCTCTGCATCTGCTGTTCGACGGCGTACCCGAACACATCAGCGTGGCCGAAGTACGCGAATCGCTCAACAGCATTGCCGGCGTCGCGTCCGTGCATGACCTGCATGTCTGGGCCATGAGCACCGCAGAACCTGCGCTGACGGCACACCTGGTCGTGCGCGGCGAGCTCTCGGCAGACGGCATCCTGCGTGATGCGCAGATCGTATTGCACAAGCGTTTCGGCATTCACCACGTCACGCTGCAACTTGAAGCCGAAGCGTGCGCAGATCACTGCGCAAGTGAGACTGCGCCGCATTGAACCATGCCTGACCGCCAGCGGCTGCTCTCCGCGCTGATAGCCCCGGTTTGCATCACGGCAATGTGGCGCCTCAAAGGCTGGCCTGGTGCGCTGGCGATTCGTGTCCCGTGCTGGCTATTGCTGCGGATCCCGGCCGCGGCCATCCTCGCGCAGCGCCTGCGCTGCATTTAAACAGGGCGGCAACACCTTGACCATCGAAGTCATGCTTGCCGTGTTGCTGGGTGCGCTGCTGCATTCCGCATGGAATGCGATGATCCGCAGCAGCAGCGACCGCGCGCTGGACATGGTGCTGGTTGTCACCGGCGCCACAGTCATCACCGGATGCCTGTTGCCATTCTCATCGCTGCCGGCCACGGCCAGCTGGCCTTACCTGATCGCTTCAGGCGTGATTCACGTGGTCTATTTCACGCTGGTCGCGCTGTCCTACCGCCACGGAGAGCTGAGCTTTGCCTACCCGATCATGCGCGGCTCGGCGCCGGTGTTGTCGGCCATCGCTGCAGCCCTGCTGCTGGCGGAATGGCCCAGTGCAGGCGGCTGGCTGGGTGTGCTGCTGATCTGCGGCGGCGTGATGCTTCTTGCGGCCGATTCCTGGCGCAACGGCCAGCTCAATCGACAGGCCACGCTGTTCGCGCTGGCAACGGCGGGAACCATCGTCATCTACACGCTGGTTGACGGCGTCGGCGCACGCCTGTCGGGAAACCCCGCGGTTTACACAGGATGGGTATTCGTGCTGACCGCCGTTCCGCTGCTTGCCTTGTTCAGCAAGGTTCATGGCCGTCGCACGGCAACCTATCTGCACCGGCACTGGAAACGCGGCCTTGTCGGCGGAGCCTGCACGCTCGCGTCCTATGCGCTCTCGTTATGGGCGATTACCCAGGCCCCGATTGCGCTGGTCGCGGCACTGCGCGAAACCTCGGTTGTGTTTGGCGCCGTGATTGCGGCAACGTTGCTGCGCGAACCGGTCAGCCGCAATCGCTGGCTGGCAATACTGGTGGTCGTCGCCGGCGCCATCGCCATAAAAATGGCCTGATTGCTCACGCGCCTGAAAGCTGTTGAACAGCCTTGGCGGTGCCGGCACTGGAGCAAAGCAAGGGTATATTATAAGTAATTGATTAATATAATAAATTAATCATTTCCCGGATACCGGGTAATCGAATCCGAGTGGGCGCACGAATCCATCGAACGCTGCAGTCCAGATCGGCAATCCAGCCGCCGCGGCAAACATACTGTGTCCGTCGTTGCCAAAAGGCGGCTGCATCACCAGCACGCCACGCGCCCCGGCAGCCTCAAAAGCGCGGAACCACGCGCGCACATGTTCCGGTGCGAAAAAACGGTCGTTTTCCGCGTAGTGCCACAATACCGGCACACGTATCGTTTGCGCAAAGCGGGCGATGGTGCGTGTCATGCCGTCCGCATCACAGGGCTCTCCGGGTCGCGTGTCGGGTTGACCACCGCGTCCGCCGGACAAGTTGACCACAGCGATGACGCCCGGTGGCACCTGACTGGCTGCAGCGATTGATGCGAAGCCGCCAGCTGACTGCCCGACCAGAATGATTCGCTCGCGATCTACATATGCAAGGTTGCGCGCGTAATCCACCGTTGCAACAAGATCAACCGCAGCCTGCACACCCGCCGCGTAATAATCCGGTGCAGAACAACGGAAAAAGGTTTCCGCCCATGGGCCGCCGGTATCGCCATATCCGCGACGCATCGGCACGATGACCGCGAAACCGCGCCGCGTGAATTCGCGGATCCGGCTCAAGACACGGTAACGCCCCATCTTGCCGCGTTCAGCGGCGTTGGTGGGGCTGCCGTGGCTCAGCACGATCAGCGGAAACGGACCGTCGCCCTGCGGCCGGTAGCTTGTGGCAACCAGCGCCGCGACACCGGACCCCGGCGGCAACGGTATGCTGACCACTTCCTCACGCAATGTCGCGTCAAGGTTCTGTGCATGCGCGACAGCGACGAATAACGTCACCATCAAACAGACCACAAGCACCGGCAGACCGCAGAAGCACCGGCGCATGAACATGACTAGGCGCGCTGCCTTGCGTTAATCACCGAGCCGCATGCCCAGCGCAGTGGCCTGGCGCGCCTCGAAGGCCTTGCGCAGCGCGTCGTGCTGCTGGCCGATGATGCCGCCGCGTACGGTGCCGCGACCCACCGCCTTGTAAAGCACACCCCAGCTTTGAGGCAGGCGATCACCGTCGGGCGGCGCCAGCCACAGGCGGAACAGCAGGCGTTTCTGCGCAGGGTCGTCGAAGTCCTTGAAGTCCGTACGCGAATGCAGCGTGACATGGCTGTTGATGATCTGCAGGTCGCCCGGTTGCAGCCACATCGAGTGCGCCAGATCATCACGCCGCACCAGTGCATCAAAAGCTTCCAGCGCTTCCCACTGTTTCGCCGACAGTTTCGGAACACCCTCGATTTTCTGCGCCGACGTCACACGATTGCGGTTCCATTTGCTGAAGAGTTTTCCGTCCACTGAATCAAAGATCGGATGCGGATAGGACGGCGCCTCGTCCGGCGCCTGCTCGCCCTGTCGGCTGAAGTGGATCGGCACATGCAGCAAATCGGCAAGATCAGGATGCTCACGCTGCATTGCGTGATAAGCCGCAACCGAACTGGTGGTGATGCTCATGCCTCCCTCGGCAGCACGGTTGTAACAGCTCAGCGCGACCACATCCGTCGAGTCGGTATGAAAATCCAGCTCGGCATTGGTGTTGTAGCCGCGTCCAGTACCGGTGCGGTAAGTATTCCCGGCATCGCGCACCGCTGAAATGTAATGGCTCTGCCCGCCCTGCGGCCGGCCGACGCCGAAATGCAGCCCGATGCCCCAGGTCAACAGTTCAAAATCCTTTTCATCGAGGCCTTCGCGCGGCAGGCCACGCACCAGGGCAACACCGCGCCCGCGCTGCATTTCCGCAAACGCCGCCGCCAGCACCGGATAGGCGCTGCCGAGATCAAAATCATCGCGGCTGTAATCGAAATGCGTTTTGCTCTGATCCAGCGCCTGGGTCAACGCCGCAACAAGATCGCAGCGCGCGCGATCATCCAGCGTAAACACCCAGCGGCGGTCGGCATCAAGTTCTGCGGCGGTCCAGGCCGCCGGTGTGTCGTTCAATTGAAAGGCCATGCGAATAACCCTGAATTCATCAATAAAGCGCTCAATGGATGACTCAAAAGCAAAGGGCGCAGCATCTGCACGACGCTGCGCCCCTGTTGCGTGATACTGCGTTATGCGACCTGGGCCATCTGGAACTCGCTCTTGCTCGCCGAGCAGTCCGGGCAGTACCAGGTTTCAGGAACATCTTCCCACGGTGTGCCGGGTGCGACGCCTTCATCGGGCATGCCCTTGGCTTCGTCATATACAAACGCGCACAGCATGCACTGCCACACCCGCGTACCTGGAATGTTTTTCGCGGTCTGCGGTGTTACCGGTTTGGCCTGAGCAGCTACTCCGGTGCGCGGAAAATGCAGCACCAGCACGTCCAGACCTTCCGCACCCGCAGCCAATTCAAGGCGGCCTTCTTCCGGTTGCACGAAAGCCACCGTCAAAGCCTTGTATTCCTTGCCCTGATAAATCAGGCTGCCGCGGACGATGATCAGGTATTGACCATTGGTATCGGCAGGATCCGGCGCCATCGACTTGCTGTTTGGCGCCACACTCATCGAATAACTGGCCAGCCCCTGCTCATCCTTGATCTCGCTGAAGGCATGCAAGGCCGCACCGGAAGTGACGGCTTCGAACTTCGGCGCTTCAGTCACCTGGAAGGGATGACGGTTGTTGATGGTGTCGAGCTTGGCTCGTTTCTCCGGATCATCCAGATACTGCGCGCCACTGTCCTTGACCGCACGCAGCGTGAGGAAGCCCATGCCTTCGCCGAACAGGATCGGTCCGTACGGCGTGTGGGCGCGCGAGTAATGCACGGCATTGACGCTCAACTGATGTTTGCCCATCAAGCCGTCGCCACTGACGATGACCTGATACTGGTCGTAGTCATGGAAATGCGGCTTGATCACCCGCCCCGGCGTACCCTCGACCAGAAACGCTTGGGGCGTTGCGGGATTATCCTGGTCGGGATTGATCAACCCGGTCCGCCATGCGGTCCCGGTCGGAACCTGACGTTCCGTGCGATTGATTTTGGCGTCGTCGTAAGCGGTGATTTGGGGCATGGCGCACTCCGTATTCAGGGCTGGTTCAGATGAACAGGATTATAGGCGCGCCCGCCGCAGTCGTGTCAGCACTTCCTCAGCATATGGACTGGTGCTGCCCCACTCACTGCATCTTGGGCGGAAAGTGCTGATACCAGAAACCGTAAGCCCAGCAAGCCGCACAGAACGACAGCGCCCACTCCATAAACGAAAATACAATCAGCGCCGCGCAAGGCACAACCCACAGCCCGCTGCCCGAAAAATACAGCACCATCGACACGCCACTCGCCAGGAAAAGGATCTTGTTGGCGAACATCTTGGCGCCAGCGTTTTCCTTTTTGCCACCCCACTTTCGGGATTCGGCAATTTTTTTCCATAGCAGATGCGACGGACAGCGGTGATGGCCGATGAAGCCACGTACAAAACCCTGCACCACCAGAAACAGCATCACCCAAGGCGCAAAAAGCAGCGCGACGCCGCTCAGCACAAAAGTAATAAACGCTTCCCAACGGATCACGTTGGACCAGACCTGCGGGACGTCAAATCTCAGCATGGCTTACCTTTCGCTATCGACTCATTCCCAAGCCGCAACCTTGCGGAAGGAACATGGAACAGACATCAGTATATAAGACAATACTTATGCATTAGAAGTGCCATTTCAAGCCCGCCCTGGAAATTATTTATAAATCTCTGTTTTTATTAACATTTTTTTATAAATGGCCACCAGTCAGATTGCAGGCGGAACAACAATCACCGAATCATCGCGGTTGCCCCACTCACCCCAGGCCGACACGTAGTTGCGCACATGCGGATAACCCAGCGACTTCAGCGCAATGAAGGTGCTCGCCGAGCGGTAACCGCCGTGGCACACCGGAATCACGATTTTGTCCGGCGTCACGCCCCGCGATTCATATAGCGCACGAATCTCCTCCGGCTTGCGGAACGCGCCCTGCGCATCGAGATGCTCGCGCCAGAAAATATGCACTGCGCCGGGTATCGTGCCGACGCGACGTGCGCGTTTTTCACTGCCGCGATATTCGCCCTCGCGACGCACATCGACGATCGCGTAATCGGGGTTGTTGATGGCGTTGTGCACATCAAACCGCGTCGCCAGAAAATCCATGTTCAACGTGCCGCGGAAAGGCGGTGGTGTCGGCGGCACCTGGGTCGGGTCCATCGGCGGCGGCGCTTCGCTCAGGCGCACCAGCTTCTGTCCCGCAGCGGTCCAAGCATGGGTGCCGCCATCGAGAATGCGCACATCCGGATGCCCCAGCACCGCCAGCAGCCACACCGCGCGCGCCGCGCGTTCGCCGGATTCGTGGTCATAAATCACCACCGGCCGGTCTGCGCGCACGCCGCGCGAACCGAAGAGCACGCGAAAAATCGTGAGAAAGGAATTCAGCGGCGCCTCGGAGGAATCGTTGAGGCTGACGCCGTAGATATCGACGTGGGTGCTGCCGGCGATGTGGCCGACGGCGAAGTCTTCAGCAGGACGGAGATCGACCAGCGTGACGTCGGACAGACGGGAGGCCAGTTCGGGGGCGGTGATCAGGTAGCGGGGATCGGGGAATTTGGAAGATGACATGTCGTTTTCAAAATGCCTTGAGGAGTAGTCCGTAAGGAGCGTAGCGGATTACGGGAAAGCCCCCTATGCCTGCTTGTCGCCAAACCCAAACCATCACCGCACCTTGACGCCACAAAGCTCAAACACCATGATGCCAATCATCAAGATGAGATGAATGCCATGAAAACTTTATCAATAAAATCAAATATTTACTTTGACCCTAAAATCCACCAAGCCCTGCGGCTGCGCGCCGCCAGTTGCCAGACATCGATGTCCGCGCTGGTAAATGAGGCCGTTGGTCTGATGATGCACGATGACCAGGAAGATCTCGCAGCGTTTACACAACGTGCCGCGGAATCTGAAATAAGCCTGAAGGCCCTACGCGCCAATCTGAGACGGCACAGCAAGTTATAAATCGTCTGCACGGTTATTGCTGGCATCCGATTTCCCACAACGCCATTGATCAACAAAACGATATCGACTCCGGTACGTTTAATCCCCACTGCCCCTACTTAATTCTTGAGAGGGATCCATATGTTGCCCCGGTTCATCCTCGATTCCCGAAAGAATCAGTCGGCCACAACTGCATACTGAGCTAACTCAGCAAACTGCTTCTTGAGTTCTTGTAGACGCTCCTGCGCCGCCGCATCCCTGCTGTTCGTCTTCAAAAACTCTTCAAGATACTTGATTTCCATGTGCATCAAGTCGATTCGCAGTCGCTGCATGCGGTTGGGTATGGCGAGGTTATGGAGTTCCCAGTTCCTGTTCTGGAAAGGGTTTTCGAAGTATGGCACCCCCGCGAAAAGTCGAGGATCAACTCCTTTGAGCTGAAGCATGCTCTCGAAGTCCTGTTGGAGAGCATCATCTGAATCACGGAAAGTATCGTGAAAGCTCGACAGATACGCAATATTTTCCTCGCAACTCTTCACGAGGCCGAGGTAGCTACTCCTTACATCTATGGAGAAAGCAAGCTCCGACATCGTATGCTCAAGCGTGTTCAGCTTCTCTATCTCTGCCCAATACCGGTCCATATCAGCAATAATTTTATAGAGCGCCGCTTCGTCGATCTTGAAATCTGACTTCTCGAAAAGAGCCTCATGACCATTCTTAAACTGCCGCAACCTAGCAACGGGGTACCCATCAACATCATTAGTCTCCACATGGTGTGGATAACAGAGCAGTAGCAGATTGTCGTACGCGCAGCGCTCCTCATCCGTCTGATTAGGGTTGTAGCGCTCACCACCGGGAAGAGCCGCTTCGATATGACATATCTGACCGATGAACTGATTGCCACCATTGATGAGCGGTTGCGTACATCCAGGAAATGCACACTGATTGCCGGAGCGTGCAAAAAGCGCACGAACTACACCCGCTTTAGGACTCAACCGTGCCATCTATCTCTCATTTCCGTGTAGCGTGAATTGGTTAACATTTCGTACCAGCATTGCAATCACAATAACTAGAATCAGAAAGCCCAGCCGGCGCAACAGAAATACCATAACTTATTGATTTAATTTATTTAATTACTCAAGCCTAGCTACCACCCCATCCCTCTCATCCGTCAGCAGATACACAACCCATCCGGCCCAACTCGCACATCCCTGATACGTCCGATCTGCCCCTTGATCAAACGCTCTTCGCGCACCACCTTCTCACCGTTTATTTCCAGCCGCACCAGCATTTCATCGCGCAGCGCACCGATCAGGATGTTGCCTTTCCAGTTCGGAAATTTGTCGCCGTTATAAAAGGCCATGCCCGACGGCGCAATTGACGGCACCCAGACATGAAGCGGCTGTTCCATGCCGGGTTTTGAATTCCCTTCGCCGATCTTCGTACCGATGCCGTAGTTGACGCCGAAACTGATCACCGGCCAGCCATAGTTGCGGCCGGCGCGCATCACATTGACCTCGTCACCGCCCCGCACTTGTTATTCCGAATCACGCTTCCTGCGCACTAACACCACTACCAAAGTGATCACCGTAAGCGGCACCACGAAACCGGTCATCACTCCGGAAAACGCTTCCAGCGCGTCATGGTCCTGCGCGGCGAGGATCAGGTAACCGACATAGGCTGCGTAGTAAGTTATGAACACACCGCCCTCCCAGCGCGCAATCTCGCGCCCGGTCATGAATATCGGCAGGCAGGCGACTGCCACCGCGATCATCATCCACAGGTCGAAGGCCAGCAGTGACGGAGCCACCTGCAGCCCGGAGGTTCCGGCCACAAGACCCGATAATCCGAGGCAACCGAGAATGTTGAAAATATTGCTGCCAACCACATTGCCCACGGCGATGTCCCGCTCCCCCTTGATTGCCGCGGTGACGGAGGTCGCAACTTCCGGCATTGACGTACCGGCCGCCACGATGGTCAGGCCGATCACAACATCGCTGACCCCCAACGCGCGGGCGAAGGCAATCGAAGCGGTCACCAGCCAGTCGGCGCCGACAACCAAGCATGCCAGTCCGGCCGCAATCAGTACAAGTTGCGCCGGCCACGCGGCATCCCAGGATCCGGGTTGCGCCGGCGTGACCTCGATTTCATACTCGGCTTTTGCATTCTGTGTTTCCAGGCGCGACTGCCTCACCACAAACACCGTATACGCGATCAGCAGGGCAAAAAGTAAAGCGCCGTCCCGGAACGAAATGGTGCCGTCGATGCTGAGCGCGAGCAGCAGCACGCTGGTGCCGATCATGATCGGCACCTCCTGCCGGATAATCTGCACGTTCACCGCCAGCGGCACGATCAGCGCGCTGAGCCCGAGAATGAACAACACATTGAATATATTGCTGCCAACGACATTGCCGATGGCAATATCCGTCCTGCCGTCAAGTGCCGCCCCCACAGAAACCGCAACTTCGGGAGCGCTGGTGCCCATGGCCACCACCGTGAGCCCCACCACCAGCGGCGAAATGCCGAAGGACAACGCCAGCTTCGAGGCGCCGCGCACCAGCAAGTTCGCGCCGAGGACAAGAATGGCGAGGCCACCAAGAAAAAGCAGGGTATTCATGTGTTCATTCCGGCAGAGAAAGTTTTACGATAATGCAAACCACAGGCATTTAAAAATGCCTGATCTGCAATTGTCAGCAGATTCAAAGGCTTCAGGAATTCTGCATCGGGCATGACCATGGCAAGGGTTACTTTACCGATTCCAGCCTGACCACCAACCCATCCCGCTCATCCGTCACCAAATAAACAAACCCATCCGGCCCCACTCGCACATCCCTGATACGTCCGATCTGCCCCTTGATCAAACGCTCTTCGCGCACCACCTTCTCACCGTTTATTTCCAGCCGCACCAGCATTTCATCGCGCAGCGCACCGATCAGGATGTTGCCTTTCCAGTTCGGAAATTTGTCGCCGTTATAAAAGGCCATGCCCGACGGCGCAATTGACGGCACCCAGACATGAAGCGGCTGTTCCATGCCGGGTTTTGAATTCCCTTCGCCGATCTTCGTACCGATGCCGTAGTTGACGCCGAAACTGATCACCGGCCAGCCATAGTTGCGGCCGGCGCGCATCACATTGACCTCATCGCCGCCCTGCGGGCCGTGTTCATGGGTCCACAGTTCACCGGTCTGCGGATGCAGGGCTGCGCCCTGCATATTGCGATTGCCCAGCGTGAACTTCTCCGGCTTCGCGCCGGCGCGACCGACATAGGGATTGTCTTTGGGCACGCGGCCGTCGTCGTGCAACCGGATCACCGAGCCGGCATGGTCATCGAGCTTTTGTGCGCGCGGCATGTCGCCGCGGTCGCCGAGCGTCAGGTAAACAAATCCTTTCGGGTCGAACACGATGCGCCCGCCGAAGTGATGGCCGGCGCGTGTTTTCGGTTCCATGCTGAACAGGACCTGCACCTCGGTCATGCGATAGCCGTCGAGCTTGCCGCGCGCCATCGCCGTGCCCCATCCGCCCGGGCCCGGTGCGTTGTAGGCCCAGTAGATCCAGCCGTTTTTCTCGAACTGCGGATGCAGTACCACGTCGAACAGGCCGCCCTGGCCGCTGGCGACGATCTCGGGCAAACCTTCGACGGGTTTGGGGTCGAGCTTGAAATCCTTGCTGACGATGCGGATGCGCCCTTCGCGTTCGGTGACCAGCATGCGGCCGTCGAGCAGGAAGGCGATGGACCAGGGGTTCTGCAGGCCACGCACCAGTGTGACCACGCGGAAAGCGTGTTTCTCGGATTGCACGGTTTGCGCGTGGGCCGGCGCGGTCACGGCGGCAACAAGACAAATCAAGGTCAACAGTCTGCGCATGGGGATTTCCGGGGGAGACGTCAGGGGGCGCGTTTATAATAGCGCCCTTTTCAGAAGCAACATTTGATGCACCCAGAAAAGCTGCCCGCACCCGGGCAGCGCACCAGCACCGCCCTGCTCCACGGTTCCAGCGACGCCCCCCTGTTGGCCGAACTGGCGGCCCGCGCTCGCCCGCTGCTGGTGCTGACGGAGTCGGCGTGGCAGGCGCAGCGCCTGCTGCAGGAGATTCCATTCTTCGCACCGCAGTTGCGGTTGCACATGCTGCCGGACTGGGAAACGCTGCCCTACGATCACTTCTCCCCTCACCATGATCTGGTGTCGGAACGGCTGGCGACGCTGTGCCAGCTGGTGCGCGGCGACATCGATATCGCGCTGGTGCCGGTGACCACGGCGCTGTATCGAATGGCGCCGGTGGACTTCATTACCGCGAACACCTTTTATTTCCGGCAAGGCGAAAAACTCGGTGCAGAGGCGCTGCGCCATCAGCTGACACTCGCCGGCTACAACCATGTGACGCAGGTGATCGCGCCCGGTGAATACAGTTTCCGCGGCGGATTGATTGACCTGTATCCGATGGGCAGCCCGCTGCCCTATCGCATCGACCTGTTCGATGAAGTGATTGATTCGATCCGCAGCTTTGATGTCGACAGCCAGCGTTCAATCATGAAGGTGCCGGAAGTGCGGCTGCTGCCGGCGCGTGAATTCCCGATGGATGAAGCCGCGCGCACTGCTTTCCGCCAGCGTTTCCGTGAACGCTTCGAAGGCGATCCGTCGCGCAGCCAGGTATACAAGGATGTGTCGAAGGGCATCCCGACGGCGGGCATTGAATATTATCTGCCGCTGTTTTTTGACAGCACGGCGCTGGTCACCGATTACCTGCCGAAGGACACCACGGTCTGCCTGCGCCCCGGCATTACTGAAGCCATCGACGAGTTCTGGGCGGATACGCGCGGCCGTCATGCGATGGTGCGCGGCGACCTCGCCAATCCGGTGTTGCCTCCACAGGAGCTGTTCCTCACCGAGGATGCGTTCTTCGGTGCGATCAAACCCTTCGCGCGCATCGACCTCGCCGCGATTGCTCCTGCGATGGTCGGCTCGCCTGCGGCAGAACTCGAATTCAATAATAAAAACAATGATTTACTGAATACCGCCAGCTCGCCGTTGCCGCCGCTGCATGTCGAGCGCCGCGCCGATGATCCATTGCACCGGCTGCGCGGCTTTGTCGACAGCTACCCCGGACGCATTCTGGTACTGGCGGAGGCACTGGGCCGTCGCGAAACCATGCTCGAGTACTTTGCCGAGTACGGATTGAAACCGGTTCAGGTCAGCGACTGGGCGCAGTTCAAAACCAGTCACGAGCATTTGATGCTGGGTGTCGCGCCGCTGAGCAACGGCTTCATCGATACCGTGGCACAGATCGCGGTCATCACCGAAAACGAACTGTATGCCTCTCAGGTGCGCCAACGCGCGGCGCGTGACGCCAAGCGCACCTCGCCTGAAGGCATGCTGCGCGACCTGTCCGAGGTCAAGGTCGGCGATCCGGTGGTGCATGAAACCCACGGCATCGGCCGCTACCTCGGCCTGCACAGCATGGACCTCGGCGAAGGCGCGACCGAATTCCTGACGCTGGAATACGCCAACAACGACAAGCTCTATGTGCCGGTATCGAGCCTGCACCTGATCAGCCGCTACAGCGGCGCTTCACCCGAACAGGCGCCGCTGCACCAGTTGGGCAGCGGCCAGTGGGACAAGGCCAAACGCAAGGCCGCAGCCCAGGTACGCGATACCGCCGCTGAACTGCTGGCCATTTATGCGCAGCGCGCGGCGCGCGAAGGTTATGCCTTCAATCTGAAGCCGCATGACTACGAGGCTTTTGCCGAAGGTTTCCCGTTCGAAGAGACCACCGATCAGGCCGCAGCGATCAACGCCACGATTGAAGATCTGAAAAGCACCAAGCCGATGGACCGACTGGTCTGCGGCGATGTGGGTTTCGGCAAAACGGAAGTCGCATTGCGTGCGGCCTTCGTGGCGGTGGCTGACGGCAAACAGGTCGCCGTGCTGGTGCCGACCACGCTG
>CAZHFZ010000007.1:71549-92983 GCA_964531455.1 uncultured Bordetella sp.
TGCTGGCCGAACAGCATTTCAATACCTTCTCCGATCGTTTTGCCGACTGGCCGGTGAAAATCGCCGAGTTCTCGCGCTTCCGCACTGCCAGGGAAACCACGGATGCGCTGGTCGGCCTGGGTGAAGGCCGCGTGGACATTGCCATCGGCACGCACAAGCTGGTCAGCAAGGACGTCAAGTTCAAGAACCTCGGCCTGGTGATCATCGACGAGGAACACCGCTTCGGCGTACGCCAGAAGGAGCAGTTCAAGGCGATGCGCGCGGAAGTGGATGTGCTGACACTGACGGCAACACCGATCCCGCGCACGCTGGCGATGTCGCTGGAAGGCTTGCGTGATTTCTCGGTGATCGCCACCGCGCCGCAGCGCCGGCTGGCGATCAAGACCTTTGTCGCCCGTTACGCCAAGTCATTGATCCGCGAAGCCGTGCTGCGCGAACTCAAACGCGGCGGGCAGGTGTATTTCCTGCACAACGACATCGACACCATCTCCAATGTCGAGGAAGAACTGACACGGCTGCTGCCGGAAGCCCGCGTGCGCATCGCCCACGGCCAGATGCGTGAACGCGAGCTGGAACTGGCGATGCGCGACTTTTATCAGGGCCGCTTCAACATCCTGCTGTGCACGACCATCATTGAAACCGGCATCGACATCCCGACCGCCAACACCATCATCATCAACCGCGCCGACCGTTTCGGCCTCGCGCAGTTGCACCAACTGCGCGGGCGCGTCGGCCGCTCGCACCATCAGGCCTATGCCTATCTGCTGCTGCCCGATGAAGGCAATATCACCCCCAATGCCAAAAAGCGCCTCGAAGCGATTCAGGCGATGGAAGAACTGGGCTCGGGATTTTATCTGGCGATGCACGATCTCGAAATCCGCGGTGCCGGTGAAGTACTCGGTGAAAACCAGTCCGGCGAAATGCACGAAATCGGTTTCAACCTCTACTGCGCGATGCTTGATTCCGCAGTGAAGTCACTGAAAGCCGGCAAGGAACCCGACCTCAATGCACCGCTGGGCGTGACCACAGAAATCAACCTGCACACCCCGGCCCTGCTGCCCAACGACTATTGCCACGACGTACACGAACGGTTGGTGCTCTACAAACGCATGGCCAACTGCGACAACGAAGACCAGTTGCTGCTGATGCAGGAAGAACTGATCGACCGTTTCGGCCCGTTGCCGGACGCCACGCGCGCACTGATCGACAGCCACCGCCTGCGCCTGCTCGGCAAACCGCTGGGCATTGCAAAAATCGACGCCAGCGAAAACGCGATCCAGCTGCAGTTCGTGCCCAATCCGCCGATCGAACCGATCAAGATCATCAAGCTGATCCAGTCTAAAAAGAACTACAAGCTGGCCGGTCAGGACCGGCTGCGCATCGAGCTCAAAACACCGGACCTGAAAACCCGCGTCGCCGAAATCCGCCGGGTGTTTGCCGAACTGGGCTAGGCGGCCGACAATGGGCGACCACATCCGCACATCACCGAATCACGGAGTCTGCAAATGACACCTTTCAAACATCTGCTGATTATTATCGCGGCCTTACTGACCTCGACCCTGTTCACCATTCCTGCGGCCGCGCAAAATGCGCCTACCATCGGCATCATTGTCATGCACGGCAAGGGGGGGCGACCCGACCGCCATGTCAGCTTGCTGGCCGAGGGGCTGGAGCGCAAAGGCTGGCTGGTGGCCAACCTTGAAATGCCGTGGTCGGGCCGGCGCGAATATGACGTTGATGTGGCTGCCGCAGAACAACAGGTCACAGCCGCACTGAACGAATTGCGCAGCAAGGGTGCAAAAAAACTGTTTGTCGCCGGCCACAGCCAGGGCGGCGTGTTCGCGCTGCATTACGCCAGCCGCAACCCGCTCGACGGCGTAATACCCATCGCGCCGGGCGGCAGCGTCGATGCTGCGGTCTACGCCCAGAACGTCGGTGGCGCCGTGGCACTGGCCCAGCGCATGGTCGCCGAGGGCAAAGGCGCAGAACGCGGAACGTTCAAGGATTACGAGGGCTCAAAAGGAACGAACGATGTGCACACCACGGCCGCCGTTTACCTGACCTGGTTCGACCCGAACGGTGCGATGAACCAGGGCAAATCCTCACGCGCCATTCCCGCCACGCTGCCGGTTCTTTATATCGCGCCGCGCAACGACTATCCCGGACTGATCCGCATCAAATCGTCGATGTTTGCCGCACTGCCTTCCAATCCCATGACCCGGATGGCCGACATCGACAGCGATCACCTGAACGCGCCGCGCAATTCCGTCGACGAAATTGCGCGTTGGGTCGGCGAAGTCGTCGGCAAATAAAGGGGCAGCGGATGCCGATGCGCAAATGGCGACCGCAGGATCTCAATGCGAGCATCGAGACCTTCCGCCGATCTGTTCACGAAATCGCCGCCGCCGATTACAGCCCGGAAGAACTCCAGGCCTGGGCGCCGGAAGAAGCCGATTATCCGGAATGGGAACGCCGCATGGACACGAGCCAGGGCTGGACCTTCGAAATCAACGGCAAACTCGGCGGGTTCATCACCACCGATTCGCCGGGTCATATCGACCTGCTCTACGTGCACCCCGATTACCAGCGCATGGGCGTGGCGAGCGCATTGCTGGAATTGCTGGTGGCCGACGCCGGCACGCGCGGCATCACCGATCTGCACACCGAAGCCAGCCGTACGGCAAAGCCGTTTTTTGAACAGGCCGGATTCAGCCTTGTGCGCACGCAGACCGTCACCCGCAACGGGGTAACGCTGGAACAGTTCGTGATGGAACGCAAGCCGCACTAATCCGGCAGCAATGAGCGGCTTGCGTATACCGCGATCAGCCGACTGCGGCGTTGGAGTGAAAAATCAGTCCGGCGTGCTCGCGCAGCGCGTGGAACTTGATCTTCGGCCACTGTTCCTGCGCCACATCGATCTCGATGGCATTGCTCGCCAGGAAGGCCGGCGCACCGACGGCATCATGCGCAACGCGGTGCGAGTTGGCATCGATGAAACGCTGCAACTCACGATCGTCATCACAGGTCACCCAGCGCGCAGCCACATAACGCGCCGGCGACAGCCGTGCTTCGCAGCCGTATTCATGTTTCAGGCGGTGCGCGACCACTTCAAACTGCAACTGGCCGACGGCGCCCAACAACAGCAGACTGCCCGCCACCGGCTTGAACACCTGGATCGCACCCTCTTCGCCCAACTGACCGAGACCGGTGCGCAACTGCTTGCTGCGCAGCGGATCAGCAACTTCAACCGTCTGAAACAGTTCCGGCGCAAAAAACGGCAGGCCGGTGAACTGCAGATCTTCACCTTCAGTCAGCGTGTCGCCGAGTTGCAGCACACCGTGGTTGGGAATGCCGATGATGTCGCCGGCATAGGCGTCTTCCACCTGCTCGCGGCGCTGTGACAGGAAGGACACCACGGAACTGGGGCGGAAGAATTTTTCAGTGCGGCAGTTTTTCAGGCGCATGCTGCGTTCGAAACGGCCGGAGCAGATGCGGATGAAGGCGACGCGGTCACGGTGCCCCGGGTCCATATTGGCCTGGATCTTGAACACCACGCCGGAGAACTTTGGCTCGGCCGGCTTAACTTCGCGCTGCAAGGCCTTGTGCGACCGTGGCGGCGACGCAAAATCAATCACCGCATCCAGCACTTCCTGCACGCCGAAATTGTTGATCGCCGACCCGAAAAACAGCGGTGTCTGTTTGCCGGCGAGAAAGGTCTCGCGGTCGTATTCGGGCGACACACCCTGCACCAGGTCGATTTCCTGGCGGGCGTGCGTAAAGATATCGCCGAAGCGCTCAATGATCTCCGGGTTGTCGATGCCGGAAATGATTTCGTCTTCGGCACCGATGCGATCTTCACCGGCAGTGAACACGCGCATGCGGTCGGCACGCAGGTCGAACACCCCCTTGAATTGTTTGCCCATGCCTACCGGCCAGGTGCACGGCACGACCGGCATGCCCAGCGTGCGTTCGATCTCATCGACGAGGTCGGTCGGCTCGCGCACTTCGCGGTCCATCTTGTTGATGAAAGTGATCACCGGTGTGTTCTGCGCGCGGCAGACCTGCAGCAGGCGCAGGGTCTGCGGCTCGATACCGTTGGCAGCATCGATCACCATCAGCGCAGCATCGACAGCCGTCAGCACGCGATAGGTGTCTTCAGAAAAGTCGCGGTGGCCCGGCGTATCGAGCAGGTTGATCACACAGTCGCGGTATTCCATCTGCATCACCGAGCTGGCGACCGAGATGCCGCGCTGCTTTTCGATTTCCATCCAGTCCGAAGTCGCGTAGCGCGAGGCCTTGCGCGACTTCACGCTGCCGGCGATATGGATCGCGCCTGCAAACAGCAACAGCTTTTCGGTGAGCGTGGTTTTACCCGCATCGGGGTGCGAAATGATGGCGAAAGTGCGGCGCCGGGAAACTTCCTTGTCGATACTCATGTCTGGCCTGGTCAGGCGTTCGCGCGGGATGCGGCGAACGCGGTGCGGCGCGCATTATAAGCGATAAATTAACTCAATAAAATCATTGAGTTATACCATCACATCCGCGACAAATACACTTTCTTCCGCACTTAGTAGGTGCCGGGGTAAGTCCCGCCATCAATCAGGAAGTTCTGCCCGGTGATGAATGCGGCTTGCATGCTGCAAACATAGGCACAGAGTTCACCGAATTCGTTGGGGTCTCCAAAGCGACCGGCAGGAATCACCTGGCTGCGTTTGTCGAGATACTGCTCGAGCGTGATGCCCGCCTCCTTTGCATTCACGGTCAGCCGGGTCTTCAGCCGGTCGGTCATGAACTGGCCGGGCAGGATGTTGTTGATGGTGACATTGTGGCGGATGGTCTTGCGCGCGAGGCCGGCAACAAAACCAGTGAGCCCCGAACGTGCGGCATTGGACAGGCCCAGTTCCTCAATCGGCGCCTTTACCGAGTTGGAGGTGATGTTGACGATGCGCCCGAACTTTCGCGAAATCATGCCGTCAACCGTGGCTTTGATCAACTCGATCGGCGTCAGCATGTTGGCGTCCACTGCCTTGATCCAGTCCTCACGGCTCCAGTTACGGAAATCGCCCGATGGCGGACCGCCGGCGTTGTTGACCAGGATGTCAGGCTGAGGACAGGCGGCGAGCGCGGCGGCACGCCCTGCTTCTGTGGTGATGTCAGCAACGATGGCCGTGACCTTCACACCGGAAGCCTTACGGATGTCCTCGGCGGTTTTCTCCAGCGCTTCCTGCCCGCGCGCGAGGATGGTCACGTCAACGCCTTCGCGCGCCAGCGACATTGCACAGGCGCGCCCCAGTCCTTTGCTCGCGGCACAGACGAGCGCTTTCCTGCCTTTGATGCCCAGTTCCATATTCTGATAACTCCGAAATGAAAAATTGCGTTGAATCAAACACCATCAGTGAATGCTGATGCTAGCATGGCCGTCATACCATGAAGCCGGTCATGATGAGCCGGCACCAACCCGGAGGAGACATCCATGCAGAATCGACAATCACGCCCGCGCTTGCTGGCAGTAACGGCTGCAGTACTCGCGGCTCTCACCTGCACAGCGCAGGCACAAACCTACCCGACCAAAACAGTGCGCATGATTGTGCCCTTCGCGCCCGGCGGCAACACTGACATCATCGCGCGCAGCGTCGCTCCGGGCATGGCAAAAGCGCTGGGGCAGCAGATCATCATCGACAACCGTGGCGGCGCCGGCAGCATGCTCGGCACCGACATGGCTGCGAAAGCACCGCCCGACGGCTATACGCTGCTGATGGTATCTGCGGCACACGTGATCAATCCGGCGATGGTCAAAAAACTACCCTTCGATCCGGTGAAGAGTTTTGCCGCCATCTCCAAGGTCGCCGATGTGCCGAGTGCGATCGTGGTGCATCCCTCGTTGCCGGCAAAAAACGCGAAACAACTGATTGCGCTGGCCAAATCAAAACCGGGACAGCTCAACTACGCCAGCGCCGGCCGCGGCAGCATCGGCCACCTCTCGGCCGAACTGCTGGGCTCGGTGGCGCAGATCAAAATGACCCATGTGCCGTACAAGGGTGCAGGCCCGGCACTGTCCGACACCATGGCCGGACATGTTGAACTGCTGATCAGCAGCATGCCGGCAGTGATCGGTCAGTCCCGTGCCGGCAAGCTGCGCATGATTGCGCAGGGCGGCGACAAACGTTCGTCCGCGGCCCCTGACGTGCCGACAATGATCGAATCCGGCGTGCCGGGCTTCGTGGTCACTGCCGGCTTCGGATTGTTCGCGCCCGCCGGCACCCCCCGCCCGATCATCGACAGGGTACTGGCCTCGTTGAAATCAACCCTGACCGACCCGACTGTGCGCGAACGGCTGTCGGGCGAAGGCGCCGACCCGGTGGGTAGTTCGCCAGAGGAATATGACAAGTTCACCCGCGAGGAAATCGAAAAATGGATCAAGGTGGCGCGGGCAGCCGGCATCCAGCCCGAATGAGCAGCAGCACGACAACTGACAACCGCGGAGAACAGCAATGAAGAAGTCCGTCAAAAAACCCACAGCCCCGAAAGCCGGCAAGGCCGGACGTTTTTCCTGGCTGCGCCTTGCCGCACCGGCGAAACCCGAACCCGCGGTGCGTGAACTGCAACAGCAGAGCCAGGAACGCCTCGGTTATGTACGCAACTTCCTTAAACTGCCCTTCGGCCCCGGCCGGCTGGCGCTGTACCAGGGTTACCTCGACAAGCTGATGCGCGCACCCGACGGTGAACTGCCGCCGGTGGAACGCGAATTGATGGCATTGATCACCAGCGTCGAGAACCGCTGCGAGGTCTGCATCCTCTCGCACGGCGGTGCCCTGAAAAAATACGGCATGGACCCGCAACTGGTCGATACGCTGTGTCTGGCATGGCGCCGCGCCGAACTGACGCCGCGCCAGCACGCACTGGCCGAATTCGCCTCGAAGCTGACCCTTCGCGTAGCAGACGTCGATGCCACGCTGATCGGCGGACTGCGTGCAGCCGGCCTCAGTGAAAAGGAAATCCTTGAAGCCGTGCAGGTCGTGGCGATTTACAACTCGAACAACCGCATCAACAACGCGCTGGGCATGCAGCCCAACCGCTGAGTGCATGGTGACGGTCACGGGGTGGTGCACCACCCAACCGGGCCATGCGAATCTCCTCCAGCTACCGACTCCCTTATCAACCTGCCGGTTTGACCGGAACCTGTAACAGCTTGTCCCGCAGTTCCTGCAAGCGGAAAGGCTTGCTGAGGAAATCGTCCATGCCGGCTGCAAGGCAAATCTCGCGGTCACGGGAATAAGCGTTCGCCGTCAGGGCAATGATGCGCGGCTGCACCGGCAAAGCGAGATTTCTGATTTCTCGGGTAGCTGCGATACCGTCGAGAACAGGCATCTGCACATCCATCAGAACGACGTCGTAGCCATTAGACCTCACCAGGTCGACAGCCTGCCGGCCATTCTCAGCAACCGCAACCCGCTGACCCAGTTTGTCCAGGAGCGCCAGTGCAAGGGTGCGATTGACAGGATGATCCTCGACCAGCAGCACTTGCATCTCCGGCAATCCTGCAGGCAGAGACTCCTGTTGTTTCGGTGCCGGCTTGATATCCTGACCGCCGCGCTCAAACACCAGACTGAAACGGAACGTGGATCCATGGCCCACTACACTTTCGACACTGATGTCGCCACCCATCGCTTCGCAAAGCCGCGCACAGATGGCCAGCCCCAGTCCGGTGCCCCCATAGTGCCTTGTCGTTGAGGCATCAACCTGCGAGAAAGCCTTGAACAGCCGGTCACGCCGCTCCTTGGGAATGCCGATGCCACTGTCGACGACCGCGCAGTTCAAGCGCAATCGCCCGTCGGATTGCTTCGAAAACCGGACATCAACGCGAATGCCGCCATGGTCAGTGAACTTGATGGCGTTACCGATCAGGTTCGCAAAAATCTGCCGCATCCTTGCCGAATCGCCGCGCAGCACAGCAGGTGTGTCATCCGGCAGCAGCATCGCGAAGCGGATTCCCTTGCGAGAGATCGCCGGGCCGAAGAGGCGGGCAACCATGTTGAGTTCCTCGCGCATATCGAAATCGTGAATATCCAGATCGAGACGCCCGGCCTCGATCTTTGAAAAATCAAGAATATCGTTGATCAATCCGAGCAAATCCTCGGCACTCTTGCGGATCAGTGCGAGGTGTCCGCGCTGCGCGCCGTCGAGTTCGGATAACTCAAGCAGTTGTGCCATGCCCATGATGCCATTCATGGGCGTGCGTATTTCGTGGCTGACTACCGCCAGAAACTCGCTTTTTGCATCGGTCGCAGACCGGGCCTGCTCGAGAGCGCGCTGCAACTCCGAAGTCCTGGCAGCGACCTCCCGCTCGAGCGAATCCGCAAGCTGCCTTAGCGCAGTGTTTGAGCGGTATAACTCGACGGCCTTTTCCTCAAGGAGCCGCTCCGCCTCCTTGCGCGCCGCGCGCTCACGCTCCAGCCTCCGGGTCAGGCGCTGAAGGAGGTCTGGCGGCTGTTGCTGCTCCCGGGTCATCGCGTTGATTCAAGGACGCTCTAGCAGGAAGCGCTCGCGTCGTTGTTGCCCCTCGCCTATCGTTTCCCTGCGCAGCCCGGCCGGACGGCCAAAGTGCGCAATACAACCCACGATCAGCCCCTCGGCAAGATCCTCGAAGTGGCGGCCGGATGAGTAAATGATCGCCAGCCGCCGGTCGTCGTGATGCTCAACTTCGAAACGCGGCAGTTCTGCATCAGGATACAACTTGCGCACCTCGGCATGGATGACGTCCTCGATACCGGCCAGGAATGTGAATGCGTCGTCATGCCCTTTGAAGAAAGCCGGATAACCCTTTACGAATCGTCCGAAAAGATACTCGCCAAAAGTACGCAATAAATCGGGCACCGCCGCTCCGGATCGGGCAGAAAGGGCCGAGACCAGTTCAACCATCTCTCCGTGCGGATAAGTACCGACAGCCGTATAGACGCCGCCGGAAGGGAGTTTTGCGTCCTCAACGATGTCGTCGAGCATTTCCGAAGAAAATCGCTGCTCGACCATGTCCATGAATTCGGTGAATACCACTCCTTTCATTGCATCGTCCTCAAGTAGTTTATGCCGTTAGGGAATCAATCTGTCCGCGCGCCATGCCGGAAGCACGCGCCGGCACACCGGGAACTGAATCCAAAAACCTGCACGGATTATGTCCTGAAGTGTGCCGGTCAGCATTCTGAACAGGCTGACTTTGATACGCCAATTCCGGATTCTGCACACGCGTTCCGGCAATGCATGCGGAAGGCGAACCTGGCGGCTAGCGAATAACCAGATTTTCTGGCACTGATCGCACGCCGGGCAATAGCGTGCTGGGTGGCGTGCGGCGCAGGCCTCGACGGCCGGGAATACGCGTTGCAGCCATTGCGTGCTCCTTGTTTTTTTCCATCTCCTTCATGTACGGGTTCTTGCCCTTGAAAAAGGTCTCGGCATACTTGTATGCCTGATGGAGTTTTTCATCCAGTCTCTTGATCGCGTTCGAATAGAAGGCCGGCGTCTTGCGCAACAGATCCTTGCCCGACTTGTAGATCACGACAACTTTTCCGTCAGGCATTTTGCGGCGTGCCAGTCCGCCGATCAGGAACTCCGGATACAGGCGGTCGTGACACTTTTCCAGATAACAGCGATCCGACATCTGACCGATGATATCGGCCGATCCGAGTATCTCGCCGACGCGGCGCAGGACCTTGTTCTTCATGCGGATCTTTGTGGCATCACGCTCGTAACCCGTGAAATGCACCATGGTCGCAGCATCATCGGCATATTTTTTCAGCCCGATGCGTGGCAGAAAGGAACGCAGAAAGCGTGAGCCCCGCGCAACATGCGTCAGCGTGTATTCAGCACCGAATTTGTGCCGGTGATCGCTGCGCCGGCGCAGATAACCAACATCATGAAAGAGTGCGGTGATGACACCGACAATGAAATACTCCGGGGTCAAAGGACCGTTCTTTTGCGCGCTGCGCTGATATCCATCCAGCAGCCGCACCATTGCCAGAGTCACATCCAGAACGTGTTGAATGTCATGATAATCGGTATCGCAAGGATGGTAGTCCGGGTGTTCACCCTGATACATCCGCGAAAACTCGGCGAAGGCCAGCCGCATTGGTTTGACATCGCCACGAACAAAAAGCCCGCGGAAAATACGTACCGCTTCCGCACAGACCTCGTCAGGGTCCGTTGTACGTATCTTGTTTGTGATGTCGAAATCGCTGCGCCGCACGTCTTGCCGTTTCGGTAAATGGTGGCCCTGAACAGTTATCGGCATCGTCCGGGGAAAATCAATCCCCGGAGGAGCTGCATTCGCTGCTTTTTTCATCGGGCAATGGTCATTTGGAGTTCAGATTATAAGGACTCAGGCAAGGGTGGCATAAGGAAAATAGCCACATTTACATGGTTTAATTAAATCGAACAGGAAAAAACCTCACTTAACCGGGATAAGACTACCAAGTCAATACAGGATGAACCGGCTATCACCTGCCTTCAGAATGTTCCTGAATCACCCATTGGAGCATTCGCCTCCCCCTGCAAACTGCAAAAACTTGTTGTTATAACGATTTATGTGTGCCGTCACAAAATGGCGGATTCTGTGTCCGCTTGCAAGCGCAAAGCCACTTCTTTCCGGCTTCGGCCACCGAAAATTTCAGGGGCACAAACGCCGAGCCTTTGTGTGAGCCATCACAGAAAGGCTGCTTTTTCGATTGCCCGCAGGCGCACCACCAGTAATCACCGGGTTCAAGTTCAAGAGCATAGGGGGCTTTTTGCGGGCAGGCGGGGGCTGTCATGGCTAAGAATCCTTAATAAACAATGTGGTCCAGCTTCCGCGCAATCTCCGGCGGCGTCAAGCGCGGGGTATGATCCCGATCACCATCACTGGCCCGCTCATCCACCATTACCCATGCGCCTGTTGCCTTGTTTTGCCTTGCTGCTGACCACGTCCACCGTACTGGCGCAGCCGGCGCGCACCGTCGATATCCCGACCCGA
This sequence comes from uncultured Bordetella sp., assembly GCA_964531455.1. Lineage (GTDB taxonomy): Bacteria > Pseudomonadota > Gammaproteobacteria > Burkholderiales > SG8-41. The sequence goes on from CAZHFZ010000007.1 coordinate 82,549, forward strand.
CCCGGCGTCACACAGCGTTTCCTGCTCATTGCACCTGAAAAACCCAAGGCTGCTGTCATCCTTTTTGCCGGCGGTGATGGCGGACTGACACTGGAAGCGGACGGCCGCATCCCCAAACTCGCAGGCAACTTCCTTGTGCGATCACGCCAGCTGTTCGCGGATCAGGGTCTGACCACCGTCGTCATCGATGCGCCTTCCGACAAACAGTCATACCCTTACCTCTCCGGCAACCGTCAAACGCATGAACACGTGGCCGACGTCAAAGCCGTGATCGCGTGGCTGCGTGAACAGGCGAAGATTCCCGTTTGGCTGGTCGGCACCAGCCGCGGCACCCAGTCTGCCGGATTTATTGCCGCGCAACTGCCGCCGGCAGATGGCGGGCCCGATGGCATTGTGCTGACGGCTTCGGTGCTGCGCGATCCCCGGTCACGGGCGGTTCCTGAAATGGCGCTGGGCCGCGTGCGCATCCCCGTCCTCGTCGCACACCACAGACTGGACAGTTGCCGGTTATGCCTGTTCTCGGATGTGCCGCTGCTGATGGACAAGCTCACCGCCACGCCACGCAAGGAACTCATGGCCTTTGACGGCGGCATTTCTGTTGGCGACCCCTGCGAAGCCCGCGCCTATCACGGCTTCAACGGCATTGAACGCGAGGTCATCGACCGCATCGCCGGCTGGATCACCGCGCCGTAGCGCGGGACGTCTGCCCTGTTGCGTCGTTTATAATCGGCGCTCTTATTGTCGCGGAATTTTCCATGCATCTCGTCATCCAGGGCGCCGAAATCGAAACGCGCGACCTCAAGGAACTGGCCAAACTCACCAGCGCCTCCGCCATTGACCGTTTATCGGCAACCGCCTTCCGACTGCGCGGTGCACAACCGGCTGCGGGCATTGCAGAGCTTTGTGCCACGGCAAAACTCGACCATGGCTTCGTGCCCGAAGGTCGCCGGCTGACGGATTTCCGCCTGCTGGTAATGGACATGGATTCAACGCTGATCACCATGGAGACCATCGACGAACTCGCCGACATGGTTAATATCAAGGCTGAAGTCGCCGCGATCACCGAGCGCGCAATGCGCGGCGAGATCGAATACGACCAAAGCCTGCGTGAACGCCTGGCCCTGCTCAAAGGTCTCGACGAATCCGCACTGCAGCGGGTTTACGACGAACGGCTGAAATTTTCACCAGGTGCAGAACGGATGCTGGAAAAGGTGCGCGCAGCAGGAATCAAAACACTCTTGGTGTCCGGCGGCTTTACCTACATGACCGATCGCCTGAGAAGTCGTGTGAAACTCGACTACACGCACTCGAACGTACTGGAGATCAGCAACGGAAAGCTGACTGGAAAAGTCATCGGCGAAATCGTCAACGCGGATGCCAAACTCGCCGCGATGCGCCGGATCGCCGCCGAAATCGGCGCATCAAAGGAGCAGATTGCCGGCGTCGGCGACGGCGCGAATGACCTCAAGTTCATGGCGGAATGTGGCGTCAGCATCGCCTATCGGGCGAAGCCTGTGGTTAGAGAAAAAACAACCTACGCCATCAATCATGCCGGACTGGATGCCCTGCTGTGGTGGCTGTCAGCCGAAGTCCACTGAATTTACCGGAGCCCCGAATGCGAATCACCGCCCTGTTACTAATGTTCACCGCGTGCCTTGCACAGGCCGCAACAATCAATCCTTACCCGACCAAGCCGGTACGGCTGATGGTGGGTTTCCCTCCGGGCGGCGCAGTCGATGTTACTGCACGCACACTGGCAGCACCTCTGGGAGAACGGCTGAAACAGCAGGTGGTGGTCGACAACCGCGGCGGCGCCCACGGCAACATTGCAGCCGAAACGGTGGCCCGCGCAACACCCGACGGCCACACCCTGCTGCTGGGCACCATCAGCATCCTCGCCATCAATCCGGCGCTGTACAAGAACATTCCATTTGATTCAATGCGCGACTTCGCACCGATCAGCATTCTGGTCGGCGTTTCAAACATCGTTGTCGCCCATCCCTCACTGGGCGTAAACACCATGAGCGAGCTGATCGCACTGGCTCGCACCAAACCCGGCGCACTCACCTTCGCCACATCAGGTACCGGCAGCCCCGGCCACCTTGCCGGCGAACTGCTGAAAACACTGGCCGGCATCAACATGCTGCATGTGCCGTACAAGGGTGGCGGTCCGGCAATGAGCGACCTGCTCGGCGGTCAGGTCAACACCATGTTCGCCACGGTATCGACTGCCGTGCCGCACATCAAGTCAGGCAAACTGCGGGCGCTGGCGGTGACTTCGGGCCGCCGCGCTGCGGCGCTGCCGGAGGTGCCGACCATTGCGGAGGCAACCCCATACCGTGGTTACGAAGCCAATAACTGGTACGGCATGGTTGCACCGGCGAAAACGCCGACGCACATCATCACGCAACTCAATGGCGAACTCCATGCCGCGCTCGCCCGGACGGATGTGCGCGAGCGCCTGCTCAGCCAGGGCCTGGAAGCCCAACCAAGCACGCCCGCTGAATTCAGCGTTTACCTGCAGCGCGAGATCGGCAAATGGGCCAAGGTCGTAAAGGATGCCAACGCGCGGGTGGAATAGTACACAACCGCGGTATGAGATGGCGCCGGAGTCACTCTGAAGCTCAATTCGGGAGTTTGTAAAAATCCCGGTTCAGCCACGCTACGATATCCTCGATTTCCTGCGCCGTGAACTTGGGGTTCATGCGGTCATTCCAGCGCTCGGTTTCCTTTTTCAGCGCAGCCAGGGTTTTGACCTTGGCCTTGGGCGGCACGTAAAGCTCGGTGCCGTGACAACCGAGACAGTCCTGATGCAGTTTTTCACCGCGAACTTGGTTTCCCGCTGCCTGCGCGGCCGGGATGTCACCGGCCAGCGCAAAGCAGAACAGCGTCAGTTTGATCAGTCGCTTCATGGCTGACCCTGTTTAGTCCGGGAAGGGTCAACAACTTGCAGGCCACGCACCCGTGCGCGCTCTTCCATCGACTTGACGTGTTCGGTGCGCTGCTGCTCACGCTGGGCATCGGTTTTGGCGCCGCGTTGCCGTTGCCGGTATTGTTCGCGCTCTTGGGAAGTCATCAGTTCCGAACCAGGAATGATTTCGCGTTTGACCGGCGCAGGTTCCGCCGTGGCAGCCACGGCAGGCAGCGCCCCGGCGAAAATGGCCGCCGCCAATACGGCCTGTAATGCTCTGGCGCAGAGGGTTGTCATGCTTCGCAGTTTGCCACTGCAGCAGCACTACGATTTGATACGGGTCAATCCTGATGCGGTTCGCGATCAGGTGTGGCCGCATCAGTTCCAGCCGGTGACTCGTCAGCACTGATCTGCTGGAGATACAGGCTTAACAGACAAGCCGCGATCAACATGGGAATCAGCAGCAAAAGAGCCTCCCCGACATGACCGCCAAACATCAGCACGACGGGCACAATGACCGCTCCGGTAAACAAGAAATCAATGAATCCGGCATTAATCATGGTCTGTATCTCCTGAACAATGAACAGACCTTCATGCCTCCCCATGAAGGCGCCGTGATACGCCGGGGTGCATGTGCAATTTAGATGCCAGTAATATTTACTTTAAAAACAAATACTTATTAATTTAAAGCAATGAAGGCCGGCACACGGGCGATGCGCCGTTCCCAACACTGCACCAGCATGGCCCACGCCTAATAAACGCGCTGCCTGATACCGTCGCTGAATTGATAAGGACGCAGCGGACCCGCGCCCTCACTGCACATTCCATATATGAAGGGAAATGTGCCGCGGCCCGGCGTCAGGAAACGCAGGTCCTTGAACCACACGCAAAGGTGTGTGTCGCCAATGTCGATCTCGTGCAACGCCGGATACGCAGAAAACCAGCGAAAGAATTCAAACTCGGGGTGCTCGAAGGCCGCGCGCACCGCCGCGCCCTGCGAACCATTGCCGTAACGCATCGTGTTTTCCCATACCGCCTGATCGAGCGGCCGGTACACCGCATCCAGACGCGCAATCAGGCCAGCCTCGGGCGCAGCGGTGAGCACGGTTTTTCGCGCAAGATTGACATGACTGTAACGGTAGCCTGACTCCGTCTCGATGATGACCATCCAGTTATACGGCGATACCGGTCGCGGCAAAGCGCTGACTTTTGCCTGCGCCAGTCCCATCTCGCGGGCCGCACGCTCGCCGAAGTCCACCGCGTTCTGCAACTGCAGGAACTGGAAACCGACATAAGAGACCAGTACCGCCAGACCGGCCACGGCCGGCAGCCGCGAACGCCGCCACAGCAACGACAGCAGCAGCCCGGCGAGAATGATGCCGGTGAACCACAGGTCGATGATGAAGGTGGTGCCGAGGCCATGACGGTAATCCGACAACGGCGCGAATATCATCGTGCCAAAGGTGGTGATCCAGTCGCCGGCGATATGGATCAGCAGCGACAGCGCAACGACAGGCGCATAGGTGTGCCAGCCTGGACCGGAGCGCCAGATCCAGGCGAGCAGCAGCGACAGCAGCACAGTCCACAGAGGCAACATCACCAGGGAATGCGTGATGCCGCGGTGGTTATAAAGATAGGCCAGCGGCGAAATCCAGGTCGCCACGACATCAATATCGGGGAACGCCGCGACCAGCCCGCCAACGGCAACGCGACGCCCCACGGGCAGCGCCGGTTTTTCGAGCCCTGCAGTGGCGCGCCCCAGCAGCGCACCGGAAAGGGCGTGGGTTAGTGTATCCATGGTTAATGCTTCAGGCGTGGCTGGTGGCTAGTGGCTAGTGGCTGGTAAAAACCGGACTACCCAACACCAGACACGAGCCACCAGCCACGCTTCCTTCACTTCAATACGATATTCAAGGACTTGCCCAGCCGATAGTACGTCTCATACTGCTCCTGCACAAACTTCGCTGTGTCTTCAGGCGACTTGATGTGCGGCACGGAGCCGATTTTTTCGGTCGCCGCGATCCACTGTGAATCAGCCGCGACTTTCTGCAGCGTCTCTCCCCACAGGGCGATCAGTTTGCGGTCCATTTTCGGCGGACCATACAGGGCACTCCAGCCGATGATGCGTTCCAGCGCCGGATAGCCGGCCTCCTTCGCTGTCGGCACATCAGGAATTTCCTTGAAACGCTCCGGGGTCGTCGTCAGCAACGCACGCAACTGGCGGTTCTTGATGAAGTTCAGTGCTGTACCGATATTCGAGCAGCCGAAATCAACATGCTTGCCGAGGAGCGCAGTGGCCGCCTCGCCGCCACCCTTGTACGGGATCTGAATGGCCGCTTCCTTGCCCAACTTTTGCACATCAAACAAAAGTTGTGGTCCCATTTCATGAATGGTGCCGACGCCGGCCGTGCTGTATTTCAGCTTGCCGGGGTTTTTGCGGATACCTTCAACGAGATCACCGAATGTGCGGAATGGACTGTCGGCAACCACGGCGCAAACGTAAGGATTCAATTCGAGGATGCCGAGGAAGGTGAAATCATTCCATTTGTAGCCGAGATCCGGCTTCAGTGCCGGCAGCGTGGCCTGTGAACCGACGCGAGCCAGCAGCAGCGTATAACCATCAGGAGCTGCATTTTTCACATGCTCGGAACCAATGGCGCCGCTGGCACCGACCTTGTTCAGCACCACGGCATTCTGCTTCAGGTATTTTGGAAGGACCGCTCCGAGGTTACGGGCCGCAAGGTCAGAATCACCGCCCGCCGAAAACGGCGCAACAATCAACAGCGGCCGGTTTGGATATTGCTGGGCTGCAGTTGCACCTGCAAGAACGGCAAGAATGCCACCAAAAACCAAAGAACCGACACGGCGTACAGAACTGGATTTCATCTTGGGTCTCCTCCCGGTTGAAATTCCCGATATGCCTGCGCGGGCATTGTGCGGGGAGGAGAATCGAAAAGCAACGACGGGATTTTCTGTGCTTAATCCCAGCGGTCATCCATCACTTCAATGCATCCGTTTTCGACACGCAACGGCAACTTGGCCGTCGGTTCATAGGCGGGCGCCGATAGCGCCTCGCCGGTGCGGATGCAGAAACGTGCGCCGTGGCGCGGACAAATCACCTGATCGCCTTCGATGACACCACTGGCCAGTTCCCCGCCGTCATGGGTACAGACGTCTTCAATCGCAAAGAATTCGCCGCCGACGTTGAATACCGCCACCGTCGTGCCATCGACATCGGCCACCTTGCAGCCACCTGCGGCAATTTCACCGACCGCCGCCACCTTGATCCACTCAGCCATGTTGATAGCCTTAAACCGCGATGACTTCCATATCGGGTTCAATCTGGCGTACCAGATTCTCAATGCCGGCCAGCGTACCCGACAGCGAGCTCGGGCAGCTGCCGCAGGCGCCCTGGTAATGCACAGACAGCTTGTTGCCTTCAAGGCCGACGACGTAGAGATCACCACCGTCATTCTGCAGATACGGGCGCACCTGCTCATCAAGCGCCGCATTGATCCGGTCCAGTCGTTCGCGGTCTTCCGGACTCAGCTTGGCGGGATCCATCGCCTCGCTCGCCTGCTCGGCCAGTTGCGCCGACTGCGCGTCAGCTGAAGGCGCTTCGCGGATCGGCACTGCCAGATCGCGCATCAACTGCTCCCAGTCGGCGCTGCCATCCTGCGTCACCGTCACCCAGTGATCGACGTAAAACACATTGGTGACATGTTCAATGTCGAACAAAGCCATGGCCAGTGGATCACCTAAAGCCTGCTCCGCTTTGTCATAGGAGCGCGTTACACCCCAGGTCAGCGGTTCCCGCAGGATGAACTTCATCGCATTGGGATTCGGGGTCGGTTCGATTTCGGCGATTTTCGGCATGGATAAAGTTGCAGATGCAGTGACTGTTACGGTTTTTCTTATTCAGTAGAAGCAGTATCGCTGCCGGCAAAAGCGGCATGCAGCGTATGCCAGGGCAGGATCGCGCATTTGACACGGGTGGGCAGTTCGCTGATTCCGGCAAACACCGTCAGACGACCGAGGTGATGCGGACCGGCGGCATCGAGCTTGCCGGTGGTCATGTCGCGGAACTCCTGCACCATCTGTTCGGCGTCGGCTTTGGATTTGCCTTTGACGGCGACGGTCATCATCGATGCCGAAGCCTTGCAGATCGCGCAGGCCTCACCTTCAAAACCGACGGCCTCGACCTGATCCCCGTTCAGTTTGAGCGACAGGTGGATATGATCGCCGCACAGCGGATTCACCCCCTCCGCCTTGTGCGTGGCATCACCGAGCATGCCCCAGTTGCGGGGCTTCTTGTTATGTTCGAGGATCATTTCCTGGTAAAGCTGGCGGCTGTCCATATGCTCAAAGTCAAAAGCCAAAAACAGCCACAGAGGTCACAGAGAGCACAGAGAACTGCAAACCCGGGCTTTTCTCTGTGACCTCTGTGATCTCTGTGGCTAAAGGGGTTAGGTTTTTCATGCAAACAACTTTTGCACCCGGCCGATGGACGCCACCAGCGCATCCACTTCGTCCATCGTGTTATAGAAGGCAAATGACGCGCGTGAGGTCGCCGGCACCTTGAAGCGCTGCATCACCGGCTGCGCGCAGTGGTGGCCGGTGCGGATCGCCACGCCGTCGTCATTGAGCAAAGAACCGACGTCATGCGGATGCACACCGTCGAGTGCGAACGACAGCACGGCAGCCTTTTTCTCGGCAGTGCCGATCAGGCGCACACCGGGTACGCGATTGAGTTGATCGGTGGCGTAATCCAGCAGATCAGTTTCGTGGGCGGCAATGCGCTCGATGCCGATGGCTGTCAGGTAATCAATGGCCGCGCCCAGCGTGATCGCTTCACCGATTGGCGGCGTACCCGCTTCGAACTTGGCGGGAATCGGCGCGTAAGTGGTTTTTTCGAAAGTCACCGACAGGATCATGTCGCCACCACCCTTGAAGGGCTGCATTTTCTCGAGCAGCGCGGCCTTGCCGTACAACACGCCGATACCGGTCGGGCCGCAGAGCTTGTGGCCGGAGAAAGCGTAGAAATCACAGTCGAGCTCCTGAACATCGACGCCCAGGTGCGGCGCGGCCTGTGCGCCGTCAACCAGCACCGGCACGCCGTGTTCATGCGCGATCGCAATCATTTCGCGAACCGGCGTAATGGTACCCAGCGCGTTCGACACATGGGTCATCGCCACGAACTTCGTATTCGCGTTGAAAAGCTTGCGGTAATCATCGACCAGAAGCTCGCCGCGGTCATTGATCGGCACCACGCGGATTTTCGCGCCCTTCTCTTCGGCGACCATCTGCCACGGAACGATATTGGAGTGATGCTCCAGCGTGGTCAGGATGATCTCGTCACCGGCCTTGAAGAATTTGCGACCGTAACCCTGCGCCACCAGATTGATGCCGTCGGTAGTGCCGCTGGTGAAAATGCACTCGCGTGATTCTTTGGCGTTGATGAAAGCCTGAACCTTGAGCCGCGCCTTTTCGTATTCCGCAGTCGCGGTTTCGGACAGGTAGTGCACGGCGCGGTGGATATTGGCGTGCTGTGCGCTGCGGTATTTCACCCAGCGGTCGATCACCGCCTGCGGCATCTGACTGGAGGCCGCATTATCCAGAAAAATCAAAGGCTTATCTTTGACCCTCAAGCTCAGGATGGGAAAGTCCCGGCGCAGCGCCGCGACATCCAGCGGTGTCGCCAGTTTGTCGCGCGCGCTCACAGACTGGCCTCGGTACGCGCCATCACCAGCTTTTCCAGCGCAGCCACCAGCGTGGGCACGGGAATGTGGTCAATGATCTCGGCGCCGAAAGCATAGGTCAGCAGGTTGCGCGCCTGCGCTTCCGGCAAGCCACGGCTCTTCAGATAAAACAGATGTTCGGCATCGAGCTGACCGACGGCGGCGCCGTGAGCGCACTTCACGTCATCGGCATAAATTTCGAGTTGCGGCTTGGTGTCGACACGCGCCTTGTCCGACAGCAGCAGGTTGCGGCTCTGCTGCGAGGAATCGGTCTGCTGCGCGCCTTCGCGGACAAACACCTTGCCGTTGAATACCGCATGGCCGGCACCGCCGACAATGGTTTTGTGCGTCTGCCTGCAGGTGCCATGCGCTTTGCCGTGATCCACTAGCGTATGCGTATCCGCGGTCTGCCGGCCACCGATCAGCGCCAGGCCGTCGATCTCGACATTGATGCCCTCACCCTGCTGGATGATGTTCAGGTTGTTGCGCGAAAGCCGCGCACCGAGGGTCACTGCATGAGACTGGAAACGCGCATCCTTCGCCAGCGCCACCGCGCAATTGCTGATGTGGAAGGCCTTCTGGCTTTCGCGCTGCAACTTGATGTGGCGCAGCGAAGCGTTCGGCGCTACGGCAATTTCAGTCACCGCGTTGGTCAGGTAAGCCTCTTCACCCAGCGCAACATAGTCCTCGATCACGCAGGCTTCAGCGCCACTCTCGGCCACGATCAGGCAACGCGGATAGGCGGCAACGCCGTTTCCTGCCGCGACGAACAGCAGATGGATCGGCGCTTTCAGCTGCGCGTCCTTCGCCAGATGAATGAACACGCCGTGTTGCAGAAAAGCGGTGTTGAGAGCCGTGAACAGGTCACTACCGGCGAGCTCATTACCAGCCAGCTTACCAAGGTGGGGCTCGACCAGCGCGGCATGCGATTTCAGTGCGTCGCTCAATGCAATCACCGTCACACCGGAGGGCAATACACCTTGCTGCGCCAGTTCCGGCGCCGGCACACCATCGACAAACACCAGGCGCATCGCGGCTTCCGGCACAACATGCGCCGCAATGTCAGCCGCCGAAACTTTGACGGCGGCAACCGCCGGCTGCACCTGCAATTTGGTCAGCGGCGTCAGGTCGGTAAAGCGCCATTCTTCGTCACGCGTGGTCGGCACCGAAAGCGCATTGGCACGCTCCAGCGCCGCCGCACGGCGCGCGTCGAGCCAGGCTGCCGGGCTTTTCGGCAACGCAGCGCTACCCGCGAGCAGCGCCGCCACGTAGGGATGAGACCCGGAACGAGATGCGGCCGTCACGTTCACGCTGCCGCCTTTTTGGTCGCTTTTTTGTCATCCAGCAGCCAGTCGTAACCGCGTGACTCAAGCTCCAGCGCAAGCGACTTGTCGCCGGACTTGATGATGCGGCCGGCCGACATCACGTGCACATAGTCCGGCGTGATGTAGTTGAGCAGGCGCTGATAGTGCGTGACAAGCACGCAGGCATTGTCGGCGTTCAGCAGCTTGTTGACGCCGCCGGCGACCACGCGCAGTGCGTCGATGTCGAGACCGGAGTCGGTTTCATCGAGTAGCGACAGCCTCGGCTCGAGCAGCGCCATCTGCAGGATTTCATTGCGTTTCTTTTCACCGCCGGAGAAGCCGTCATTGACGCTGCGGCTCAGGAACTCGGGATTCATTTCCAGCAGCTTCATTTTCTCGCGCACCAGATCATCGAACTCCAGCGGATCGAGTTCGTCCTTGCCGCGACCGCCCTGCACCGTGTTGTAGGCGAGGCGCAGGAA
>CAZHFZ010000008.1:0-86698 GCA_964531455.1 uncultured Bordetella sp.
TCAGGTTGCGGACTTCGAGGATAATTTTTGCGTTTGCGTTAATCATTTTTTAAAAACCTAAAATCTTTAGCCACAGAGGACACAGAGTTCACAGAGAAAAACCTTTACTCATTTCACCACCGGTAACACGGACTTGGATCAGAGATTCAACATCGCCAAAGAATCTCTGTGCCCTCCGTTTCCTCTGTGGCTGCTTTTGACCTTGACCTTTACCCCACACTCCCTTCCAGCTTGAGTCCAAGGAGTTTGGTCGCCTCGACGGCGAACTCCATCGGCAGTTGCTGGAAAACGTCCTTGCAGAAACCGTTGATGATCATCGACACCGCTTCTTCGGTGCCGATGCCGCGGCTCTGGAAATAGAACAGCTGGTCTTCACCGATTTTCGACGTGGTCGCTTCATGCTCCACTTTCGCCGTCGGGTTCTGCACATCGATGTAGGGGAAGGTATTAGCACCGCATTTGGCACCGATCAGCATCGAGTCGCACTGCGAAAAATTGCGCGCGCCCTCGGCTTTTGCGCCGATTTTCACCAGCCCGCGATAGCTGTTGTTCGAATAACCGGCCGAAATGCCCTTGCTGATGATCGTGCTCTTGGTGTTTTTGCCGATGTGGATCATCTTGGTGCCGGTATCGGCCTGCTGCTTGTGATTGGTCAGCGCCACCGAATAGAACTCGCCGATCGAATTGTCGCCGAGCAGCACGCAGGACGGATACTTCCAGGTGATCGCCGAACCGGTTTCGACCTGGGTCCAGGAAATCTTCGAGTTGCGGCCCTTGCACAGCCCGCGCTTGGTGACGAAGTTGTAGATGCCGCCAATGCCATTCTCGTCACCGGCATACCAGTTCTGTACCGTCGAATACTTGATATCGGCATCGTCCAGCGCGACCAGCTCGACCACCGCCGCGTGCAGCTGGTTGGTATCGAACTTCGGCGCGGTGCAACCTTCGAGATACGAGACCTTGGCGCCCTCTTCGGCGATGATCAGCGTGCGCTCGAACTGCCCGGAGTCCTGGGTATTGATGCGGAAATAGGTCGACAGCTCCATCGGGCATTTCACGCCCTTGGGGATGAAGCAGAATGAACCGTCGGTGAACACCGCGGAGTTCAACGCGGCGTAATAGTTGTCACCCGCCGGCACCACCGAACCCATGTATTTCTTCACAAGTTCGGGATGATTGTGCACGGCTTCCGAAATCGAACAGAAAATAATGCCGACTTCCGCGAGCTTTTCCTTGTAGGTGGTCGTCACCGACACCGAATCGAAAATGACGTCGACGGCAACACCGGCCAGCGCCGCGCGTTCGTGCATCGGCACGCCGAGTTTCTCGAAGGTCCGCAGCAACTCCGGATCGACCTCGTCCATGCTGAGCTTTTTCTTCGGCTTGGGCGCGGCGTAATAGCTGATCGCCTGGAAATCGATTTTCGGGTAATTGACGTTAGGCCACTGCGGCTCAGCCATCGTCAACCAGTGACGATAGGCCTGCAGGCGGAATTCCAGCAGCCATTCCGGCTCATTCTTTTTCGCCGAAATCATGCGGATGATGTCTTCGTTCAGCCCCTTCGGCGCAGTCTCGGACTCGATGTCCGTGACAAAGCCGTGCTTGTAAGGCTGGCTGACGAGGTTGTCTAAAACGGTGCTCATGATTGAATCCTGAAAATCCGGAAGACGGTCAGCGCTAGGCCTTGACCGTAAAACTTTCGCCGCAGCCGCAGGTAGCATCGACGTTGGGGTTCTCCACCTTGAATGCCTGCTTCAGGCCTTCACGCACATAGTCCACTGTGGAACCGTTCAGAAACTCCAGGCTCTCGCCGTCAATGACCAGCTTGGCCTCATGCGCCTCGAACACCTGATCACTGCCCTTCACATCATCGGCGTAGTCATAGGTGTAGGCCCAGCCCGAACAGCCGGTTTTTTTGACACCCACACGAAGGCCAAGACCCTTGCCGCGCTTGGCAAGCTGCGCCTTGATCTGTTTTGCCGCACTTTCCGTCAGTTGTATCGTCATTTCAAACTCCTGAATTTCATTCAGACCGCAACGGCCTGCATCGTACGCAAGCGCTGCAACACGCCGGTCAGCGCCTGCAAAAACCCGTCAACCTGTTCGGCAGTATTGCCTGCCCCCAACGAAAAGCGCACCGCGCCGCGCGCCAGTTCCGGCTCAACCCCCATCGCCAGCAGCGTGCCGGAGGGCGCGTTGTCGGTGCTCGAGCATGCTGCACCCGAACCCACCGCATAACCAACTTTGTCGAGTTCGATCACCAGCGTCTCACCATGAATCCCGCGAATCGCGAAATAGGATGTATTGGGCAATCGCGGCACGCTGGCGCCAAAAATCACCGCCCCCATACTCGTCAGTCCGCGCTCCAGCCGTTCACGCAATGCGGCAAGCCGCGGCGCCAACTCTTTCAATCGTGCAGCCGCAATTTCACAGGCGACGCCGAAGCCGACAATCGCCGGCACGTTCTCGGTGCCGCCGCGCATGCCGCGCTCCTGACCGCCGCCGGCGAGCACCGCGCGCAGATCGAGACGCTTGTCGACCACCAGCGCACCGGCACCCTTGGGGCCGTAAATCTTGTGCGCCGAAAGCGTCAATGCCTGCACATTCAGCGATGCAAATTCAACCGGAATCTTGCCCAGCGCCTGCACCGCATCGGTATGCATGATCGTGCCGGCACGTTTCGCACGTTCGCCAACCGCTGCAACGTCCTCGATTACGCCGGTTTCGTTGTTCGCCAGCATCACCGACATCAACGCCGTTTTTTCGGCGAGTGCGGCATCGACGTCGGCCAGATCAATCTGCCCGTCGCGATTCACCTTCAGCTTGCGGAATTTCCAGCCCTGGCGCACCAGATCCTGCGCCGGCGCCGTCACGCAGGGATGCTCGATGCCGCTGACCGCCACCTGCCCCGGTTTCATGCCTGCCGCCACACCGCGGATGAACAGGTTATTCGCCTCGGTACCGCCGCTGGTGAACACCACCTGCGCCGGCTGCGCACCGACAATCGCCGCCACCTGCTCGCGCGCCCGGTCGACCGCCTTGTGCGCCACCGTACCGAATTCATGGCGGCTGGACGCGTTGCCGCACTGCTCGCGCAGAAACGGCAGCATCGCCTCCAGCACGCGCGCATCCAGCGGCGTCGAAGCGTTGTGGTCGAAATAGACGTGCATCATGACTAAAGAAGCGGCAAAAACCCGATCAGGCGGTTACTACGTCCGGCTTACGCGCCACTTTGCGCATATCGTGCACCGGGGCAATGCCGGCGTCCTTTGCACGCTGGTTTTCCACCAACTGGCGCAGGGTCACCGAACCGAGGTAATCAAAAATGCGCTCATTCAGGTTGGCCCACAGATCATGGGTCAGGCATTTTTCCTCGTCCTTGCAGTTTTCCTTGCCCGCGCACTGCGTTGCATCAATCGGCTCATCCACCGCAAGAATGATTTCAGCCACAGTCAGCTGCGCCATATCGCGGGCGATGCAATAACCTCCACCAGGTCCGCGCACCGAATCAACAATCTGCCGCCGCCGCAATTTGCCAAACAACTGCTCAAGATATGAAAGCGAGATGCGCTGCCGCCCGCTGATCTCGGCGAGCGTCACCGGCCCCGTGCCATGACGCATGCCCAGATCCACCATGGCGGTGACCGCAAATCGGCCTTTAGTTGTCAGTCTCATGTAGCACCTCAAATAATCATTTAAAAACAAATACTTACAAATAACCCGCAATTGCCCAAGACAAAGTCCTACCAACGCACTCAAGTATAGATAAACCCAGTATTTCAGTCAACTATCCGATTCAGGCTGCCAGCGTCGAGCCTTGACTGCTCCGCTCCCTCAATTTGCAGACCGAGGCGCTTTAATTCGGCAAGGATCTGGTCGATACGCTGATCGGTCTCCGCGCTGTGATCAATCAGCGCATGCATGGCCTTGGCGACCGGGTCATTGGCATCCCGCGCTATTCCGTATGCGGCAAAACGACCGGTCGCTTCGTGACTCTCCACCAGACGCGCAGGAATGCCGATTGCTGTCGCGTTATCCGGCACATCCTTGACCACCACGGCGTTGGAACCGATTTTGGCGTGTTCCCCGATAGTGATCGGCCCCAGCACTTTTGCACCGGCACCGATTACCACTCCATTCTTCAGCGTTGGATGGCGCTTGCCCTTGTTCCAGGTAGTCCCACCCAGGGTGACGCCGTGATAAAGCGTACAGTCATCACCAATCTCGGCGGTTTCGCCGATGACAACGCCCATGCCGTGATCGATAAAAAAGCGCCTGCCGATGCGCGCGCCAGGATGAATTTCGATACCGGTCAACCAGCGAGAGAAATGCGCGAGCCAGCGTGCCAGCCATTTAAAACCGCGCGTCCACAACCCATGCGAAAAACGGTGCGCCAGCAATGCATGGAAGCCCGGGTAACAGGTCATCACCTCCCAGCTGCTGCGGGCAGCGGGATCACGTTCAAAAACGACGGTGATTTCTTCCTTGATACGCTCAAACATTAGCGTGGCCTGATGGATAGGGGATCTTGGCTGATATAAGTCCTACTATTTTAATCAGGATTCAGGCTATGCGGAAAAGTCCTTTATAAACATGACTTTAATAACCCCACATTTAATCCCGCTTTTTGGAAGTAATCAGGCTGCTGAGGATGCCGCGCAGAATGTTGACTTCCTCGACCTGCAAGCGGGAGCGGCCGAACAGCCGGCGCAATCTCAGCATCAGTTTGCGGGGATGCGCCGGATTCAAGAAACCGGTTTGCATCATGGTGCTTTCGAGATGACCGTAAAAAGCTTCGACTTCTTCATGCGTCGCCAGCTGTTCATCCTTGGGCACCGGAAGCGTGCCGCCGCAGGCAATCCGCAGTTCGTAGCAAAACACCTGAACGGCCGCAGCCACGTTCAACGAAGAAAACTCCGGATCCACCGGTATGCTCGCCAACAGGCCACAGCGCCCGACCTCTTCATTGCTGAGCCCCGAGGTTTCGTTGCCGAAAACAAATGCAACACAGTGAGACTGTGCGATCGTAACCGCCTGACTGGCGGCGGTTCGCACATCCACCATCGGTACTGCAACATCGCGCCGGCGCGCTGAACACGCCACCGCAAAGGTCGTTCCCAGCAGCGCCTCATCAAGCGTTCTACAGACCCGCGCCGCGGCCAGAACATCGGTCGCACCAGCGGCAAACCATTGGGTCTGCGGATCCGGATAACGTTCAGGATTGACCAATACAAGGTCGGTGATACCCATCGTGCGCATTGCCCTCGCAGCTGATCCGATATTGCCGGGATGCGAAGTGTGACAAAGAACAATGCGAATATTTTTGAGTGGGTCAGGCGGGATCACGTAAAATATGGCCTGTCGGTAATGTCATTGATAGCACCACTGACTGCCGGAAATGCCGGCAGCCGCTCTTTCGTTCTTTTTAAATCACTCATAGCAGCCCACCATGCATCCAATGCTCAATATCGCGGTCAAGGCCGCGCGCCGCGCCGCCGGCATCATCAACCGGGCCGGCCGGAATCTTGACGTCATCGCCGTCAAGGAAAAAACCGCGAACGATTTCGTCTCCGAGGTGGACCGCGAGGCCGAAAAAGCGATCATTCAGACATTGCGCGAGGCGTATCCGGCACACGCGATTTTAGCAGAGGAGTCCGGCGCCTCCGGCAAATCCGACTACGAATGGATCATTGATCCGCTCGACGGCACCACCAACTTCCTTCACGGCTTTCCGCAATACGCGGTTTCGATCGCCATGGCGCACAAAGGCGTGCTCACCCACGCCGTGGTTTACGATCCGGGCCGCAATGACCTGTTCACTGCCAGCAAGGGCGCCGGCGCCTACCTCAACGACACCCGCATCCGCGTCAGCAAACGTGCGCACCTGCAGCCTTGCCTGATCGGCACCGGCTTTCCGTACCGGCAGCTAGAAAATCTTGAAGCCTACCTCGCCATGATGCGCGACATCATCAAGCATTCAGCCGGCATCCGCCGGGCCGGCGCAGCATCGCTGGACCTGGCTTACGTCGCCGCCGGACGCCTTGATGCATTCTGGGAGCTGGGCCTCAGCAAGTGGGACATTGCTGCGGGAGCTTTACTCATTACTGAAGCGGGCGGCCTCGTCGGCGACCTTCAGGGCAACGACGGCTATCTCGAATCAGGAAACATCATCGCCGGCAATCCCAAGGTTTTTGCACAACTGTTGCCGCTGATTGCACCGCACCTCACGCCCACGCTGAAAAGCTGACTTGCGGCGCGGTTGCCGCACCGCCGCCAGCCATCCTTTTCAGTCGACCATCATCGCGCGCAACTGCGACGCGCGCGGTGAACGCATCTGCTCAAGCGCCCGCAAGGCCTCGCGGGCATCGCCATTCCGCGCCAATCGCAGCGAAGCACGCCCCAGGCCGAACCATGCCTGTTCATACATCGGATCAATGGCCAGTGCACGGCGATATGCCGTCACTGCAGGGACATAACGCGCGAGATCGCTATTGGCTTCGCCCAGCAACTGATAGGTCACCGGCGACTCGCGCACGACCAGCAGAGCTCTCTCCAGCGTAGTCACCGCACGCTCCGGTTGCCCGGCAGCGCGCTGGGTTTCAGCCAGAAAGTGGTAACCGGTTGCATCATCCGGGGCCATCCGCACCAGTTCACTGAAATGCCCAATGGCTTTGGGATAGTCCCGTAATTGCGACTGGGCATATCCCGCGATCACACGCCATTCGCTGCTGAATGCATCCTTGGCAATATTGTCCTCGGCAAATTTGGCCAGCCCGGCCCAATCGCCGCGTTGCTCAAATTCGACAACCCGTTGCCGGTTGGCATCCGGAACACCCTGCATATGCCCCAGCAACACGGATGCCGTTCCGTCCGGAACCAGTGCTGATATCAGGGCCTGCTGCGGCGTGCATGCGGTAAAAAGCAATAATGCGGCTACAGCGAAGCCACGCCATAACCTGACGCCCCCAAAATTCTTCTTCATGGCCCATCATAACAACCCGTTGATCGCATGGGGTAGCCATGAAGCGATGCTGCGGAAAGCATGCCAAGGACGATAAGACACCCTTAGAATAACGGGCATGGATTCAGGGGAGATAATAAAACAGGCTCAAAACGGCAAAGCCGAACACACCTCGCATAGTGCGGGTCTGCACGGCATTGCCGCATCCGCCGTGCTCGCCAGCCTGCTCATCTGCAACAACGCAATCTCGGCTACTCCGGGACAAATCAGCGAGCAGCGCGAACGTGCCGTAGCTACTGCACGAAGTGGCCAGCTGGAACAGGCCATCGCCGAATTGCAGCGGCTCGATGCAGCAACCCCGGATATGCGCACGACCCATGACCTGATTGTCGTGCTGACCTGGGCTGGCCGGATCGACGACGCGTTGAACATTTACGAACAGCGCGGAATCGCGGCAAACGCCCCCGACTACGTGCAGGCGGCTGTCGCGAGAGCCTACCGCTCACGCGGCGCCCACGCCCAGGCGGAACGCATTTCCCGTAACGCACTCGAAAAAAATCCGGGCGCCCCGGCATGGACAATCCTTCTCGCCCTTGTCATGACCGACCAGGGACGCGCTGCCGATGCAGACCGCCTGCTGCAGGGGCTCACTGAAAAAAATCCGGATAACACGGATGCGTGGCTTGCGCGCGGGTATGCGGCGAGGACCCTCGGACAACCTTATGCAGCAATGCGGGCGTATGCTGAAGTGCGCCGCCTGCAGCCCCAAAATGCCGAGGCAGCGCGCGAACTGCAGAACATACTGCTGGAATTGCGTGCGCCATACGCAGCAGCCGCCCAGACGCCCGCAGCGCCCCCAGCGATCCGCGCCCGTCAGGCCGCCTCGATGGTGCGCTGGGGTGCCGATGTGCCTGCCGACAACGGACAATCGCGATTTGCAAAGACCGACGCTGCCATCCGGCGACTTGAAAACCTGATCGTGGAAACGCAGAGGCAATCTCCGGTTGACCGTACATTGCTGTGGAACCTTGAACGCGATCGTGCCGTTGCTTTGCGTAACCGGGAGCGCTGGGGCGACACGCTGGCTGCAGTCGAAGCGCTGCGCGCCGCCGGCGATGTAATCCCGTCCTACGTAAGGCTTGCGGAAGCCGACGCGTTGCTGGCGCTGCATCAACCCGAACGCGCGCGAAGCGCCTACCAGGATGTTCTCGCCGGGGACAAAAACAACCGTGAGGCCCGCATCGGCCTGTTCTACGCTGAAATCGAGACGGAGAATTTTGCAGCCGCATTTGCCAACGTCGATGCACTGGCCTCCGCAGAAGGACCGCGTCGGGATACACCGGGCCGTTCGCGTCCGGAGCCCAACGATGACTGGCTGGGCGCACAAATACTCGCCGCCAATGCACGCCACTATGCCGACATGCACTCTGAAGCATGGGACCGACTGCTGCCGCTGGCGCAACGCGCCCCGGGACTCGGCTATCTGCGGTCGGCACTGGGCTCGGTCGCCGCGGCTCGCGGCTGGCCACGACTCGCAGAAGAGGAGGTGCGGATCGCGGCAAGCCTCGCACCGGAAGATCGTGGTATTGAAATAGCCCTGGCCGATTCCGATCTGCGGCGTGCGGACATCGAATCGGCGAAAACACGGGTCGCCAGCCTGATGTCCCGATTCCCTGACGATCTGTCGGTGCAGCGATTGAAGCGCGACATCACCATTGCGGAGATGCGGGAGTTTCGTCTCGATGTGTCGAGCCGGCGCGAGCACGGCACTGCGCTGTCAGCACCGGGTGGTGGCTCACAAACGGCGGCACGGCTCTACTCTTCCCCTTACGCAGGACGACTGCGCGCCGTTGCTGCTGCTGAACGGGCGACAGCCTATCCTGTTGAAGGTCGCGTACTGCGCGAACGTCTGGGCGCCGGTGCAGAATATGCCGGACCGGATGTCACTGTTGAAGCCATCGCCTGGCAAAACAGCGGCACCTTGTCGAAAGATGGCGCCAGCCTGATCGGATCGTGGCGACCCAATGACCACTGGGCCATTTATGCCGGCGCGGAAGCCTATTCGGGTGACACGCCGTTGCGCGCGCAGTTCTACGGCATCACCGGCAATGCTGTAGACCTGGGCGGCGAATATCGCTGGCACGAGTCGCGGTCGATTTCTGCATCCGTGCGCTCCGTTGAATTCTCCGACGGCAACCGCCGGCAAAGTGAACGCGTAGTGTTCATACAGCGATTGATCGATCAGCCGCATTTTGATCTCGACATCCGCCCCGAATACTATGCATCCCGCAATTCAAAACTGGGTGCCCCCTACTTCAACCCGGTCAGCGATCAGGCGCTGACGCTGGCCCTGGAGGCGGAACACGTGATATCCCGCCACTACGACCGCAGCTGGGTGCAGCGCGTGGTATTTGCCGCAGGCAGTTACCGGCAGGAAGGCTTCGGCAGCGGCGCCATCGGTTCGCTGTCATACGAACAGCGCTATCGTTTCGATCCGACTTTCGAAATCCGCTACGGCGTCGAGATGAATCGGCGCATTTACGATGGCACCGCCGAACGCGGGCTGACCGGATTTTTCAGCATTAACAAGCGTTTCTGATCATGCGCAAACTCGCCTTCATCCTCTGCATCTGTCTGTTCGCCGCTTCAAGCGCGCCACATCCGGTTTATGCGGACGACAGCGGATCCAGATTCGTGGCCATTGCTTTCCATGATGTCGTTGACGACCGTCGCGATCTCGGCGACGACGCGATGACCACGGGCACCCTGATCGAGTTTTTTGAATGGCTCAAAGCCAACGATTGGACTGCCATCTCGGCCAATGACGTACTGCGGGCAGCCAGGGGGGAACGTCCCTTGCCGCCGCGCGCCATCCTGATCACCTTTGACGACGGTTATCGCAGTCTCTACACACGCGTATTCCCCCTGCTGCTCACTTACCGCATTCCCGTCATCTCGGCGCTGGTCGGAACCTGGATGGATGCTCCGATGGACGCAACCGTTGATTACGACGGCAAGATCACGCCAAGACGAAATTTCATTTCCTGGGCCGAAGCGCGTGAAATGCAGGCCTCGGGACTGGTCGAATTTGGGTCGCACAGCTACAACCTGCATCGTGGCGTCACCGGCAATCCGCAGGGCAACATCATGCCCAGCGCGGTGACTCGCGAGTTCAAGCCCGGAACGGGTTACGAAAATGCCGCTGCCCATCGCGCACGGCTTGAGGCAGACGCGCGTCGCATACATGCATTGCTGCAACGCGAACTCGGTCGCGCGCCGCGCATCTGGATATGGCCCTATGGCCGTTATTCCGAAATCGGCATTGAAGCTGTCCGTAGCGCAGGCTTTGAGATGGCACTGACGCTGGACGCCGGACCCGGCAACACGGGAAGCCTGCTGTCCATTCCCCGGCAATATCCCGGCGCCGATGCCGCCTTGTCGACGCTGACTTCCATGGTCAGGCTGCAGGACAAGTTGCCCACCGTCCGCCGGCTGCTCTGCCTTGACCCCGGAGAACTCTGGACTGGCAGTCCTGAATCGACGGATGAACGCCTAGGACGGGCCATCGAACGGTTGCGCATCGTGGGCAGCACGGCAGTGGTCGTTGATGCGGTCGGTCGCAATACCGCCGGACAAGTCAGTCATGCCTGGTTTCCGACAGATGCTCTACCGGTCAAAGCGGACATCCTGTCGCGCATCGTATGGCAATTACAGACCCGCGCCGGGGTCGAAGTACATGTCAGGGTTCCGGGTGGCCGATCAATTCAGAAGGGCGATCCGGAAAGCTCTCTGACGCTGTTCCGCGACCTTGGCGCAAGCGTTCCGTTGTCGGGGCTCTTTGTTGACGACAGCCCTGCCTTGGCCCGCGTCGCGACAATAAAACATCCATCAACGGGTCAACCTTGGGAAACCAGAACTGCGCGCGACCGGATTGCCGTCGATACGCTGCAACCTCCCGAACGGATGGCAATCCGGGCCTTCCGGGAAGTGCAGCGCTTCCGGCCCTGGGCCAATCTGACCCTGGTCACGGATGAACCCGAACAGACCAGCGGCATTGCCGATCTCACACTGCAGAATGTCCAGATTCCCGCTGACGGCAAATCGCCAATACTGAGCAGCGACCAGAAACTCCGGGAAACGGTAAGCCGCCGTTCGGGAATCTGGTTGACCGGTCAGACTCCGCCGACGCCGGACATGCTGAGAGCCACAAGCAGACGTTACCAGCAGCTCGGCGGAACGGCGCTGGGCTGGTGCCCTGATTCCGCAGTCGCTGATCTTCCGGTTGCACGCGAAATCGAGCCTGACGTTTCCTCATCCACTTTCCCGGTGAGATTCTGACGTGACGCTGGACTGGCACGCCATCTCACAGACACTTGCGGCATTCTGCTTCGGCTATCCGTTCGTGATGGCCTGGTACTGGATGACCGGCGGTGTGCTTTTCCGATTGCTTCGCGAGCGGCACGAACCGCTGCCGGATGCGCCACCCGCGCTCCCGGAGTACCCGCTGGTTTCAATCCTGCTGCCCTGCTTCAACGAAGAAGACCAGGCCGCCGAAACATTCGCGGCTCTTGCCGCCATTGAATATCCCAACTTCGAAATCATCGCCGTCAATGATGGCTCGCGAGACAATACCGCTGCAATCCTTGATGAACTCGCCAAAACCATGCCGCAGCTGCGCGTGGTACATCTCGCGCAGAATCAGGGAAAATCCACGGCCCTCAATGTCGGCGCACTGGTTGCCGCCGGAGAAATCCTGGTCGGCATTGATGGCGACGCACTCCTTGATCCCCATGCGCTCACCTGGTTCGTCCGGCGCTTCCAGAGCGATCCGACCCTCGGTGCGTTGACAGGGAATCCCCGAATCCGCAACAGAGGATCGATTCTGGGACGTCTGCAGGTTGGCGAATTCTCCTCAATTGTCGGACTGATCAAACGCGCACAGAGCACTTACGGATCCATATTTACGGTATCCGGTGTGATCTGCGCCTTCCGCAAGCGCGCATTGCAGGATGCCGGGTGGTGGTCAGCCGCGGCACTGACCGACGATGTTGACGTCACCTGGCGCATCCAGCTTGCCGGATGGAAAGCGATCTTCGAGCCCAAAGCGATTTGCTGGATACTGATGCCGGAAACGCTGATCGGCCTGTGGCGTCAGCGTCTGCGCTGGGCGGAAGGCGGCGTACAGTCAGTGATCGCGGCAACGCCCGTGATGTTCCGGCAGAAACGCTGGCGCCTGCTGCCCATCTGGGGCAATTTCCTGATCAGCCTGGTGTGGGCCTATTCGATGTGCGCCGGGTTATTGCTCTGGCTCATCTCCGCAGCGTTTCCCGAAGTCACAGGCGGCCCCTTGGGTTTCGGCCTGATGCCGGCGTGGTGGGGCACGGTCCTGACATTGACTTACATCCTGCAGAGCTGCATCAGCGTGGGCGTCGACTCCAGATTCGAGAAAGGTCTCGCGTCATCGATTTTCTGGATTATCTGGTACCCGATTGTGTTCTGGATTCTCCAGACCATGACCGCAGCGGCGTCGTTGCCCCGCGCACTGCTGCGACCGCGACACGCCAAGGGCACCTGGGTCAGCCCGGATCGGGGAATACGATGACAAAGCCACGCTACAGCAAGGACTGGCCGCCGCTCGTCGGCGCCAGGCATCTTCCTACCGTCATCCGCCTGCGGGATACCCTGCTGACCGCAGGCGCCTGGTTGTTGCTGGCGTATCTGTTGCGTGACTTTTTTTCCCTTGCATGGGATTACCTGAGCCACCCGATTTTCGAACTCACAGTCACCACGGCACCCGATTGGCACGAAATCTGGCTGCGTCTCAAACCGTACGCCGTCTACATCGGCATACTGATTGCGTGGCTGCTGTACTGGGGATATGTCCTCCGTCATCATCTTGCCGATGCCAGCCACAAACCTCAACCGCAGAATCTGCCGGTAGCAGAACATGCGTTGAGCTTCGACCTGCCGGCAGCACAAGTGAGCGAATGGCAATCGAAACGATCGATGGTGGTGAACTTCGACGACAAAGGCAGCATCACTTCAGTGAAAGATCATTGCTAGATGAGCGCACCGCTTCATTCAGAACCCACTGAACCACGGGTTTCGTCACACCTTGACGACCAAGCTGCGGCCTTGCCTGATATATTTGTAATTCAATGATCGTTGCGGAGAACACCATGTTGAAGTCGCTGCGCTTTTTTACGATTCTGATGCTGGGGATACTGGTTCCCTGGCCTGCGCTTGCGGCTCTTGCAACAGACTCAAAACCCACCCAATCCGCAGAAACTCTCGGCGAAGCGCCACTACTCATTTTCAACCGCACGGTATTCGTGTTCAGGGCCTCATTGCTGGGCCTGTCTCCTGAAAAACGTGCGGAACGCGCGAAATCCACATTGACCGAACTGTTGAGGCAGGACGGCGAGCACAACGTTTCGATCAAGGCCAATCCCGCAGGACAACTCATCATGGTCAATGATGCGCTGGCGTTCATTGTCACCAAGGCGGATGTCGACCCGATTCGCGAAGACACCCTTGAAGCCACGGCCAAAAAGGCTGCCGAAGAACTCCAGAAAGTAATCGGAGAAACCAAGGACGCGCGGAGCTTTGATTCCCTTCTGAAAGTGGCGATTACAGCCGGCATTGCCACTGCGGTATTTGTGGTCTTGCTTTGGCTCCTGTCAATTGTCCGCAAATGGATTTCGGTGAAGCTCGTTGCCATCGCGGCACGTAAAGCCGAAGCCCTGAAAGTTGGCGATACCAATCTCCTGGAGCGCCGTCATGTCATGCGGGTACTGCTCAAGGTTCTCAGCGCAATACGCTGGCTCATCGTTGCAATCCTGACCTACGAGTGGCTGAGCTACATTCTGTCGGCCATCCCCTATACCCGCCCGTGGGGAATGAAACTCAACGCGTATCTGTTCGATGTTCTGCAAGGCATCGGCAGCAGCATTCTGGGAGCACTCCCGGGACTGGGTGTAGCCATTGTGATCTTCGTCATTGCCCGCTTTACGATTGCCTTTCTCGGCGGCGTCCTGGAGCGAATGTCGAAAAACGAGACTGCAGTCAATTGGCTGGCCTCCGACACCATGCCAACCACGCGCCGGTTGTTTAATTTCGCCATCTGGGTATTCGCCATCGCGATGGCCTACCCTTACCTCCCTGGCGCGCAAACCGAGGCCTTTAAAGGGATGTCCGTATTACTGGGCTTGATGGTGTCACTGGGCGCATCAAGCATTGTCGGACAGGGCGCTGCCGGACTCATCCTCACCTATACCCGCACCATGCGGGCCGGCGAGTTCGTGCGCGTTGGCGATCATGAAGGCACAGTCACCCGCATGGGCATGTTCACAACTACGATCCGTACCGGCCTTGGTGAAGAATTGACGCTGCCCAACTCGATGATTACGTCAACGGTCACCAAAAACTATTCTCGTGCGGTGCATGGACCGGGCTTCATTGTCGATACCGTAGTCACCATCGGCTACGACACCCCCTGGCGACAGGTTGAGGCCATGCTGATTGAAGCTGCACAGCGAACCGCCGGCGTACTGCACGCACCCGCACCCCGGGTGTTCCAGACTGCGCTTTCCGATTACTACCCTGAATACCGTCTGGTCGCACAAGCCATCCCCAGCGAACCGCGCCCGCGCGCCGAAATCATGAGCATGCTCCACGCCAACATCCAGGATGTATTCAACGAGTACGGCGTGCAGATCATGTCGCCGCACTACATGATGGATCCGGCATCCGAGAAAATCGTCAAGCCGGAGGACTGGCATAAAGCACCTGCGAAACCGCCTAAATCATGAGCACGGCGTCACCCGCTTATTCCGCGCAAGAAGCGCTCGTACGTCTCAAGGAAGGCAACGCGCGTTTCATCGCCGGTAAAGCCTGGTTCCAGACGGTGCAGAAGGACGTTCTGGCAGAACTGACAAAAGGCCAGCAGCCGTACGCCACGATACTGGGCTGCAGTGACAGCCGGGTCCCTCCCGAGCTGGTGTTTGACGCAGGATTCGGAGAATTGTTCGTGATCCGCGTCGCCGGCAATGTCCTCGGGCCGTCGATCATGGGCACCCTGCAGTACGCCGCCGCCCATCTGAAAACGCCGCTTTTTGTCATCCTGGGTCATGACCATTGCGGGGCTGTCCATGCCGCGATTGACTCCAAGTTTCATGGTGCCACACACAAAAGCCGCATCGAGACATTGCTTGAGAACATCCTGCCGGCCCTGGAGCATCTCGATGGCAGCCAGCCTGCAGAGGCGTTACTGCAATCGGCAGTTGAAGCCAATGTCAGGCACACAGTACAACAACTCCTGGACACCCCCGAAGCAAAAGAACGAATGGCCGGAAGCAATATGATGCTTGTCGGCGCCATTTACGATATCGAGTCCGGGCAGGTCAGGTTTCTGGACCGGTAAACACCGTCTCATGCTGTCAATCTCGATAGCAACAGCGGCAGGTCGGCAGGATCACGCAAGACCCGCACGCCCCGGCGACCGAATATGCGCTTCGCATCTCTAAAGCCGGCAGTCGCCACAGGCACGCGCCGCAGCTGCAGCAGCGCAGATCATGGGAGAATAACCGCGCCGGGGATTCCGTATTGCCCCGGGGCCACTAACGGCCTCTATGATAAAGTTTTACCTCGCCGGTCTGACATGACAGATCGGTTCAATCCAGGAAAAAGTCCATGGCCGCCCGCAAAATCAGGATCGCCATCGCCTGCCAGGGCGGCGGTAGCCAGACTGCATTCACCGCAGGCGTGTTGAAAGCGCTGTTCGAGGAAGGCGTGCACGAGCGTTTCGACATCGTGAGCCTTTCAGGGACATCGGGAGGCGCAATATGCGCCACGCTTGCGTGGTACGCGCTTGCCAAGGGGGACAAGGACCCTTGGCGCCGGCTCATCGATTTCTGGAACGAAAACACCGCCCAGACACCGGCCGAAGAGGCATTCAATCATTATGTTGTTGAATCCCTGCGCTCCGTCAATCGCGGGCACGTCCCCCAGTTCAACCTGAGCCCGTCCTCACCGTACATGCAATCCATGCTGGGTGCGGCCACATCCGGCTTCCGCCCGCACTTCACGGATTTCCAGAAACTGCTTGAGGCGCATATTGATTTCCAGGAATTACGGAAATGGGGAGCGCGCGCAACCAACCCGGTCCTGCTGCTTGGCGCCGTCAACGTACTGACCGGACGACTGGCGAAATTCAATTCGAGGGAGACTCCGATACGCGTTGAACACATCCTTGCTTCCTGTGCCGTTCCGAACATATTCCCTGCAGTGGAATTTGACGGTGGCGCCTACTGGGACGGCCTGTTTTCGGACAACCCGCCGGTCAGCGAACTGATCCAGGCACGATACGTCGGCGCCGGAAATCTTCCGCAGGAAATCTGGGTCATCAAGATCAATCCCACGTGTTCCAACATCGTGCCAAGTGCGCCGGAAGCCATCAGCGACCGCCGCAACGAACTCATCGGCAATGTCTCCCTGTTCCAGCAACTGGATTCCATTACCTTCGTCAACGAACTGATGCTCAAGAACGCCTTCCGGAAAGAGTTTCTGAGCCAGTTCGACATCCATGAACCGGTGCGCATTCCCTGCTGCTTCAGCGACGACGAACACCGCCCCTACCATATCCCGTTCATCGAAATGTCAGCCGAGCTTCAGGCGACACTGGATTACGAGAGCAAAATAGACCGCAGCAAAAGAAACATATCAACGCTGATGGCCGATGGCGAAAAACAGGGACGAGCGTTTCTCAATCAACACAAAGGCTGACACCGGAAATCCGCTGGCAGGCGCAGCGTCAACGGCCGCTACAACACGCCCGAATGGCCACCGTCAACATTGACGCAGGTACCGGTGACATAACTCGCCGCATCGGACGCGAGAAAAACGATGACGGCGGCCACTTCATCGGGCTCACCCAGGCGACCCAAGGGCACATTGGGACTCAGTTTGTTGTAATGCTGCTCAAGCGTCAGCCCTGCAATCTCGGCGCGACGCTCCTGCTGCCGCGACTTGATCCAGCCCAGGCCGATGGCGTTGACGCGGATGCCGTCCCCCGCCACCTCCTTGGACAGCCCCTTGGTAAAGGCCAGACCTGCGGCACGGCTGACGCTGGTCGGAAACGAAGCTGCATGCGGCTGCTTGGCGCCAGCCATGCTGATATTGATGATGCGCCCGTCACCCTGCTTTTTCATGTGAGGAATCGCAGCGCGGGCAGCACGCACCTGCGCCATCAGCTTGACGCTGAGGTCGTATTTCCACACCGGATCCTCGGCTTTAAGGAACGGCCCCTGGGCGGTACTGCCGGCATTGTTGACCAGGATGTCGATACGGCCATATTGGCGCACCGTCTCGGCGATGAACCGCTCCATTTCACCGGGCAGCGACGCATCGGCGCTCAGCGCCAACACCTCCCCGCCCAGAGCCCGCAATTCGTCGGCAAAGGCATTGAGCACCTCACTGCGCCGCGCACACAGCGCAAGCCTGACACCCTCTTTGACAAAACGCAGTGCAGTGGCGCGGCCTATGCCTTCACTGCCGCCGGTGATCGCCGCGACCTTGCCGCGCAGGCCCAGATCCATGGGAAGGCTCTAACGTTCCCGCCACATTTCCGGCGTCGCCGATCCGGGAAAGCCGAAATCACGCGGCGCCAGGCCGGAGTGAAACCAGGTAACAAAGGTATAGACGGTATAAATGGGGATCCGCAGCCGCGCATTGAGCGCCGCGGCGTAAGGCGCCATGTTGTGGTTTTCGCAAACAATGGCGCCGACTTCGGGATGACGCCGCAACAATTCATCACCGGCCTCCATGATGTCCTGCTCCGCCATTTCGTAATCCATATCGATGGTATCGCCAAGCATCACGCGCGTGAACTCGCGCCCGCCTTCGGTACCCATCACCGGCGTGTCATGCGGCGCACCGACGGCATCCCAGTGCTCTGCGGTCAGTCGGTCGCCGTGAACCGACAGCACCCCCACGCGTTTGCCAGGCGGCAACAGTCTTTGCACCAGCGGGATCTGGAACAGGGATGAACTGGCCACCGGCACGTTGACATGTGCAGCGAGTTCTTTCTGAAAAATCGCGAGAAAACCCCCGGTCGTGGTGATGCCATCGGCACCTTCCTTGACCAGTTCTTCGGCGGCCTTCAGGAACGCCGGACCGAGGCCTTTGCCTTTTTCGTGGATGACAACCCGGGCGCTCGCGCCGGGAACCACTTTGTAGAGCACCGGGAATGGCCAGGTATAGGCATTACCCGTGTCGCCAGGCGGACGCGGCCACTTGGTATCCAGCATCAGTATGCCGACACGCGCGCCATAAATCGTTTTACCGCCGTAGCCTTTTCTTGCCATTATTTTGACTCCCGCCTCAGATAATTTGAATTGAATCGATTATACAACCGGCTTATCGTGTCCTTGCCCTGCGCTTGCGCTCCGGCATTGTCATGACGCATGCTAGGACAATTGTTGGCTGGCCATACGATCCACCTATTCGGGAGACCTTCATGTTACGCACCGCCCTGCTGCTCGCCGTGTCCGGAGTGCTCACCATCAGCACCGCGCTGGCACAGACCTATCCTTCACGCACCGTGCGCATCATGGCCCCATTTTCTCCCGGTGGCCCCGTGGACATCACGGCCCGCATCGTCGCGCAAAAACTCACCGAATCGCTGGGCCAGACGGTTGTTGTCGAAAACCGCGCCGGCGCCAGCGGCATGATCGGCGCTGAATTGGTCGCAAAAAGTCCGCCCGATGGCCATATGCTTCTTGCCAATTCTTCGATACATGTGATCGTACCCAGCCTGTTCTCGAAAATGACCTACGATCCGGTGCGCGATTTCATCCCCGTCACCGTGGTTTCTTCGTCACCGCTGATGCTGGTGGTCACACCCGCGCTGCCGGTCAAAAACATCAAGGGCTTCATCGGACTGGCAAAAGCGCGGCCCGGCGACATGAGCTTCGGTTCATCAGGCCCGGGCTCGTCCACGCATCTGACTGCGGAACTGCTGAAATCCGTTACCACCACCAGCATGATCCATGTCCCCTACAAGGGACAGGGACAAGCCATCACCGATGTCATGACCGGGCAGATCCAGTTCATGTTCAACAGTCCGTCGGCCGTCGGTGAATTCATCAAGGTTGGGCGCCTGCGCACACTGGGTATCACCTCCGAAAAACGCCTGCCGCAATGGCCGGATGTGCCAACCTTTGTCGAGACCGGATACAAGGAAATGGTCACCGGCTCCTGGTACGGTATCTGGGTACCGGCAAAAACGCCGCAGGCGGTTGTCACAAGGCTAAACACGGAGATTGTGCGCATCGTCAGCCTGCCCGACGTGCGTCAGCGCATCATCGACATGGGCGGCGAACCCGTCGCCAACAGCAGCGCCGAGTTCGATGTTTTCCAGAAAACCGAAATGGCGCGCTGGGCAAAAATCGTCAAGCAGGCCGGGATCGAAGCTCAGTAAAGATTGAACCGTTCCGGCCGGAACGGTGACAGGTCGATACGCGGCGTGCGCTCAGCGACGATATCCGCCACCAACTGGCCGGTGACCGGCGCCGACATCAACCCCCAATGACCATGGCCGAAGGCAAACAGCACCTGCCGGTGCCGGGGCGAACGACCGATGATGGGCGAGGAATCCGGCGTTGACGGACGCACACCCATCCAGCGGCTGTAATTCTCCACCTTGATGCCAGGGAACATGCCTTCAGCCAGCTTCGCCAGCGTTTCCGCACGTGCCCAGTTAGGCGCAGCATCGGCAGCCTGGAACTCGGAGGTGCCGGCGATACGCAAGCCACCCGCCATCGGCGTCGCGACAAAACGTGACTCACCGTCGGTGACCGGGCAGTGCTGTTCGGTTACGGCACCGGGAATTTCGATGTGGTAACCGCGTTCCGGTGCCAGCAGCACGCGGGTGCCGAGTTTTGCCGCCAGTTTGGCCGAGGCATACCCGGCCGAGATGACTACGCACTCGGCAGTCAGTGTCACGTCGTTGGTATGCAGTTGCACGCCAGCGCCTTCGTCGCAGCGAATATCCGTGACATTGGCACGGATGAGCGTACCGCCCTTGTCCTGGAAATGCGCAGCCAGCGCCTGCACCACCCCCTGCGGGCTGCGCACATGCGCATTGTCCAGCAGGTTAAAACCCCAGCGGTAGCCTGGCGAAAGTCCGGGCGCGAGTTCACGGATTTTGTCGGCATCGACCAGTTCCATCACGCAGCCGTTGTCAGCGCGCAAACGGCGCCCGAATGCGCTGGCCTTGAACCCGGCCTCGGTTTTATAGACATGCAGCATGCCCTCACGCCGCAGCAGCTCCGGTGCACCGGCAGCACCCAACAGGTCAACGTAAGCATCAACCGACGGCGCATTCAGTGATCGCAGAACGGCTGCCGCTCGCTGCACACGGTCAGGATTGCAGGCGCGCTGGAAATGCAGGAACCAGGGCAGCATGAACGGCAGTTGACACCAGGACAGCGTCAGCGGCCCCAGCGGATCGCTGAGCCACTTCGGAACCTGTTTCAGTGTGCCGGGCATGGCCACGGGCACGATCGAACCGGGCGCCACCGACCCGGCGTTACCGAAGGAAGTGCCTTCGCCGGGCGACTGACGATCAACTACCGTGACCCTGTGGCCTTCGCGCTGCAGATAGATCGCGGTCACGATACCCACGATGCCCGCTCCGATTACGGTGATCTCTTTCACTGCGGAATTATCCTCTGCCATTCAAGCGGTGGTGCCGCCAATGCTACAACACAAGCGAGGCAGAAAACGCAATACATTGTTTCTAAAAACAAAATTCAATTACCCTGTGCTTCTCGTAAAATACGACGCCATGAAACCGGAAACACCCGTCGCTGCCCACACGCCAATGATGCAGCAATATTTGCGCATCAAATCGGAGCACCCGGATCAGTTGGTGTTCTACCGCATGGGTGATTTCTACGAACTGTTTTTCGACGATGCTGAGCGCGCGGCACGGTTGATGGATATCACCCTGACTTCGCGTGGCGAATCCGCAGGCACACCGATCAAGATGGCCGGCGTACCTTTCCATGCGCTGGACCAGTATCTGGCGAGACTGGTGAAACTCGGCGAATCCGTCGCGATCTGCGAACAAATTGGCGACCCGGCGACATCAAAAGGTCCGGTCGAACGCAAGGTGGTACGCATCGTCACTCCGGGCACGCTGACCGAGTCGGCTTTGCTCGACGACAAGAGCGACAACCTGCTGCTTGCGGCCCATCGTGCCGGCAATGTGCTTGGGCTCGCCTGGCTTTCCCTGTCTTCCGGACGCTTCTGTGCCATGGAAACCGCGCCAGCCAATCTGGCCGTTGAACTGGAACGGCTGCGACCTGCGGAAATCCTGCTGGCCGAGGGCGGGAACATTGAATTGAGCGAAACCGGCGTGGCGATTCGCCGCCTGCCGCCGTGGCGCTTTGATACTGAAGTCGCACGCCGCACGCTTACTGCGCAGTTTGAAACCCACGACCTGAGCGGTTTCGGCGCCCAGGGACTGGATGCCGCATTGGCCGCCGCCGGCGCGCTGTTCGATTACGCCAAATCAACGCAAGGCACGGCCATCGCTCATGTGCGTTCGCTGATTGTTGAATCCGAACGTGCATGGCTGCGCATGGATCCGTCAACGCGACGCAACCTGGAACTGACCGAAACCATACGCGGTGAACCGGCACCGACCTTGTTATCAATGCTCGACACCTGCGCCACCGGCATGGGCAGCCGCCGCCTGCGCCATGCGCTGCATCATCCGCTTACCGACCGTGCGCATGTGCAGTCACTGCATGCCGCGGTCGCCGCCTTGATCGACCATGAACGCCATGTTGCGGTACGCAGTGCACTGAAAAATTTCTCCGACGTCGAACGGATTGCGGCGCGGATTGCACTGGCATCGGCACGACCACGCGACCTGTCCGGTCTGCGCGAATCGCTTAACCGGCTACCTGCTCTGGTTGCCGCCCTGGGCGGTGCTGCTGACGGCAGGCTCGGCGGGCTTGCCGTTGATCTTGCGCCACAGGAAGCGCTGGCTGATCTGCTGACCAGGGCCGTCAAGCCCGAACCCGCGGCAATCATCCGCGAAGGCGGGGTGATCGCTGACGGTTATGACGCGGACCTCGACGAATTGCGTGGCATCCAGGACAACTGTGGCGCCTTCCTCGCCGAACTCGAAACCCGTGAACGTACACGTACCGGCATTACGACGCTGAAAGTCGAATACAACCGGGTGCATGGTTTTTATATCGAAGTCACCCGCGCGCAATCCGACAAGGTTCCGGATGATTACCGCCGGCGACAGACCCTGAAAAACGCCGAGCGCTACATCACGCCGGAATTAAAAACTTTCGAAGACAAGGCGCTGTCCGCACAGGAACGCGCGCTGGCGCGGGAAAAACTGCTCTATGAACAATTACTGCGCGACCTGGCACCACAAGTACCTGTGCTGCAGCAGGTCGCCGCGGCAATCGCTGAACTGGACATGCTGGCGGCATTTGCGGAACGTGCCGCAGCATTGAACTGGGCGGCCCCTGAATTCACCGATGAGCCGGTAATCGATATCGACGGCGGCCGTCACCCGGTGGTCGAAGCGCAGGTCACGCCTTTTATCGCGAACGACACAAAACTGTCGGCCACTCGCCGCATGTTGCTGATCACCGGCCCCAACATGGGCGGCAAATCGACTTACATGCGGCAGACCGCGTTGATTGCGCTGCTGGCGCATTGCGGATCGTTCGTGCCGGCAACTCGTGCGCGTCTTGGTCCGCTTGACCGCATCTTCACGCGCATCGGCGCTGCCGATGATCTGGCCGGCGGTCGTTCAACGTTCATGGTCGAAATGACCGAGGCCGCCTACATCCTGCATCACGCCACGCCGCAAAGCCTGGTGCTGATGGATGAAATCGGCCGCGGCACTTCGACTTACGATGGTCTGGCGCTGGCCTGGGCGATCGCCCGCCACCTGATTGAACGCGGCGGCTGTCATACGCTGTTTGCGACCCACTACTTCGAATTGACGCAGCTCGCCGTCGATTTCAAACAGGTGGTGAACGTGCATCTCGACGCGGTCGAGCACAAGGACCGCATCGTGTTCCTGCACAGCGTCGAGGAAGGTCCGGCGAACCAGAGTTACGGCCTGCAGGTCGCACAACTCGCCGGTGTCCCGGCCGCAGTGATCCGCAGCGCGCGCAAACATCTCGCTGATCTGGAGGCCGCTGCGGCTGCGCACGCGCCGCAAGGTGATCTGTTCTCGGCGCCTGCAGCGACCGCT
Organism: uncultured Bordetella sp.; assembly: GCA_964531455.1. Lineage (GTDB taxonomy): Bacteria > Pseudomonadota > Gammaproteobacteria > Burkholderiales > SG8-41. The sequence goes on from CAZHFZ010000008.1 coordinate 23,256, forward strand.
GATGCGCCAACCACCGAGCCGCATCCCGCAATCGACGCGTTGCGCGACTGCGACCCCGATGCGCTGACGCCACGCGATGCTCTGGATCTGCTTTACCGGCTGCGGGAAATGGCGCGGGACGACGCCAAAAGTAATTAATAACTAATTGTTTTTATTGCTATTTCTGCAAGTCCCGATGGTGCGATTACACCACCGGGATCACTCCAACCGCAGTCAATCAGTGATGATGGCCGTGCGGACCATGCACATGTCCGTGCTCAAGTTCCTCACCGGTGGCCGCACGCACTTCAGCAACCGTGCAGCTGAAATCCAGCGTCTGCCCGGCCAGCGGATGATTGCCGTCGACAACCACCTTGTCTTCGGCGACATCGGTCACCGTGTAAACCATCGCATGTCCGGACTGATCGCCGCGGCCTTCGAACTGCATGCCGACCGCCACCTCCGGAGGAAACTTGTCGCGCGTTTCCATATGCACCAGTTCGGCATCGTACTGGCCGAACGCATCTTCCGGCGCCAGGCGCACCTTGCAACTGTGTCCGGCAGCCTTCCCGTCCAGTTCCTGCTCGACCAGCGGAAAAATTCCATGGTAGCCGCCGTGGAGGTAGGCAATCGGATCGTCCGTCTTCTCGATCACGTTGCCCTGCGCATCCAGCAGCTCGAAAGTCAGCATGACTACCGTGTTTTTTGCAATCTGCATCACATTTCCTTGATTAACTGCAGCACTTGCGCAGCGTGGCCACGGGGGCTCACGCCATAGAGCGCGTGCTGCACAACGCCCTTGCGGTCAATCACAAAAGTCGACCGGCGTATGCATTCGCGCCAGCCTCCTTCGCATTCCTTCAACTCCAGCACCCCGTAACGGCGGCACACCTCGCCTTCGACATCCGACAACAACTGCACGGCCAGACCATACTTGTCGCGGAATGCGCCGTGGACCATGCAGTCATCCATGCTGATGCCAAGAACCAGCGCACCGCATTCACGAAAATCCATTTCCAGCTCGCTGAATTCCAGCGCTTCGGCAGTACAACTCGGCGTGTCATCACGCGGATAAAAATAAAACACCAGTTTGCTGTGCCCGCAAAGGTCTTTGAAACAGACCCAGTTCAGATCGGCGTCAGGCAGCTCAAACGCCGGCGCGCGAACGCCCTGCCTCAACTGCTCCGAGGTCTTGCGCGAGGCGCGATGGATATCCGGAATCACTGGATTCAGATTTGCCATGCCGGATTCTGTGAACAAAGCTGCGGGAGGTCAAGCGCGCGCAGCAACTGGCCATTTATAATCACTGCCAATGCGCAACAAACTGCTCAACGGGCTTACCCCGGCACAATTCCTGCATAAGCACTGGCAAAAAAAGCCTTTGCTCGCCCGCGGCAGCCTGCCGGAATTCGCCGATCTGATCAACCGCCGCTCATTGATCGAACTGGCATTGCTGCCGGAGGCAGAAGCCCGGCTGATTACCCGCAAAGGGCGGCGCTGGGACGTCCGCCACGGCCCCTTCCGGCGGCAGGACTTTGCAAAACTCCCGGATCGGGACTGGACCCTGCTCGTTCAGGGCGTGGATCTGCTGCTGCCCCGCGCAAAGGAACTGCTCGGCCGTTTCGACTTCATCCCCTACGCCCGCCTCGACGATCTGATGGTGAGCTACGCCCCGCCCGGCGGCGGTGTCGGTCCGCATTTCGACAGCTACGATGTTTTCCTGCTCCAGGGCGAAGGAACCCGCCGCTGGCAAATCAGCCGCCAGCGCGATCTGACCCTTGTGGAAAACGCACCACTGAAAATTCTGAGTGACTTCCGTCCGACCCGGGAGTGGACACTCGACACCGGCGACCTGCTGTATCTGCCGCCGCGTTATGCGCATGATGGCGTGGCGCTTTCCGACTGCATTACGCTGTCAGTCGGGTTTCGCGCACCATCAGCCCAGGACCTGTGCAGCCGTTTTTATGATTTCCTGCAGGACAATCTCGACGCGCGCGGCCTCTATGCCGATCCCCACCTGAAAGCAACGCAACAGCCGGCGCGCATCGCACCACAACTCGCACGCGACCTGTTTGATTTGCTGGCGCAGGCGCGCTGGAAACATGCGGACATGCTGCGTTTCATTGGCGAGGATCTCAGCACGCCAAAGTCTCACGTCGTTTTCAATCCTCCAGGACGCGCGCTGTCTGCGCCGGCCTTTGCACGCACTGCCCACCGCAACGGACTGCAACTGGCCCCGGCCTCGATACTGCTTTACGACGACCATGCGTTCTACATGAACGGCGAGTACTGTCAGATACCGGCAACCGCAAGATTGGCCTTGTGCCGATTCGCTGATCGCAGAAAAGTGCCACCGAAAACTGTGTTGCCGGGTTCAGTGTCTGAAACGCTTTACACCTGGTATCGCGCGGGCTTTATTTCGCTGCTTTCCGACTGATCACGATCCTTGTCCCGTATGGAACTGACCGGAAATCTTCCCAACGCCCAATACCGTCGCTTCGAAAGCAATCGGGAGTACGAAGCGCTCATCGATCAGATGATCCCGCTGACTCAGCGCTACATCCGCATTTTCGACAAAAACCTCAGTCGCGGGTACGACAATCCAGCACGCATCGAAATGCTCCGGCAATTTCTGCTGGCAGCCCGAACAAACCGGCTGCTCATCATCCTTCATGAAACAAGGCAATTGACGACCGAACATCCCCGCTTTCTGGAATTTGCACGGCAGTTCAGTCACGCCTGCATCATTCGCGAAACGCTGCGCGGCGCAAAACATGTGTATGACCCTTTTGTAATCTTCGACGGCAGTCACTATCTGCATCGTTTTCACCATGCGCACATGAGGGCAGCTCAGGGGCTGAATGACGCGACGGCAACCCAGCAATTAATTGAGCGTTTTGACGAAATTGCCGAATGTTCTGGACCACCGCTGCCAGCCCACGTCACGGGCCTGTGACCACATGGTGTATTGCACGCTGAAATACACGGTAAACACTGGTACAATATGTGCCGGACTGAGGGTTGCCGCAATTGGCCTGCATGGGGTTGTCAGCCCGAAGCACCAACCAAATTTGGATAGAACCTCTTTACCTTCGAAGGATTTAGATAATCATGAACCGCTCCCTCGTTATCGCCGCCATGCTGGCGGTTGGTCTGGCCGCCTGCGGCGAAAAACCCGCACCGGCTCCTGCACCTGCTACTGCACCGGCTCCGGCCCCCGCACCGGCTCCGGCTCCTGAAGCGCCGAAAGCTGATGCCAGCGCACCGGCCGCTACCGCTCCGGCTGATGCCGCCCAAGGCGCTGCTGACGCCGCCAAAGGTGCCGTCGATGCTGCCAAAGGCGCTGCTGATGCCGCCAAAGGTGCCGCAGACGCCGCCAAAGACGCCGTCAAGAAGTAAGTCTGCATGCACCACAAAAAGCCGGCCTGCGGGCCGGCTTTTTTATTGGTGATTGGCCTCGTGATCAGGTAACACAGCGCCAGTCAAATCCATGTGCCTGGGTCGCAACTGAAACCCATCCGGGCTCACATCCCAATGCACCGGCAAGTGCATCAATCGCCAGCTCCGGACGATTGTTCTTTTGCGATAAATGTGCCGCAACGACATGCTGCAGGCCGGATCGGTCGATGCCCGAAAGGATCTGTGCGGCCTGACCGTTGTCGAGATGTCCCAGACGGCCGGAGATACGCTCCTTTAGACGTTCAGGATAGGCGCTGTTCCGCAGCAGGGTGAGATCATGATTGCATTCGAGCACCAGGGCATCCAAACCGGACAGCATCTGCTCAATGTGTGGCGTGGGCTCTCCGGCGTCTGTCAGAACACCCAGCCGGACAGCGCCATCGCCAAATACGAACTGCGTGGGCTCGCGAGCATCGTGCGGCACCGGGTAGGGCATCACTTCCAGATCACCGACTGCAAACGGGGTGTGACTGTCAATGACGACGGTTTCCCCCAATTCTCCGCAACCAGCGGCTGCGTGAGTGCCATAGGTCAGGTACACAGGGGTTCCGAAACGCCGCGAGAAACGCCCGACGCCACCGACGTGATCGTCATGCTCGTGGGTAACAAGGATGGCATCAAGGGTTTCGGGCGCAACACCAAGACGACCAAGGCGCCGCACTGTCTCGGCAACACTGAAACCGCAATCAAGAAGGACCCGCGAGCGCCCGGCCTCCACCAGCAGACCGTTGCCCTCGCTGCCGCTGCCGAGAGATGCAAAACGGATCATTGCAAAGGCTTGCAGAAAAAGGCAAGACACCGGCGCCAGCCGGGAGCATGCAACTGTGCCGGGAAACTCACTTCAACTGATCAAAAAGCAGGGTCAGTATGCGATTGGCGGTATCGGACTTTTCACGTGTGCCGTCTTTATTGAGAACCAGCACCTCGGCTCCGGCAGCACCACCCTCAACAAGAATGCGGTATTGCTCTTTGCTCGGGATTTTGGACGAACCGCCCCAGAATTTGAGCTTGGACAGCCAGCCCTTGTCTTCCGTGGTTTTGAGATCCGCGTCCGGATCGATATAGCGCACGAAGTAAATCCCCTTCGAACGATCCCGATCCTCAACAGTAAAGCCCACACGGTCAAGTGCCAAACCCACTCTGCGCCAGGCACGGTCAAACGGATCGGTCAAGGTAAGCCGGTCCCCGTCAGCACCGCGGTTGATCTTCGCCTGCAACTCGGGTCTGGTACTGGCCAGTTGGGTTCTGGCACGGCCGTCTTCCACACCAAAACGCACCATCAGCTTGCGCAACATCTCCGCCTCGAGATCGGGATCCGCCTTGCGCGGTTGCCAGCGCAACACGTCCTTGCCCTCGGAGATGTACACCTCCTCCATGCCGCGATGGCTGATGTAGATTTCAGTCGTACCGGGCTGCCCGCCCCGCTCGATGCGGGTGCGGAACTTGTCACGCTCGGATGTCGCATAAAGACTGTCAAGCGCACGACCAATCACGCCTGTGATACCGGATTGCGGGATTTTGGCCCTGTTCTCCGCCCAGTCTGTTTCCATCACTCCAGCTTCAGGCGTCTCGACATTGATGATGAACCCGGATTCCTGCCAGAAATCCTTGATGGTCAGCCACAACTGATCCGGATTACCCGGCACAACAAGCCAACGCTGGGTGCCGGCGCGGTCGATGCGCACCTTGTCAATTTCAGGCAGGACAGTCGCGGCAGCACTGCTCTGAGGCTTGACCTTGCGATCCCTGCTGAAGTCGGAAAATGTAGTGCTCCCTTTCGGATTGGTGTCAGGAACCACGAACCTGTCATCACCACCAGGTCGCGCCAAGTCCGGGGGAATATCCAGCGGCGGCAGTTTTGTCGTCGATTTGTAATCAACTTTCTTGGTTGGAATCTCCAGCGAACCGCATGCGCCCAAAACCAGAACGGCAACAAGCGCGGCAGCCAGTGGAAAAATTTTATGCCGTTGCATGACGCTTCTCTCCAACTAGTGCAGTCACGCCGGCCTGCTTCATCGCCTCTTGCACCAGCGCATGGTACTGCGGTGACAATTCAGTCAACGGCAAACGGATACCGCCTTTCATCAACCCAAGTTGCTGGACAGCCCACTTGACCGGAATCGGGTTGGCTTCGCAGAACAGATGACGGTGCAAACCGAGCAGACGATTATTGATCTCCACCGCCTTGGCGGCATTGCCGCCCAAGGCGGCATCACACATTTCACGCATCAAACGTGGCGCCACATTCGAAGTTACTGAAATGACGCCATCCCCTCCCAGCAGCATCAAGGCAATGCCGGTTGCATCATCGCCGCTGTAAACACAAAACTCTTTGGGTTTGCGTCGCAGCAGGTCGGTGCAGCGCTCCAGATTGCCGGTGGCGTCCTTGATGCCGACGATGCCGGGCACCTGGGCGAGCCGCAGTACCGTGTCATTGGCCATATCAGCCACCGTGCGGCCAGGTACGTTGTACAGGATCTGCGGGATGTCCACCGCCTCGGCGATGGCCTTGAAATGGCGGTACAAACCTTCCTGCGTCGGCTTGTTGTAATAAGGCACCACCGAAAGACTCATTACCGCACCCGCCTTCTTGGCGAAGCGCGACAACTCGATCGCTTCGCGCGTGGAGTTGGCGCCAGTGCCGGCAATGATCGGAACTCGGCTGGCGGCATGACGTACCGCGGTTTCGATCAACAGCCCGTGCTCGTCGAAATCGACCGTCGGAGACTCCCCGGTGGTGCCGACCACTACAATGCCGTTGGTGCCTTCGGCTATGTGCCAGTCGATCAGGCGGCGAAAAGCATCGAGGTCCAGCCCGCCATCCTCCTGCATGGGCGTGACGATCGCCACCAGGCTACCGCGAATCAGCGCCAAGTCATTGTTTTTCATTGGAAATTTATTGCCACCTAGAGTAATCCCAATATTGTACCCGAAGGCCAAGGTACACGGATACCTGTATGCCAGCGCAACACCCAGCCGCCATCTCCAGAACCGCCCACTCTTTATGTTTTGTACATGGTAAAGACCTGAGCGCTACAGCCCATTAACCGGAATCAACCATGAACGGCTGATTGTCTTACAGCTGTCACATTGGGGCTTTAAATTCGCGAATTAGTTCAACAGTAGTTGAAACGTCAAAATATTACGGGAGTACTGCATGAAAGTAGGCATCAATGGCATGGGGCGGATTGGGCGTCTGGCCTTGCGCGCAGCAATGGGCGCCGCTGAACGGCCCGGCGATGATCCCCGAGCCGGCAATCGACTCGAAGTGGTGCATCTTAACGAACTTAAAGGCGGAGCCCCCGCAACCGCTCACCTTTTGGCTTTCGACAGCGTACAGGGCAAATGGCGCGCCGACATCGCCGCCGAGAATGAGCAGACCATACGCATTGATGAGCGGCGTCTGTCATTCAGCGCTCATGCCACGAGCGCCGAAATTCCCTGGGGCGACCTTGGCGTGGATCTGGTACTCGAATGCACCGGCAAATTCCTGACGCCAGAAACACTGGAAGGTCACCTGAAGCGGGGCGCCAAACGGGTCATCGTCGCTGCGCCGGTGAAGACCGGAGGCATACTGAATATCGTCGTCGGCATCAATCACCAACAATATGATCCGGCCAGGGATCGCATTGTCACGGCCGCATCCTGCACCACCAACTGCCTCGCGCCGGTAGTGAAAGTAGTGCATGACAATCTGGGCATCCGTCACGGACAGATCACCACGATCCACGACCCCACCAATACCAATCTGGTGGTGGACGCACCGCACAAGGACTTGCGTCGCGCGCGCAGCGCGATGCTGAGCCTGGCGCCCACGACCACCGGCAGCGCCACCGCGATTGCGCTGATATATCCCGAACTCAAGGGCAAACTCAACGGCCACGCCGTGCGCGCCCCGGTATTGAATGCCTCGCTCACTGACTGCGTGTTCGAACTGCAGCGCACCACCACTGCGGAAGAGGTCAACGCCCTGTTTGCCGAAGCCGCAAAAGGATCCCTCGCTGGCATTCTGGGTTACGAAACACGGCCACTGGTCAGCGCCGATTACGCACGCGACACCCGCAGCAGCATCGTCGATGCATTGTCGACCATGGTCACCGACGGCACCTTGCTCAAGGTTTACGCCTGGTACGACAACGAAATGGCTTATGCCTGCCGCATGGTCGACCTCGCCTGCCACATGAAAAACACCGGGATCTGAGATGCAGCACGCCGTGCGCAATTACGCCATCGTCACCGCGGCGTACTGGGGATTCACCCTCACCGACGGTGCCTTGCGCATGCTGGTGCTGCTGCATTTTTACCGGCTGGGCTACTCGCCGTTCACGCTGGCATTTTTGTTTCTGCTTTACGAAGCCGCCGGCGTGGTCGCCAACCTGATCGGCGGCTGGCTGGCGGTCCGCTTCGGCATCGCAAAAATGCTGATGGTCGGACTCACCACCCAGATCATCGGTTTCACCCTGCTCTCGCAACTCAATCCCGATTGGACGGCAGCGCTGTCGGTAGCCTGGGTATTGGTGGCGCAGGGCATTTGCGGTGTGGCCAAGGACCTGACCAAAACCGCCAGTAAATCAGCGATCAAGGTAACAGCGGATCAGGTCAAAAATCAGCAGGCCGGGCAGTTGTTCAAATGGGTCGCGTGGTTTACCGGCAGCAAAAATGCGATGAAAGGCGTCGGCTTTTTCTTGGGTGGCCTGCTGCTCGAAACATTGGGTTTCAAGGTGTCGCTGTGGCTGATGGCCGGGCTGCTCGCACTGGTGCTGCTTGGCGTGGTGTTTTCACTGCCGCCGATGATGGGCAAAAGCAAGGCCTCGAAATCGGCAAAGGAACTGTTCGCCAAAAATCCGGGCATCAATGCGCTGGCGGCAGCACGCGTCGTATTGTTCGGTGCACGCGATGTCTGGTTCGTAGTCGGCGTTCCGGTTTATTTGTATTCGGTCGGATGGACATTTTCCATGGTCGGCGGTTTTCTCGCTGTATGGACCATCGGCTACGGTCTGGTGCAGGCCCTTGCACCACAACTGGTTCGCCGCAGCCAGGATGGCCTGAGCCACGAAGTGCCGGCCGCCCGCGCCTGGTCTGCGGTGCTGGCGCTGATTCCTGCAGGACTTGCAGCCGCGGTATACCTTGATGTGCCACAACTGCAATGGGTCGTGGTAATCGGCCTCGGCATTTTCGGTTTTGTATTTGCGGTGAACTCTTCCGTTCATAGCTACCTGGTGCTGGCTTATGCGGGTTCTGAAAAAGCCGCCGAGGACGTGGGTTTTTACTATGCCGCCAATGCATTGGGGCGTTTTCTCGGCACCCTGCTTTCGGGATTGCTTTACCAATGGGGTGGACTGATTTATGCACTGCTCGGATCCGCACTGATGCTGTTGATCTGCTGGCTGATCACCCTGCGCCTTCCTGAAGCACGACCGGCCGCAATCGGCGCGGCAACATGATCACCGAAGCGGCTTTAACCAATGAGGCCCGTTTTGTGAAAGCACTGGCGGCGCTGGCACAGATTTCGCGTCTGCGCGTATTTCGTCTGCTGGTGGGCGCCGGAAATGAAGGTTTGTATCCCGGGCAGATCGCCGATGCACTGGCCATTCCGGGCAATGCACTGTCTTTCCACTTGAAAGAACTGCATTACTGCGGCCTGGTCACTCAATCGCGCGAAGGACGGTTTCTGCGCTACCGTGCCGACCTTGAAACGATGCGGCAGCTGATGGAATTCCTGGCTGCGCACTGTTGTCATGGAACATCTTGCGGCGTGATTCCGGCCATCGATTGTCAGACACCAAATACTTCAGATGCACAGTCAGGCATCAGGCAATTACAGGCCGCAAACCAATCACCGACTTGATACAAAACAAAATGGGAGAAATCATGGATAAAAAAACATTCAATGTGCTGTTTCTTTGCACCGCCAACTCCGCGCGCAGCATCATGGCTGAAGCCATACTCAACCAGAACGGCAAAGGCCGCTTAATCGGTTACAGCGCCGGCAGTCAACCCGCAGCGGCCGTGAATCCACACGCCATTGCGCTGCTGAAGCGCCACAATGTCAGCATCGACAGACTGCGCGCCAAGGACTGGTCGGAATTCGCGCAACCGGATGCGCCTAAAATGGATTTTGTTTTGACGGTCTGCGACAAGGCTGCCGGCGAAGTCTGTCCGATATGGCCGGGCCAGCCGATGACCGCACACTGGGGCGTTGATGATCCGGCGATGGTGAAAGGCGAAGAGGAGACGATCATGAAAGCGTTCTACGACGCCTATATGGTGCTCAACCGGCGCATCGCAATTTTCCTGAGCCTGCCCATCGAAAAACTCGACCAGATCTCGCTGCGCAAGGAATTGGACAGCATCGGCAGCGTCAAGGCCTGAACAAACGGGCCGTCTTATTGCACTGATTGCACTGATCGCAAAGCAGCGAAGGAATTGCCTTGGGTTTATTTGAACGGTATTTGAGCGCCTGGGTTGGCCTGGGCATGGCCGCCGGTGTCGCCCTGGGTCTGCTGATCCCGGGTTTTTTTCAGGCCATCGCGCAACTTGAATACGAGCACGTCAACCTTGTGGTCGCCGTATTTATCTGGGTGATGATTTACCCGATGATGATCCAGATCGACTGGAGTGCGGTAAAACAGGTGGGGCGCAGACCGCAGGGGCTGATGCTGACGCTGATCATCAACTGGCTGGTCAAGCCATTCACCATGGCGGCCCTTGCCGTTTTGTTTTTCGATTATCTCTTTGCACCTTGGGTCAACCCTCAAACCGCCAATGAATATATCGCCGGCATGATCCTGCTCGGCGTGGCGCCCTGTACCGCCATGGTGTTCGTTTGGAGCCAGTTGGTGAAGGGGGATGCCAGCTACACCCTCGTTCAGGTTTCGGTCAACGACCTGATCATGGTGGTGGCTTTTGCCCCGATCGCAGGACTGCTGCTGGGGCTGACCGATGTCACGGTGCCCTGGGCCACGCTGCTGCTGTCGACAGTGCTCTACGTCGTATTACCACTGCTGGCCGGCATGGCCACCCGCAATTTTTTGGCCCGACGATCAGCGCAGGCCATCGGCAACTTCGTACTCCGCCTCAAATCCTGGTCGGTGGCGGGCCTGATCGGCACCGTAGTGCTGCTGTTCGGCTTCCAGGCGGGCACCATCGTCGAGCAACCCTTGATCATTGGCCTGATTGCCGTGCCGCTGGTGCTGCAGACATACGGGATCTTTTTTATTTCATGGTGGGCGGCACGCCGGCTTAAACTGCCGCATGACATTGCCGGTCCCGCATGCCTGATCGGCACTTCGAATTTTTTTGAACTTGCGGTTGCGGTGGCGATTTCCCTGTTCGGGCTGCACTCCGGCGCTGCATTGGCGACGGTGGTTGGTGTGCTGGTAGAGGTTCCGGTGATGCTGACGCTGGTCGCGCTGGTCAATGCCTGGAAACCCCGCAGCACCTGAGCCTGCCTGCAGGTATTGCGTTGCAAGGTGACTTTCTGACCTAAGCTACCGGCGCGCCTCAAAATAATATTGTAAGTAATTGATTTTATTATATTTTTTCAATTATTACATTGTCATTCTATTGCAATATTTGAGCGTTAGAGTCCTTCTGGCTTATGAGCCCCGCACTATAGGCGTCATTTGCAAACTCTAATTTATCGAGGAAGGTCATATGAACGCATTCATCCGAAATTTTGCAGTCGCCGCGGCTTCTGCCCTGGCGATGGTGTCAGCTGCACAGGCTGCCGACATCACCGGCGCAGGCGCCACTTTCCCGTACCCAATCTATGCCAAATGGGCTGAAGCCTACAAAAAGTCCACCAATGTCGGCCTCAACTATCAGTCGATCGGTTCTTCCGGCGGCATCCGCCAGATTCGCGCCAAGACTGTAGCTTTTGGTGGAACAGACGCCCCGTTAAGCGGCGCCGAACTCGACAAAGACGGCATGGTGCAGTTTCCCGCCATCCTCGGCGGCGTGGTCCCGATCATTAACCTTGATGGTTTCAAGCCGGGTGAACTGAAAGTCACGGGCGAAGTACTGGCTGAAATGTTCATGGGCACCATCCCCAAATGGAACGATGCCAAGATCGCCGCTCTGAACCCCGGCAAAAAACTGCCGGATCAGGCCATCACCGTAGTGCACCGCGCCGACGGTTCCGGCACCACCTTCATCTTCACCGACTACCTCAACGAAGTCAGCGCCGCATGGAAAGAAAAAGTCGGCAAAGGCGCAGCAGTCAAATGGCCGGCAGCGACTTCGGTCGGCGGCAAGGGCAACGAAGGTGTGGCAGCCAACGTCAACCGCGTCAAAGGCTCCGTCGGTTATGTCGAATACGCCTATGCCAAGAAAAACAACATCCCGCACCTGCAGATGCGTAACCGCGACGGCAAGTTTGTGGATCCGGACGACAAAACTTTCGCCGCTGCAGCCGCAGGCGCCGACTGGTTCAGCGTCCCGGGCATGGGCATTTCACTGGTGAATCTGAGGGGTGCCGATTCCTGGCCCATCACCGGCGCTTCGTTCATCCTGATGTACAAGAACCCGACCGACAAAGCCATGTCGCAGGATGTTCTGAAATTCTTCGACTGGTCGTTCAAGAACGGCAAGCAGATGGCGCTGGAACTGGACTATGTCCCGCTGCCGGACGTTCTGACCAAGGCGATTACCGAGAAAGTCTGGACGCAGATTGCCAAATAAGCTCTAAATAAGGTACGGAGTGCCCTTTACGGGCACTCCTTCTTTTTGGTTAGTAAAGTTAGTCAGTCAATAAGCAGTAAAGCACCATTTCCGGAGCATTCATGAATACGTCCGCGGCAGAGAGCGCAACAACGTCAGGCAGTGCACCCGTGTCCGAAAGCGGAATGCGTGACCAGCGTCTGCTGCAGATCATCAAGAAGCAGCGTATTCAGGATTTCATATTCCACAAGATCACCCTGAGTTTTTCACTGATTGTGCTGGTCTCGCTGATCGGGATCCTGATCTCACTCGCAATCGTTGCCTGGCCGGCGCTGCAGAAATTCGGCGTCGGGTTTATCTGGCGCGTCGAGTGGGACATCATCAATGAAGAGTTTGGCGCCGCCATCGCGATTTTCGGCACCTTATCCAACGCCACCATCGCCATCCTCATCGCCATGCCGCTCAGCTTCGGCATTGCCCTGTTCCTGACCGAAACCTGCCCCACCTGGCTGCGCCGGCCCCTCGGCACTGCCATCGAATTGCTTGCCGCCGTGCCCTCGATCATTTACGGCATGTTCGGCCTGTTTGTGTTCGCCCCGCTTTTTGCCGAATACGGCCAACCCGCGATGCAGTCCACCCTCGGGCAGATGCCCATCATCGGACCGCTGTTTGGCGGCGCCACCAACGGCATCGGCATCCTTGCCGCGGGCCTGATCCTGGCATTCATGATCCTGCCATTCATCGCTGCGGTGATGCGCGATGTGTTCGAAATCGTGCCCCCCATCCTGCGCGAGTCGGCCTATGGCATCGGCTGCACGACTTGGGAGGTGGTACGGTACATCGTGCTGCCCTACACCCAACAGGGCGTCATTGGCGGTGTGATGCTCGGACTGGGCCGCGCGCTCGGCGAAACCATGGCGGTGACCTTTGTCATCGGCAATTCCCAACGCATCAGCGCCTCACTCTTCTCACCGGGAACGTCGATCGCATCAACCCTGGCCAATGAATTCGGCGAGGCTGACGATTTCCACCTGTCGACGCTGTTCGCCTTGGGCCTGCTGCTGTTCGTGATCACCTTCGTGGTACTGGCCTGCGCAAAAATCCTGATCATCCGCACCGAACGGGCCAAGGGCCTGAAAACCTGAACCCGACCAATCAAATAGGCAAACTGGAATGAATAACAACCTGTATCGCAGGCGCCTAATGTCCAACCGCATCGGCATAACGCTGTCCATGCTGGCGATGGTCCTCGGCATTTCCGTGCTGCTGTGGATACTGTTCGTACTGTTCAAGAACGGATTCCAGGCACTGGACTGGAACATATTTTTCAAATCGACACCGGCGCCCGGTTCCGAGGGCGGCGGTCTGGCCAATGCCATCGTCGGCAGTCTGATGATGGTCGGCTTCGCGACTCTGGTGAGCACACCAATCGGCATTCTCGCCGGCATCTACCTCGCCGAGTTCGGCGAAACCAGCAAGACGGCTGAAATCACCCGCTTCATGACCGACATCATGTTGAGCGCCCCGTCCATCGTGCTGGGCCTGTTCGTGTATGCGATTCTGGTCGCCCAGGTCAAACATTTCTCCGGCTGGGCTGGCACCATTGCGCTCGCGCTGATCGCCATTCCTGTGGTGCTGAGGACGACTGAAAATATGCTGCGCCTGGTACCCGGCAGCCTGCGCGAGGCCGCCTTCGCTCTGGGTGCACCGCGCTGGAAAGTGACCACCATGGTCACCCTGCGCGCAGCCAAAAGCGGCGTTGTCACCGGTGTGCTTCTGGCATTGGCCCGGATCAGCGGCGAAACCGCACCGCTGCTCTTTACCGCGCTGAACAACCAGTTCTTCTCGCTTGACATGGGTGGCCCGATGGCCAACCTGCCGGTGGTGATTTTCCAGTTTGCACTGAGCCCCTACGACAACTGGGTACGCCTGGACTGGGGCGGTGCGCTGCTGATCACATTAACGGTACTGGTATTGAATATCCTGGCACGTGTGTTCTTCCGCGAGAAGGTATCAGCCTGACCGCGCCGGTTAACCGCAACCATCACCAAATCCAGCCAAAAGAGCACGTCATGAACAACACTCAAGAGCAAGAACCCAAGATCGCGATTCAGATCCGCAACATGAATTTTTTCTACGGAAAATTTCAGGGACTGAAGGACATCAACCTCGACATCGCCGAGCACAAGGTCACCGCGTTCATCGGCCCTTCTGGCTGCGGCAAGTCCACGCTGCTGCGTGCACTAAATCGCATGTACAGCCTGTATCCCGGGCAAAGGGCCGAAGGCGAAATTAATTTCTACGGTCAGAACATCCTCGAACCGAAGCAGGATCTGAACCTGCTGCGCGCCCGCATCGGCATGGTGTTTCAGAAACCGACGCCGTTCCCGATGTCGATCTACGACAACATCGCCTTCGGCGTACGTCTTTATGAAAACCTGTCCAAAGGTGAAATGGATGAACGGGTGCAATGGGCGCTGACCAAGACAGCGCTGTGGAATGAAGCCAAGGACAAGCTTAACCAGAGCGGCCTTGCACTCTCGGGGGGCCAGCAGCAGCGCCTTTGCATCGCGCGATCGGTCGCGGTCAAACCATCGGTGATCCTTCTGGATGAACCGACTTCCGCCCTTGATCCGATTTCCACTGCAAAAATCGAAGAGCTGGTGAGCGAACTCAAGTCCGAGTACACCGTGGCAATTGTGACCCACAACATGCAGCAGGCAGCACGGGTTTCCGATTTTACCGCCTACATGTATCTCGGCGAAATGATCGAATTCGGAAAAACCGACCAGATCTTCATCAAGCCGCAGAAACAGGCGACGGAAGACTACATCACCGGACGCTTCGGATAAGCGCTGAATTCAGGCTGCTGCGCTTACTGCCTTTGCAATCGCAGCAGCACAGCGCGAAACGATTTGTTTCGACTTGCCTTCGACCATAACCCGGATGACAGGCTCGGTACCGGACGGCCGCAGCAATACCCGGCCATCATTACCGAGGATTTTTTCTGCTGCTGAAACCGCCTTTTGCACCACTGCAGCGGCAACAATATCGCGTGCCGAACCGCCGGCAAATCGCACATTCACCAGCACCTGCGGATACAGCTTGAAATCAACGGCCTGATCCAGTGTCTTGCCCGCTGCCAGCAGTGCCTGCATGACCTGAAGCGCGGACACGATAGCGTCACCTGTAGTGTGCTGATCCAGACAAATGATGTGGCCGGAATTTTCGCCACCGATCTGCCAGCCCCGCCCGTGCAACATCTCCAGTACATAACGGTCACCGACCTTGGCACGCGCGAAAGGAATCTTCTGTTTCGCCAGCGCCTGCGCCATGGCGAGGTTGGTCATCTGCGTCCCCACCACGCCACCGCGCAACGAGCGCGCGCTCTTGCGGTGCGCTGCAATAACGTAAAGCAGTTCATCGCCGTCGAAAATGCGACCCTTTGCGTCAGCCATGATCAGCCGGTCACCATCCCCGTCCAGCGCAACGCCGATGTCCGCCTTCGCACGTCTGACCGCACGCTGCAGTGATTCGGCGTGTGTCGCCCCCACACCTTTGTTGATATTAAAGCCATCCGGTTGAACACCAACTGTCACTACGTCAGCGCCAAGTTCGTGGAACACATGCGGCGCGATGTGGTAGCCGGCGCCATTCGCGCAGTCGACCGCAACGCGCAGGCCATGCAGATCCATCTTTGCAGGAAATGTGCTTTTGCAGAATTCGATGTAACGGCCGGCCGCGTCATCCATGCGCCGCGCCTTGCCCAGCCCGGAAGAGGACTTGCACTTGAGCGGTTGATCAAGCGCCAACTCAATTGCAGACTCGGTCGCATCGGCCAGTTTGTTGCCGTCAGCTGAAAAGAACTTGATTCCATTGTCCTGGTAGGGGTTGTGCGAGGCACTGATGACAATGCCGGCAGATAGCCGAAGAGTTCGTGTCAGGTAGGCAACACCAGGTGTGGGCATCGGACCGACCAGAAGCACATCGACGCCGGCGGATGACAGCCCGGCCTCCAGCGCGGACTCGAGCATGTAACCCGAAACGCGGGTGTCCTTGCCGATGAGTACGGTCGGACGACCGCTGCCAGTGGATTTACCGGCAAGCACCTTGCCCGCCGCATAACCCAGACGCATTACAAAATCCGGCGTAATGGGTGCATCACCCACCGTGCCGCGGACACCGTCAGTACCGAAATATTTCCTGCTCATGGTTTATTTCCCGCCAAGATTCTTTTCAATACCCGATCAATGGGTACGCCAGGAACGTCAAAAAAGGCTTGAAGAATAGCAGCAAATGCGGTGTGGAAAAACCGCACCATAACCCGTTCTGAGTTGCCTGGGCTTTACTGATAATTCCGGATTCTTGTTGTTTATGACGCTTTTGGCGTCATGGCGGCGAAAAAGCCGTGGCTTGCCTGTGATTAATCCCTGACAGCATTCCACACCGCCAGCGCATCACGCGTTGCGGCGACATCATGAACTCGCAGGATGGCCGCGCCGCGCTGGGCCGCAATCAAGGCCGCAGCCACGCTACCGAATACCCGCTCCCCGACTTCGCGACCGGTCAGCGCGCCGATCATCGATTTGCGCGACAGGCCGGCCAGAACCGGTACACCCGCAGCCTTGATCCGGTCCAGTTCCCGCAGCAACAACAGGTTATGTGCCAGCGTTTTTCCGAAACCAAAGCCGGGATCGATCACCAGCCGTGATCGCGCAATCCCGGCCGCTTCTGCAGCGACAATGCGCGCCCGCAGATAAGCATCCACCTCGGCCACCACATCGCAATACTGCGGTGCCTCCTGCATGGTCTGCGGCTGCCCCTGCTTGTGCATGATGCATACCGCGCAGTCGCTGCCCGACACGGCCTGCAGTGCGCCTTCAGCCTCGAAGCCATTGACATCATTGATCATTGCGGCGCCCGCCGCTGCAACCTCGCGCATCAGTTCCGGCTTCTGCGTATCCACAGAAAGGGGAATATTCGCGGGCAGCAGCGCTTCCAGTACCGGCAGTACGCGACGACGCTCCTCATCCAGACTGACCGCAGCAGCGCCCGGTCGCGTCGACTCGCCACCGATATCGAGAAAATCCGCGCCTTCATCAATCATCCGTCGCGCATGCTCCACTGCCGCATCGAGCCGCAGGTAATGCCCGCCATCGGAAAAGGAGTCAGGCGTGACGTTTACCACCCCCATCAGCAGAGGTCGCACCAACTTCAGCCTGAACTTGCCGCATTGAAGAATCATCAGCCGGAAATGAAACGAGGGCACCGTGGCACCCTCGTTTCAGTCAACAGGTTGGAACGTTGCAGAATTATGCTTCTGCAGCCGGGTTGCTGGTTGCGGAAGCCGTCGGCGTATTGTCTTTAGGCGGCTTCGGTACCGGGTTGGCCAGGGGCTTCGGCGGACGCGGCGGACGGCCGGCCATGATGTCGTCGATCTGCTCGGCATCAATGGTTTCCCAGTCGAGCAGCGCCTTGGCCATTACCTCAACCTTGTCGCGGTTGTCTTCGAGAATCTTGCGCGCCAGCCCGTACTGCTGATCAAGGAGGCGGCGGATTTCCGCATCGACCTTGCGCATGGTTTCCTCTGACATGTTCTTGTGCGTGGTCACCGAGCGGCCGAGGAACACTTCACCCTCGTTTTCGGCGTAAACCATCGTGCCGAGACTCTCGGTCATTCCCCAGCGGGTCACCATATTGCGCGCCATATCGGTCGCACGCTCGAAGTCATTGGAAGCGCCGGTCGTCATCTGCCCCATGAAAACTTCCTCGGCGATGCGCCCGCCGAAAAGCACGGCGATGTTCTGCAGAATCTGCTCACGATCAAGGCTGTAACGGTCTTCCGTCGGCAACTGCATGGTCACACCCAAGGCGCGGCCACGCGGAATGATGGTGACCTTGTGCACCGGATCAGTCCGGGTCAGCAGCTTCGCAACCACTGCATGGCCGGACTCGTGATACGCGGTGTTCTTGCGCTCATGTTCAGGCATGACCATCGAACGCCGCTCGGCGCCCATGATGATTTTGTCTTTCGCGCGCTCAAAATCTTCCATATCGACAAGACGCTTGCTGCCGCGCGCGGCAAACAGTGCCGCCTCGTTGACCAGATTGGCCAGATCAGCGCCTGAGAATCCCGGCGTGCCCCGTGCCAATACATCGGCCTTGACATCCGGTGCGATCGGCACCTTGCGCATGTGCACCTGGAGAATCTGGTCGCGACCACGGATGTCCGGCAACGGCACCACAACCTGACGGTCAAAACGACCCGGGCGCATCAGCGCCGGATCCAGCACGTCCGGACGGTTGGTTGCAGCGATGATGATGACGCCGGAGTTTGCTTCGAAACCATCCATTTCGACCAGCAGCTGGTTCAGAGTCTGCTCACGCTCGTCATTACCGCCGCCGAGGCCGGCACCGCGCTGGCGACCGACCGCATCGATCTCGTCAATGAACACGATGCAAGGCGCGTGTTTCTTCGCATTCTCGAACATATCGCGAACGCGGGCCGCGCCCACGCCGACAAACATTTCGACAAAATCCGAACCGGAGATCGAGAAGAACGGCACTTTTGCCTCACCCGCAATCGCCCGTGCCAACAGGGTTTTGCCGGTACCGGGATTGCCGACCATCAACACGCCGCGCGGAATGCGCCCGCCGAGCTTCTGGAACTTCGACGGGTCACGCAGGAATTCAACCAGTTCCGAAACTTCCTCTTTCGCTTCTTCGCAACCGGCGACATCCGCGAAAGTAACGGTGTTGTTGTTTTCGTCGAGCATCCGCGCGCGGCTCTTGCCGAACGAGAATGCGCCGCCGCGACCGCCGCCCTGCATCTGACGCATGAAGAACACCCAGACGCCGATCAGCAGAAGCATCGGGAACCAGGACACGAAGATGTTCATCAGCAAGGAAGGCTCTTCCTCCGGCTTCGCTTCCACAATGACACCGTTCTTCAACAGGTCGGTGACCATCCAGATATCGGAAGGAGAATAGGTGGTGAATTTTTCTCCAGTGGACTTGACGCCTTTGACGACGCGACCTTCGATCGTCACCTTGGCAATCTTGCCCTGCTTCACCTCGTCGATGAACTGGGAATACTCCATGGCCTTTTGCGTGGTCTGCCGCGTGTTGAACTGGTTGAACACTGTCATCAGTACCAGCGCGATCACCAGCCAGATGGCCATATTTTTCATCAGATTGTTCAAAACCGCTCCTTGTGGCGCTTCAATTTTGCGCCTTGGTTTCGCGCCCCGTTTTAGGCCGGCGCACGCCCTAACTTGTTCAATTCTAAACGCTTTTACAATGCACCGCAGCAGGGCACAACAAACCGGCCTGGCTACGTTACTGCTTTAAGACCCTTGGCCACCAGATATACCTCATTGGAACGGCTGCGGGAGGCCTCGGGCTTGCGAATCACGACCTGGACAAAGCTGCGGCGTACGTCCGCAACAAGTTGCTCAAACCCCGATCCCTGGAAAACTTTGACCAGGAAATTACCTTGAGGTTTCAAATGGTTGATCGCAAAATCGAGTGCCAACTCAGCCAATCCGATACTGCGTGCCTGGTCCACGCTCGCAACACCGCTCATATTGGGTGCCATATCGGAAAGCACAAGGTCCACAGGCCTTCCATCCAGAAATTTTTCAACCTCTGCCAACACCGAATCATCACCAAAGTCGCCCTGCACGAAGCGCACTGCCGGTATCGGAAGCATTTCGAGCAAATCCACACCGACCACCCGCCCCTCGGTACCGACCGCACGTCCGGCTACTTGGGACCACCCGCCGGGAGCCGAACCCAGATCAACGACAACCATGCCTGGTTTCAACAGATTGTCACGCTCCGCCAGCTGCTGCAGCTTGTAGGCAGCCCGCGAGCGCATTCCTTCGGCCTGCGCCTTGCGCACATAAGGGTCTGTGACATGCTCCTGCATCCAGGCCTTGCTGGTCTTGTTACGCGCCATGATCAGAACACCCGTGCACCGGCCGCACTTGCAGTGCGACCTGTTAAACTTCGCCCATGATTACCCTTAATGCCGCTCAGCGCCGCGCACTTAAAGCCCGGGCACACCCTCTGCGCCCAGTTGTCATGATCAGTGATGCCGGACTGACGCCGTCGGTACTGAATGAAATCGATGTCAACCTGAAAAGTCATGAACTGATCAAGATCCGCGTGTTTGGAGACGACCGCGCTGCCCGAGCCACGTTGATCGACGACATCAGCACAAAGCTGGATGCCGCACTGGTGCAGCATATCGGAAAAATTCTGGTCATTTACCGGCCGCGTCCCGACGAGGATGCCGAAAGCGGCAACGCTTCCGCCGCGAAAAAGAAATCCGGAAGGTCGCGAGTCAATAAAGGGCCAAGACGCACCAAGCGCAGCTTCCAGATGGAGTAAGGGGAGTAAGGTCTCGCCGCACACCGCTCGTATAGCGGTTCTATTTCGAACGGCCGAGAAGCACAATCATTGCCGCACCCAGCAGACTCTGGATGACGTAGAGCACACTGGAGACGCCGTGCCAGGCTGAAAAACGGTCCCTCAGCACGGATTCCATGACCTGCTTGGGGAAAGCCTCTTCCTTGAGTGCCGCCATGACTGGCTGAATACCGAATTCTCCGGCGCACACCAGAACCAGCATTAACAGCACAATCCAGAACACTCCCTGCTTGAATGCGGAAGAGCCGTAGCGGACAACACGGAATACCAGAAGATAGACCGCACTGGCAATCCCGATCCATGCGATCAGCGAAAACAGCTTGCCTGCAATCAGGCCGGCGAGCGCACGGTCACCAAGACGTGAAAAAAGCACGGGGGCTACGACGTAGCCGATCGCCCACATGCCGCCGACCCACAGCGTCGCCACGATCGACTGCAGCGCCTCGGCAACCCGCCCCATCAGACGTATCGAATGTCGATGATTTCGTACTCCCGAACACCACCCGGGGCCTGCACCTCGGCGACATCGCCGGCGTATTTGCCAATCAGCGCACGCGCAATCGGCGAACTGATCGATATCTTGGACAACTTGATGTCAGCCTCGTCGTCGCCGACGATCTGATAAGTCACCTTGCCGCCGGAAGTAATGTCTTCCAGCTCAACCGTTGCGCCAAATACGCAGCGTCCGTCAGTGTCAATGGTCGCAGGATCGATGATCTGCGCATTAGAGATTTTCGATTCCACCTCGGCAATACGACCTTCGATGAAACTCTGCCGCTCTTTCGCCGCCGAATACTCTGCATTTTCGGACAAATCGCCATGTGAACGAGCCTCCGCAATGGCGGCAATAATCGCCGGCCGCTGCACGGTTTTAAGCTCGTGTAATTCAGTACGCAGCAATTCCGCGCCGTGCACTGTCAATGGTGTTTTTGCATTCATGGGTTTACCCTGGTTGTTTCAGGCAGATGTCAGGCAACCAACCGCTTGTGCAGATCCTGCAGCGCATAAACCTGGAGCTCGCGCGCCTGAGCCATGCCGTTGGCTGCAGCGCGTGCACCAGCGAGCGTCGTATACAGTGTAACGCGCTGCTGCAGCGCCGCGCGACGGATCGAATACGAATCACGGATCGCCGAGCGTTTTTCCTCGACCGTGTTGATGATCAACACGATTTCGCCATTCTTGATCATGTCGACAATATGCGGCCGACCTTCTGCAACCTTGTTGACGCGCGTTACCGCAAGACCGCCCGCCTCCAGCGCCTTCGCCGTCCCGTGGGTAGCCACCAGCGTAAAACCCATGCCAGTAAGGACCCGGGCAATATCAAGCACGCGCTCCTTGTCAGCATCGCGGAGACTGACAAAGACCTTGCCGGATTTCGGCAGACGCTCGCCAGAACCCAACTGGGATTTGACGAAAGCCTCGGCAAAGGTTTCGCCAACGCCCATCACTTCGCCGGTTGATTTCATTTCCGGCCCGAGGATGGTGTCCGCCCCCGGGAACTTGATGAAGGGGAATACAGCTTCCTTGACACAAAAATACGGAGGCACGATTTCGCGCGTTACACCCTGATCCGCCAATGAGCGGCCGGCCATGCAGCGGGCGGCAATCTTGGCCAGCGGCAGTCCGGTCGCCTTGGACACAAACGGAACCGTGCGCGACGCCCGCGGATTCACTTCCAGCACATAGACCACATCACCTTCAGGTCCGTTCTGGATGGCGAACTGCACATTCATCAGGCCATTGACCTTCAATGCCGTGGCCATGGCCACAGTCTGCCTGCGCAGTTCTTCCTGTAATTCAGGAGAAAGCGAAAAAGGCGGCAACGAGCATGCCGAGTCGCCGGAATGCACGCCTGCCTGCTCAATATGCTCCATCACGCCACCAATGATTACTTCGGCGCCGTCGCTGATGGCATCGACATCAACCTCAATAGCATCATTGAGAAATCTGTCCAGCAATACCGGCGAATCATTGGAAACCTTGATCGCCTCACGCATATACCGCTCAAGTTCGCTCTGCTCGTGGACAATTTCCATGGCGCGGCCGCCCAGCACATAGGAAGGGCGTACCACCAGCGGATAACCAATCTCGGCTGCGGCAGCCAGCGCCTTCTGTGCACTGCGTGCGGTTCGGTTCGGCGGCTGCTTGAGTTTAAGTTTGGTCAGCAGCTTCTGGAAGCGCTCACGGTCTTCGGCAATATCGATCGAATCCGGCGACGTGCCAATGATGGGCACTCCGTTGGCCTCAAGATCGCGCGCAAGTTTCAGCGGCGTCTGTCCGCCAAACTGCACGATTACACCAACGGGTTTTTCCAGGGCAACGATTTCCAGCACATCCTCAAGCGTTAACGGCTCGAAATACAGACGATCGGAAGTGTCGTAGTCGGTCGAAACGGTCTCGGGATTACAGTTGACCATGATGGTCTCGAACCCGTCTTCGCGCAGCGCCAACGCGGCATGCACGCAGCAATAATCGAATTCGATGCCCTGCCCGATACGGTTGGGCCCGCCACCAAGAACCATGATCTTCTTGCGATCGGTGGGCTGCGCCTCGCAGTCCTCTTCGTACGTCGAATACATGTACGCCGTGCTGGTTGAGAACTCGGCCGCGCAGGTATCCACGCGCTTGTAGACCGGGCGCACACCCAGCGCATGACGATGCGCGCGCAAGACGTCCTGCTCCACCAGCAGCAGATTGGCAAGCCGGCGGTCGGAAAAACCTGCGCGCTTGAGCCTGCGCATGTCTACTGCATCAATGTCTTCCAGTTTACGACCGGCAAGCATCTTTTCCTGCCGGATGATGTCCTCGATCTGGGCGAGGAACCATGGATCAATATGCGAAAAACCATGGACCTCGTCCAGAGTCATTCCGCAACGGAAAGCGTCAGCTACGTAAAATATTCGTTCCGGACCGGGATCGCCCAACTCATTCTCGATGGCATCGATATCGGTGGTTTTTTCGTCAAATTCGTCAACACCGGTCTCCAGCCCGCGCAGGGCCTTCTGCATCGATTCCTGAATGGTGCGCCCCATGGCCATCACCTCTCCCACCGATTTCATCTGGGTGGTCAGGCGATCATCAGCCTGAGGGAATTTCTCGAATGCAAACCGCGGGATTTTGGTTACGACGTAATCGATGCTGGGCTCAAACGACGCCGGGGTCGCTCCGCCGGTAATCTCATTGCGCAACTCATCAAGCGTGTAGCCAATCGCCAGTTTTGCGGCGACCTTGGCGATCGGAAAACCCGTGGCTTTCGAGGCCAATGCCGATGAACGCGACACTCGGGGATTCATCTCGATGATGACCATTCGGCCATCCTTTGGATTGATACCGAATTGCACGTTCGAACCACCGGTTTCAACCCCGATCTCGCGCAGGCACGCGATCGAGGCATTACGCATGATCTGGTATTCCTTGTCAGTCAGCGTCTGCGCCGGCGCCACAGTGATCGAATCACCGGTATGCACCCCCATTGGATCGAAGTTTTCGATCGAGCAGATGATGATGCAGTTGTCGTTGCGGTCGCGCACGACCTCCATCTCGTACTCTTTCCAGCCGATGACCGACTCTTCAACCAGCACTTCCTTGGTCGGACTGGCATCGAGGCCGCGCTCGATGATGGCAACAAATTCTTCGCGGTTATAGGCAATTCCGCCACCAGTGCCGCCCAGCGTGAACGAAGGCCGGATAATCGTCGGGAAACCAACTGCCGCCTGCACCTGGAGCGCCTCTTCAAGGCTGTGCGCCAGCGCGGAGCGCGGGCTGTCGAGCCCGATCTTGGCCATCGCCTTCTTGAATTTTTCGCGATCCTCCGCCTTGTCGATGGCTTCTTTGGATGCACCGATCATTTCCACGCCGTACTTTTCCAGCACCCCGTGCTTGGCAAGGTCAAGCGCACAGTTCAACGCGGTCTGACCGCCCATTGTCGGCAGCAGTGCATCCGGACGCTCGGCAGCGATGATTTTTTCCACCACCTGCCAGGTCACCGGCTCTATATAAGTTGCATCCGCCATGCCCGGATCAGTCATGATCGTCGCCGGGTTTGAATTCACCAGGATGACGCGATAACCTTCTTCGCGCAGCGCCTTGCAGGCCTGCGCACCGGAGTAATCAAATTCACAGGCCTGACCAATGATGATCGGGCCAGCACCGATGATGAGAACCGATTTGATGTCTGTACGTTTGGGCATATTTACGTCCGCGCGAGGCGCTGCTCCATCGACTTCACGAAGCGGTCGAACAGGTAATCGACGTCATGCGGGCCCGGACTCGCCTCGGGGTGCCCCTGGAAGCAGAACGCCGGTTTGTCAGTCAGGGTGAAACCCTGAAGGCTGCCGTCGAACAGCGAAACATGGGTGACCCGTGCGTTGGCGGGCAGCGTCGCCGAATCCACAGCAAAACCGTGATTCTGGCTGGTGATCATCACCCGCTTCGAATCCAGATCCTGCACCGGGTGGTTTGCGCCGTGATGGCCGAATTTCATTTTCAGGGTCTTCGCGCCGCAGGCCAGCGCCAGCAGCTGGTGGCCCAGGCAAATTCCGAACAGTGGCAGACCGGCCGCGAGGAATTCACGAATGGCGCGAACCGCGTAGTCGCAGGGCTCGGGATCACCCGGGCCGTTCGACAGGAACACGCCATCCGGCTTGAGCTTCATGACATCCGCCGCAGCCGTCTGTGCGGGCACCACGGTCAGTTTGCAGCCGCGGGAAGCAAGCATGCGCAGAATGTTGCGTTTGACGCCGAAGTCGTAGGCAACAACATGGAAACGTGCACCGGTGCGTTTGCCATAGCCGCTGCCGAGTTGCCACTCGGTTTCGTCCGTCTCGTAGGACTTGGCGCAGGAAACCACCTTGGCCAGATCCATGCCGACCAGCCCCGGAAACTCACGGGCCGCCTGGAGCGCGGCCTGTTCATCAATCCTGCCCGCCATGATGCAGCCGTCCTGCGCGCCCTTGTCGCGCAGCAGGCGCGTCAGCTTGCGGGTATCAATATCGGCGATGGCGACGATGTTTTCGCGCTTCAGATAATCGCTGAGATTCCAGTTTTCGCGAAAATTCGAAGACCGTAAAGGCAAATCGCGGATGACCAAGCCGGCGGCTTGGACTTTTTCGGACTCGACATCTTCGGTATTGGCGCCGGTATTGCCGATGTGAGGGTAAGTCAGGGTAACGATCTGCCGGCAGTACGACGGATCGGTAAGGATTTCCTGGTAACCGGTCAGCGCGGTGTTAAACACCACTTCGCCGGCCACGATACCCTCGGCGCCGATCGCGGAGCCTTGGAATACCGTGCCATCCTTGAGTACGAGAATGGCGGGCGTGCGCGATGACACAACAAGCTCCTGATTTTATTGGGTTTGATACGACAAGCGGGATGGGTTTGGGCCCGTCCCGCTGTTCTTGAAGAAAGAATTATACGCGAGGGCGGGAGACCCGACAAACCGTACAGCCCGCCTTCCCGAAAAATCAGCGACTTAATGCAAAACCTTGGTGCTTAATCCGCCTGTTTCAGACCCAGCACGTCCCACATATCGTAAAGACCCGCCGGTTTACCCGTCAGAAACTGCGCAGCACGCAGGGCGCCCTGCGCGTAGGTGGTGCGACTACCCGAACGATGAGTGATCTCGACCCGCTCTCCGGTGCCGGCAAACAGCACAGTATGATCGCCAACGATATCGCCGCCGCGGATGGTGGCAAATCCGATGCTGCCGGGCTTGCGCTCCCCGGTGTGACCCTCACGCGCATAGACTGCGCAATCAGACAGTTTTTTGCCCATGGCCCCGGCAACCACCTCGCCCATTTTCAATGCCGTCCCCGAAGGCGCATCAACCTTGTGTTTGTGATGCGCCTCGATTATTTCGATATCGTGATCAGATCCCATTGCTTTCGCCGCCATCTCCAGCAATTTCAGGGTGACGTTGACGCCGACACTCATGTTCGGGGCGAAAACAATGCCGATGTCGTGTGCGGCATCAGCAATCGCCTTTTTGCCTGCATCGTCAAATCCGGTGGTTCCGATCACCATCCCGACCTTGAGTTTGCGGCAGATGGCAAGATGCTGCAGGGTGCCTTCCGGCCGAGTGAAATCGATCAGCACGTCGCAAGCAGCAAGCACCTGCCCGGGCTTGTCGCTGATCAGCACACCACAGGGTGCACCGCCCAATGCACCGGCATCGCAGCCGATCTGCGGACTTCCAGTCATTTCCAGCGCAGCAGCCAGCACCGCATTATCATCTTGCGCCACGGCATCAAGCAGCATGCGCCCCATACGGCCACCACTGCCGGCAATTGCGATTCGAGTCGGTTTCCGGTTCATGACTATTTCTTCTCAGTCGCCGCAGCCGGTGCAGCAGCTGGTTTTGCATCAACAGGCTGCGCTGCGCCACTCGCTTTGACATCACCTTCAATCCGCAACAACTCATTTCCGCTGAACACAATAGCCACAACACGCTGCTCAGTGAGCTCCCCTGCCTTGTACATCATGTAAAAATAATCCCAGCGATCGTTACGGAACGGATCAACAATCAGCGGGGTTCCGAGCGCGAACCGGACCTGACTGCGCGTCATCCCGGGCTTGAGTTTCGCAACCATGTCCTGAGTCACATAGTTGCCCTGCTGAATGTCAATCTTGTATGGCTTAAGCGGAATCAGGGCCGTGGTGCTGCAGCCTGCCAGCATCATTGCCATTATTATCAGTAGTATTCTCATGGGGATTTGGTCGTATCGCGTTGCCTGCCCGTTATCATGCGGCAGCAGGCTTTGCTGATATCATATCCGAGAACCAGTGCGCATGAGCACACCATTCACCACAGGACGCGCGATGAGTTCTCCGGAGCACCTGAAAACCATCGGCCTCAAGGCCACCCTGCCCAGGCTGCGCATTCTTGAGCTGTTCGAGAAAAGCCCGGTGCGTCATCTTGCCGCTGAAGACGTCTACAAAAAACTGGTTGAGGAAGGCACCGACACCGGCCTCGCCACGGTCTACCGGGTACTGACACAGTTCGAGCAGGCCGGACTGCTGGTGCGTCACCACTTCGAATCCGGAAAAGCGGTTTACGAACTTAACCAAGGCAGCCATCACGACCACCTGGTCTGCGTGCAATGCGGCCATGTCGAAGAGTTTTATGACCCCGAGATTGAAAAACGGCAGGAGAAGGTGGCGCAGGAAAGGGGGTTTCGCATCAACGACCATTCGCTGCACATTTATGCGGAATGCATTCGCCCCAATTGCCCGCGCAAATCCTCTTCCTGAGGCTGGATCAGCCAATACCGAATTGCATTAGTCGCAGCAAAGCTATTTGATCTTCAGACCCAGCATCTCTGCGGCATGCTGTCGAGTGGTTGCAGTGATTTTAACGCCCCCGAGCATGCGCGCAATTTCCTCAATGCGCCCTTTGTCGTCCAGTTCCACCACCGCAGAGGCAACCTTTCCACTCACCGCAACCTTGCTGACCTGCCACTGGCGCTCTGCGGTGGCCGCCACCTGCGGCAGGTGCGTGATGCACATTACCTGATGGCGGGCACCAAGTTCGCGCAGCATGCGGCCTACGATTTCGGCGACCCGTCCACCGATACCGACATCGACTTCATCAAAAATCAGCGTCGGCACCCTCGCGACGCGGCTCAAGACCGTTTGTATTGCCAGTGACAAGCGGGACAACTCACCGCCAGAGGCTGTTTTCGCAATAGGCTGCGCCGCAATGCCTTGATGCGGCGCGACGCGGAATTCAATCTGCTCCAGTCCGTGGGCGGCCGGACTCTCGAGTGGCTCAAGCGAAACCTCGAACACCCCCCCCTGCATCGCGAGTCCCTGCATCCCCGCAGTAACTGCCTCAGCCAGTTTCTTCGCCGCCTTCCGGCGTCCTGCAGTAAGCTTCTTCGCCGCTTCGCGATAGGCCGCCTCAGCTTCCGCTTCTCGCCGGCGCAGCGTATCTGGATCACCGCCCGCTCCCAGCTCCGCAAGACGCTCGCGTGTGTGTTCAGCGAGTTCCGACAATGCATCCGGTTCAACCCGATATTTGCGTGCAGCTGTATGCAATGCATCCAGGCGCTGCTCAACCTCACGCAGACGCTGCGGATCAAGGTCGGTGCGTTCACCATAACGGCGCAAAGCGCCAGCACCCTCCTGCAACTGAATTTGCGCCGGCTCCAGCGCATCAAGAATCTCCTTGAGCCGCGGATCATGCTGCAACAGCGGCTGCAGCCGGGCGATCACTGCATTGAGCTGCTCCAGTGCAGCGCCCTCTCCCTCAGAAAGGATTTCCACCCCGGACTGAGCTGCCTCAATCAGGCTGGCGGCATGCGCCAACCGTCCATGCTCAGCCCCGACCGACGTCCACTCCCCGGGCGCAAGCTTCAGCGCATCAAGATCCTGCAACTGCCATTCAAGACGTTCTCGCTCGGCATTGATTGCCGCCGCGTTACCCTCAAAAGCCAGGCGCTCCTCGCGCCGCCGCTGCCAGGTACGCCAAGCCTCGCCCACCAGTTCCGCATGTGATTCAAGGCCGCCGTAGGCGTCTGTCAGCGCACGCTGGGTAGCCGCGCGGCTGAGCGACTGGTGCTGGTGCTGACCATGAATATCAACCAGATAATCACCGGCCTCGCGCAACTGAGCTGCCGTGGCCGGATGGCCATTGATGAATCCACGGGAGCGACCCGATGACTCGACCACACGCCGCAGAAGACACACATCGTTATCGCCAGCAAGATCACAGTCAGTAAGCCAGCTTGCAAACGCACGATTGCCGTCGATCTCAAATTCGGCCGTAATATCCGCCCGCGTGGCGCCCTGACGCACCGATACCGGATCGGCGCGCTCACCCAGTGCCAGCGCCAGCGCATCGATCAGGATGGACTTGCCGGCACCGGTCTCCCCAGTCAACACCGTGAACCCGGAAGCAAATTCCAGTTCCAGACGCTCGACGATTACAAAATCCGATATGGTCAGACGACGCAGCATGGCTTGAGTGAGAACCGCAGCGGTCAGTCGCGGTTCCAGTGCAGCTTTTCACGCAGCATCGCGTAATAGCTGTGACCGACGGGATGAAGCAGCTTGATCTGGTGAGGATAGCGGCGAACCACGACGCGGTCGCCTTCGCGCAGGTCGAAATGCGAATGGCTGTCGAAATGCGCGCGTGGATCGTCAGCGCTGCGCACAACGATTTCAACCACGCTGTCTGCACTGATCACAATCGGCCGGTTGGACAGCGTATGCGGCGATACCGGCACCAGCGACATCACCGACAAGGACGGATGCACAATAGGCCCCCCCGAGGACAGCGCATAGGCCGTCGAACCGGTCGGCGTCGCCACAATCAGGCCGTCCGAACGCTGGTTGTAAATGAACTGGCCGTCAATCCGAACCTCGATATCGACCAACCCGCCCTTGAAACCCTTGGCTACAACCACGTCATTGAAAGCGAGAACCTCGAACACACGCTCCTGACCGCCGTTGTTGCCGCTCCAGACCTCGGACTCGAACAACATGCGCTCTTCGGTCACGAACTGCCCGTCGAGGATTGCGGTAATGGTCTCGAACATCGTGTCGAGCGAAATGTCCGTCAGAAATCCGAGCCTTCCCTGATTGATGCCGACCAGCGCGACATCATAGGGTGCGAATGTGCGAGCGATATTCAACATCGTGCCGTCACCGCCGATGACAATCGCCAGATCGGCCTCACGTCCGAGATCTTCCAGCAGCAGCACGTCATAAGGACAGTTCTGGATATGCGCCGCAGTCAGGCGGTCGAGCAGAACCTTGACGCCACGCGCCTCCAGGAAACGCGCAAGCCGCATCACCGGCTCCGCAACCTCCGGAGTCTTGTATTTACCGATCAATGCAACAGTGGGGAATGCAACAGACATGATCGCATTAAACCACAATTCCCGCGCAGCAGGCAGCGCGCAAATCCAATTAAAACAATGCATTGGCGCTCAACCACAACGAGTGCTGGCCGACTGGTCTTTTTGTGTAAAATGATTTTCATGGCTCAAGAATCCCAAGCGCTCAACGAGCGTGCGCAACTGTTGTTGAAAACACTGGTGGAGCGTTACATCGCCGACGGCCAGCCCGTCGGCTCCCGCGCGCTGTCCAAATACTCTGGGCTCGACCTGTCACCCGCCAGCATTCGCAATGTGATGGCGGATCTGGAGGACATGGGCTTCATCGCCAGCCCGCATACTTCCGCCGGCCGGATTCCAACGCCGCGCGGTTACCGTTTTTTTGTCGATACGCTGCTCACCGTCAAGCCGCTGGATCGCATCGAAATCAACCAGATGGAAGACCATCTACAGGTGAACAACACGCAAAAACTGGTGACTTCGGCTTCACACGTACTGTCCGAACTCACCCGTTTCGCCGGTGTGGTTGTCTCCCCGCGGCGCAGCGGCGGTTTCCGCCATATCGAATTCCTCCGCCTCGCCGAGAAACGCATTCTGCTGATTCTCGTCACCGCCGAAGGTGACGTTCAAAATCGCATCATTTACACAGACAAGGCCTACTCGCCCGCGGAACTGGTCGAGGCAGCCAACATCCTCAACCAGAATTATGCCGGCTGCAGTTTTGAAGACATACGCCACCGCGTGCAGTCCGAACTCCATCAACTGCGTGAAGACATGTCACAGTTGATGACTGCCGCACTGGCCGCAGGCGACCAGGCTGTCAGCGAGGCCGCAGAAGATGTGGTGATTTCCGGCGAAGTCAACCTGCTTGGCATCGACGATCTTTCATCGAACATGACCAAACTGCGCGACCTGTTCAACCTTTTCGAGCACCGCACAACACTGCTGCAATTGCTTGACCACTCCAGTCGCGCCCAGGGCGTACAGATCTTCATCGGTGGAGAGGCCGGCCTGACTCCGCTGGACGAATGCAGTGTCGTCACCGCGCCTTATGAAGTCGACGGGAAGATTGTCGGCACCGTCGGCGTCATCGGCCCGACGCGCATGGCCTACGAACGCGTGATCCCGATCGTCGACATCACCGCAAAGCTGCTGAGCAGTGCACTGACCCAACGCTGACCGTCCGGCGCACACGCCGGTTACGGGTTTTCCACACTTTTCAAGCCAATACTGCCATGGGCCATTTCCCCAAAGAACCGCCATACACGCACGGCACCACGCAAAAAATCGGTGTGCTGCTGGTCAACCTCGGATCGCCGGAAGCTGCAACTCCTGCCGCAGTCCGCACTTACCTGCGCGAATTCCTCTCCGACCCCTACGTCGTCGAAATCCCGCGCCCGATCTGGTGGCTGATCCTCAACCTGTTCGTACTGACATTTCGGCCCAAGGCTTCGGCAGCGCGTTACGCACAGGTATGGACCAAGGAAGGTTCACCGCTGAAGGTGCATACCGAACGCCAGGCCAACATGCTGCGCGGCTATCTCGGCGAACGTCTGAAGCAGCCGCATGTCGTCGATTACGCGATGCGTTACGGCAACCCGTCGATCCGGTCAAAGCTGGAATCCCTGAAAACGCAGGGTTGCGACCGCATCCTGCTGTTGCCCCTGTATCCGCAATACTCGGCCAGCACCACGGCAACGGTATTCAAGGAAGCGTTTGCCGCCATCGGCGCTATGCGCAATCAGCCGGCCATCCGCACCGTCAAACATTTCCACGACGATGATGGTTATATCAAGGCATCGGCGCAGGCGATCAACGACTACTGGGTCAAACACGGCCGTGGCGACCATCTGGTGCTGAGCTTCCACGGCGTCCCGCGGCGCACGCTGGAGCTCGGTGACCCCTATCACTGCGAATGCCTGAAAACCGGCCGCCTGATTGCCGAACAGATCGGCCTGAAACCCGATTTTTATTCCGTGACCTTCCAGTCACGTTTCGGCCGCGCCGAGTGGCTGAAACCGTACACCACCGACGTCATCAAGGAACTTGCCAAAAAGAAAGTCGAACGTATCGATGTCGTATGCCCGGGTTTTGTCAGCGACTGCCTGGAAACGCTGGAAGAAATCGCCATCGAAGCCAAAGGGGACTTCCTCACCCACGGCGGCAAGGAACTGCACTACATCCCCTGCCTCAACGAACGGGACGACTGGCTGCATGCACTGACTGACATCACACTGAACAATCTGCAGGGCTGGAACAGCGCCGCGACACCGGAAAGCCTCAAAGCGTCAAAAGACCGCGCCGTCAGTCTCGGCGCAAAACACTAAATGCGCTTGCAGTCCCTGCGGAACCGCATGATAAAAATACCGCTCTCGGTCGTTGTCGTGGCCATGTTGACCGGCTGCGGCGCCGAAGTCGCCACCACTGCGGCAACCGGCGCAGCCGTCAAAAAGAAGGAAATGGAGTCTGCGCAACAAAGCAAAGAACTCGCGCAGACCAAAATCGATCAAGCTGCCCAGGCCACGCAACAACGCGCCGAACAAGCGGGCAACGTCGACAAATAAGCAGAAGCACGCACCATCCGAATCCTCCCCACCGCCCCCACCCCCTTATGAGCCGCCGAGCAGCACAGTAAAGCCGGGGGAAGTCGGCGAGCACTGTCTGAGCCCTCGCGTGGTTTGCGAGGGCGAGTTGCGCGCCCCGAAGGAAGTCACCTTGGGTGGGAGCCGCCCGGCTTTGCGAGCAGCGCAGGGCAGTCCGAAGGACCGGTGAATCGGGGCCGCCTTCTTTTGGTTACTTTTCTTGGCGGAGCAAGAAAAGTAACTGGCCGCCGGGCCACCCCCGGCCAACCCCCATAGCACCTCAATAAATATTAATAAAAACAAATACTTATAAAATTTTAATAATACCCTTGAAATCCCCAAGGCAAGCCCAACATGGTGTGAGCTTACTCATAACCACACTGCAAACACGCCATGAAGCAGGAATCACCGGAACAGAATCCAGATAACACCGCCGCCGACGCCAAACCGGCACCGGAAATCATGCCCTCGACCGAGGAGCTGCTGCGTAAGGCCGAACTCGACGCCCAGGAACACCACGATGCCTGGCTGCGTGCCAAGGCCGAGACCGAGAACATCCGCAAACGTGCGGTCAGCGACGTCGCCAACGCACATAAATACGCCGTCGAGAATTTTGCGGCCGAATTGCTGGCGGTCAGGGACAGCCTCGAGGCCGCACTGGCGGTTGAAACCGCCACGGTCGAAACGCTCAAAAGCGGTGCCGAGCTGACGCTGAAGCAGCTCTCCTCCGCCTTCGAAAAACACAAGGTGGTTGAGGTCAATCCGGTCGGCGAAAAATTCGATCCGCACCGCCATCAGGCCATCAGCATGGTGCCGTCGGACGCAGCACCGAACACAGTGATCAGCGTGTTGCAGAAGGGTTATGTGCTGCACGACCGGATCATCCGCCCGGCGATGGTGGTCGTCGCCAAAGCCCCGGACGCTTGAAAACCACGGCAACGACCCCAGATTACAAAACAAGACAGCCGGCACAGCGGTCAGTCAATTATTCAGCCGCATCAATAATTTACTGACCACCCGGCGCAACAAAATTTACAGCTAAGAGGCAATAGACATGGGCAAAATCATCGGTATCGACCTGGGCACAACCAACTCCTGCGTGGCCGTGATGGAAAACGGCCAGCCGAAGGTTATTGAAAACTCCGAGGGCGCGCGCACCACGCCGTCGATCGTCGCCTACATGGACGACGGCGAGATCCTCACCGGCGCGCCGGGCAAACGCCAGGCGGTGACCAATCCGAAAAACACCCTCTACGCCGTCAAGCGCCTGATCGGCCGCCGCTTCGAAGAAAAAGAAGTGCAGAAGGACATCGACCTGATGCCCTACAAGATCGTCAAGGCCGACAACGGCGACGCCTGGGTGGAAGTGCGCGGCAAAAAAATCGCCTCGCAGGAAGTCTCCGCGCAGGTGCTGATCAAGATGAAAAAGACCGCCGAGGATTACCTTGGCGAGCCGGTCACCGAAGCTGTGATCACCGTGCCGGCATACTTCAATGACTCGCAGCGCCAGGCGACAAAAGATGCGGGCCGTATTGCAGGCCTCGACGTCAAGCGCATCATCAACGAACCGACCGCAGCTGCGCTCGCCTTCGGCATGGACAAGAAAAAAGGCGATCGCAAGATCGCGGTCTATGACCTTGGCGGCGGCACATTCGACGTGTCGATCATCGAAATCGCCGAAGTTGAAGGTGAACACCAGTTTGAAGTGCTGTCGACCAACGGCGACACCTTCCTCGGCGGCGAAGACTTCGACCAGCGCCTGATGGATTACCTGTGTGACGAGTTCAAGAAAGAATCCGGCGTTGACCTGAAGAAGGACATGCTCGCGCTGCAGCGCCTGAAAGACGCCGCGGAAAAAGCAAAGATCGAGCTGTCGTCGAGCGCGCAGACCGAAATCAACCTGCCCTACATCACCGCCGACCAGTCGGGCCCGAAACATCTGGCGATCAAGATCACCCGCGCCAAATTTGAGTCGCTGGTTGATGAACTGATCGCGCGCACCATCAAGCCCTGTGAAATCGCAGTCAAGGACGCCGGCGTCAAACTCTCCGACATCGAAGACGTGATCCTCGTCGGTGGCCAGACGCGCATGCCGAAAGTACAGGAAGCAGTGAAGAACTTCTTCGGCAAGGAGCCGCGCAAGGACGTCAACCCGGATGAAGCGGTTGCCGTGGGCGCAGCCATCCAGGCCGGCGTATTGAAAGGCGACGTCAAGGACGTGCTGCTGCTTGACGTGACCCCGCTGTCGCTGGGTATCGAGACGCTGGGCAGCGTGATGACCAAGCTGATCCAGAAAAACACCACCATCCCGACCAAGGCTTCGCAGGTGTTCTCGACCGCCGAAGACAACCAGAACGCGGTAACCATCCACGTGCTGCAGGGTGAACGCGAAATGGCAAAAGCCAACAAGTCGCTCGGCCAGTTCAACCTGACCGACATCCCGCCGTCGCAGCGCGGCATGCCGCAGATCGAAGTCACCTTCGACATCGACGCCAACGGCATCCTGCATGTGTCGGCCAAGGACAAGGCCACCGGCAAGGAAAACAAGATCAAGATCCAGGCCAGTTCGGGTCTGTCGGAAGAAGAGATCCAGCGCATGGTCAAGGATGCCGAGGCCAATGCCGAGGAAGACAAGAAGCTGCGCGAACTGGTCGATACCCGCAACCAGTGCGATGCGATGATCCACAGCGTGAAAAAATCGCTGACGGACTATGGCGACAAGATTGGCGCTGACGACAAGGGCAAGATCGAAGCCGCACTGAAAGAAGCCGAAGAGGCGATCAAGGGCGACGACAAGGACGCGATCGAAGCCAAAACACAGGCGTTGGCACAGGCCGCACAGAAGCTCGGCGAAGAAATGCAGAAAGCCCAGCAGGCACAAGGTGCCGCGCCGGGCGGCAACAGCGGCGGCGAGGCCAAGTCCGACACCGCCAAAAAAGACGACGGCAACGTCGTTGATGCCGAGTTTGAGGAAGTGAAGGACGGCAAGAAGTAATCGACTAAATTACTTCCCCGGCAGGGCGCAGCGGTGTTGAGGATGTATCCTCCTCGCCCTGCGCCTTTGGCACATTCAGGGTAACGTAACGAAATGGCAAAAAAAGACTATTACGAAGTGCTCGGCGTGAACCGTGACGCTTCCGAAGACGAGCTGAAAAAGGCTTACCGCAAACTCGCAATGAAGTGGCATCCGGACCGCAACCCGGACAATCCCAAGGCGGAAGAGCATTTCAAGGAAGCCAAGGAAGCCTACGAGGTACTGACGGACGCGCAGAAACGCGCAGCCTATAACCAGTTCGGCCATGCCGGCGTTGACCCCTCCGCAGGTGGCGCCGCCAGCGCAGGCGCCGGTTTCGGCGGCTTTGCCGACGCCTTCGGAGACATCTTTGGCGATATTTTTGGCGGCGCCGGTGGTGGCGGTGGCAGTCGCGGACGTTCCACGGTGTACCGCGGCGCCGATCTGCGCTACAACTTAGAAATCACTTTGGAAGATGCCGCACGCGGCACCGAAACCCGGATTCGCATCCCGGCAATGGAGGAGTGCGAAACCTGCCACGGCAGTGGCGCAAAACCAGGAACGCAACCGACCAGTTGCACCACCTGCGGCGGTCACGGCCAGGTGCGCATGCAGCAGGGCTTCTTCTCCATCCAGCAGACCTGCCCGCGCTGTCACGGCACCGGCAAGATGGTCGCCAGCCCCTGCGGCACGTGTTCAGGCAATGGCAGGATCAAGAAACAGAAAACACTGGCGGTAAAAATCCCCGCCGGCGTCGACGAAGGCGATCGCATCCGCCTTTCGGGCGAGGGCGAAGCCGGGGTCAACGGCGGACCGTCTGGCGATCTGTATGTGGTCATCCAGATCAAACAGCACGGTGTCTTCACCCGCGACCATAACGACCTGCACTGCGAAATGCCGATCAGCTTCACCACCGCAGCGCTGGGCGGCGAAATCGAGATTCCCACGCTCGACGGCTATGCCAAAATCAAGATCCCGGCAGAAACCCAGAGCGGCAAGGTGTTCCGCCTCCGCGGCAAAGGGATCAAGGGCGTTCGTTCGACGGCACACGGCGACCTGCTTTGCCACGTCATCGTCGAGACGCCAGTCAGCCTGACGTCACGCCAGAAAGAACTGCTTCAGGAATTCGAAGCCATCAGCAACAAGGATTCAGCGCGGCACAACCCACGCGCGAAATCATGGATGGACCGGGTCAAGGAATTCTTTGCAGAGTAAATGCCGCCACTCCAATAAAAAAGCCGGCGTGACAGCCGGCTTTTTTATCAAGTGCAATGATCCGTTCCATTACTGCCGTAATTTCCCTTGCTCAACAACCCTGCTGTAATGGGTGCGTTCAGACTGTAACTATCTGCTGAACCCGGTGGCGTTGCCGGCCAGTGGATCAGCGAGCCCTGCCACCAGCCTCTGCCAAACATCCGGCAATACTGGATCGCACTTCGCCGTGATTACTCAACAGCGCGAATTGGGCTGAACTTGACCTGCTGCAACACCACTTGCAACAAGCTTTATGGTGCCTTCTCCCGTGTTTATCGATAAAAGGACTCAGGCAAGCGCCGACTGCACCCTTTTGCTGCACATGTGTTTGACAACAGCAGCAGCAAATCCCCGGGTATTGCCACGACCGCCGAGATCAGTCGTGCGAACCTCGGCATCAGCAAGCGCTGCATCTACAGCAAGCTGAATTGCCTGATACGCCTGCTGGAAAGCCGGTTTGTTGTGACGAATACCCAGCCATTCCAGCAGCATGCCGGCAGAGAGGATCATGCCGCTTGGATTTGCAATACCTTTCCCCGCGATATCCGGCGCCGAGCCATGACCGGCATTGGCAATTGCATGTTTGTCACCGGCATTGATGGCTGCAGCCAAACCGAGGCCGCCGGACAAAGCCACCGCCAGATTCGACAGGATATCGCCGAACATATTGGAAATCAGGATCACATCGTGTCGCTCGGGACGCGTATAAATGTCTGCCGCCATGGCATCCATGTCCATTTCGCGAAGCGCGATCTGCGGATGAGCTTTCGCCAGTTCATATGCCGGCGCCATGAACAGGCCATCCGTCATCTGCAACACATGGCGCTTGCCAACCACGGTGACGCGCTTGCTTCGCCGCGCAGCGTATTCAAAGGCCACCTTGGCAATACGCTCAGACCCCTGACGGGTGATCTTGCGCACCGACAACGCAACATCCTCGGTCGGCATGAATTCGCCGTTACCCATGAACATGGTGCGGTCGGAATAAAAACCCTCAGTGTTTTCGCGCACAATCAGGGCATCAAGACCGCGCCGCGCGTCGGGCATGCCTGCACGACTGCGTGCCGGACGCAGGTTGGCATACAGATCAAGACGTTTGCGGATGGTTCCCGGAATATTGACGCCACCCTCTGCCAGCGGCGGGTATTCGGTCATACCGCAGGGACCGACAATCACACCGTCGGCATCGGTCGCCGCCTGCATCGCCGCGTCCGTCAGCGTCGTTCCGTGTTTGCGATGACTGGCCATGCCGACCTCAATATCGGTAAAGCGCAGACCCAGCGAAAATTCGGCATCCGCCACCTTCACCACGGCCATCGCTGCGGCAATGATTTCCGGACCGATGTCGTCACCAGCCATGACTACGATATTCATTATTGCTCCTGTTATTGAGTTGCGCTGACTATAGCTGTGCGACTCAGGCCGCATACTTCTTGACGGTTTTCCAGTCAATTTCAAACCCGAAACCCGGCAGATCATTCAAGTGCACCATGCCGTCCTTGACCTGCGCACGCTCGGCAAACAGTTCAAACCACAGCGGGTCACGGTCGGCGTTGCCGTGCGATTCCACGCCGAAACCCAGCCGCGGGAACGCCGAGATCAGATGGGCATGCACCTCCGGCACCAGATGCGGTGCAATACGCACGCCATGCTGTTCAGACAGATAACTCACACGCAGGGATTCGGTGAAACCGGCAAAACGTGTCGAATCGAACTGCATGAAACCCAGCGCACCGCTGGTGATGAAATCACGTGCGGTAAAGCGCGTCATTTCGCGCTCACCATGGGCCAGCGGAATCGTCGTATTTTTCGCCAGCACCGCAAAATCGGCGGGCTGCAGGTACCAGTGCAGCGGCTCTTCCAACCAGTAAATGTTGTAAGGCTCGACGGCGTGGGCAAAACGGATACAGTCTTCCAGGTCGTAAGCCGCGTTCATATCGAGCATCAGGTGCACGTCATTGCCGATCGCGGCGCGCGTCAGCCGGATGCGCTCCACTTCCTTTTCGATGCTCAGCCCGGCCGTTTTCAGCTTCACCGCCTTGTAGCCGCACTTGACGAAAT
The DNA here is from genome assembly GCA_964531455.1 of uncultured Bordetella sp. GTDB lineage: Bacteria > Pseudomonadota > Gammaproteobacteria > Burkholderiales > SG8-41. Next base: position 62,537 of record CAZHFZ010000008.1, read on the forward strand.
CCGCCAACTCATCGGCGCAGACATGCAAGGGCGCATCCAGTTCGTAATAACCGCCGGTCGCGTAAGAAAACAACGGCTTGCCCTCTCCCCCCAGCAGTTTCCACACCGGCACGCCCAGCGCCTTGCCCTTGATGTCCCACAGCGCGCTGTCGATGCCGCCGATCGCCGCCATGATCTGCGGCCGGTCGCCGCGCGACATCGGCTGCGGCAGGCCGTCGCGCCCGCCCATGCCGGTCGCCCGCGGCGAGGTCAGCGAAAACAGTTTTTCCCAGACCGCGACCTGTGCCGTGGCGTCCATGCCGCGCGCGACTTCGCCGAGAAGCTCGACGTATTTGCAGATGTCCTTCAGCGGCGAACCGTGGATCTGGCCGATGCCGGTCAGACCGTCATCCGTCTTGATTTCCACCAGCACGACGCTGGAACTGTGCAACTCCTCGTGAGCGGTCCACAGCGTGTGTTTGAGCTTGGCAGAAACGGCATAGGCTTTGACGGAAGCAATACGGGTCATTACGAATCCTTAAATTATCATTTATAAACAAATACTTACAATACAACACCGACGGCAGCAGCGGTCACCAGCGTAGCCAGCGTCCCCGAAATAATGGAGCGCATTCCCAGCGCGACGATGTCATCGCGCCGCTCCGGCACCATCGCCGTCAGCCCGCCCAGCATGATGCCCAGACTGCCGAAATTCGCAAAGCCGCACAGCGCATAAGTCATGATCACCCGGCTGCGCGGACTCAGCTCTTCCACAGGCAACTGCGCGAGCTGCAGGTAGGCGACGAATTCATTGAGCACCGTCTTCACGCCCATCAGCGCACCCGCCGTTTGCGCCTCAGCCCAGGGCACACCTGCCAACCAGGTCAGCGGCGCCATCACAAAACCCAGCCCACGCTCCAGCGATACCGGCGCGCCATTGAACGTTGGCAGCACGGCCAGCCCCAGATTCACCATCGTGACCAGTGCCACCAGCACGATCAGCATGGCAAGGATGTTCAGCAATAACTGCAAGCCATCAACGGTGCCCCGGGTCACGGCATCCATTGAACTGCGCGCCAGTGAGGGCAGATCCAGTCTGGCCGGCGTCGGACCACCCTGCGGCGGAACCATCAGGGCTGCAACCACGATTGCAGCAGGTGCCGAAATGATCGACGCGGCAAGAATATGCCCGATGGCATCCGGCACCGCAGGCCCGAGGATGCTCGCATACAACACCATCACCGTTCCTGCGACGCCCGCCATGCCGCAGGTCATCACAATGAACAGTTCACCGCGGGACAGTTTTGCCAGATACGGCCGCACCACCAACGGCGCCTCGACCATGCCGATGAAAACATTCGCGGCCGTTGACAGGCCGACCGCGCCGCCAATGCCCAGCGTTTTCTCCAGCACTGCAGACAACATGCGTACCAGCCACGGCAGCACCCGCCAGTAAAACAGCAATGCAGACAGTGCGCTGATCACCAGCACCAAGGGCAACGCGCGCAACGCGAGAATGAAAGTCGAGGTCTCAGGCTTCGCATCAAACGGCAACGGCGCCCCGCCGAGATAACCGAAGACCAGACTGGTTCCCGCCTGCGTCGCCCGCTCCAGCACGAGCAACAACTCGTTGAATGCCAGAAAAAACTGCTGGGCCGGGGGGAACTTCAGCAGCAGAGCCGCAAGCAACAGCGTCAGTGCAACGCCGGGCAGAACTATACGCCAGGGCACTGCGCGGCGGTTTTCACTGATCGCCCAGGCAATGACGAGCAATACCATCAGCCCGAAAGCGCTTTGCAGAGCCGGACTCATCACTGGCAATCACATCCCCTGAAATTCAAATCCGCCGGTGACGGTTCCCGGCCTGAGGACTACCCCCGCCGCCAGGTCGTCCCCTTGGCACTATCCTCAAGAACAATCCCCGCATCCAGCAACATCTTGCGGATACGGTCGGCTTCAGCAAAGTTTTTAGCCTTCTTGGCTTCAACACGTGCCGCGATTTCGGATTCAATGCGTTCTGGCGTCCATTCACCTTCCTCGGCAGGGCCGCCCTGAAGAAAGGCATCCGGCTCACGCTGCAACAATCCCACCAAAGCCGCGAGAGACTTCAGCACAGTTGCCGTTGCTGCCGATTTGCTGCGATTCAGTTCATTCGCCAGATCAAACAGGACAGCCACCGCTTCCGGCGTGTTGAAATCGTCATTCATTGCATCACGGAACGACACCGCAAACGGGTTAGTCCAGTCCACCGGGCCGGCGACTGCAGGAAAGCCCTTCAATGCGGTATAAAGCCGGCTCAATCCCTGACGTGCATCGTCAAGATGAGCGTCCGAATAATTCAGCGGGCTGCGGTATTGGGCACGGATGATGAAAAAGCGCACCACTTCCGCGTCATACTTGCCAAGGATCTCGCGTACGGTGAAAAAATTGCCCAGCGACTTTGACATTTTCTCGTTGTCGACGCGGACAAAACCGTTGTGCATCCAGTAGTTGACGAAGGTGCAACCGTGCGCGCCTTCGGACTGGGCAATCTCGTTTTCATGATGGGGAAACTGCAGATCCTGGCCGCCGCCATGAATATCAAATTGTTTACCGAGCAACGAACCGGACATCACCGAGCATTCGATATGCCAACCCGGTCGACCCGCACCCCAGGGCGACTCCCAGGACGGTTCACCGGGTTTGGCACGCTTCCACAGCACAAAATCCAGCGGGTCCTGTTTGGCTGTATCCACCGCGACACGCTCTCCGGCGCGCAGATCTTCCAGCGACTTGCCCGACAGCTTGCCGTAGCCATCGAATTTGCGCACCGCGTAGTTCACGTCGCCATCGGCAGCCTGATAAGCGTAACCGCGCTGTTGCAGGGTGGTGATCATCTCCAGCATGCCCTGCACATATTGCGTCGCCCGCGGCTCGACGTCGGGCCGCTGCACGCCCAAAGCAGCGGAATCCTCATCCATCGCCTTGATGAACCGTTCCGTGAGCTGCCCCATCGTTTCGCCGTTTTCCTGGGCGCGCTTGATGATCTTGTCGTCGATGTCGGTAATGTTACGAACATAGGTGACGTCATAACCCGAGTTGCGCAGCCAGCGCTGCACAACATCAAAAATGACCATTACCCGGGCGTGCCCGAGATGGCAGTAGTCGTAGACCGTCATGCCGCAGACGTACATGCGGACTTTGCCGGGCTCTATGGGTTTGAACTCCTGCTTGTCCCGGGCGAGGGTATTGTAGATTTTGAGCATTTATTGGCTTGAGGCGCTGCGGCTGGGGGGCTCGATTTCCGAGTCCTGCCGAACCCCGTTTGGGGGAGTAGGCGACGGGCAGTACAATCCCGCTGAAAGAGAATGTTGAATTGGCGGTTGTTCTTGGTAAAATCCAGAAAATTCAAGGACTAAAGCCGTTGCAACCAACATGAATCCTGTGCCCACAACGACCGCTGGAATAATAACACGATGACTTTGAAACTGGCCGCGGCGCGACTCGCGGCATTTGTAGTTTGCCTGGGGCTCGCAACCCCCGTATTCGCCCAAGTTGATGAACTGCAGGAAGCACAGCAACTGCTGAAACAAGGTCAGGTGGACCGCGCGCTTGAACGTGTCGATCAATACCTCAAGAGCAAGCCGAAGGATGCTCGAGGACGCTTTCTTCGCGGCATCCTGCTCACCGAGCAGAACAAACCGAACGATGCCATTCGCGTGTTTACGGAACTGACACAGGATTTCCCCGAACTTCCGGAACCCTACAACAACCTCGCGGTGCTGCACGCATCTCAGGGCCAGTACGACAAAGCCCGGGCCGCACTGGAAATGGCCATACGCACGCATCCGAGCTACGCCACCGCACATGAAAATCTCGGCGACATCTACGCAAAGATGGCCAGTCAGGCCTATGACAAGGCGCTGCAACTGGACAAGGGCAATCAGGGTGCGCAAACAAAACTCAATTTGATCAAGGATCTGTTTTCGAACCAGCGTCCACCCAAAGTTGCCGTAGCTCGCACTGAAAGCACACCGAAGGCCACACCTGTACCGGCCCCGGTGCAAACGCCGGCACCAGCCGCAGCCACCCCGTCAAAACCTGTTGCAGCGCCTGCCGTTGCCGTCGCAACAGCCGCTGCACCCGCCCCCGCGGCAAAAGAACCGGCAAAAGCAGCCCCCAAGGAACCTCCGAAGGAAGCGGCAAAGGATGCGCCGGCAGGCGACGAAAATGCGGTCATCACAGCCGTCGAACGCTGGGCTTCTGCATGGTCGAACAACGATGTCGAAGGTTACCTGGCCCGATACGCCGCCAGTTTCAAAACCCCGGATGGCGAACCGCGCAAGGCATGGGAAGCAGAACGCCGTGCCCGCATCGCCAAACCGCGCAAGATCGAGGTCAAGATCGAAGCGCCGAAAGTCACGTTCAAGGATGCCAACACGGCAAGCGTGAACTTCCGTCAGCATTACCGCTCAAATTCGTTCAAGGCCTCGGCTGGAAAGACTCTGATCATGATCAAGTCGGGTGACAAATGGCTGATCCAGCAGGAACTCGTCGGCGGATGAAACGGCCGCTGCTCGGCTGTGCGCTGGCCGCAGCGCTGCTAGCCACTGCGCTGACGCCTTCTTCAACAACACTCGCGCTGGGCAATCGCCCCCTTTCTTCGATTGCCGGCAACCTCTCCGGTTCGTCGATCCATGGCAAAGCCCTTGCAGCACCTGAGGCCATGCTGGCACAGACGCTGCTCGCCATCACCAGTTCACGCTTTGATATTGCGCTGTCCGAGATCGACAAAGTCCTCGAAACCCACCCGAACTTCCGACTGGCCCACTTGATACGCGGCGATCTGCTGATGGCGCGGGCACGTCCGATCAGCAGTATCGGCGCCGCATCCGAAGCTCCGGCCGACCGCATCGCAGACCTGCGAGACGAGGCCCGTGCACGACTGATCCGGCACCAGCAGGAACGCCCTGTCGACATGGTGCCGCGCTACCTGCTGCAGCTTGAGCCCGATCAGAAATATGCTTTCGTCGTCGACGCTTCGAAATACACGCTTTATGTTTTTGAAAACAACAACGGCAGTCCCCGCTATGTCGCCGACTACTACACCACGATCGGCCGGAATGGCACCGAGAAACTGCGCGAGGGTGACAAGAAAACGCCGCTGGGGGTCTACCATGTCACCGGCAACCTGCAACGCGACTATCTGGTCAAGACCTATGGCAACCTGAGCAGCCTTTACGGTGATGGCGCTTTCCCGCTGAACTATCCGAACGCCTGGGATCGCCGCATGGGCCGAAACGGCCATGGCATCTGGCTGCATGGCGTACCGCATGACACATACAGCCGGCCGCCCCGAGCCAGCGATGGATGTGTTGCCATGACCAACGAAGATCTGCTGGAAATTTCGAAACACGTGCAGGTTGGACTGACCCCGGTCATCATTTCACCCAAGGTGGAATGGGTAAAACCCGACGCTGACAAGGCAACCCGGCAAGCACTGGACAAGTCCCTGGAACAGTGGCGCAGCGACTGGGAAAGCCGTGACAACAACAAGTTCCTGCAGCACTACTCCGGAAAGTTCTCTGCGGGCAAAACAAACTTTGCCGCATGGGCTGAACAAAAACGCAGTATCAACGCCGGCAAGACCTGGATCAAGGTCAAGGTTGATCGCGTCAGCATGTTCCTGTACCCGGGCAACGATGACCTCGCAGTGGTGACCTTTGACCAGGACTATGCCAGCAGCAACGTCAGCAACAAGATGCGCAAGCGCCAGTACTGGCAACGCGAGGGCGGCGCTTGGCGCATTGTTCATGAGGGTGCAGCCTGACCGTTGTTCAGGCCGCGCCAGCGATTAACCGTAACAATATGATTTTATTTAAATATATGCTCCGACTATTCTTAATCCTTTTCGCCCTGCTCGCAGCCCCCACCGCATTCGCCGACAATCCCAAAGTCGAACTCAAAACGACGATGGGCAGCGTGGTATTGGAACTTTATCCGGAGAACGCGCCGAAAACCGTCGAGAACTTCCTGCAATATGTAAAAGACGGCTTCTATGACGGCACGATTTTCCATCGCGTGATTCCCGGCTTCATGGTTCAGGGCGGCGGCTTCACCGCAAACATGCAGCAAAAAACCACAGGCCCGACGATCCGTAACGAAGCCGGCAACGGCCTTCGCAATGCCGTGGGTACCGTCGCGATGGCACGCACTGCAGACCCGCACTCCGCAACAGCACAATTTTTCATCAATGTTGCCGAGAATGATTTCCTGGATTTCAAATCGCCGGATGACAAGGGTTACGGATATACCGTGTTTGCCCGCGTGACCACCGGCATGGATGTCGTTGCAAAAATCACACAGACTCCGACCGCAACCGTCGGCCCGCACCAGAATGTCCCGCGTCAGCCTGTTTTTATTGAACGTGCGCGTCTGCTGCCCGGCACCACAGCAAAACCGGCCAAAGCCAAATAATTTCAATCAAGGACTCTGACAACATGATCAAATTACATACCAACCACGGCGTCATTTCCCTTGAACTCGACGCCGTCAAAGCACCGGACACCGCCGCCAACTTCATCCAGTACGTCAAAGACGGCCATTACAACAACACGGTGTTTCATCGCGTCATCGACGGATTTATGGTCCAGGGCGGCGGCTTCGAACCCGGCATGAAGCAGAAACCGACGCGCGACCCGGTGCAGAACGAAGCCAACAACGGCCTGAAGAACGACATGTATACCGTGGCAATGGCGCGCACTTCGGCACCCCACTCAGCCAGCGCACAGTTTTTCATCAACGTGTCCAACAACGATTTCCTCAATCACTCGGCACCGACCCCTCAGGGCTGGGGTTACTGCGTGTTCGGCAAAGTGGTCGACGGCACTGATGTGGTCGACAAGATCCGCAAGGTGAAAACCGGCAGCAAGGGGATGCACCAGGATGTCCCCGTGGAAGATGTAATTATCGAAAAAGCCGAAGTCGTCTGAGATCTCAGCTGAATGAGCGGGGCGAAGAAGCCCCGCCCCCCATGCATACGCTGTTCATTTCCGATCTGCACCTTGCCCCGGAGCGGCCGCAGATTACGGAACAATTCCTTCGCTTCATCCGTGAAACCGCCCCCCCGGCTTCGGCGCTGTATATCCTCGGCGACCTGTTTGAATACTGGGTGGGTGATGATGACCTCGAAGATCCGCTGAACGGAACGGTTTCCTCGGCGCTCTCGAAACTGGCCGAAGGCGGCACCGCGGTATATCTGATGCGGGGCAACCGTGACGTACTGTTGGGGGCCGACTTCGCATCACGCTGCCATGCCGCGCTGCTCGAAGATCCGGTGCTGGTGAATTTGCACGGCACACCAACGCTGCTGAGTCACGGTGATGCACTGTGTACCGACGATGTCGATTACCAGCGTTTCCGCGTGTATGCCCGCGATCCCGGCAACCAGCAGAAATTCCTCGCCCAGTCACTGGGAGCCCGACGGGAGCAGATGCGCGGCATGCGCGCGCAGAGCGAGGCTAGCAAGCAGCAGAAAACGGAAGCCATCATGGATGTCGCGCCGGCCGCCGTGGAAGAACTGCTGCGCAAACACGGCTATCCGCGGCTGATCCATGGCCACACCCACCGACCGGCACACCATCACCATACAGTCGACGGGCATGCCTGCGAACGCTGGGTGCTCAACGACTGGTATGAAACCGGCGGCTATCTGCGCTGCGACTCCGCCGGCTGCACTGCCGTCCTAAGCTAGGGCCTGCGTGAAATCCGCAATCAGGTCATCGATATCCTCGATGCCGATCGACAGCCGGATCAGCGAGTCCGCGATACCCATCTCCGCGCGGCGGGCTGCCCCCATTTCCCAGTAGATCGTCTGCGCGACCGGGATCGCCAGCGTCCGGTTGTCACCGAGATGGCTGGAGGAAATCACCAATTGCAGACGATTGAGGAAATCAAGGCAGTCAATATTTTCGGCCAGCTCAATGCTCATCAGGGCGCCGTAATGCCTGAACAATTCACCGGCCAGCTGATGCTGGGGATGATTTTCGAGGCCCGGATAATAGACTTTGGTGACTTTGGGGTGTTTCGCGAGAAAACCGGCCAACTGCAGGCAATTGCCTGAGGCGCGCTCCATCCGCAACGCCAGAGTCTCCGCCCCCATGGCCAAGCGGTGCGCCGGCTCGGCAGCCAGCGTAGCCCCGACATCACGCAGCCCCTTCTTGCGAATCTGCAGGATGCCCCAGTTCGCCGGATTGGCTGTTTTATAGTTGTCGTAGATGTTCGGGAACGACTTCCAGTCGAACAACCCGGTGTCGGTCACGGCGCCGCCCAACGCATTGCCGTGCCCGCCGATGTATTTGGTCAGCGAATTGATCACCAGGCTGGCCTGCACCTGTTTCGGCCGGAACAGATACGGCGAGGTCATCGTATTGTCGACAAAATAGATGATCCCGCGGCGCGCGCACAACTCGCCGATACGCACAAGGTCGGCGATCTGGGTGCGTGGGTTGGCAATGGTTTCAACGAACACCATCCGGGTATTGGGCCGCAGCGCCTTTTCCACGTTCTCCACGCGGGTCGCATCGACATAACTGATATCGCAGTCAAATTGACCGAGAGTTCCGAAAAGGCTGTTGGTGTTGCCGAACAGGAAAGCGCTCGACACCACATGGTCGCCGCCGCGCAGCAGCGCGATGAAGGCCGAGGCAATGGCCGCCATGCCGGTCGAAAAACAGGCTGTTGCAACGCCGTCCTCCATCTTGCTGATCTTGGATTCCAGCGCTGCGGTGGTGGGGTTGCCCTGACGCCCATAGGCGTAACCGGGCATCTCGCCCTTGAACACCTTGACCAGGTCGCGTGAATCCGGATACCCGAAGGCCACGGCGGTGTGCATGGGCTTGAGCACCGAATAATGCTCGATCGGCGCTTCCAGATCGGAATGCAGGATCTTGGTCGTGAATCCGTTTTTCATGGTCTTGCTCCATCAAATAAAAAACCCGGCCAGCTAGCGCGGACCGGGTTCTTCCGTCGCTTTAGCTGCATTTTTAACGCGCCCGCAAGCTGCTCTTCAAATCGGCGCAACAGAAGATTACCGCAGGCCCGCGGACCGCGTCAAACCGGGCGCTTATGGGTTATCCCTTTTGCCACCAGATCCGCCATGTCCTGTGCCTGAGTATCATCCAGTTGCGCCAATCCATCGGCTACACCAGTGCGGTCAGCATCACTGCGGTTCTGGCTGACTTTCCATTTGCCGATCAGCCGGCTCACAGGTATCTCAATGCCGACAATGGCGCCAAGCATGCGCTCCAGGTATTCCACGGGCGCATCGTCGACGCGCCAGGGTTGCCGCAGTCCGGCTTCCTGCTGATCGGTAAGCCTCGTCACCAGCCCGCGCAGCCATTCGCGGTCATCGTGCACGACCAGTGGTCCGTAGGCATGCACCACGGCGTAGTTCCAAGTCGGCACCACTTGCCCTGTTTCACGCTTCGACGGATACCACGACGGCGTCACATAAGCCTGCGGCCCCTGAAAGATCACCAGCACTTCCCTGCCGCCCGACAGGCGCCAGACGGGATTGGCCCGAGCAACATGGCCACGCAGCGTACCGTTGGGCGAGGGTTCCTGATCAATCAACAGCGGCAGATGGTTGGCCTCCGGCACGCCATCATGAATTGTCACCAGGGTGGCCAGGGGATGACTCCGCATCAGCGCATGCATCACGTCGATGCGTTCCTCGCAGAAGGCACCCACTTGATACATCGTGAAAAATCCCGCTTAGTCGACGAGTTCCAGCCCGAGGTCGAGCTGGGTCGCCGCGGCCGTCTTGCCGGCCTTGGCGCCGTCACGGCGCTGCGCCTCGACGCCGTCCAGATAATCCTGGGTCACGTCGCCGGTGATGTACTGGCCGCTGAAGCAGGAAGCCTCGAAATTGGTCACCGAAGGATTGACGCTGCGCACATCGCCGATCAGCGCATCGAGTTCCTGGTAGATCAACGCATCACAGCCGATTTCGCGCGCGATTTCCTCGTGGGAGCGACCGCTGGCAATCAGTTCATCACGGGTCGGCATGTCGATGCCGTAAACGTTGGCATAACGCACCGGCGGCGCCGCCGACGCGAAATAAACCTTGCGCGCGCCGGCATCGCGCGCCATCTGCACGATTTCCCGGCTGGTCGTGCCGCGCACGATCGAATCATCCACCAGCAATACATTCTTGCCGCGAAACTCCATGCCGATGGCATTGAGCTTCTGACGCACCGATTTACGGCGGATCGCCTGCCCCGGCATGATGAAGGTACGGCCAATGTAACGATTCTTGATGAAACCTTCGCGATAACCCAAATTGAGATGGTTCGACAACTGCATGGCCGAAGGCCGGCTCGAATCCGGGATCGGGATCACCACATCAATGTCGAGATTGGCGAAGTCCTTCTCGATCTTGCGCCCCAGACTTTCGCCCATGCGCAAACGGGTCTCGTAGACCGAGATGCCGTCGATTACAGAATCAGGACGGGCGAGATAAACGAATTCAAACAGACAAGGATTCAGTGACGGATTTTCCGCACATTGCTGGCTGTGGAAATTACCGTCGAGATCGATGAATATGGCTTCACCCGGGGCGACATCGCGCACCAGCTGGAATCCCAGTCCATCGAGTGCGACGCTCTCGGAAGCCACCATGTACTCGGTGCCCTGCGTCGTTTCGATTTTGCCGAACACCAGCGGGCGGATCCCGAACTGATCACGGAAGGCCAACAGACCATAGCCGGCAATCATGGCCACTACGGCATAAGCGCCGCGGCAGCGCCGGTGCACCCCTGAAACTGCGGCGAAAATCGTCGCCGGATCAAGCTTGTAATTGGTGGTATTAGCCGCCAGTTCGTGCGCCAGCACGTTTAGCAGCACTTCCGAGTCCGATTCGGTATTGACGTGACGCATGTCCAGACGGAACAGGTCGTTTTTAAGCTGCTCGGAATTGGTCAGGTTGCCGTTGTGGCCGAGCACAATACCGAAGGGCGAATTGACGTAAAACGGCTGCGACTCTGCAGCCGACCAGGCCGATCCTGCGGTCGGGTAACGGGTGTGCGCGATACCGGCATGTCCCTCAAGACTGCGCATGTTGCGGGTGCGGAATACGTCCCGCACCATGCCACCGCCCTTGTGCATGTGAAAACTGGCACCGTCAGCAGTAACGATACCGGCAGCATCCTGGCCGCGATGCTGCAAAACCAACAGTCCGTCATACAGCAGCTGGTTGACGGGACTACGGGCAACGACTCCAACAATTCCGCACATGGCGCGTTTCCTCAGCCGTACTTGATATGTTGCGCCAGCGCTGGCGGCAGCCAGCTCTTGACACCCAGCGCAACGAGTTCAAGCAACGGGCGCAGCGCAGCATCACGCCATACCTGCTGCTTCGGCAGCGCAGTCATACCGGCCACCAGTGCCAGCACAATCACCACCGCCAACCCGCGCACCAAACCGAATATTGCACCGAGCACCCGATCCTCAACAGTCAATCCCGCACTTTTTACAAGTTGCGAAACCGCAACGGCAACAAGACTCATCGCCAGCAGCACCGACAGAAAAAGCGTCACAAAACCTGCAAGCCAGCGCAGTTCCTCTCCGGGAATTTCTGACGGCATGATTGCCGCAAGATCTCCGCCGAACAACCGAGCAGCGATGAATGCGATGACCCATGCAGCAAGCGCAAGCAACTCCCTGACCAGCCCGCGAAGAACACTGAGCAGAACCGAGAAACCGACGATGGCGAGCACAACATAGTCGATCAGCGTCATCTTTACCGGGGCACAACCTTGCCGTCGAGTTGCAACTTCTGCAACTGCGGACGCGCCTTCTCGGCGGCTTCACGGGTATTGAAGGGACCGACACGCACACGCGTCACAGGCCCTTTTGAAGTCTGAACCACTTCCGTGTACGCCTTCAGGCCGCTGCCGGCGATTTTGGCCTGCAATTCCCTGGCTTTGGCGGTATCCGACAACGCCGCAACCTGAATCACAAATCCACCGGTTGTCGCCGCTTTGGGGGGCTCCTTGACGCTGTCTTTGGTTTTCGCCGATTCGGTTTTGGCCGCCGCCTTGGTTTCAGTCTTGGCTTCAGTTTTGGGCTCAGGCTTGGCTTCTGCGGTGGATTCGACCTTGGTTTCGGCCTTCACCTCTTGCGGCTTGGTCTCCGCTTTGACCTCAGTTTTCACCTCTGGCTTTGTGGCCACAGCTTCAGATTTGGATTCTTTCGGCGCAACAGCCGGAGCCACGGCAACAGGCTCAGATTCGGGCCTCGCTGGCGTCGCGGCAGGTTCTGCCTGCTTAAGTGGTGTTGGCGGTGTGGTCAACACCCCGGCATCCGGCGACGGAATCTGGATATTGATGTTTTGGTTGACCGTCTTGGGTTCCGAATCAAGAACCATGGGCAGGACTACGGCCACCACGGTGACCAACACGATCGCACCCACCAGGCGGCGGCGTGCGCGCTTTTTCAGCTGGAGTTCTTCGTCGCTAACGTTTCTCGCCATGCTTTGATACGCAGTAAACGAAGTAACTTATTGATTAATAACGATTTTTACTATGGCCGGCGATTGCGGAACGCAGTCATCGCAGCAGCTACGGTAAGAAACGATCCGAAGGCCAAAATTCTATCACCATCTCCTGCCGTGCGGTACGCGCGATCACATGCTTCTTCGATGTTTATGCACATTGTGATCTCGACGTTGACACCGGCATTGCGCAGGGATTGCTCCAACTCATCAGCACTCATTGCCCGCGGCCCTTCAAGTGGCGCAACCAGCCAGTGGTCGATATGCCCGCGCAAAAGTCTGACAACACCGGCAACATCCTTGTCTTTCAGCATCGAAAACACCGCCAGCGTTTTACTGTAGCCAGTCATTTGCACCAGATTCAGAGCCAACGCCGATGCAGCATGCGGATTGTGGGCTACATCCAGTATGACTGCAGGCCGACCCGGCAACACCTGGAATCGACCGGGGTTTTCAACGGAAACAAGGCCGGCACGGATGTCACCGGCGCTCACCGGCAGACGATCACGCACGGCATCAAGTGCAGCAATGCAGGCACTGGCGTTGGCAAGCTGAAAGGTGCCACGCAAGGCTGGTGGCGGCAGACCGTAGCGGTTGCCGCCAGGTCCGCGATAACGCCATTGCTGCTGCTGCGCTTCATAACCGAAATCACGCCCTATCAGCAGCAAATTGGCGCCGATCCTGTGGGCATAATCCGTTACCGATGAAGGAGGCTCTGCATCCGCGCAGATGGCAGGCCGGCCGGCGCGGAAAATCGGCGCTTTTTCGGCACCGATAGCCTCACGCGTATCACCAAGATATTCCATGTGATCCAGCCCTACGCTCATCAGGAGAGCAACATCAGCATCAAAAGCATTGACCGCGTCGAGACGACCGCCCAAACCAACTTCAAGCACAGCCACTTGGACCTTGCGCTCGATAAACAACCATACAGCCGCCAGCGTACCGATCTCGAAGTAGGTCAACTGCACCCCGCTCGCAGCACGAGCCTGTTCGACTGCGGCAAAAGCGCTGACAAGATCCGCATCTTCGACATCACGGCTGCCGATACGCACCCGCTCGTTGTAACGGAGCAGGTGTGGTGAAGTGTAAACACCCGCGCAATAACCGGCGTGCGTGAGCATGGTTTCCAGAAAACGGCAGGCAGAACCTTTGCCGTTGGTGCCGCCCACGATGATGACCGGAAAATCGGGTTTCAGTTGAAGCGCATCGCGAACGACATTCACCCGCTCCAGCCCCATCGCAATGTTTTGCGGATGCTGGCGTTCGATGTATTCAAGCCAGTCAGATAACGTTACCGGATTCATCATATCTTGCTTGCTCGGACGCAATCGGGGCCCACTCACCCCGTAGCAGGCTTCAGTAAATCAGGCGGCCGGAGCCGGTTGCTTGAGCAGCAGCGTGAGCAGTCGCGCCAGCGTATCGCGCATTTGCCGACGGTCGACAATCATGTCGAGCGCGCCTTTCTGCATCAGGAATTCAGCGCGCTGAAAGCCCTCGGGCAGGGTCTCACGCACGGTCTGCTCGATCACCCTCGGCCCGGCAAATCCGATCAGCGCGTTGGGTTCGGCAATAACGACGTCTCCGATCATCGCAAAGCTGGCGGACACGCCGCCCATGGTCGGATCGGTCAACACCGAAATGAAGGGAAGTCGTTCATCAGCCAGCCTTGTCAGTGCCGCGCAGGTCTTGGCCATCTGCATCAGCGAAAACAACCCTTCCTGCATGCGCGCACCACCGGTTGCAGTAAAGCAGATAAACGGCAGCCGCTGCTCGACACAAACCTGCACGCCGCGCACAAAACGTTCACCGACCACAGAACCCATGGAACCACCGAGAAAGCCGAATTCGAAAGCTGCAGTAACGACCTGTATTTCCTTGATCGCGCCCTGCATCACCACCAACGCGTCTTCTTCGCCGGTTTCATTGCGTGCCGCGGTCAGACGGTCGGAATATCGTTTGCTGTCGCGAAATTTAAGACTATCCACCGGAGTGACTTCAACGCCGATCTCGTAGCGCCCTTCCATGTCGAGCAGCCAGTCGAGACGTTCACGTGCGGAAACACGGTTGTGATGACTGCACTTCGGGCAGACAAACAGATTTTTTTCCAGATCGGTACGGTAAAGAACCGCTTCGCAGGAATCGCACTTGCTCCACAATCCCTCAGGAACCGCTTTTTTCGGAACACCGGAATCACGCTTGATGCGCGGCGGCAGCAGCTTTTGCAGCCAGCTGCTCATTTTTCCCCGCCGGAGTCCATCGCCACCCGGATATCCGCCATGAATGCCCGCACTTTTGCGGCCGCGTCAGCAGGCGATGATTCAATTTCCTGCACCAGTCGGCTGCCAATCACCACTGCATCGGCAACCTGTGCAATGGCATGCGCTGTTTGGCCATCACGAATACCGAAGCCCACACCAACCGGCAGCGCAGTAAAACTGCGGATGCGTTCCAGACGCTTCGCCACATCACCAATGTCGATGTTGGCTGCACCGGTAACACCCTTAAGTGAAACGTAATAAAGATAGCCGCGCCCCAACTCTGCCACCTGCTTCAGCCGCGCGTCGGACGTCGTCGGTGACAGCAGAAATATTGTCTCAAGGCCAGAGCGATCCAGTGTGGTCACCAGATTTTCGGCTTCCTCGGGCGGATAGTCGACAACCAGCGCGCCATCAACACCAGCGGCCTTTGCGGCATCTGCAAATGCCTCCAAACCCATGGACTCGATGGGATTGGCGTATCCCATCAGCACCACCGGCGTCGTTGAGTCAGTCTTACGGAACTCGGCAACCCAGTTGATCACGTCGTGCAGTGATACACCATGCATCAACGCACGCTCACTGGATCTCTGGATCACCGGACCATCAGCCATCGGGTCGGAAAACGGCACACCGAGCTCGATCACATCGGCACCACCGGACACCAGCGCATGCATCAGCGGCACACAACTGGCACGATCAGGATCGCCGGCCGTGAAAAAAGGGATCAGGGCCTTCCGGCCTTCTTTTTTGAGACGTTCAAATCTGGCAGCAATACGCGACATCGGAGGATTTCTTTTCCGGAAGTAGCCGGTCAGAACTGCAGACCGGATTTTTCGGCAACGGTATGCATATCCTTGTCACCGCGACCGGACAGGTTGACCAGCAGGATCTGGTCCTTGCGCATGCGCGGCGCCAGCTTGGCGGCGTAGGCCAGGGCGTGGCTGGATTCCAGCGCAGGAATGATGCCCTCGAGACGGCACAGCTTGTGGAATGCCTCAAGCGCTTCGTCATCGGTGGCTGCCACATACTCGGCGCGACCACTGTCCTTCAACCATGCATGCTCCGGCCCAACACCAGGGTAATCGAGGCCGGCCGAAATCGAATGCGTCTCGATGATCTGACCATTGTCATCCTGCAGCAGGTAAGTACGGTTTCCGTGAAGCACACCTGAGCGGCCGGCACACAACGTTGCCGAATGTTTACCGGTTTCAAGGCCGTAACCAGCCGCCTCGACACCGATCAGGCGCACGTTCTCATGCTCGATATAAGGATGGAAAATTCCGATCGCATTGGAACCACCGCCCACGCAGGCCAGCACAGCGTCGGGCTGCCGTCCGGTCATCTCGGGCATCTGCTCACGCGCTTCCAGTCCGATCACCGACTGGAAATCGCGCACCATCATCGGGTACGGATGCGGTCCGGCCACAGTGCCAATGATGTAGAAGGTGTTCTCTACATTGGTGACCCAGTCGCGCATTGCCTCGTTGAGCGCATCCTTCAGTGTCTTTGATCCCGACTCCACAGGGACAACCGTCGCGCCCAGCAACTTCATACGGTAAACATTCTGCGCCTGGCGCTTGACGTCTTCAGAGCCCATGTAAACCACGCATTCCATGCCATAGCGGGCTGCAATCGTCGCGGTTGCCACGCCGTGCTGCCCTGCGCCGGTTTCGGCAATCACGCGTGGCTTGCCAAGATGGCGTGCAAGCAAAGCCTGGCCGATAACGTTATTGATCTTGTGCGCACCGGTGTGGTTCAGGTCTTCGCGCTTCAGGTAGACCTGTGCGCCGCCGAAATGCTCCGACCAGCGGCGGGCATGATAAATCGGGCTGGGGCGACCGACATAATGTTTGAGTTCATAGGCGAATTCGGCCTTGAAGGTCGGATCATCCTTGAAGCGCGCATAAGCGGCCTTCAGGTCCTCCAGCGCAGAGATCAGGGTTTCGGAAACGAACACGCCACCATAAGGTCCGAAATGGCCTTTGGCATCCGGCAAGTCATACACCCGCATTACGTACTCCGTTCATGAAAGCTTCAATTTTGGCGGCATCCTTGATGCCTTTTGCCGCTTCGACACCGCTGGAAACATCCACCGCCCAGGGACGGACTGCCCGTACAGCCGCTTCGACGTTGCCCGCATCCAGTCCACCGGACAACACAATCGGCAACCCCAGATCGCGCGGGATCAGATTCCAGTCAAACGTTGCACCAGTGCCCCCGCGGACACCCTCTACAAACGCGTCCAGCAAGAGCCCCCGGGCCTCGCGAAAATCATGGCCATATTGTAACAAATCGACCCCGGGCCTTACCCGGACAGCTTTGAGATAGGGCACACCGAAAGCTGAACAATAGGCCGGTGTTTCATCGCCGTGGAACTGCAACAACTGCAGCGGTACCTCTGCCAGGGTTTTGCGCACCACATCGGGCTCGGCGTTGACGAACAATCCAACCGCAGTCACGAAAGGCGGCAGTGCATCAACAATCATCCGTGCCTGCTTATTCGCAACTGCTCGCGGACTTGCATCATAGAACACCAGCCCGATGGCATGGGCCCCCAACCGCACAGCCGCCAGTCCGTCCTGGACACGGGTAATACCGCAGATTTTTACGCGTGTATTCATGTCATTCAACCGTAGCGTGCACCAGTCTCGGCCCCTGCATCCGGGGCTCCGGCAATCCCCAGTGGCTTTCGTAATCCACGCGCAGCAGATACAGGCCTGAAGCATCAAAGGTCGGTGCTGCGCGCGCCCGATCCCGGCCACGCAGAAGTTCGCCAATCCATTGCGGCGGATGTTTGCCTTTGCCGACATAAACCAGGCTACCCACAATATTGCGTACCATGTGATGAAGAAACGCGTTTGCCGAAAACTCGAAAATCACATAGGGACCATTCACCGCTACGCTAATCGCATGAATGGTTCGCACCGGCGACTGCGCCTGGCATTCCGCAGCACGAAAAGCCGTGAAATCATGCTCACCGACCAATTGCGCTGACGCGGCACGCATGCTCCCGACATCAAGCGGCGCATGAAACCAGCCCACTCTGCCGTGGTCTGCCGCCGGACGCACCGCATCGTTGAGCAGCACATATCGATAAACACGGGCGCGCGCGGAAAACCGGGCATGGAATTCACTGCTGACCGGCTGCGCCCAGGTCACGGCAATCGACGGCGGCAACAGTGCGTTAACGCCTCTTACCCACGCACTGGACGGCCGATCAACATCACAGTCGAAATGGACGATCTGCCCCAGCGCATGAACACCGGAATCGGTGCGCCCCGCGCAAATGGTACTCACAGGAACGCCGGCAATGCTTGAACAGGCATTCTCCAGGCGATCCTGGACGGCGCAGCCCGCAGTCTGCGTCTGCCAACCGCAAAAACCGCTGCCGTCATATTCGATGCCTAAAGCCATTCTCAAGAGCAGTGCTCCCGCGCCTTAAGCGCACCCCAGAAAAAAAGAAACCGCGGCAGGAACCCTGCCGCGGCCGTTGATCATTCCACTAAGCGGGTTAACCGAGCGAACCGAGTAGTTTCTCCGCCTGATCCTTCTGTTCCACATCGCCTTCCTTGATGACTTCCTGCAGGATTTCCCGGGCGCCATCGTTATCACCCATCTCCTGATACGCCTTGGCCAGATCGAATTTCTGCTGTACGTCGTACCAGTGCCCATCCTTTCTTCCGGATGGTGCCGCCTGAGTCAAAGTGTCGTCGAGATTGATATTGAGATCACCCACATCAATCTTGAAATCAAGACCAGCATCGGCCGCGGGAGCAGCAGGCTCGGCAACGGCTTCAGCAGCGGGAACATCAAGCGGCGGCAGATCGATATTGAAATCGATGGAAGCCGGTTCATTCAATGCCGCCGGAGGCATCTCGAGCGCGATATCAGGCGCTGGTGCCGGTGCATCGAGATTGAAGTCAGGCATGAGCGGCTCGGACGGCACTTCGGTCGGCAGCACACCGGCATCTGCGGCTGCAGCCATTTCCTGCATCCCGCCCAATTCAGTCGCCTGACCCGCATCACCGGCGTCAAGGGCGATATCCGGAGCCTCCGTCGAATCGCCGCCAAGATCAAAGTCCAGATCGGTGCCAAGCCCTGCGTCACCACCAGTCGCAGTCGGCGCTATGTCCTTGCCCGCTTCGTAGAGTGAATTTGCGGAATCCAGCGAATAGCCCAGTGCAGCGACCTTCAGCCAGTTATCGCCAGCACCACCGGTAAGTGCATGCAGCGAGTTTGCAACTTCACCGAAAGAGGACGAGTCTTTGCGCGCTGCATAAACCTCGGCCAGCTTGACCTGAACATCCTCGCGTGAAGGATCACGTCCCATCGCTTCTTTAAGAATTTCCTCGGCTTGCCCGTCGCGACCATAGGCGATGTAAACCTCGGCTTCGGCCACAGGATCAACTTCATCAACCGCAGGTGCAGAATCCTGCCCTGCGGAAGGCTCATCAATGGCAGTTGCTGCGGCAGCAGCAACTGCAGCAGGCATTACAGGTTCAATCTCATCGCCACCCTGGGATTGGGCACGACGACGACGCATGGCTGCAAAACCCACTCCACCAAGCACCAGCGCACCCAGACCGCCGCCAATGATCGGCAGATTTTCCATGACGATGTCCATCATGTCGGGCTCGGGGGGCGGGGGCGGCGGCGCAACCGGTTTGGGAGCCGGCTTCACTACCGGTTTGGCTTCGGCAACGGGTTGCGTCGCTGCGGGAGCGCTCACATCCTTGGCCATTTCGACAGGAGCAGACTCAGGCTTGGCCGGCTCAGCCGGTTTCACAGCCTCCGCCTTCGCAGGGTCAGCTTTGATCTCCGGCTTTGCTTCCGGTTTGGTTTCCGGCTTGACCGGCTCAGGCGCAGCCTTGGATGTCTCCGCCTTCTGCTGCGCAGCCGCCATGCCCGGGCTCTTCAGCTCGGCAAGCTTTTGCGTGTCCTTTATCGTTTTTTCAAGCTGGGCAATTCGCTCGTTAGCTTCGGCAAGCTGTTTCTTGCGGGAAATAAGC
Organism: uncultured Bordetella sp.; assembly: GCA_964531455.1. Classification (GTDB taxonomy): domain Bacteria; phylum Pseudomonadota; class Gammaproteobacteria; order Burkholderiales; family SG8-41. The sequence continues at coordinate 82,318 of CAZHFZ010000008.1, forward strand.
TCTTCTTCCAGAACGCGCGCCTTCGCATCGCCCGCAAGTTCCTTGCCACCTTTGGAAGGTTCACCTTTGGATAGTTTGACCACATCCCTGGATGCGGATGCCGCAGGCTCATCGACACGTGTTGTAATCCGGCCGCGAGCCGTGCTTCCACCCTCAGGCGCGGTACCAACCTGGTCAGCAACACGGCCGCTGTAAGCGCGCCAGTCAGCAACCTGTGTCCGAACTTCTTTAACGGCTTCGCTCTGAGCAACAGCGGACAGTTCCTGCGCGTCGGGCACTCGCAGAATCTTGCCCGACTTCACCAGATTCATGTTGTTGCGAATAAAGGCATCCGGGTTGCTGCGATACAAGCCAACGAGCATTTGCTCCAGTGTTACACCTTCGGGTTTAAGACTGGCGGCAATTTTGCCCAGCGTTTCACCCTTGCCGACCGGGCCGTATTCCTTTGCTTTTGCTCCGGAAGCGACTGGAGGCGCCGACTTGGCAGGTGCAGCAGTCGATGACTGTGCAGGGGCAGGCGCAGGCGCGGCTATCGGCCGCGAAGCCACAACTGCAGGCGCAGGAGATGCTGCAGGCTGTTGACCGTAACCAGGTGGATCCAGCAAGGCGGTGTATTCACGAACCAGTCTGTTGCCACCACCGGACAATTCGATCAACAAATCGATAAATGGCTCGTTGACCGGGCGGCTGCCAGCAATCTTGATGAAATACTGGCCATCGGCACGCCGGTCAATTGAAACTTTGACTCCGCTCAGGCTGCTGTTGTATTGGAGATTGGATTGCTGGTAGGCATCAACTGAAGCCAGCCGGGCAACCAGTGTAGAGGCCTCATCGCCACGAACAGAAACGAGGTCAATTTCAGCATTGAGCGGCTGACCGATATTTGACTGGACGGTGAGCCGGCCCAAACCCGCAGCTTGCGCCAAAACAGGCACTAGCAGCAGCGCTATTACCAGCGCTTTGCCTAAAATAAATGTGCGCACCACGGCTCCCGTATCGTTTTTCTATGGGACAACAAAGTTAGCATCAATCAGTTAGCCATGCAAGCTAAGGCTATGTCGAATGTTGCGACCCAACCACATATTTCTAAAAGGAAATTCAGCTTTTTTGCCTACGCTCAGGGCCCATACTGAAAGGCCCTAAACAACACCAAATCAGGCGCTTGCAGTCAACTTGGCGGAAGACGCGCGCTGCGCCGCACCAGACTCAAGAACAATCCTCAGCATCCGGCGCAGCGGTTCGGCCGCGCCCCAAAGGAGCTGATCGCCCACGGTAAAGGCCGACAGATACTCCCCGCCCATCGGCAGTTTGCGCAAACGCCCCACTGGAACCGTCAGGGTGCCGGTCACTGCCGTCGGCGTCAGTTCGCGCAAGGTGACATCACGCTGATTCGGAATGACCTTGACCCAGTCATTGGCTTTCGCCAGCAACTGCTCGATTTCCGCCAGCGGCACATCACGTTTCAGCTTTACCGTCAGCGCCTGGCTGTGGCAGCGCATCGCACCGATCCGTACGCAAACACCATCGATGGGTAGCGGATTGGCTTCGCGACCGAGAATCTTGTTGGTCTCCGCCATGCCTTTCCATTCTTCCTTGCTCTGGCCGTTGCCGAGATCCTTGTCGATCCACGGCAACAGACTACCGGCCAGCGGATAGCCGAAGTTTTCCGTCGGCACTGCACCTTTGCGCAGCGTGTCGGCAACAATGCGGTCGAGTTCCAGAATCGCGGACGAGGGATTGTCGAGCAGCGGTTTCGCCACCGCATGCACTGCGCCCATCTGCGCGATCAGTTCGCGCATGTTGGCAGCGCCAGCGCCCGAAGCCGCCTGATAGGTCATCGCCGTCACCCACTCGATCAGGCCGGCCTTGAACAAGCCGCCCATCGCCATCAGCATCAGGCTGACTGTGCAGTTGCCGCCGATATAGTTTTTGACGCCCTTCGCCATTGCCGCGTCGATCACGTCGCGATTGACCGGATCGAGGATGATCACCGCATCGGATTCCATGCGTAGCGCCGAAGCGGCATCAATCCAGTATCCATCCCAGCCCGCCTGTCGAAGCTTGGGGAAAATCGCGTTGGTGTAATCGCCACCCTGACAGGAAATCAGGATGTCCATTTTGGACAGGGCATCGATGCTGTTGGCATCCGCTACCACTCCAGCATCACGGCCGATATCGGGCCCGCGACCGCCGGCCTGCGACGTCGAAAAGAACGTGGGCGCAATCTGGTCAAAGTCGCGTTCCGAGCGCATGCGCTCCACGAGTACCGAACCGACCATGCCCCGCCAACCGATGATACCGACCTTCTTCATGAAAACACCTTAAAAAACAATAGATTGCATTATACCCGAATCTACTCCACCGCTCACAGCGCGGCGACCACCGCGTTGCCCATCTCAACCGTGCCCACCTTCTTCGCACCCGCCTCGTCAATATCGGGCGTGCGGTAGCCGGCGGCAAGGACGTTCTTCACAGCCGCTTCAATCCGGTAGGCCCATTCGTCCTTGTTGAAGGTGTAACGCAGCATCATCGCCGTCGACAGGATGGTGGCCAGCGGATTGGCAATGTTTTTGCCCGCAATATCCGGTGCCGAACCGTGAATCGGCTCATAAAGCCCGCCGCCGCCGGAATTGAGCGACGCCGATGGCAGCATGCCGATCGAACCAGTGAGCATCGACGCTTCATCGGACAGGATGTCGCCAAAAATGTTACCGGTGACGATCACGTCGAACTGCTTGGGATTGCGCACCAGCTGCATTGCCGCGTTGTCGACGTACATATGCGACAGCGCAACCTCAGGATATTTTTTGGCGACGTCGATGACGATTTCGCGCCAGAAACGGCTGGTCTCCAGTACGTTCTCTTTATCCACCGAGCACAGCTTTTTACCGCGCTTCATTGCAGTCAGAAAGCCCACTTCCGCAATGCGGCGGATTTCCGGCTCCGAATAAAGCATCGTGTCGTAGCCTTCCTTCTCGCCGCGCGCATTGTCACGACGGCCGCGCGGCTCGCCGAAATAAATGTCGCCGGTCAGCTCACGGATGATCATCAGATCAAGACCCGAAACGACTTCCGGCTTCAGCGTCGAGGCCTGTACCAGTTCCGGATACAGCACCGCCGGACGCAGATTGGCAAACAGCCCCAGTTCCTTGCGGATGCGCAGGATGCCCTGCTCCGGACGTTGCGCACGCGGCAGCGCGTCGTATTTCGGGCCACCGACGGCGCCGCACAACACGGCATCGGCTTCTTTCGCCAGTTTCAGTGTTGATGCCGGCAGCGGATCCCCGTGCGCATCAAAACCGGCGCCGCCGAACGGCGCCTCTTCAAATTCCAGCTTGAGACCATCTTCGGCGAGGCGGCGCAATACCTTCAGCGCCTGGCCGACGATTTCGGGTCCGATGCCGTCACCGGCGAGAACTGCGATTTTCATTTTTGATTCCGGAATACGTAAAAAGGAACAGCGCGAATCGGCTCAGCCGAACAGCCAGGGCTGGCGCTCGCGATGCTTGGCTTCGAACGCCTTGATTTCACCGGCATGCGCCAGCGTCAAGCCGATGTCATCCAGACCGTTGAGCATGCAATGTTTGCGATGCTGATCAATATCGAAGGTGTAGCTCTCACCCGACGGTGTGGTCACCGTCTGCTGCTCAAGATCCACCGCCAGCCGGTAACCCGGATTGGCATCAGTCTCGCTGAACAGCTTGTCGATGATCTTCGGATCGAGCTTGATCAGCAGCAGGCCGTTTTTCAGGCTGTTGTTGTAAAAAATGTCCGCAAAGCTCGGCGCGATGATGGTCTGGATGCCGAACTGCAGCAGCGCCCACGGCGCATGTTCGCGCGATGAACCGCAACCGAAGTTCTCGCGCGCGAGCATCACCGTCGCGCCGATGAAGCGCTGGCGATTGAGCACGAAATCCGGATTCAGCGGACGCCCGGCGTTGTCACGATCCGGTTCGCCTTTGTCGAGATAGCGCCATTCATCGAACAGGTTGGGGCCGAAGCCCGTACGCTTGATCGACTTCAGGAACTGCTTGGGGATAATCGCATCGGTATCGACGTTGGCGCGATCCAGCGGCGCGACCAATCCCTCCTGGCGGACAAATTTATCCATGTTACTTCGTGGATTTCTGGATGGCCTCGCCGGCCTTTTCCACATCCTTGCCGACGCCAGCCACGGTATTACAACCCGCCAGCACCAGCACCGCCACCATCAACGTGATTACGCGTTTCATGTGGTTCTCCTTTGCAATTATCAGATCAATTTCAGGTTAATTCACGCACATCGACAAAATGACCGGTCACCGCCGCAGCCGCAGCCATGGCCGGACTGACCAGATGCGTCCTGCCGCCGGCACCCTGGCGGCCTTCGAAATTGCGGTTC
>CAZHFZ010000009.1:0-85940 GCA_964531455.1 uncultured Bordetella sp.
GTGCAGCGGTTGTCCCACATCACCAGTTCATTCGGACGCCAGCGATGGGTGTAGACGAATTGCCGTTGCGTGACATGCGCCAATAACTCATCAATCAGTGCCCGCCCCTCGTCATTCGGCATGCCCCAGATACGGCCGGCATGGGATGCGACAAACAATGATTTGCGTCTGTTCTGCGGGATCGTGCGCACCAGCATCTGCGGTACTGGCGGCAGGCGTTTGTGTTCGTCTTCATTGAAATCATGAAATCCGCTGCGCCGGCGCGATGTTGCGATCCAGTGTTCGGCAACCAGACCTTCGAGTTTCTTTTTCATCGCAGCCGGGAGCGCATCGTATGCGGCACGCTGGTCGGCGAATTCGGTATGGCCGCCGATCGGCACCACGGTTTCCGAATACAGCAGTGAACACAGGCTGGGCAGACGCTTGAACGAGCTGTCGGTGTGCCACAGCTTGTTACCGGCCTTGTACATGCGCTGCCGGCTGTCTTCGCCCCAGATCTTGCCGTCGATCGCGAGATTGGAGATGTCCGAAAATGCGCCGCCGTAACGTGTCGGCGTTGCTTTCGGATCAAGCGTCCGCTCCTTTTCCACGGGGCCGAATTTTTCGGAGAATGCCAGTTGCTGATCAGTGCCCAACTGCTGCTGCGGGAATATCAGCACGCCGTACTTCCAGAAGGCCTGTCTGATCGCCTCGAAATCTTCGCCGGACAGCGGCTGCGACAAATCAACATCACCGACCTCGGCCACGAAATCCGGCGTCACTGGAACGATGGTAATAGCCATTTTTTGCTCCTCCGAAAAAAGCATCGGGGCAATGAATTTTTATTGTTTGCACCCCGGAACCGTGACAGCAACATACACGCAACAGCGCCTGAGCCAAAACCGATATTCCGGATTATGGCGCTCGCATCCGTCGTGCATGGATGACTCTACGCCCACCGCAAAACAGGCGGCGTATTATCGGGTCAGGCAAACGAACCCTAAGGAGAGACAGCATGGCAAAAGCGTATTGGGTGGTCAGCTACCGCGCGATTCACAAACCGGAAGCTTTTGCGCGATACGCCGCGGTCGCACCCGCGGCAGTGCAGGCCAGCGGCGGACGTTTTCTGGTTCGCGGCATGGCCGCAAAAGTCTATGAGGCGGGCATCCAGCAGCGCGTCGTCGTCATCGAATTCGACACGCTGGCGCAGGCGCTGGCGGCGCATGACACACCGGGCTACCAAGCCGCGCTGAAAGAACTCGACGGTGGCGCCGTCGAGCGTGATTTACGAATCGTCGAGGGCATCGCCTGACGGCGAGCCCGCGACTGCGGTTTATTCCGGAATCAGCAACCCGCTACGCACTTGCCCTTGCCGTCAAATTCCATCGTACGCTCACTGAGCGCGAGATGGGATGCCGGCTTGAGCAGTTTCATGAACGCCGCCGTGCGGGAAGCGGGCCGCAGTTTTCCGCCTTCGGTCACCGGCTCGTTCGCATGCGTAAGAATGACCGATGCAGGCCGGAGCAGTTCATTGATGGCATGCCCACCCGAGTAAAAAATGCCCGGGTTCGGTCCCAGATTGAGCACCGTGAGGTTGGCCTTGTGGTATTCGTTGACGACGGTTTTCATCTCGGAATGAATGCCGGTGTCGCCCGACAGATAGGCGACCAGGCCATTACTGAACTTGACGACAAAACCCGTGGCAGGGCCGTACTCGAGCACGGCGCCATCCGCCTTCAGCTGCGCACGCTGCGCCTCCGATAGCAGTGCCGGCGGGGCGTTGTTGACGTGTGAAGCATAAACAATGGCGATTTCCACACCTTGTGTTGCGCCAGCTGTTTTGGCAACGAATACACCACCGAGATCCGTCTGCGAAGCGCAAATCGTTGCAACCGGGACCGTGGTGGCGCCACCGGTTTGCGGGCAGAAACCGATCGGCTTGCCGCCGGTTATTTTTTCGACTTTGTTGCCGACAAAACCGCCGATGGCACGGGTCATTACCATCGCCGCGTTCTTTGCCGCAACCACTTCTGCAGTTGTGGAATTCGGTGCAGGTAAACGCTCCGAATTCGCGCAGCTTCCGGCACCCGGCGCTTTCAGCTTGAGGTCACCGAGGTGATCACCGTGCATGTGCGTAAGCAGCACCATATGTATCGTGCCCAGGCGCGGATCATCGCCGCCGGTCACGTTGTGCGCAGGATCATAGAGGAATCGCACACCGGTCGGATCCTCGAAAATGATTGCGCGATCGTTCGCGCAGAGTTCTCCCGGATGAGAGCCGATCGGGGTGATTTTCACATTCTGCGCCAGCGTCGGCGCAGTGGTGAGCAGGCCAAAAAGGGCGACTAACGTGCAGCAGACGGCGGAAACTCTCATGACTCCTCCTGAGGATGGCGCAAACGATTTGATGCAGCGGCGGCTACGTTACCGCGTCAGTCCGCGGAATGCTACTGCATGAACGGATTCGGAGAAAACCGAAGCTGGTGCGACGCAGCAACCTCATCACCGCAGATTGCACTACTTGCACTGCTCATTGCGCAATAGATCGTACCCCGGATCGCGCACCTCAGCCCCGAACCAGTTCCAGCAAGGCATTGCCATAACGTTCGAGTTTTTTGGAGCCGATGCCGCTGATCATGCCCAGCGCATCCATGTCCTGTGGTCGTGAAGCCGCGATTTCGGCGAGCGTGCGGTCATGCAGGATCACGTAAGCAGGCACAGCCTGCTCGCGCGCCTGTTCCAGGCGCCAGGCCTTCAACTGATCGAGCAATCCGGCATCTGCCGAAGACAAGCCGGCCGCAACCGCACTACGGGCCTTGCTGACCTTGCCTTTGCGCGGCTGCAACTGGCGCATCTCGACAGACTGCCCGCCCTTCAATACCGGGCGGCTGGCTTCGGTCAGTTTCAGCGCCCCGAAAGCATCGTGATCGGGTTCGGCATATCCCAGCGCCACCAGTTGCCGAAACACATTGCGCCAGGCCGCCTCATCAAGGTCTGCACCGATGCCGAACACATTGAGCTGTTCATGCCCCCATTGCGTCGTGCGCTCGGTACTGCGCCCGCGGAGGACGTCAATCAGATGCACCGCACCGAAACGCTGGCCGGTGCGATACATGCAAGACAGCGCCTTGCGCGCGGCTTCGGTCGCATCCCAGGTCTGCGGCGGCTCAAGGCAGGTGTCGCAGTTGCCGCAGGGCGCACTGGGTTCGCCGAAATAATCGAGCAGGCGTACCCGACGACAACCCGCGGTCTCGCAAAGCCCGAGCAGCGCATCGAGTTTGACCACCTGCACCCGACGGTATTCCTCGCTGCCTTCGGATTGATCGATCATGCGCCGCTGCTGAACCACATCGCCGAGGCCATAGGTCATCCACGCATCGGCCGGCGCGCCGTCGCGACCGGCACGACCGGTTTCCTGGTAATAACCTTCAATGCTTTTCGGAAGGTCAAGGTGGGCGACAAAACGCACATCGGGTTTGTCGATACCCATGCCGAAGGCGATCGTCGCGACCACCACCACGCCGTCTTCACGCTGGAAACGGTTCTGGTGATCGGCGCGTGACACCGTATCCATGCCGGCGTGATAAGGCAGCGCATGCACGCCGTGGCTGACCAGCCACGCGGCGGTCTCATCCACCTTCTTGCGCGACAGGCAGTAGACAATGCCCGCCTCGTCCTTGTGTTCTTCGCGAATGAAATGCAGCAGCTGGTTACGCGCATCCTGCTTGTCGACGATGGTGTAGCGGATGTTCGGCCGGTCGAAACTGGAAATGAAGATTCGGGCGTCATCCAGCGCGAGGCGACGGATGATTTCTTCACGGGTCTGCGGATCGGCGGTTGCCGTCAGCGCGATGCGCGGCACCTGCGGAAACTGCTCATGCAGTACCGACAGCTGAAGATACTCGGGACGGAAGTCGTGACCCCACTGCGACACGCAGTGCGCCTCATCGATCGCGAACAGCGCGATCTTCGATTCGGTCAGGCAATCGAGCATGCGCGGCATCATCAGCCGTTCCGGTGCGACATACAGCAGATCGAGTTCACCGTTGCGCAGGGCTTTTTCGCAGGCGTTGACCTCGCGGCCATCGAGGGTCGAATTGAGAAAGGCAGCGCGCACGCCAAGCTGCTTCAGTGCCGCAACCTGATCCTGCATCAGCGCAATCAGCGGTGACACCACCAGTGCGGTGCCGTCACGCAGCAGCGCCGGCAGCTGATAACACAGTGATTTACCGCCACCAGTGGGCATCAGTACCAGCGCATCGCCGCCGCTCGCGACATGGGTGACGATATCTTCCTGCGCGCCACGGAATGCGGGATGACCGAATACCGTACGCAACAGCTGCAACGCGCAGAAGTCAGTGGAGGTGTTCATGGTGGCCCTGAACAACGCAGCGGGCGGACAGGCGTTGCCGCGGCTGCGGAGCGAATGACCGCAGACTTATTATTTTGTTTAAAAACAATTACTTAAATCACTTCTTGCGGCTGCGCCCGGCGAGCTTCAGCAACTCCTGATGCAATGGATCGGCCAGACTGATGCCCTCGGCTTGCGCCTTCGCCACCGCCTGATGGCGCCGCGCACCGGGCAATCGAACGCCGGCATCGGTGAGCATCTGTCCGACCATGTCTTCGATGCGCGAAAAATACGTATCAGCACCGGCCAGCGCATTGGGATCGATGACAATCAGCGCATGACCAATGCGCGGCTTGTTCCCGGGTTCGAAGTACGAATCGTTCTCGCAGCTCAACGCAGCACCGGTGAGCGCGACGCATAAAGCCTCGACCATCAACGCGAGTGCAGTACCTTTGACGCCGCCAATTGCGGTCAGGCTTCCAGTCAGCGCCGCTTGCGCACTGGTCGTCGGATTGCCGTCGCGATCGACCGCCCATCCCAGCGGAATCGGTTTGTTTTCCTTGGCGTACAGCATAATCTTGCCGCGCGTGACTTCGGTCAGTGACAGATCAACCACAATCGGTTGTGCAGCTTTGCGCGGAAAAATGGCTGCAATCGGATTGGTGCCGAAAAATGCCTTGCTGCCGCCCCATGCGTTAATCGCAGACGGTGAATTGGTGAGCGCAATGCCGGTCATCCCGGCGTCGGCAATCGCGGCGAGGTGATAGGCAGCAGCGCCGAAATGATGGCTGTTGGTAATGCCGGCAAACGCCACGCCATATTTTTTGGCGCGCTTGATCGCCTCATTGACGGCGAGAGCCGCTGCGGGAAACGCCAAGCCACCGCCGGCGTCAATCAGGCAGGTCGCGCCGTTTTTACGCACGACCTTGGGTTTGACCTTGCCGTCGGCTCGACCTTCCCGCAAATGCTGCGCATACAGCGCGACGCGTGAAAGCCCGTGACCTGATAATCCCTCGGCTTCCGCAGCCACCAATGCCTGTGCCGTCGCTTCGGCCATGGCCTTGGACGCGCCGGCACGCTTCAGCGCACGTGCAGCGAGTTCGGTCAGTTCCGCAATCGACAGTACCGGCATGGCTTCAGTCCACCGTGGTACCGGATTGTTTGGCGACATCCGCCCACTTGGCGGCTTCGGCCCGGAAAAATGCCGTGAATTCGGCTGGCGTGTTGCCGCTGGGCTCCGCGCCCTCTGCACGGATGCGCTGCACGACTTCCGGTGATTTCACTGCGGCAACCCATTCCTTGTAGAGCCTGTCCTGGATGGCGGGCGGCGTTTTCGACGGCACCAGCAGGCCATTCCACTGTACCGCGACGTGATCAGCCACGCCGGCCTCGATCATCGTCGGCACGTTGGGCGCAACGGCTGAACGCACCTTGTCAGCCACACCCAGACCGCGCAGACGATTGCTGGCGATATGCGGCGCCGCCACAGGCATCACCACAAAGGCCACCTGCGCTTCACCGGTCAGCAAAGCCACCGTTGCCGGTGCTGCACCTTTGTACGGAAGATGGGTAATGCGGGTGCCGGTTTTGACGCGCAGCATTTCCATCGCCATATGCGACATGGTGCCGGTGCCGGCCGAGGAATAGTCCAGCGTATTGGGTTTGCCCTTGGCAAGAGCAACCAGATCCTTGACCGTCTTCACCGGTAGCGCCGGATGGGCGACCAGTACGAAGGGGTACGAGGAAGCCATCGAAATCGGCGCGAAATCCCTGACTGCGTCGAAGCTCAACTTCTTGTAAATCGCGGGGCTGATCGAGATCGAGGAATTGGCAAAAAACACCGTGTAACCGTCACCCGGTGCCTTGGCCACGATATCAGCGGCGATGTTGCCGCTGGCGCCGGCACGGTTATCGACAATCACCTGCTGACCCAGTTGCTGCGAATATTTCTGCGCGATGATGCGCGCCACCAGATCGCTGCCGCCGCCGGCCGGGAACGGCAGCACCATGCGGATGCTGCGCGTCGGAAACTCCTGCGCAAGCGAGGGGACTGCTGCAAACGCGCCGGCAAAAGCCGCGGTCAATGCAATACCGAGCGAAATGGAACGGGCCATGATGTCTCCTCGAAACCTTGTGTTGTGTAATTCCGGACCGGCAGTCTCCCCCGCCAGCCCGGAAAAATCAAACAGCAGATGCTGACGCCGGTTCAGCCTGCCGTCAGCAGCGACTCGCCGGGCTTGACCCGGGTGAATTTGACCGGACGTGTTTCGATGTTGAAACGGCCGTCCTGCCAGCCGACGCAGGTGTAACGCGAGTTCTCGAGGTCACGCACATCGGGATGGTCAGCGCGGAAGTGCGCGCCGCGCGAATCATCCCGCGCCATCGCCGCAAAGCGAATGGATTTCGAAACCATGACCAGGTTTTTCAGGTTGAGCCAGTCATGCCAGGTCAGGTTGAAGGCCAGCGTCGAACCGTTGACACCGACCGTGTCGAGCTGCGCGTCGAGTTCATCCAGTTCACCATCCGCGCGCAGCAGTGACGCCGCGTCGCGCACGATGCCGACGTCATCCCACATCACGTTGTAGAGTTTCTCGCGAATGGCGTTGATGTCCCCGCCCTTGCGCGACAGCGGCGCCTGGCAGCGCGCAATCGCCGCAGCGATCGCCTCCTGGTCCGGCGCACGGAACTCGCCATTGGCCTTGACCCAGCCGGGCATCACATCGCCGGCAATGCCGCCGAACACGGTGGAGTTGGCCACACCGTTGCCGCCGAGCCGGTTCGCGCCGTGCACGCCGCCGGAATCCTCGCCGGCAACAAACAGGCCGTGGAGATCGGTGGTGCAGTCGGTTTTGAATACCACGCCGCCCATCATGTAATGCGCGGTCGGTACTACGTCGGCGAGTCCGCCGACCAGATCAAAACCGCAGTCGGCGCAGCGCTCGACCATGCCCTTGAATTCCTTGCGCACCATTACCGGATCGAGATGGCGCATGGTGATGTAGAGGCCGCCGCGCGGACCGACGCGGCCGGCGCGCATTTCCTCGAACATGCCGCGGCTGACGATGTCGCGTGTCGCGCGTTCGTTGCGCGAATCGTACTTGTGCATGAAACGCTCGCCGTCGCCGTTGAGCAGGTAACCGCCGGCGCCGCGCAGGCCCTCTTCAATGATGGTGCCGGTGATGCGTGTGTCCATGCCGGCAATCAGGCCGGTCGGGTGGAACTGCACCATCTCCATATCGCGCAACTGCAGCCCGGCGCGCATCGCCATCGCCATGCCGTCGCAGCTCTTGTCGCCGGAGGGGGTGTGGTATTTGTACATCGTCGGCCCGCCGCCGGTGGCCAGCAAAACCGCTTGCGCCTGCACAAACGTGAACTCGCCGCTGCGCATGTCGATCATCAGCACACCGGAAACCGCAGAACCGTCCTTGTTCTTGATGAACTCGACGGCGCGGTGTTCTTCCAGCCGGTTGATGCCACGCGCCCACACCTGTTCGGCGAGGCGGTTGATGATTTCGATACCGGTCAGATCGCCCTTGTGTACGGTGCGATCGAAGGTTTGCCCAGCGAAAGCCTTCTGGTGAATCGTGCCATCGGGATTGCGGTCAAAGAAACAGCCGAGTTCGTTTTCCAGTTCATGGATGCGCTCGATGGCTTTTTCCACGAGTGTCCACGCCAGGTCCTGGTCGGGCAGCCACTTGCCGCCTTCGATGGTGTCCATGAAATGGCGTTCGACTGAATCACCTTCGGCAAGCGCGACGTTGTACCCGCCCTGCACCATGCGTGTGCAGCCGCTTTTGCCGAGCAGGCCTTTCACCGCAACGGTGATCGACAGTTCGGGGTTGTGCTGATGGGCATGCAGCGCGGCAAACAGGCCGGCGCCGCCGGAGCCGAGAATCAGAATGTCGGTTTTGATTGTTTTCATAAAGATTAAAACCTTTTAGCCACAGAGAGCACAGAGAACACAGAGAAAACCGAAACCATTGCGATCGAGATCGTCTTGCTGTTCTCTGTGTTCTCTGTGTCCTCTGTGGCTTGTTTTGAATTTCAGCTTTTCACACCTAACGCCGCGAGCACGCTTGCGCGCTGGTCCTTGGCGGCGGCGTTGACCGCGGTATACAGACTGCCGCCATGGGAATCCATCGCCACCAGCAGCGGGCCGAAGCCCTTGATGCGGAATTTCCACAACGATTCGGGATTGAGGTCGTCGAGATCAACTTCTTCGATCTGTTCGATCCAGGTCGTTTCCAGCGCGGCGGTGCCGCCGATGATCGCCAAATACACACCGCCAAGGTCAGCAAAGGCTTTGGCCGAAGCGGCAAACAACCCACCCTTGCCGATGATGATGCGCACCCCGTACTGCTCCATCAGCGGACGCGTGAAACGCTCCATGCGCGCGCTGGTGGTGGTACCGATGCAGATCGGCGCGTAGCCCGAAGGATGCGCCTGCGTCTCACCGACCCATTTGACGTTGGGGGCGGTGTGCACCACCGCATGTCCCTTCAGATCGAAACGGGTCTTGCGACCATGGTCGAACATGTGGATCTGCGTGGCATCACGGATGCCGTACAGCGTCTGGTGCAGCGTGACCGTATCGTTGATACGCAGTTTTCGGACCTGCTCTTCCGTCACCGGCATATTGAGTTCGTAGTGCGCCATATCGGTATCCCGTATCTAGTACCCGTACGTCAGGCCTTGCGGCGTGAAGGTGGCGCGCGCGCGCCGCGCCGAATGGCACTGCATATTGACCGCAACAGGGTTCATCGTGATGTGCGTGGCTGCCGTTTCAACATGCACCGCAAACGCGGTGGAATCGCCGCCCAGGCCCTGGGCGCCGACGCCCAGTTTATTGACCACGGCACTGAGTTCAGCTTCAAGCTTCGCGCCTTCCGGATCTTCACATTGACTGCCCAGCGGCCGTGTCGCCGCGACTTTGGACAGGTGCACGCACAGATCAGCCGTACCGCCAACGCCGACGCCGACAATCACCGGCGGGCAGCTCTTGCCCCCGGCCTCAAGCACGCAGTCAATGACAAAGGTCTTGATCGCGTCGATGCCGTCAGCGGGTATCGCCATTTTCAGCCACGAGTTGTTCTCCGAACCCGAACCCTTCGGAATCATCTCGATCGACAGCGTTTCAGCCTGCGCCGAAAAATCGATGTTGATCACCGGCACATGACGGCCCCCGGAGGTGTGCAGATTTTTGCGCGTGGTTGGATGCACCACCGAGGAACGCAACGGATGCTCCTGGGTGGCGCGGGTGCAGCCACTGACGATCGCCTGCTTCAGCGCGTGACCGTCAACTTCGACACCGCTACCGATCACCACGTTGTAAATCGGGATGCCCGTGTCTTGGCACAGCAGGTTGGTGTTGTCCTCAGCCACGGTGATATTGCGGATCATGGTGCCGAGGATGGCCTTGCCGGTGGCATTGGTTTCGGCGCGGTCCAGTCGCTGAAATCCCTGCTTGATGTCCGGCGGCAGCATCTTGAGCGCGCGTATATAGAGCTCTTTGCACGCTTCTTCTAACTGTTTGAGATCGACCTTCACGAATACACCTTCACTTGAATGAAAACCCGGGGACCGGTGCAGGGCATCGCGCCCGCACAAGCCGGCCGCCGTGATTGTTGCGTTACTTCACTTGCAGATTGCGTTCCTTGATGATCTTGGCCCAGCGCGCCGACTCCGCCTTGATGTCTTTTGCAAATTCCTCAGACGTGTTTCCGACAGTTGTCATGCCGATTTCGTTGATGCGCTTGCGCAAATCCGCACCGCCCAGCGCCTTTACCGTGTCAGCGTGCACCTTTGCGATGACAGCCTTCGGCGTGCCGGTCGGAACCATAAAGCCGAACCAGCCGAGGTTTTCAAAACCAGGCAGCGTTTCTGCGACAGCCGGCACATTCGGCAGTTGTGCGGAACGCTCCTTGCTGGTCACCGCCAGAGCGCGCAGTTTGCCGGAATTGACGAGTGAAATTGCCGCGGACAGGTTGGGCGTGACGAACTGGATCTGACCGCCGACGAGATCACTCACTGCCGGACCTTCACCCTTGTATGGCACGTGTGTGACATCAATGCCCGATGCGTAAATGAAATTCTCCGCAGCGAGGTGCGTCTGCGTGCCGACACCGGCCGAGCCGAATGTCATCGACTTCGGCTTGGCCTTGGCCAGCGCGATGAATTCCTTCAGCGTTTTTGCCGGATTGCTCGGATTGACAACAATGGCCTGTGGTCCGCTGGCCACATTGGTTACTGCGACCAGATCCTTCTCCGGGCTGAAAGGCATTTTTGCGTACATATGCTGGTTGGCCGTGACAATCGAGCCGGAGGTCATGAACAGCGTGTAGCCGTCCGGGTTTGACTTGGCGGCAATGTCGCCGCCGATGTTGCCGCCGGCCCCGGCGCGATTGTCGACCACCACCGGCTGCGCCCAACCTTCATTGAGTTTCTGCGCCACCAGTCGCGCCACGATATCGGTGGCGCCGCCGGGCGCAAACGGCACGATAATTCGCACCGGACGGTTGGGATAAACATCTGCAGCAAACGCTGTGGATGCGGCGAACATGCATGCCGCGGCGATCAATCCTGCTTTGCTCATTATTTTCTCCTCACTGTCTGGTGTTGTTGGCTGCCATGCTGACCCGCGGATCACGATACCCGACGCCTCCGGGGGGAGCAAGCTACGGGCTGCTACTCTTAAAGTCCCAACGCTTCCGCGGCGAGAACGCGCAGATCCCGGGTCATTTTTTTGCGTATCGCCGCGTAGGCCGGTTTCTTGGCCACGTTGATCAGTTCGTAGGGATCCTTTTCCAGGTCATAGAGCTCGTCGAGTTCGCCATTGCGTGCGCGATTGACCCAGTGAATGTATTTGTAGCGACCGGTACGAATCGCCCTGAAACTCATGCCGACCAGCCAGGGATAGGCATTCTCCGCCCAGTATTCGACAAGAAAAGACTTGCGCCAGCCGGAGCGCTTGCCACTGATCACCGGCAACAGTGAACGCCCCTGAATATGCTCTCCGGGTTTACCGCCGGCGATTTCAAGCAGCGTCGGAGCAATGTCCTGCAAAATCACCAGATCGCTCACACGTTTGCCGGCCTTGATTGATTTCGGCCAGCGTATGGTCAGCGGGGCGCGAATACCTTCCTCATAGGGGAATCGACGCTCGGGGCCGAGCCCGTGCTCGCCGAAAAAGTAGCCGTTGTCGCCTAGGAACAGGATTACCGTGTTGTCGAGTTCGCCGGTTTCCTCCAGCGCCTTGAACAACATGCCGACGCCCTCATCCACCGCCGCCATCATCGCCGCGCGCAGGCGGATCTCCTCCTGCTTGCCGGAGTGAATGGCGTCATGCATGATTTTCGAGGCCTCGGTCTTGCGCAGTTCCACCGCTTCCGCCCACACCGGTTTGTGCTTGAGGAACTCGGTGGGCTTCTGCATGTTTGGCTTCTTCGGGAATATGCATCCCTTGTACAGATTCTCGTGGCGCTTGGCCGGACGGTAGCCATCCATGCGGAACGAACCGTCAGCGGCCTGCTCGGCATCCGGATGCACCGCCTTGTGCGCAAACCACAGCGACCATGGTTTATCGGCGTTTTTCCCCTTGCGCCGGCTTTTGCTCTTGATCCAGTCGACCGCCATCGTGTTCATGATGTCGGTTACATAACCCTTGTGCTGCACGTATTTGCCGTTTTCGTTGAGCTTGGGATCGTAGAGATTGCCGTGGCCGTCATAGGCCACCCAGAAATCGTAACCGGGACGCGGCTTGCCGTCGTTGCCCATGTGCCATTTGCCGATGTGTGCGGTTTCGTATCCGAGACGTTGCAGTTCAAGGTGATAGTTCGGCAGACGATGGCTGGCCAGGTCGCGCGCGACGTTGTCGATGATGCCGTGGCGGCTGGCGTATTGGCCGGTCAGTATCGAGGCGCGGTTGGGTGAGCAGATCGACGTGGTATGGAAAGCGCGATCAAACATCACCCCCTCATGGGCAATACGATCAATATGCGGCGTTTTCATGTACGGATGGCCGCCGGCGCCGAACTCGTCGAAGCGCAGATCATCCACAAGGATCAGCAGGATATTCGGCTTCTTCGGTTTATTCTTTTTCATTTGCATTTACTCCGCACGATTTACGGCAATCAGACCAGATTCAGAAGAAAAGCCAGAACCACCACAAGCGATACGCCGGCCGCAGTCGCGAGCAGCGTTTTCTGCCATTCGCGCCAGTCGAGAAACTCCATCATCAGCAGACGTACGCCGCCGGCCATGTGCGCGGCCAACAGCAACACCAGTCCGGTTTCGGCAAATTTCACCAGAGGGTTGTGGGTCCACTCAAGAAAGCGGTCCAGCCCTGTCGCGCCATGAAAAGCCTGACCCAGCGCCCAGAAATGCAAGGGCAGGAATAAGGTCAGCAGCAGCCCTGACAGGCGATGGACAATAAAAGCCCAGTATGCGGGATGATTGCGCGAGCGGAAATCGTTTTTCATGCAGAAGCCCCGCCGAATACGGCCATCACCGCACGCAAGCCCCACATCGCCAGGCTCAGTCCAACGACCGCAGCAAAGACATTGGCGCCTCGACCACGCCAGTTGAACATTTCGGCCAGTATGGTGCGCAGTCCGATTGGCGCGTGCACGGAAACCGCCGCAACAAACACGGCATAGAACATGAACCAGCCGACATTGCCCTGCGTACGACCGAGAATCTCCGCACCGCTGAGGCCGCTGCGCACCGCATAGATCATGGTGATCAGATGCACGACGACACACACCGCAAGCACCATCGCGCTGAGCCGTTGCGCACCCCACAGCAGCACTTCGCTACGCCGGCTCATGCGCTGCGACCCTCCCCGCAGATTAAATTTAAATTATTGTTTTTAAACATTTATTTAGATCTCACCAGATAACGTGGCGGCCAATACCGCACGCTTCAATCCGGCAATGCCGGCAGTCGGCGAAAGCCCTTTCGGACAGCGCTCGGTACAGTTCAGATGGGTATGGCAGGCATGGCAACCGGCATCACCGGCAACCGCAGCCAGGCGTTCGGCGCGCTCGGTATCGCGCACATCGTTCACCAGCGTCCACGCGCGATTGAGCGCCGCGGGGCCCAGATAATCCTTGTTCCAGGTCACTACATCGCAGGCGCTGTAGCACACGCCGCAGCCGATGCATTCGATGCCGGCATCCACACGCTTGCGTTCCTTCGATTCCGGAGACACTTGCGCAAAAGCTTCCTTGCGCGTGGTGCTGCCTGCAAAACGACCTCGCGCCTTGGCCCACTTGTCGAAGAATTCGCTCATATCGGTGACCAGATCCTTGATCACCGGCAGGTTGCGCAACGGCGCGATCTCCACCTTGTTATCTTCTGCCACCTTGTCGACATGGGTACGGCAGGTCCAGCGCGACACGCCGTTGACCGTCATGGCGCATGAGCCGCAAACGCCGACTCGACAGGCAAACCGATAGGACAGTGTCGGATCACATTTGCGCTGAACGTAAGTCACGACATCGAGTACGGTCTGGCTTTCCTGCCGCGGCACCTCAAATTCCTGGAAGCCACCGTTTTCGCTACCGCGCCAGATTCTGACCTGAAGATTTTCCATACGCAGGATTCCGTAAGACTCTATTAATGTGCGCCGCCGGTTGTTGCTGCAGTCACTGTTGGCGCAGGCAGGCATTGAATCATCACATTGACGCAAGCCGGTTTCCCGCTGGCCATTGCCCTCTGCAGTGCAGGCCGGAGTTCCGTAACACGGGTCACCAGTTCGCCATGACCACCCAGTGCCGCCACCGCCAGATCATAACGCGTGCCACCGGACAGTTCACAGCCATGTGCACGCTCCTTGCCGTAAGTGCGCAGTTGAATCTGATGTTCGGCGTTCCAGCAGGAATCGTTGCCGACCACAACCACCATCGGCACATTTGAACGCACCGCCGTATCAAACTCCATCAGATGAAAGCCGAAGGCACCGTCACCCATTACCGCGATGACCGGTGCCCCGGGGCGGACCATGCGCGCCGCAAATGCAAACGGTACCCCGCTGCCGATGGAGCCGCCGGGGCCATTGATGATGCGGGTTGGCGCGCCGATGCAGGCCTGCGCCCACTGGCCAATTTCGCCGCCGTCGGCGACAAACACCGCATCCGCTATGCCCTTGAGCGCTTCCTGCACCGCGCGACCCAGTTCGACCGGATGCACCGGACCGGCATCGCCGCTGTTGATGTCGCGCCACGCGGCGGGACGGAAAGCCACCGCAGCGGCCACTTCGTCAAACCAGCCCTGCGCTGCTTTACGCGTTACGGTTTTGATCAGTACGCGCACGGCCGCGGCAGAATCCGCCTCCGCCGACAGCACTACCCTGGCGGCACCGAGGTTTGTTACCGAGCGCTGCAATACGTCGTTTTCCGGATCAATCACCGCAAAACGGCAATCAGCCGCCACTGCCGGCGTCTTGCCGAATTTCAGTGTGAAATCAGGCTGTTTGCCAAGCAGCACCACCAGATCAGCCTTGGCCAACACGCCGGCAAAGGCGCCCAATGACGGATCATTGACCCCGCGCGGGCTTTCCATGCATACCGCCGGGACGCCGCTGGCATCAGCAAGCTGTTTCACCAACGCCGAAACCGGTGCCTGCGACATCACCGGGCCCAGTAAAATCAACGGCCTCTCCGCCGACTGCAGCAACGCTGCCAATGCGGCAGCCGATTTACTCTCCAGGGGGTGCTCCGCGGGCGCAAATTGTGCGGCGGTTGCGATTGCGCGGTCGCCATCGGCCACCTTGGCTTCAAGCACGTCAAACGGCAGACTCAAATGCACCGGCCCCGGACGACCCGAGCGAGCAATTCGGCAGGCCTTGGCAATGTCGGCGCCCAGCGATTCGGCGCTGGATGCGGTCCACGCCGCTTTCACCAGCGGAGCGGCAATATCAGCCTGACGCATCTCCTGGAATGAGCCTCGTCCCAGTTCATTCAGTGGGGCGTGCCCTGATAACAGCACTACGGGTGACTCCGAAGCGAGCGCGGTATACAGCGCGCCGACACCATTGGCATGCCCCGGACCGCCAGTCAGCATCACAATACCCGGCTCACCGGTCAGGCGCCCCCAGGCATCGGCCATGTGTACGGCGGCTCCCTCATAACGCACGTGAGTGATGTCCAGCTTCGCTTCGATCGCCGCGTCATACAACGGCATGATGTGATTGCCGGACAGCGAAAACACACGGGTCAATCCGGCCGCAGCCAGCGAACGAGCCAGGATATCGGCGCCGCGCAAAGGGGTCATTAGCAGGTTCTCTCGTTCAAAAAAAACAAAGACCGCGCAGAATCCGCGAACAGCCACAACGCATCGCCATGCATTGCAGCCGAACCACGGACCCCTTGCGGCCTGTTGGGTTAAGCGCTTTCGTACAGACGGGTCAGCACAAACTCGCGATGGCCCAGCGCTTCGGCAGCGGTCAACCGTCCGTTGCAGGTGCGCAGCATGACTTCAATCAACTCGTCGCCGGTCTGGTCGAGGTTCTTCTCCCGCTGCAGCAGGCCTGAGCAGTCGTAATCGACGTGTTCGCTCATCGTGCGCACAGTGCGCGGATTCGCGGTGAGCTTGACAACCGGCACGATCGGATTGCCGATGACATTGCCCTGGCCGGTCGGGAACAGGTGCACCACATAACCGGAGGCGGCGCACAGCGTAACCATTTCAGCTGCGGCGGAGGATGAATCCATGAACCACAAGCCGGGCTTGGTCGGCTCTTCGGCTTTATCGAGCACGCCGATGACCTTGCACTTCTTGCCGATTTTCTGGATGTTGCCCAGCGCTTTTTCCTCAATCGTGGTCAGACCGCCGGCAATATTGCCCTTGGTCGGCTGCGAATCGGACAGGTCGCTGGTTTTGTTTTTCTCGACGATTTCCTGGTAACGGTCAAACATGCGCATGAATTCCTTGCGCACTTCCGGAGTTGCGCAACGGTCGGCAACAATATTTTCGCCGCCGGTGATTTCGGTGGTTTCACCGAAACACATGGTCACGCCCAGCGGCTCGAGCTTGTCGAAGGCGCTGCCGACAGTGGGATTGGAGCCGCAGCCGGAGGTCGTATCGGACTCACCGCACTTGGTCGAAACCCACAGGTCGCTGATCGGGCACTCGACGCGCTGCAGTTCGGACGCCCATTGCACGTACTCCTTGGCCACTTTGGACGCACGCATGATGGTGTCATGGTCGCCATGCAGTTCAATGCCAAAGCCGGTGACTGGCTTGCCGGTCTTGGCAATGCCGTCGACGACTTTTTTAGCCCAGCCTTCTTCAATACAGATCACCACCACGGCGGCGACGTTGGGGTTGGCGCCCGCGCCGATGATGGTGCGGAAATGCAGGTCCAGGTCGGCGCCGAACTGCAGGCGGCCGTAAGGATGCGGAATCGCAATCGCGCCCTTGATGTTGTTGGCCACGGCTTCAGCAGCGGCGTTGGACAGATCGTCCACCGGCAGGATCAGGACATGGTTGCGGACACCAACGCGACCGTTCTCGCGGCGGTAGCCCATGAATGTGGTTTTGCTGTCGATCATTTGTATCTCCGTTTTGGATCGGAATCGGGTTCGGGTTCGTGCCGGCCTGAAAGCCAGCTTTTACAAACCGTCTTTTACCAACGCTTGGTTTTGATGTTGTGCACGTGGGCGTGCTCGCCGAGCTTGATGTCAGCCACGGCCTTGCCGATATCAAAACCGTATTTGATGATGGTGTCGCCCTTCTTGATCTCGCGCAACGCAGCCTTGTGCCCGATCGGAATGTCGTTAAGCGCCTTGACCTTGATCGTCGAGTCATCTTCCATGACCCAGCCAACCATCTCCTGGCCGGCCTTGATGCCTTCGATGACGGCCACGCCGACCGTGTCCTTTTTATCGTGTACCAACAAGTGAATCATTTTGCCTCCTGGGTGAACGCTGGGTGATAAGCAAACTGTGCAACCGGAATGAAAACGGTAGTGCAGGTCCGCAGATGCTAACTCCCGCGCTTTCAGGCAGTCAACTATATGACCTATATGAATCCGCGATCTGCGTGATAGACTGCCGCGCGCCGCCATGGACACGCCCACCCGCATCACTGACAACCTCGCCGCCGCCCCGCTTTACCGTGAGGTGCAGTGGCAAATCACCCGAGCCCTGGCCGCAGGCGAGTGGAAGCCGGGTGAAGCCATCCCCAGCGAATCGCAGCTGGCGCGGCAGTTCAAGGTGTCCATCGGAACCATCCGTCGCGCAATTGACGAACTGGTCGCCGGCCGCATCCTGGTACGCCAGCAGGGTCGCGGCACCTTTGTCGCTACGCATAACGAAGACCGCACGTTGTTCTATTTTTTTCACGTCGTCGGCAAGGATGGCAGCCGCGAATTCCCGGTCTCCGAACTGCTGGGCTTCCGCAAGGAACGTGCCGATGCCGACGATGAAATCCAGTTCGGCCTCGCCCGCGGCAGCCGTGTCGCACGGGTCCGCAACCTGCTGAAGCTCGCCGGCAAACCGGTGGTGCTGGACGACATCACCGTGCCGACCGAGCGTTTCTCGCGCCTCGACGAATCCACCTTCCGCAATCGCGAAGGCACCATCTATGGCCTGTATCAGGCGCGTTACGGCGTCAATGTCGTACGTATCAGCGAACGACTGTCGGCCGCACATCCTCCATCAGACATCGCCGCCATCCTGTGCATGCGTAGCGACCAACCGCTACTGCAGATTCGTCGCGTCGCTTACACATACAACGATACGCCTGTGGAATACCGTCGCAGCTGGATCAATACTGTCAACCACGAGTACTTGAGTGACCTGTGGAAAAGCGCGGCGCGTTAAGAACGCGCTTGTTTGACTAGAACCCGAGCTCCCGCCGTGCCACCGCGATTTGCACCGGATCACGTGCGTTTTTCAGCAGCCATTCGAACTGCACACGTGCATCATCGCGCAAGCCGCCACGGGCCAGATTGAATCCCGCACGCAGCCGCGCAGCGGCTGCAGCATCCGCGTCCGGCGCGCTCAACGCGAGACGCAAGTGATATTCCGCCGCAAGCAGAGGCTGGCTGCCCGAATCCAGCGCGCGCGCAGTGGCAGCCAGCAGCACGCGCCCCTGCGCCAAATCGGCATGAGGCAAAACGCGTCCGGCCAGCAACCGGGTTTCAGCCGCCAGACCGTGTTCAGCCAACTGCGTAGTCAGCGTGATCCACTCCGTAAGTTGCGCCGCAGGAATGGGCGTGTTGGCCGCAGCCAACTGCCGTGTGATGGCGGCAACATCTTCGCCGCGACCGGCGCGCAAGGCCGTTGCCGCCATGCGCAGATCCCAAACCGCAGAAGCGATACCCTCTGGCGCCGGCAAACCCAGCCGGTATTGCAGCGTACGCGCATGCAGCTGCAGCGCCTCGGCCGCGCTGCCCAGCTGATAACGCGTTTCTGCCGCGAGTGCCGCCGGATCTCCGGGCCATGCGCTGAAAACCTGCAACGCGGTACGCGACAGGCGCGCAGCCAGCAGGCTGGATACAAGCTGCAGCTGGGCGGTGCGGCGCAAGGATTCGCTGCGCCCCTCACGCGCCAGATAGGCCAGGTAGGCGCGTGCCACGACCGGTTCCGCATCTTTACGCCTCAGCGCAAACTCCAGCCAGCTGGAATCGTCCCCCGCCAGCAGTTGATGTGTATTCGCGGCACTGCGCGCGTAAACAAGATAGGCCTCCCACATGCGGGAGGCCTCCGCTGCCGTTGCGTCAGCTCGATCAAGCAATTGCTCAATGACTTCAATTTTCAGCAGCGGGGCCGGCTGCTTTTCAGCGGCGTCGAGCAACACCCGCCACCATGCCGGATCTTCACTGCGTGCGATGCCGGCCCGCGCCTGTGCCACCACATCCGCCGGGGACATCAATCCGGTGTGCAGACGCAGGCGTAACTTGGTCGCACTACGCTCGTCCAGCAAAGCCAACCACTGCACCGCTTCCTTGACGAGCTTCAGATCAAGGAGACCCTCCACAAATTGCGTTGCCGTCGCAGTATCGAGCGGCCGGTAATCCTGCTGAAAACGCAGCATGCTGCGATAGGCCTCATCCGCCTGCCCGTCATCAATCAGACTGCGGATCACCAAAAGGCGCAGTTCGCGCAAACGCGCCGCATCCATTCCGCTGGTCCACAACGCGCGGGCCGCCTGATCACGTGCCGCAGCGCCACGCCGGATGGCCAGCGCTGAACGAGCAGCAATGGCATGAAACCCGGCTGCAGCTGCCGCATCAACCCCGGCAGGCATTGCGGCGACACGCTGCAGCAGGATTGCATGCGATCCGGCGGACTCCAGCAATTGCAAACGCAAACGCTCCCATTCAGTCCAGCGTGGCCCGAGGACGGGCCCCTTGGGGGATGCCGCAGACGGCACACCCATGGCCAGCGGCGCGGCAAGCACAGCCGGTTGCAGCACGTCCACACGCTGAAGTGCGAGTTGGGCTGCTCCGGCTTCAGCCAGGCTGCGTGTAGCCGCGAGTTCGTCGGCGGCTTGAACCGTCGGCGCGACCATCACTACGGTCAGGAACACGCATGAAAAAAGAGGGAAGATCAGGCGTTGCAGAATCATGCCGTTATTGTAACGGCGCCCCGCTGCAGAGAAATGAGCGGCAGTCGCGAACGAGGAAAACGGGCAAAGAAAAAGGCGGCCGCAGCCGCCTTTTTCAGGGATGCAAAGTGCTTACTTCTCAGCAGTTGCGGCTGCCGGTTCCGCCTCGGCAACTACTGCCGTGCTGACCGTGAGCTTTTCCTTGATACGGGCCGCTTTGCCGGACAGGCCGCGCAGGTAGTAAAGCTTCGAACGGCCGACGTCGCCGCGACGCTTCACTTCGATGCTGGCGATAGAGGGTGAATAGGTCTGGAAAGTCCGCTCCACGCCCTCGCCCGAGGAGATCTTGCGCACGATGAACGAGGAGTTGATTCCCCGGTTGCGCTTGGCGATGACAACGCCCTCGTAGGCCTGAACGCGCTTGCGCTCGCCCTCGACCACATTGACGTTGACGATGACCGTATCACCGGCGACGAAGTCCGGGGTCTTGCGGCCCAGACGGTTCATTTCTTCCTGTTCCAGCTGCTGTATGACGTTCATCTCTTGACTCCCTCAAACTTGATTGCGTCCGCCATCATGGCGTTCGCGGTTAAACCCTGCCGCTGTCCTGTTCGCGGCGAAACTCGTCGAGCAGTGACCGTTCTTCCGCGGTCAACACCCGCCGTTCCAGCAAATCCGGCCGTCGCTGCCAGGTGCGCCCCAGCGACTGCTTCAAACGCCAGCGCGTGATCACCGCGTGGTTGCCTGACAACAGCACCGCCGGCACCGCCGCGCCCTCATACACTTCCGGGCGTGTGTAGTGCGGGTGGTCCAGCAGCCCGTCAACAAACGAATCCTGGCTGGCGGATTCGGCATCGCCCAACGCGCCGGGCAGTTGCCGCACCACACTGTCCATCAACACCATCGCGGCCAGTTCGCCGCCGCTCAATACATAGTCGCCAATCGAGACTTCCTCGATGGCTTGGCGCTCGATCAGTCGCTCGTCCACACCTTCGTAGCGTCCTGCCAGCAGCACCAGTCCCTGCTCATGCGCCAACTCTGCAACCAGCGCGTGGTCCAGCAATCTTCCCTGTGGCGTCAGATGCACGACCCGTGGCCGCTCCACACCTGCGCTCACCTGTCGCTGCCGCGCTGCTGCCAGCGCCTTGTCCAGCGGTTCCGCCATCATCACCATGCCGGGACCGCCGCCATAAGGCCGGTCATCCACGGTACGGTGCACATTCGTCGTGAAATCCCGCGGATTCCACGCCACAAACTGGTAAAGCCCACGCTCCCTGGCACGACCGGTAACCCCCAATTCGGTTACCGCATCGAACATCGCCGGAAACAAGGTGACTACATCGAACTGCAACATCAGTAATCTGCTTCCCAATCGACAGTTATCTTGCCGCCGGGAATATCAACCTTGCGGATCACCGTTTCGATGAAAGGCAAAAGCCGTTCGCTTACATCACCTGACACCTTATCTTCCACCACCAGCACATCGTTGGCCCCGGTTTCAAAAACACGGGATACCGTTCCCAGTTCAACCCCGGTCTCGTTGACAACCCGAAGCCCCACAAGGTCGGCCCAGTAAAACTCCCCTGATGCCGGCGCAGGGAATTCGTTGCGTGATATCGCGATTCGCATCCCCTGCAACAGCGCCGCCTGATCACGATCACTGATGCCGGCCAACTTCGCCACCACCGCAGCGCCGTGCACTTTGGCAGACTCCACGGATCGTGACTGCCAGGCGCCTTCGCGTCCGACCTGCCACGATGAATAATCGAGCAACCCCCGGCTTTCCTGCGTGAACGGCTGAACCTTGATCCAGCCGTTGACACCGTAGGGCGCAACCACGCGCCCCATGACTACCAGCCGTTCAGCGACCGACTGCTCAGGCAGCTGCTTTTTGGGCACCAGCCTGCTTGACGAGACGGGTGACTGTGTCCGAAAGTTGCGCACCCTTGCCTTGCCAGAAAGCAAGACGCTCATTGTTGATACGCAGACGTTCGCGGCCTTCCGGCGCTTTGGGATCGTAAAACCCCAGACGCTCGATAAAGCGGCCGTCGCGAGCGAAACGCGAGTCGGCAACGACAAGGTTGAAAAACGGGCGCTTTTTGGCGCCACCACGAGCTAAACGGACCACCACCATGACGGATTTCCCGGTGACTGAAAAAGTCGAAAGGGGCGGATTTTACGGTACTTTCCCCCTTCTAAGCAACGTTTAATCACAATACCTGTAAATGCCCGGGATTTCAGCGCCGACACCGAAAATCAACATAACCAATTGTTTTTAAAGAAAATTTATGAATAATCCAGAAAAAACACCCAGCGAACGCATCGTCGCCGCCCTGAAGATC
The DNA here is from genome assembly GCA_964531455.1 of uncultured Bordetella sp. Taxonomy (GTDB): domain Bacteria; phylum Pseudomonadota; class Gammaproteobacteria; order Burkholderiales; family SG8-41. The sequence continues at coordinate 22,225 of CAZHFZ010000009.1, forward strand.
CGCTATGGCGCCGGTTTCCAGGTCAATCCCGACCAAGCCGGAATTAATGAACTGGCGCGCATTGCCGAGCATCGCTCGCTGCGCCGCTACCGCCCGGACCCGGTCAGCACCGACCTGCTGCAGTTGCTTTGCGCCTGCGCGCTGTCGGCACCGACCAAGAGCGATCTGCAGCAAGCTGACATCATCCATGTCGCCGATCCCGCCAAACGCCAGCGTATCGTCGCTCATCTGCCGGAAATGCCGTGGATCCTCGATGCGCCGCTGTTTCTGGTGTTTTGTGGCAACAACCGGCGGATCCGCCATATCGGGCAATGGCGCGGCAAACCGTTCGCCAATGAACACCTTGACCACTTCATGAATGCGGCCGTCGATGCCGGCATCGTCATGATGAATTTCATCAGTGCCGCCGAAGCCGCAGGACTCGGCACCTGCCCTATCAGCGCGATCCGCAATGCCATTGACACCGTCAGCAAAGAACTGGAATTGCCCGAGGGCGTGTTCCCGATCGCCGGTTTATGCGTGGGATACCCCGAGGCGGCCGGCCATATCAGTCCGCGCCTGTCGCTCGACGTGACAGTCCATACCGACCGTTACGATGAATCGCAGCTAAAGGAACAGGTGGAAGCCTACGACCGTCGACGCCATGCCAACCACCCATACGGGAAGCAGCGACGCATCAAGCAGTTTGGCGCCGCGGATTTTTACGGCTGGTCCGAAGACAAGGCCCGGCAATACGCCGAACCGGAACGCGCGGATTTCGGCGCCTACATCCGGCGCCAGGGCTTCAGCCTGAAATAGGCGAAGGCTCTCCGGGAATGTTTAGCGCATTCCCGGGAACATGCCTTTCATCGAACGCATCATTTTCGCCATGCCGCCCTTGGCAACCATTTTCATCATCTTCTGCGTCTGCTCGAACTGGTTCAGCAGACGATTCACTTCCTGAACCGTCACCCCGGCGCCGGCGGCAATGCGCCGCTTGCGCGAGGCCTTGATCAGTTCCGGCTTCGCGCGCTCGAGCCGGGTCATCGAATTGATGATGCCTTCTAGACGGCGGATTGCCTTGTCTTCCATCTGCGGAGCGCCCTGCGCCGCAGCCTGCGCCAGTTGCGCGGGAAGCTTGTCCATCAGAGCGCTGACGCCACCCATCTTGCGCATCTGGGCCACCTGCTGCTTGAAATCTTCCAGATCGAAACCTTTGCCGGACTTGACCTTGCGTGCGAGCTTTTCAGCCTCGACACGATCCACTGACTTGGTCACATCTTCGATCAGTGACAGCACATCGCCCATACCGAGAATGCGCGACGCCATGCGGTCGGGATGGAAGGCTTCGAGTCCGGTAACTTTTTCGCCAGTGCCGGCAAATTTGATCGGCTTTCCGGTGACATGGCGCACCGACAACGCGGCGCCACCACGGGAATCGCCATCGAGTTTGGTCAGGATGACGCCGGTCAGCGGCAGCGCTTCACCGAAGGCCTTCGCCACGTTGACCGCATCCTGGCCCTGCATCGCGTCAACCACAAACAGCGTTTCGATCGGATGCACCGCGGCATGCAGTTCGCGGATCTCCTGCATCATCGCTTCGTCGATCGCAAGGCGGCCAGCGGTATCGACGATCAGCACTTCGTGATAATGGGTACGCGCATACTCCAGCGCGCGCTTAGCAATATCGACCGGTCGCTCGCCATTGGCGACCGGATGGAAATCCACCTCGACCTGCCCGGCCAATACCTTCAACTGCTCAATTGCAGCCGGCCGATACACGTCGCAACTGGCCAGCAGCACTTTCTTTTTCTGCTCAATACGCAACCAGCGCGCCAGTTTTCCCGCCGTCGTGGTCTTGCCTGCGCCCTGCAGACCGGCCATCAGAATAACCGCTGGAGGCTGGACCGCGAGATTGAGCGATTCATTGTGATCGCCCATCAGCGCGATCAGTTCACGGTGTACTACACCGACAAGCGCCTGTCCCGGTGTCAGGCTGCCAACCACCTCTTCGCCGACGGCTTTTTCGCGCACACGGTCTATAAAGGCCTTGACGACCGGCAAGGCCACATCGGCCTCCAACAGGGCCATGCGCACTTCTCGCAGAGCATCCTGAGTATTGGCTTCGGTCAGCCGCGCTTCTCCGCGCAGCGTCTTGACAACTTTCGCGAGGCGACCGGTCAGGTTGTCGAACATGGCTTAAGGGGTGGCTTCAGGTAAACTGGACATATGCAGGCAATTTTACCGTATCTCGCCAGCGCGCTCCTTTACACGGCCATGGCCGTCTACTTCTGGCGGCTGCACTGGTCGACCGAGGCGCCTTTAACGACCCCTTTGCGCAGCTTTGCCGAACGGGCTGCCGTGTTGGCTACCCTCACCGTTCATGGCACCGTGCTGTTCAGCGTAATGTTTGCCGGCAATACGCTGCGTATCGGCGTCGGCGATGCGATTTCCGCCATATTAGGCCTGACCGTACTCATCTACTGGCTGGGCAGCCTGTTCTACCGGCTCGAGGGCCTGCAGGCGATGATCATGCCTGCAGCAGCAATCGCAGCCCTCCTGCCGGGACTGCTACCCGAAGCAAAACCACTGCCAAACACTGAGCTGCTTGCATTCAAGCTGCACATACTGATGTCGATGGCGGCCTACAGTCTTTTTACCATTGCCTCGCTCCACGTGTTGCTGATGGCGATGCTGGAGCGCCGGTTGCACATGGGTTCCCTGCCCACCGGGCTGCGCCGCCTGCCACCGCTGTTGACGATGGAGACATTGCTTTTCCGGATCATCTGGGCAGGGTTTGTGATGCTGACGTTGACCTTGGTCAGCGGTATCTTTTTTTCGGAAGAAGTCTTTGGCAAGGCAGCGCGCCTCAATCACAAGACCATTTTCGGGTTTGTGTCGTGGACCGTGTTTGCCGCTCTTCTTCTTGGACGCCATTTTCGCGGCTGGCGCGGCCGTGTCGCCGTGCGCTGGACTCTTGCCGGGTTCCTGCTTCTGGTGCTCGCCTATTTGGGCAGCAAATTCGTTCTGGAAGTGCTGCTCGGCCGCAGCTGACCAGACCGGCCTTTAGCCGGTTTCGTTTTTCGAGGCATAAAACATGGAATTCCTGATACTCGCCAGCCTGATACTGCTCAACGGCGCCTTCGCAATGTCGGAGGTCGCGCTGCTGACCGCGCGCCAGTCAAAACTGTCCACGATGGCACAACGCGGCGACAAACTTGCCGCTGCCGCGATCAAACTCAGTTCCGATCCGACGCGTTTTCTCTCAACAGTGCAGATCGGGATTACTTCGATCGGGCTGCTTAACGGGATTGTCGGTGAAGCTATTCTTGCAGAGCCCTTTGCCGTCTGGCTGCAAGCTCAGGGTCTGGAACACAAACCCGCGAACATTACCGCCACGGCGATCGTGGTTGTCGGGGTGACCTATGTATCGATCGTTGTCGGCGAAATTGTGCCGAAGCGGCTCGGTCAGCACAGCGCCGAGAACATTTCGCGCTTCGTGGCATGGCCGATGCGGGTACTTGCATGGACTACAGCGCCCTTCGTGCATATGCTGACAAGATCTACCGAGGCGGTGCTGGGAGTTGCACTCAGGATCCTGCGCCTGCAGCCGCAAGAATCCGGTTCGCAGCCGCTGTCCATCGACGAAATCCGCACCATTGTCCTCGAATCATCCAATGTACTGCCGAAAAAACACGCATCGGTACTGCTAAACCTGCTGGAAATCGGCGCAATAACGGTGGACGATGTCATGGTTCCACGCAACCAGATCGAGGGCATCAATATCGACCTGCCCATCGATGAAATCATCCAGCAGCTCTCGACCGCACATCACCGTCGTGTCGTGGTTTACCGCGATCAATTCGATAGTGTCATTGGTACGCTGCGGGTCAGGCACGCATTGACACTCATACAGCGCGACGAACTCACTCCGGAAAGTTTGAAAGAGATGATCCGCGAGGCGCATTTTGTTCCTTCGGCTACGCCTCTGCTCGCGCAGATCCAGAATTTTCAGGAACATGCAAACGGCGTAAGTTTGGTGGTTGACGAATACGGTGAAATCATGGGGCTGGTAACCTTGGAGGACATCCTTGAAGAAATCATCGGCGAGTTCACCACGCAATCGCCGCTGATGGCGCGCGGGCTGCACCCTCAACCAGACGGCAGCTTTGTCATTGAAGGCAGCATGCTGCTGCGCGAAATCAACCGCAAGCTGGGCTTCAGGTTTCCTCTTGATGGCCCCAAGACGCTTAATGGATTGATCCTTGAGCACATGCAGGACATCCCCGAACCCAGTACCAGCGTACGTATCGCCGGCCATCCGCTGGAAATCCTGCAAACCCAGGACCGGGTGATCAAAAGTGTCCGGGTATACGCGCCCCATAAGCACTGACAGCACAAGCGGGAGTGTGCGGTATCGCCTTTACAAAGGGTGCTACTAAAGGCATCATTCCATCAATAACCGCTTGTAACTTATTGGTTCCTTGAGAGATTTTGGAGGCTCAGCATGGCCACAGCCGCTGCCGCACGCAAACCGGATATCGTAGAAGTCACCTACCGTTGGGTCGGACAAGACCGGGCCGGGAAGACCGTTCGCGGCGAAATGCAAGCCAGCGGCGAGGCGCAGGTCAACGCGGTACTACGCCGGCAAGGCATCAAGGTCGTCGAGGTCAAGAAACAACGTCTTGGCAGGGGCGGCTCGGTCAGCGAAAAAGACATCACGCTGTTTACCCGTCAATTGGCCACGATGATGAAATCCGGCGTGCCGCTGCTGCAGTCCTTCGACATCGTCGGCAAAGGTCACGCCAACCCGGCTGTGGCGCGTTTGCTGATGACGATCAAGTCCGACGTTGAAACCGGCATGAACCTCAAACAGGCCTTTGAAAAACATCCGCTGCATTTTGATGCGCTGTTCTGCAACTTGGTCGGCGCCGGTGAAGCTGCCGGTATTCTGGAAAGCCTGCTCGACCGGCTCGCCACCTACAAAGAAAAGATCCTGGGCATCAAGGCCAAGATCAAATCGGCGCTGTTTTACCCGATCGCGATTATCGTGGTCGCGGTAGTGATCACCGCGATCATTATGATTTTCGTGATTCCGGCGTTCAAGGAAGTCTTCAAGAGTTTTGGCGCAGACCTGCCGATGCCAACGTTGATCGTGATGGCAATGTCAGACTTTGTCGTTGCCAACTGGTTCATCCTGTTCGGCGGCTTGGGCGCCAGCATTTACTTCTTTTTCTGGACGTGGAAACGTTCGGTAAAAATGCAGATGTTCATGGACCGTCTGGTATTGAAAATTCCGGTATTCGGCGACCTGATCCGCAAGTCTTCAATCGCACGCTGGACACGGACCCTGGCCACGATGTTTGCCGCCGGCGTACCACTGGTCGAAGCGCTGGGCTCGGTTGCCGGAGCGTCGGGCAACTACGTTTATTACGTGGCTACCAAAAAAATCCAGTCCGAGGTCTCCACCGGATCCAGTCTGACTTCGTCAATGCAGGGCACCGAGGTCTTTCCAAACATGGTGATCCAGATGGCGATGATCGGCGAGGAGGCCGGCTCCCTGGATGCGATGCTCGGGAAGGTTGCCGACTTCTTTGAACAGGAAGTTGACGACACTGTCGAAGCGCTGGCGAGCTTGATGGAACCAATGATCATGGTAGTGCTGGGTACGCTGATCGGCGGCATGGTGATTGCCATGTATCTGCCGATTTTCAAACTCGGATCTGCGGTTTAAGAATCACCGCGCCGAAACGCGCAGTGCCCAGGCAAGCTCACGCCAAGTACTGATGCGTCCAGAATTGACCACGCTCCCCGATTGCCGGCAGCATCCATGATCAACGCCTTGTCCGATCCCGTTATTTTTGCCGCATGCGCCGCCCTGTTCGGCCTATGCGTCGGTAGCTTCCTGAACGTCGTTATCCACCGCCTGCCCAAAATGATGGAGCGGGACTGGCGAACCGAATGTGCCGAACTGGCCGGGCAGGAAGCGCCGGTAACTGAACGCTACAACCTCGTCGTGCCGCGATCCGCCTGTCCGTCGTGCGGGCAGCGCATCTCCGCGCTGCAAAATATACCGGTCATCAGCTGGCTCGCATTGCGCGGCAAATGCGCTGGCTGCGGCACACGCATATCCCCACGCTATCCAGCGGTCGAGCTTCTGACCGGCATCCTCTCCGGATTCGTTGCCTGGCATTTTGGCTTTGGCATCGCCGGCGTTGGGGCGCTGATCTTCACCTGGGCAATAATCGCGTTAACGTTCATAGACTTGGATACGTTTTACCTGCCCGACAGCATCACGCTGCCGCTGCTGTGGCTGGGCCTGCTGATCAACATCGACAACACTTACGTGACCTTGTCGTCGGCCGTCATCGGCGCTGTCGCCGGTTATCTGTCGCTGTGGTCGGTTTATTGGGTATTCAAATGGGCCACCGGCAAGGAAGGCATGGGTTACGGCGACTTCAAGCTGCTCGCAGCCATCGGCGCGTGGCTGGGCTGGACCATGCTGCCGCTGACCATACTGCTGTCGTCCTTGGTCGGCGCCGTGATCGGCATCGGCATGATTGCCTTTGCCGGCAGGGAACGCAGCATCCCCATCCCCTTTGGCCCGTATCTGGCCATTGCCGGGATGATCGCCATGCTCTACGGCCCCGCCCTGACCCGGGCCTACCTCGGCCCGCTCTGATGCCGTACTGCGTCGGCGTCACCGGCGGTATCGGATCCGGTAAATCAAGTGCCGCCGCCCTTTTTGCCGAGTTCGGCGCCTGCGTAATCGACACTGACGACATCGCCCATGAGATGACCCGCCCCGGGGGTGCTGCCATGTCCGAAATCGCCGCAGCTTTCGGCGCCAAAGCCGTTGCTGCGGACGGCAGTCTTGACCGTGCAGCAATGCGCGAACTGGTATTTGCCGATTCCGCACGCCGCAAGGTGCTGGAGGGAATTCTCCACCCATTGATCCGTGCAGAGGCCCGGCGCCGCGTTGCCGGTGCAACGGCACCGTACGTGCTGCTGGTGGTGCCGCTGCTGCTTGAATCGGCCGGATATCCGGATCTGGTCCAGCGGATACTGGTCATCGACTGCGATGAATCACTGCAGATCAGCCGCACGATGCAACGCAGCGGCCTGACCGAAACAGCGGTGCGCGCGATCATGGCCGCACAACTGCCGCGACAGCAACGACTCGCCCGCGCCGATGACGTACTGCATAACGATGGCGATCTGGCCGGATTGCACAGCCAAGTCGCCGCACTGCATGACCGTTACCGGAATCTGGCACGGATGTCCGCGGTCGGACCCCTGAATTTGCCCTGACACGGTGCATTAAGCCTTTATTTTTTCTGCTTTTTGCCCGATACTCCGGCAACTGCATTCTTACCCAACTCCATCGGGCGCACAGGGCGTGATTGTCTACGAGCATCCATTGAGCGAGCGTGTGCGAACCCTGCTGCGCCTTGAGGACCTGTTCGACCGCATCGACTACTTTGTCGGCAAAAACGACGGCGAAGAGCACCATGTTGCCTTACTGCTGATTTTCGAGATCCTCGAAGTCGCAAGTCGTGCCGATCTCAAATCCGACCTGCTGCAGGAACTCGAACGCCAGAAACAGGTGCTCGAAGCACTGCGCGACAACCCTGACATTTCCGAAGAAGCGCTGGAGAACGTGTTGTGGCAGATCGACCAATCGTCGTCGCGCCTGTTTCAGGCTTCAGGCAAGGTCGGTCAGGAGTTGCGCGAAAACGAGTGGCTGATGAGCATCAAGCAGCGTACTGCGATCCCGGGCGGGGTCTGTGAATTTGACCTGCCCTCTTACCACTATTGGCTGCAGCAGGAGCCGGATGCCCGCCGCCACGATCTGCAACAGTGGCTGGCGCCGTTCCTGCCCACACGCGATGCGATCGGCATCGTACTGCGCCTGCTCCGTGAAAGCGGTAAGACCACCGGACAGGTGGCGCAGCAGGGTGTTTACCAACAGATGATGGCGGGACGCCTCGCGCAAATGCTGCGCATTGGCCTGGCCGATGACTACGCCTGCGTTCCGGAAATCAGTGCCAACAAATACGCGCTGAATATCCGCTTCACGACCCAGGAAGGCATGCAGCGACCGAAGGCGTCAGAATCCGACGTCGAATTTGAACTGACCTTCTGCAATCTCTGAATCATGGCTGGAAGAATTGTCGCCTGCCCGCAGTGCGGTGCGAGCATCGAATGGAATCCCGAAAACCGTTTTCGCCCATTCTGTTCGGAACGCTGCAAGATGATTGATCTCGGCGCATGGGCGACCGAAAGTTATCGCGTTCCGGTCGTCGAAAGCGACGAATCCGAAGAACTGCCGACAGCAGATCCGGACTTCAGGCCGAACTAGCCGGAAGAAGAAACGGGCTTCCACGCGCCGCGGATCATCGCCAGTCCGTGCGCGCCATTGACCAGCGCCTGCGCGCGGTTTGTCTCCTGCATACCACCCAGAGCGAATACCGGAATCCGTGTGTCGGCCACAGCAGCGGCAAAACCCGGCCAGCCCAGCAACTGCGCTTCAGGATGCGTTGGTGTCATCTGTACTGGCCCCAGCACGGCAAAATCCGCACCGAGCGCCTCTGCGCGGCGCAGTTCATCCGCGCTGTGACAGGAGGCACCGACCAGCGCCAGCGGCGGACGCGATGAGAGGGTATGCAATTGCCGTGATGTCAGATGTACGCCATGGGCATTGCAGCGTTGTGCCAGTTCAATATCACCGTTGATCAGTACGCGTGCCCCGCTGGCCCGGGCAAGGACAACGATCTTCCGGGCATAGTCCGCAAATGCGCCGACAGGCCATTCCTTGCCCCGTATCTGGATAAGCCGCAGATCGCTGCGCAGCGCGGCATCAATCGCGGCCAGCGCACGCTGCTGTTCCGATGCAGCAAACCCGGTAATGCCATAGGTTTCGGGAATAGCCAGCGCGTTGAGGATCGGACCGTTTGCCGGCAGCAGCGGCGATACATCAATCGCATCAATACGCTGCCACGAAAACGCCTGCGCCTCGCGACCATGCAGTTCACCGCGCCAGCCGCGGACACGGAAAAAATGCAGCCTGACGTCGGCATGTTCGTAATCAAATTCGCGGATCAACCAGGGGTAGGCTGTCGTAACCTCAATGCCAAGTTCCTCATGCAGTTCTCGGGCCAAGGCCTGCAGCGGCGTCTCACCGGGCTCCACTTTACCGCCGGGGAACTCCCAATAACCGGCGTAGACCTTGCCTTGCGGCCGTTGCGCCAGCAGGAAACGGCCGTCCGCTTGCTGCAACACGGCGGCGACGACCGCGATGCGGCGCCGTGCGGCCGGCAGATTCATGGAATTTATTTGCGCCGCGCGAGGCGCGTACGACCGGCCCAGTCGCGGGCGAATTGCCAGGCAACCCGGCCGCTGCGCGACCCGCGGGTCAGTGCCCATTGCAGGGCGGCGTGCTCGACCTCGGCGTTTTTCACACCAGGCACTTTAAAGTGCGCCAGCCAGACACGAACGATGCTCAGGTATTCATCCTGATCGAATGAATGGAACGACACCCACAAACCAAAACGTTCCGACAGCGAAACCTTCTCTTCGCTGGTTTCGCCGGGGTGTATCTCTTCGCCGACATGCTGGTATTCAAGATTCTCGTTCATGAATTCCGGCATCAGGTGGCGGCGGTTCGACGTCGCATAGACCAGGCAGTTCTCGGATGCTGCGGCCACTGAGCCGTCGAGCACCACCTTCAGCGCCTTGTAGCCGTGTTCATCGGCCTCGAATGACAGGTCATCGCAATACAGCACGAAACGCTCGGGCCGGGCATGGATCAATTCGACGATGTCCGGCAGATCAGTGAGGTCGCGCTTTTCGACTTCGATCAGGCGCAATCCGCGCGATGCATATTTGTTCAGCAGCGCTTTCACCAGCGACGACTTGCCGGTTCCGCGTGCGCCGGTCAGCAGCACATTGTTGGCGGGAAGTCCCTCGACAAACTGGCGCGTATTCTGCTCAACCTGCTTTTTTTGGTCATCAATGCCATGAAGATCACGCAGGTCGATGTGATGAACCTGATGGATGGGCTCCAGCGCCGCACGCTCACCCTTGCGCCGCCAACGGAATGCTATCGATGCCTTCCAGTCCACGGTGGCTGCCGGCGCCGGGAGAATCTGCTCAAGACGCAGAAGCACCGACTCGGCACGGCCCAGCAGCGCAGCCATGTCAGCAGACGGAACCGTCAGTCGAGGATGCTTCATAACTTATTGTTTTAATATGACTTTTTTAACTTCTGTAGTCAGCATTGATGCTGACATAGTCATGCGACAGGTCACAGGTCCAGACCGTTGTCATCGCGCGACCGCGGTTAAGCACGACGCGCACGGTGATTTCGGCCTGTTTCATTACGCGCTGACCCTGCGCTTCTTCGTACGAGGGACTGCGTCCGCCGCGTTCCGCGACCAGCACATCGTCGAGATACAGTTCGACGCCTTCAACCTCAAGATCGTTGATTCCGGCATAACCGATCGCAGCCAGTATCCGTCCGAGATTCGGATCAGAGGCAAAAAATGCGGTCTTGATCAAGGGTGAATGCGCGATTGCAAACGCAACCTTGCGACACTCCTCCTCGTCACGCCCGGCTTCCACCTTGATGGTGATGAACTTGGTCGCACCTTCGCCATCACGTACGATGGCCTGCGCCAGAGTTGTGGATACCGCCGTCACCGCATCACGAAACGCCAGATACTCCGGGCTTTTCGCGTCGGTAATTTCAGCCATCGGCGCCTTGCCGGTGACAATCAGCATGAAGCTGTCATTGGTCGACGTGTCGCCATCGACAGTAATGGCATTGAATGAATGTTGCGCAGCGTAAGCCACTGCAGCCTTGGCCAACGATTGGCTCACCTTCGCATCGGTGGCGACAAATCCCAGCATTGTTGCCATGCCCGGGTGGATCATGCCGGCGCCCTTGGCGATACCGCTGATGGTGATCGTCGCACCGCCCACGGAAAACTGCCGCGACACCGCTTTCGGAACGGTATCGGTGGTCATAATGGCTTCGGCAGCTTCCGCCCAGGCATCCGGCTTGAGTGCAGCGATGCATTGCGGCAGGCCGGCGATGATGCGATCGACCGGTAATGGCTCCATGATCACACCGGTTGAAAACGGGAGCACCTGCGCCGCAGTGCACCCAAGCAATTGCGCAGCATCGACACAAGTCTGTCGCGCGCGGGCAAGCCCCTCGGCGCCGGTGCCAGCATTGGCAACACCGGTGTTGATAACAAGGGCGCGCACACCCTTGCCGGGATCAATCATTGACAGATGCTGGCGCGAGACCACGACAGGTGCCGCACAGAACCGGTTTTGCGTGAACACGCCTGCCACATGGGCGCCTTCATCAAGACTGATCAGCAGCAGATCCTTGCGTCCCGCTTTGCGAACCCCGGCCTGGGCAATACCAAGTTTTACGCCGGCAACCGGTAGCAGCGTTTTGGGATCGGGTGGATTCAGATTGACGGGCACGATGCGTTCCCCAGCTTAGCTCAGCTTTCCATGGCACTGCTTGTACTTTTTCCCTGAACCGCAGGGGCAGGGGTCGTTGCGGCCAACTTTTTGTCCGCCGCGCACGTATGGCTGCAGGGCGTCGCTTTGATCATTGGGCGGCGCAACTGACGCCAAGTCATCAGCCACAACAGATTCTTCCGGCGCTGAGGCATGCTGGTATTGCACGTTCTGCAACGCTTCGTGCTCTTCGGCTGCGCGCAATTCCTCGGCACTGCGGATCTGCACCGTCATCAATGTGCGAGTGACATCGGCCTTGATCAAGTCGAGCAGCAGCGAAAACAGTTCAAAAGCCTCGCGCTTGTATTCCTGCGTCGGATTCTTCTGCGCATACCCGCGCAAATGGATGCCCTGTCGCAGATGATCCAGCGCCGACAGGTGCTCGCGCCAGTGCGAATCGACACTCTGCAGCATGATGGCCCGTTCGTACTGGCGCATCGCCGCCTGGTCAACCGAACCGGTCTTCTCCGCATAACGTGCATGCGCCGCTTCAATCACGCGATCACGCAGAGCCGCTTCTTCCATATCCGGGCTGTCCTTCAGCCATTGCTGGATCGGCAGCTCAAGCCCGAGTTCGCCGCGCAGCACTGTCTCCAGCCCGGGAATATCCCACTGCTCCTCGAGGCTGCCGGGTGGAACATGCGTCGCCACATGGCTATTAACGACATCGCCACGCATCGCCGAAATTGTTGATGAAATATCCGAGCTGTCGAGCAGATCGTTACGCTGCTGGTAAATGACCTTACGCTGGTCGTTGGCGACGTCGTCATACTCAAGGAGGTGTTTGCGCATATCGAAATTGCGCGCCTCAACCTTGCGCTGCGCATTCTCGATTGACCGTGTCACCCAGCGATGCTCGATCGCTTCACCGTCCGGCATTTTCAGCCGCTCCATGATCGACGCGACGCGATCTGAAGCAAATATGCGCAACAACGCATCGTCAAGTGCCAGGTAGAAGCGGCTGGATCCGGCATCGCCCTGCCGGCCAGCACGTCCACGGAGTTGGTTGTCGATGCGCCGTGACTCATGGCGTTCCGTACCAATGATATGCAGACCGCCGGCTTTAAGTACCTGATCATGGCGTTGCTGCCACTCGACGCGCAGTTCGGCGACGCGTCGCTCGCGAGCGGCAGGATCGAGGCTTTCGTCCGCCAGCACGCGGTTGATTTCCGGCTCGGGATTGCCTCCAAGCACGATATCCGTGCCGCGTCCCGCCATGTTGGTGGCGATGGTAATGACCTGCGGTCGCCCCGCCTGCGTGATGATCTCGGCTTCACGGGCATGCTGCTTCGCGTTAAGCACGTTGTGCGGCAGATTCTCTTTTTGCAGAATCCCCGAGATGTATTCGGAGTTCTCGATTGATGTCGTGCCAACCAGAACCGGCTGGCCGCGCTCGTGGCAACCGCGAATGTCGTTGATGATGGCCTGGTATTTTTCCCGCGACGTGCGGAACACCTGGTCCATTCGATCATCGCGGATCATTGGATGATGTGTCGGGATTACGACCGTTTCCAGTCCGTAAATCTGCTGGAACTCATAGGCCTCTGTATCCGCCGTTCCAGTCATACCGGCCAATTTGCCGTACATACGGAAATAGTTCTGGAAGGTGATCGTTGCGAGGGTCTGGTTTTCCTTCTGGATCTCCACGCCCTCCTTCGCCTCAATCGCCTGGTGAAGGCCTTCCGACCAACGCCGACCGGGCATCAGGCGCCCGGTAAATTCGTCGACGATGATGATCTCGTTGTCCTGCACGACATACTGCTGGTCGCGGTGGAAGAGGCTATGCGCGCGCAAAGACGCATTCAGATGATGCATCAGCGAAATATTGGTCGCATCATAAAGACTGCCGCCCTCCGGCAGCATTCCAGCCTTGGCGAGCAGAGCCTCTGCGTGTTCATGCCCGTCCTCGGAAAGGACAACCTGGTGCCCCTTCTCGTCGACCCAGTAGTCGCCTGGTTCTTTCTCACCTTTCTGGCGAACCAGCTGTGGGGCAATAGCGTTCATTCGCACGTACAGGTCCGTCGTATCCTCGGCCTGACCGGAAATAATCAGCGGCGTTCGCGCTTCGTCGATCAGTATCGAATCCACTTCGTCGACGATGGCGTAGGCCAGTCCGCGCTGCACTTTTTCCGACAACTCGTAAACCATGTTGTCGCGAAGGTAGTCAAAACCGAATTCGTTGTTGGTGCCGTAGGTGATGTCGGAGCGATATGCCTCCTGCTTCTTGTTATGCTCCATCTGCGACAGATTGACGCCGACGGTCAGCCCCAGAAACCGGTAGATGCGCCCCATCCAGTCAGCATCGCGCTGCGCCAGATAGTCATTTACCGTGACGATATGCACGCCTGTGCCGGCAAGCGCATTCAAATAGGCCGGCAGCGTGGCGACCAGCGTCTTGCCTTCGCCGGTGCGCATTTCTGAAATCTTCCCGTTATGCAGCGCAATGCCGCCCACCAGCTGCACATCAAAATGGCGCATGCCCATCACGCGTTTGCCGGCTTCACGCACCACGGCAAAGGCTTCGGGAAGCAGGGCATCCAGCGCCGTGCGGCGGCGGCGTTCGATATCGGCAGCTTGCTCGGCGGCTGCAGCAGGCGATTCAGGCACCGCTACGGCCAGTCGGATACGTTCACGGAATTCATCGGTCTTGGCGCGCAACTGGTCGTCGGACAGGGCCGCGACCTGCGGTTCAAGCGCGTTGACCGCGCGGACCGTACGTCGATATTGCTTGAGCAACCGTTCGTTGCGGCTGCCGAAAACTTTCTTCAATAAACCGGTAATCATGAACTTATGAGTTTCCCGAATAAAAAAAGGGTGGGATAACCCCACCCCCTGCAATTCTTGCGTTTGGTACCGCTGATCAGCCGGGCAACTGCAGAAACCGCGCGGGGTTCAATGCGGCACCACGCTGGCGCACCTCGAAGTGCAGATGCGAACCTGTTGCGCGACCGGTCCGGCCAACATCTGCGATCCGCGTTCCACGGAAAACCACGTCGCCGACTTTCACGTATTTCTTCGACGCATGCGCGTAACGGGTAATCAGATCATTGCCGTGATCAATCTCGACCATATTACCATATTGGGGGTGAAACTCGGCGTATACGACCACCCCTGCGGCGGCTGAAAATACCGGCGTTCCCTCCTCTGCCATGAAGTCAATGCCTTCATGAAAAGCGCGCTGTCCGGTGAAAGGATCGATGCGCCAACCGAAGTTCGAGGAATACCAGCCGCCTTCAACCGGCAGCTTGGTCGGTATCAGTTTTTTTCGCGCGCTTTCCTGCGTGTACATCGACTCCAACAGACCCAGCTTGTCTCCGCGGTCCTCAAGCTGGCGGGTCAATTGGTCAATCTGCTGGGTGAAATCACCGAGGGACAGATTCTGGCTGGGAATGGATGAAGGTGCGCCGCCACGGCCGGGAACCTCGTTGAACATCAGGTCTTGCGGCTTGAATCCGGCCAGTTTGGCGAGACGCTCGCCCAACGTCTCCAGCCGCAGCAACTGGGCTTGCATCTGTCCGAGCCGAACCGCCATCGCATTCAGGTTATCCTGCAGATAAGACTGATTTTTTTCCTGCTGCTGACGATGGATGGATACCAGCACATCACGCACATAGGGAATATTCAGTTCTGAGGCAAAGCGCAGAATACCGTAATTGAGCGCACCGGCCAGCAGGATCACCAAACCGAACATGGCCACGCCTGAAGCAATCAGGTGCGGCCAACCCAAAGTAATGGTTCGCGCCTTATGCAGCTTCTCGGAAACCAGAATAATATTCATGGTCAACATCCCCTTTTCGCCATGCCCAACCGCAAACTAAGCGCCCTGATCGGCAACACCACGGGCTTATCAGCTCTCAATCGGACTCTGCAGCGCATTGCTGCACTGCAACGGCTATATGAAGCCTGCGCACCATCCGAACTCATCCCTGCAAGTCGCGTGGTCGGAGACCGTGGCGGCATACTGATGATAGCGGCAGACAACGGAGCAATCGGTGCAAAACTGCGACAGCTGGCACCCCGACTGCTTAAGAATATGCAAAAACAGAGGGCGGAGGTTACTGGAATTCACATCCAAGTTCAAGTTTTCCAACCCGCGGCCAAGCCCAGCGCGCCCCCCGAGAAAACACCGCTAAGCATTGATTCTATTGATAATTTTGAAAATTTATCGCGCCGCGTAAAAGATCCCGGCCTGAGCGCTGCATTGGCCCGATTTGCCGCAAGGCAGCGCGCCAAGGCCTGAACGGGGCTTCAGCCCTGCCCGGTCAAACCACCAGCAGCAAGCGCTCAACGGCGTAGAAAGCCATCAGAGCCAGCGCAAAAGCGACCGTACCCAGAAACACCCTCCAGGCAAAGCGCAGGTAACGCGGTTCGCGATACCAAGCATATAACGCCAGCGAAACACCGATAGTGATGAGCGCCAGCAGACCGATCAAACGAAGCAGCAGCATGTTTTAGCCAGCGCGTGGGCGCCTGGACCTCAGACAACCTGGGGCTGCCAAGCCAGGAAAGCGGGCGCGTCTTCAACGCGATCGAAACTGACGTATTCCCAGGCTTGCGGTTGCTCCAGCAGATGACGGAGCAGGCGATTGTTCATCGCATGGCCGGATTTGTGGCCACTGAACGCGCCGATCAGCGGATGCCCAAGCAGGTACAGGTCACCGATGGCATCCAGCACCTTGTGTTTGACGAACTCGTTGTCATAACGCAGTCCATCGTTGTTCAGGACGCGGTACTCATCCATCACAATGGCGTTGTCCATACTGCCGCCAAGCGCGAGGCCCTGCGAACGCATGCTTTCAACGTCCTGCATGAAACCGAAGGTCCGGGCCCGAGCCACTTCCTTGACGTAAGACGTTGACGCGAAGTCGACCACCACGGTTTGTGCACTGGCATCAAACACCGGATGCGCGTAATCAATGGCCAGTTCAAGACGGAAACCGTTGTAAGGTTCGAAACGCACCCACTTGTCGCCGTCACGCACCTCAACCGACTTCAGGATACGGATGAATTTCTTCGGCACATCCTGCTCTTCGATGCCTGCGGACTGCAGCAGGAATACGAACGGGCCGGCACTTCCGTCCATGATCGGCACTTCAGGGGCCGTAACGTCGATCCAGACGTTGTCGACGCCCAATCCGGCCAGAGCTGACATCAGGTGCTCGACCGTCTGCACCCGCACACCGTCCTTTTCAAGGCAGGACGAAAGTCGGGTGTCATGCACCGCATACGGATCGGCCTTGATGTCGACCGGCTCGGCCAGATCAGTCCGCCGGAAAACAATTCCCGTGTTCGGCTGCGCCGGGCGCAAGGTCAAATGGACCTTTTCGCCAGTGTGCAGACCCACGCCGGTGGCGCGGATCACGTTCTTCAATGTGCGTTGCTTGATCACGTTTGCTTGAGCTGTGCGGTGATTGCCACGAATAAGTGCCGGCTCAATGCGGCCGGATCGTGGATTTTACCACGATGCCGCACCGCAACACCTGCGCCGGCCCCCACTCCGGATTGCGCACTCCGCCTCAATTCAAACTACCCGCCTTCAGTCTGCCTGCTTGCGCAAAAAGGCAGGGATGTCGAGCATCTCAACGCCGGACTGACGCATCGCCTCAATTGTTGCATCCCGGTTGCGGCGACGGATCACCGCCGGCTGCTCCAGAGCCCCGTAGTCAACATCAGGGGAAACCGCCATGTTGTCGGTTCCGGTCTTCTGGGACACCACGATCATCGGTTTCGAAGCCTGCCTCGCCAGCGGCTTGCCCAGACCGGTGGCAACGATGGTTACCCGCAACCCGTCTTCCAGGCTGTCATCGTAGACCGTGCCGACAATGACCGTGGCCGATTCGGCGGCAAACGCCTTGATGGTTTCCATGACGTCGTACATTTCCTGCAACTGGAACGTTGACTTGCTGGCTGAAATATTGACCAGCACGCCGCGCGCGTCGGAAATGTTGATGTCCTCAAGCAGCGGGCAGGCCACCGCCTGTTCGGCCGCCTCGCGTGCACGACCTGTGCCGGCCGCTTTCGCCGAGCCCATCATCGCCATGCCCATCTCGCCCATCACCGTACGCACGTCAGCGAAGTCGACGTTGATCATGCCAGGGCAGCTGATGATTTCCGCGATACCGGCAACAGCGCCATGCAACACGTCATTGGCCGCACGGAAAGCTTCGTCGAGCGTAATCGAATTGCCCAGCACCTGCATCAGCTTGTCGTTCGGAATCACGATCAGCGAATCAACATGCTGGGCAAGCGCATCAAGCCCTTCCTGCGCGAGGCGCTGCCGTTTACCTTCGAAAGCAAATGGTTTGGTCACCACGGCTACAGTCAGGATGCCCAGTTCCTTGGCGATTTCCGCGACCACCGGTGCTGCGCCGGTGCCGGTACCGCCGCCCATGCCTGCAGTCAGGAACAACATGTCGGCGCCGGAAATCATCTCGGCGATGCGCTCGCGATCCTCCAGCGCAGCCTGGCGGCCGATCTCGGGATTGGCACCGGCACCCAGACCTTTGGTGATACCGGTACCAAGCTGTATCTGCGTCTTCGCCTGATTGCGCTTGAGCGCCTGGGCATCGGTGTTCGCACAGATGAACTCAACCCCCTGCACACCCTGGACGATCATGTGGTCGACCGCATTGCCGCCGCAGCCGCCGACACCGATCACCTTGATTACCGCTTCCTGCGCTTGTGCATCAATCAGTTCAATCATGTGAGTCTCCTTTTTCTGCAAGCAAAGTAATGTTTAAAAATACGAAATACAAAATGCGAAAAACAAAAACTGGAAATCCTTAAACCGCAAATTCCTTTCCTCAACGCTGCTTCTAGAAATTTCCCGTGAACCAGGTTTTCATCCTTTCGAGTACTTGCTGAAAGCTGCTGACATGCATGCGCGCAACATCGCGCTGGCGATGCTCGTCAGCGCCGGCCATCAACAACCCGACACACGTTGCATAACGCGTACTGCGCACAACATCAGCGAGGCCGCCGGCGTACTGAGGCATGCCGATACGCACCGGCATGTGAAAGATTTCCTCGCCCAGCTCGACCATGCCCTGCATTGAACTTGACCCCCCGGTCAGCACTACACCGGATGACAACAGTTCTTCGTAGCCGCTGCGGCGAAGTTCCGCCTGCACCAGCGAATAAAGTTCTTCGACACGCGGCTCGATCACCTCAGCCAGCGTTTTTCGCGACAGCTGCCGCGAACTGCGGTCGCCAACGCCCGGCACGTCGACCATCTCCTGGGGATCCGCCAGCTGCGACAGCGCACAACCGAAGCGCTGCTTGATGTCTTCCGCATCCTTGGTCGGGGTGCGCAACGCCATCGCGATGTCGTTGGTGATCTGGTCACCGGCTATCGGGATCACCGCGGTATGGCGGATCGCGCCGTTGGTAAATACGGCCATGTCGGTTGTACCGCCACCAATATCAACGAGACACACCCCGAGATCCTTCTCATCCTCCGACAGCACCGCAACCGATGACGCCAGCGGTTGCAGAATCAGGTCATTGACCTCCAGACCACAGCGCCGCACGCACTTGATGATGTTCTGCGCCGCCGATACCGCCCCGGTAACAATGTGCACTTTCACTTCAAGCCGGACCCCGGACATGCCCAGCGGTTCACGCACGTCCTCCTGGCCGTCAATGATGAACTCCTGGTTGAGTACATGCAGGATCTGCTGATCATTCGGAATCTGTACGGCTTTTGCGGTCTCGATCACGCGATCAATGTCCAGCTGTGCGACTTCCTTGTCTTTGATCGCCACCATGCCCTGCGAATTGAAACTCTTGATGTGGTTCCCGGCGATGCCCGTGTAAACCTCGCTGATCTTGCAGTCCGCCATCAGTTCGGCCTCTTCCAGTGCGCGCTGAATGGCGTTGACCGTGGTCTCGATATTGACCACAACACCTTTCTTCAATCCGCGCGACGGATGACTGCCCATGCCGATGATCTCGAAGCCCCCTTCGGGCTTCAGTTCAGCGACGATAGCGACAATCTTGGATGTGCCGATATCCAGGCCCACCACCAATTTCTTGCTTTCCTTGTTTTTACTCATAGTCCGTCTTTATCCCAGCCTGTCGCCGATTTTCTAAACGCCGCGCTTCGGCTTGGCTTCCGCAGCAGGCGGCAGTCCAGGCACACGCGCAGCAAATCCGTTGGCATAACGCAGGTCAACCCGGTCTACCGGCCGCGTCATGCGGGCAATCGTTCGCGGATAAGTCGATACAAACCGCCGAAGCCGCTCTTCCACGTTTTCGCGACCGAAATCCACGGTCATGCCATCATCAAGCCGGATCTGCCACGCGCGGCGCGGCGATACATTGATCTCCCCCGGCATCTTGCCGATCGCCGCGAGACTGCGCCGGAAATGCTCATACTGGATGGCAATTTCCTTTGCAGTACCATCAGGACCGTTGAATATCGGCAGCGAGCCATCATAAGCCGCCTCAAAAACCTCGCCATGCACATTCACCAGTGCAGACTTGCCCCAGCGCGCCAGGGGTACATGTTCTGTAAGCACTACCTCGATCAAGCCTGGCCATTGGCGACGCACCTCGGCACGCCGCACCCACGGCAGCTTCTCGAACGCGACCCTGGTTGACGCCAGTTGCAGCGTAAAAAAATTGCCGCGCACTTCGCGGCGCACGATGGTTTCAACCTGCTCGCGGGTGACATGCGTCAACGGCGTAACTACACGCACCTCGGTAATCGGGAACACCGGGAGTTGCACTACCCACGCCGCACCGCTGTAAAGAAGGCCAAGCAGCGCTGCCACGACCAGCAGGTCGGACAGGCGGTTGAGGACGGCGGGCTTATCCCACATGGGCCAGCTCCAGTATCCGCAGCACCAGATCGTTGAATGACAAACCGGCCTCGCGAGCAGCCATCGGCACCAGGCTGTGTCCGGTCATGCCGGGCGAGGTATTCATTTCCAGAAACTGCACACTGCCATCGGCGCGGCGAATCAGATCGGCGCGGCCCCAGCCGGCACAACCCAGAGCCTGCGCACTCTTCATCACCAGCGCACGGATACGCAATTCCTCGGCCTGCGGCAAACCGCAAGGGCAGTGGTACTTCGTTTCGTCGCTGAAGTACTTGTTTTGATAGTCGTAATTGCCCTGCGGCGCCTCGATGCGGATCAACGGCAGCGCCTGCTCGCCAAGGAAACCGGCGGTCAATTCTTCGCCGGCGATAAACTCCTCCGCCATCACAAACGGATCATGGCGGGCGGCCAGCGCGTACGCCTGCGGCAATTGCGCGGCGTCAGTCACCTTGGTCAGGCCGATGGTTGAACCCTCGCGCGCCGGCTTGATGATCAGCGGCAGTCCGAGTCGTTTGGCAACGCCCGCCCAGTCGCTCCCGGCGTCGACCACCTCAAACTGTGGTGTCGGGATCCCGGCGGCGGTCCACACCATCTTCGTGCGCACCTTGTCCATCGCCAGCGCGGAAGCCATCACGCCGCTGCCGGTGTACGGGATGCCCATCAGTTCCAGTGCGCCCTGCACCGTTCCATCCTCGCCATAGCCGCCGTGCAGCGCGATGAACACTCTGGAAAATCCCTCGCGCTTGAGTTCGAAAATTTCACGCTCGGCAGGATCAAAAGCGTAAGCATCCAGACCGGCCTGCTGCAGGGCTTTCAGCACATTGCTGCCGCTCATCAGCGACACTTCACGCTCTGCGCTGCGCCCGCCGAACAGCACCGCGATTTTGCCGAATCCGCTCATGCGTACTCCCCGACCACGCGGACTTCGCGTTCCAGATGTACGCCGAACTGCTGCCGTACGGTGTTCTGCGCCAGTTCAATCAGAGCCTCGATATCAGCAGCAGTCGCTCCACCGTCGTTGACAATGAAATTGGAATGTTTTGCTGAAATCGATGCCCCTCCGATGCGGCGGCCCTTCAGACCACAGACCTCGATCAACCGTGCCGCATGATCGCCCGGCGGATTGCGAAACACCGATCCCGCATTGGGTATACCCAGCGGCTGCGCGGCGATACGCTGCGCAAGCAATTTCTTGATCGTTGCGCGGGACTGCTCTCCGTCGCCATGCGACAGCCTGAAAGTCGCCGCGACAAACCATTCCTGGCCGCTTTCGTATGCGAAACCGCCATTCATGCTGGACATCTGATGGGATCGCAACTCCACGCTGCGATAGCCGATGGTGTAGTGCTGCGGGGTGCGCACGTGCAATGTTCCCGCACGGTCGATGGTTTCGACCTGCGCCACCAGATTCCACGTTTCACCGCCATAACACCCGGCATTCATCGCCAGCGCGCCACCGATGGTGCCGGGGATGCCGGCAAGAAATTCGGCGCCGGCGAGATTGTTGATCGCTGCGGTGCGCGCCACTTTCGGGCAGGCCACGCCAGCCTGCGCGCGGATTTCACCGCCGTTTTCGTCACTCCACAGGACGGTCAGACCGCGCAATGCCCAATGCGTGAATATCACCGTGCCGTCCAGTCCGCCGTCACGAACCAGCAGATTGCTGCCGAGCCCAACCACGTGCACCTGTTCACCATCCGGCAAGCCGCGCAGGAAAAGCGCCATGTCATCCAGATCGGCCGGGGCATAGGTGCAGCGCACACGGCCGCCGGCGCGCCAACTGACATGGCGCGCCATCGGCTCGTCGCTGCGCAGTTCCCCGCGCAGTCCGTGTGCCGATATCTGTTGTTGTTCGCTCATGTTCATGTCAGCCCTGCACCAGCCTGCCGGCCACGGCGCCGATCGAACCCGCCCCCATGGCCAGCAATACATCACCGTCACGCACTGCGCCGCCGATTGCCTCCGGCAGTTCCGCAACCTGTTCGACAAACACCGGCTCGACCTTGCCCATTACGCGCACCGCACGAGCCAGCGCCCGGCCGTCAGCGGCCACGATCGGCGACTCGCCGGCTGCATACACCTCGGTCAGCAGCAGCGCGTCCACGCTCGACAGCACCCGCGCGAAATCCTCGAAGCAATCGCGGGTCCGCGTATAACGATGCGGCTGGAAAGCGAGTACGAGACGCCGACCGGGAAAGGCACCGCGCGCCGCGGCGATTGTTGCCGCCATCTCCACCGGGTGATGGCCGTAGTCATCAATCAATTCGAAAGAACCGCCTGCCGCCAGCGGAACTGCACCGTAGCGCTGGAAGCGCCGGCCGACTCCCTTGAATTCGCCCAGCGCGCGGACAATTTTTTCATCAGGCACGCCGACTTCCATGCCGACCGCAATCGCTGCCAGCGCATTGAGCACGTTGTGCACGCCCGCAAGGTTCAGCGTGATGTCGAGGTCGGGCAGGCGCCGGCCGTTCTTGCGCTGGACACGGAAACGCATCTGACCTGCAGCCGCGGTCACGGCATGGGCGCGAATCTGTGCACCTTCCATCAATCCGTAGGTCACCACGGTCTTGGTCAGGCGCGGCATGATCGAACGAACATTGACGTCGTCATTGCACAACACGGCCACGCCGTAGAACGGCAACCGCTCTACAAAATCGACAAAGGCCTGCTTCAGCTTGTCAATAGAGTGGTCGTACGTCTCCATGTGGTCAGCATCGATATTGGTAACCACCGAAATCACCGGCTGCAGATGCAGAAACGAGGCATCGGATTCATCCGCCTCGGCAACGATGAATTCGCCGGCGCCGAGCCGCGCATTGGCACCGGCGCTTTCGAGCCGGCCACCGATGACAAAAGTCGGGTCCATGCCGCCCTCGGCAAGCACGCTCGCCGCCAGACTGGTGGTCGTGGTCTTGCCATGCGTGCCGGCAACCGCAATGCCTTGTTTGAGGCGCATCAATTCGGCGAGCATCAGCGCCCGCGGCACCACGGGAACCAGACGGCCTCGCGCTGCAAGCACCTCCGGGTTGTCGGCCTTGACCGCACTCGAAATCACCACCACATCGGCATCGCTGACGTTCTCAGCAGCATGGCCGATTCGAACCTTGGCACCGAGACCGGCCAGTCGGCGCGTCACATTGCCTTCACTGAGATCGGAACCGCTGACGGCATAACCGAGGTTGAGCAGCACCTCTGCGATGCCGCTCATGCCGGCTCCGCCGATGCCCACAAAATGCACGTTGCGTACTTTGTGTCTCATCCCGGCGCGAGCTCCATACAGATATCGGCCACTTTGCTCGCAGCATCCGGCTTGCCGACTGCTCTTGCAGAGCGGGCCATCTCCAGCAGCTTTGCGCGCGTCATGCCGCGCAAAACACCGGCAAGGGACTCTGCAGTCAGGGCGGGTTGGGGCATCAACAACGCAGCACCGCGATCAGCCAGATAGCCTGCGTTGCGCGTCTGATGGTCATCGACCGCATGCGGAAACGGCACCAGTATGCTGCCCACTCCGGCAACAGCAAGCTCTGTCACGGTAGTTGCACCGGCACGGCAGATGATCAGGTCGGCTTCGCCGTATCGCGCCGCCATGTCATCGACAAATGCGAGGACGTCGGCATCAACGCCGGCTTCCTTGTAGATCCGCCGCAGCGCTTCCACGTGCCCTGCCCCTGCCTGATGCACCACCAGCGGCCGCTCTGACGGCGCGAGTTGCGCCAATGCCAGCGGCACGATTTCATTCAGTGCGCGGGCGCCAAGACTGCCGCCGACGATCAGTACGCGCAACGGGCCGCTGCGGTTGGCAAAACGCGCCTCCGGCGGCTCAAGATCGACGATTTCGGTACGCACCGGATTACCGGACCAGATGACATCGACGCGACCTTCAAATGCATCCGGAAACGCCGCAAGCACGCGATCAGCAACGCCGGCCAGCACGCGATTCGCCAGTCCGGGCACTGCATTCTGCTCATGAATCACCAGCGGTTTGCCAAACAATGCGGCCATCATTCCGCCAGGGAATGCAGCGTAACCACCCATTCCCAACACCACATCGGGACGATGACGGAAAATGGCGGCAACGCTTTGGCAGAAAGCAATCAACAAGGCAGCCGGCAACACCAGCTTGCGTAACAGGCCTTTGCCGCGAACACCGCCAAAACTGATCCAGGCCGTCGCGTATCCACGGGGCGGCACCAGCCGCTCTTCCATGCCCCCTTTGGCTCCCAGCCAGACCACGTTCCAGCCGCGGGCACGCATGACATCGGCAACCGCCAAGCCGGGGAAAATATGTCCACCGGTACCGCCGGCCATGACGAGCAGGGTCCGCGTCATACCGTGAACCCCCGCGTCATCTGCCTGTTCTCCCAATCCACGCGCATCAATACCGCCAGCGCGCAGCAAGTCGCGAGAATGGCGCTGCCACCAAACGACAGCAACGGCAATGTCAGCCCCTTGGTAGGCAACACGCCCATGTTGACGCCCATATTGATGATCACCTGGACGCCGATCCACAAACCGATGCCTTGGGCAACCAATGCGGCGAAAGGACGGTCGAGTTCGATAGCCCTACGGCCTATGGCAAATGCGCGCCACACCAGCCACGAAAACAGCAGAATGATGATCAGCACTCCGACGAAGCCCAATTCTTCAGCAATCACCGCAAGCAGGAAGTCGGTATGCGCTTCCGGCAGATAGAACAGCTTTTCGACGCTGGCGCCCAGTCCGACGCCAAACCATTCGCCCCGACCAAAAGCAATCAGCGCATGTGACAGCTGATATCCCTTGCCATACGGATCGGCCCAGGGATCCATGAACCCGATCACGCGCTGCATACGGTAAGGGCTGGTCCAGATCAGCAGCAGGAAGCCGATCACCAGCATCACGATCAGCCCGGCGAACAATCTCCAGTTCATGCCGCCGAGGAACAGGATGCCCATTGCGATCACGGTGATTACCGCGAATGCGCCGAAATCCGGTTCGCTCAACAACAGGGCGCCGGTCAGAAACATCACGCCGAACATCGGCAGAAAACCCTTGCGCAGGCTGTGCATGAATGCCGCCTTGCGCACGGTGTAGTCCGCCGCGTAAAGCACTGCCGCAAGCTTCATCAGTTCAGACGGCTGCAGGTTGAATACATAAAGCGACAGCCAGCGCCGGCTGCCGTTGACCTCGCGGCCAATGCCCGGCACCAGCACCAGAGCCAGCAAACCAAGGCCGGCGAGGAACAGGAACGGCGCGGCCTGCTGCCATATCCGCAAAGGCACCTGAAACACCATTGCTGCGGCGATCAAACTGATGACGACGAAAATGGCGTGCCGGGTCAGGTAATACATCGAGTTGTTGCCGGTCATCCGGCTGGCCTCGGCGATTGCAATCGAGGCGGAGTAAACCATCACCAGACCCAGAGAAAGCAACAGCACCGTCACCCAGATCACACTCTGGTCATAATCGGCGCCGGCGCTGCGCTGATTCATGGTGGCGAAGTACTGGCTCACGCACACCTCCGCTGCAGCGATGCAACTGCTTCGGCAAAAACCTCGGCGCGATGGACGTAATTGCGGAACATGTCGTAGCTGGCGCACGCCGGCGAGAGCAGCACGGCGTCGCCGGGACGCGCGGCATCAAATGCCAAATCCACGGCCTGCGCCATATCAGCGGCTTTGATCAATGGCACGTTATCGCCAATGGCCTGCGCTATCAGCGGGGCATCACGACCGATCAGCACCACCGCACGCGCACGTCCGCGCGCAGCGGCAGCCAGAGGCGCAAAGTCCTGCCCTTTGCCGTCGCCACCGGCGATCAGCACCACGGGCTCGCGCATCCCCGTCAGCGCCGCAACAGTAGCGCCAACGTTGGTTCCCTTGGAATCGTCGTAGAACGTTATATTATTGATTTTATTAATTTTTTTGACCCGGTGCGGCAACCCCTCGAACGTCTGCCAGCCCCGCGCAATCGCCTCGTCAGCAACACCAACAACACGGCAAAGCGCACCTGCGGCGAGAGCATTAGCCGCATTGTGCAGGCCGGCAATGCGCAGCGCGGATACGGGTGCGAGGCAACACGAACCACGTCGCATATCTGCTGCAGCATCGTGTGCCGACAACCCCCAGTCCTCTTGGTCGCGCGGCACATCAAGGCCAAAAGTAACCACCGAACGGCCAGGACGGGCCATCCCTGCACTGCGTGCATCTTCACGATTAAGCACTTGCACGCCGTCACCGGAAAAAATCCGCGCCTTGGCCGCAGCGTATTCCGTCAATCCTTCGTAACGATCAAGATGATCTTCAGAAATATTCAGTACCGTCGCCGCTTGCGGCTTCAGAGAGTAAGTGCTCTCCAATTGAAAACTAGAAAGCTCAAGCACGAAAGCACCGGGCATGGCCTTACCATCCTCGATGTCAGTCAGGGCATCCAGCACCGGAAGCCCGATATTGCCGGCGACCACCGGGCGCAAACCACCTGCCGTGCAGATCTCCCCTGCCATCGCTGTCACCGTGCTCTTGCCGTTCGATCCGGTAATCGCAATAACCGGTGCCGCATCCTGGCGCCGGGAAAGCGCCTGCGCAAACAACTCGACATCACCGACAACCGGTATGCCGCGTCGCGCAGCCTGCGCAATGGCACCCGTACGACGATCCACGCCAGGGCTCACCGCAATAACGTCGGCAGCAGCAATCGTTTCATGCAGGGGTATACCCAGAAAGAGCGCCATCCCGGGAAACTCCCGGCGCAACACCGCGGCCTGCGGCGGCGCTGCCCGCGTATCGGTAACACTGACGACGGCGCCCTGACGTTGCAGCCATCGCGCCAGTGACAGGCCGGTGTCCCCGAGGCCCACCACCACAACACGCGCACCGTTGAGAACGAGCATCAGCAGCGCCCCCTCACCGGCAACGCAGGCGATAACCATGCCCTGCACATGCGAACCGTTGCCGGCATCGTGACTGCGGCAACGCATTTCATGTGTCGGGGTTCCGTTATGCATTTCATCGCAGCTTCAATGTCGACAGTCCGACCAGCACCAGCATCATCGTGATGATCCAGAAACGAACGACGACCTGATTCTCTTTCCAGCCTTTGAGTTCGTAATGGTGGTGCAGCGGCGCCATGCGGAATATTCGCTTGCCAGTAAGCTTGAACGACGCCACCTGCAGCATGACCGACAGGGTTTCAACGACAAAAACGCCGCCCATGATGAACAGCACGATCTCCTGTCGTACGATGACCGCAATCGTGCCCAGTGCGGCGCCCAGCGCCAGCGCACCGACATCGCCCATGAACACTTCCGCCGGATAGGCGTTGAACCAGAGAAAAGCGAGGCCGGCCCCGGCAATCGCGCCGCAGATCACAGTCAACTCGCCTGCGCCGGGGATGTACGGGAACACCAGATACTTTGCAAACACCGCGTTGCCGGCCACATAAGCGAACACGCCCAGCGCACTGCCGACCATGACCGTCGGCATGATTGCGAGTCCATCGAGTCCATCAGTGAGGTTTACTGCATTGCTGGTGCCGACGATGACGAAATAGGTCATCACTATGAAACCAACGGCGCCCAGCGGGTAAGCAACCTGCTTGAAGAAGGGAACGATAAACTCGGTTTGCTGCGGCAGATTTGTCGAGTACGCAATAAACAACGCTGCGCCGAGGCCGAAAACGGATTGCCAGAAAAACTTGACCTTCGCCGACAGCCCCTTCGGATTGCGATGCACAACCTTGCGGTAATCATCAACCCAGCCGATGGCGCCGAAACCGACAGTCACACAAAGCACGACCCAGACAAAACGGTTCTGCAGATCGGCCCACAACAGCGTAGTCACTATGATCGAGACCAGGATCAGCGCGCCGCCCATGGTCGGCGTACCGGCTTTGATCAGGTGGGTCTGCGGACCGTCATCACGCACCGCCTGGCCGATCTTGTAAGCCGTTAGCTTGCGGATCAGCATCGGGCCGATCATGAACGAAATCAGCAACGAGGTCAGGCAGGCGAGCACCGCGCGCAATGTCAGGTAACTGAAGACATTGAAGGCACGGACATACTGTTCCATCCATTGCGCGAATTCGAGCAGCATCGCCTAGACTCCAGCCACTGAATCTTCGAAACTGCGTACCACGCGCTCCATCTGCATGAAGCGCGACCCCTTTACCAGCACTGCAACCTGCGGACCAAGTGCCGCACCGACATCCAGCAGCAACGCCTCAATCGCCGCGTAATGCCGTGCGCCTGCACCGAATGCACGTGCGGCATGCGCCGCCAGCTCACCCATGGCATACAACTCGTCAATGCCGCGGTCTCGCGCATACTTACCAATCTCGACATGGAAATCCCTGCCTTGGGTGCCGACCTCGCCCATATCGCCCAGCACGAGCAATTTGCGCCCGGGAGAACGCGCCAGTACGTCAATGGCAGCACGCACCGAATCCGGATTCGCGTTGTAGGTATCGTCAATCAGCAGCGCGCCCTGACGGCTGCGTTTGATCTGCAGGCGGCCCTTCACCGCGGAAAAACCGGTCAGCGCACGGATACACGAATCAAGCGTGGCGCCGGCTGCTGTAGAAGCTGCAATGGCGGCAAGCGCATTACGTGCATTGTGTTCACCGGCCAGCGGCAGATCAAAAGCACCAGCCCCCTCCGGCGTGCGGACTGCGAGGCGCGCCGAAACCGCCCGCAACTCGCAGCTTGCGCTGACGGCCGCCTTCGCATCAAACCCGAAATCACGTACCGCGCGTGCTCCGGCAGCCTTGCGCCAGACAGCTGCATGAACATCATCGGCATTGATCACTGCAATACCATCGGCGGGCAGCGCCGCCACAAGACTGGCGTGCTCATCGGCGACGTCGGCCACGCTGCGCATGAACTCCTGGTGCTCGCGCTGTGCGTTGTTGATGACGGCAACGGTCGGTGCTGCAATCTTCGCCAGTTCCGCAGTTTCACCGGGGTGATTCATGCCGACTTCCACCACACCGACGCGATGCGCAGCGCGCAGCGTCAAAAGGGTCAGCGGCAGGCCGATGTGGTTGTTCAGGTTGCCGCGCGTTGCCAGCACCGCCCCATCGCCGAAATGCGCGCGCAGACAGGAAGCGATCATTTCCTTGACCGTGGTCTTGCCGTTGGAGCCGGCTACCGCAATCATCGGGATACTGAATTGTCGGCGCCAATGTGCGGCGAGCGCCCCCAAAGCCGCTGTTGTGTCATCCACAGCGGCTACAGGCAACGGCGCAGTTTGCTGATGCCCACGGTCAATCAGGGCCGCAACCGCACCGGCAGCGGCAGCCTTGGCGACAAAATCATGCCCGTCGTAACGTTCGCCGCGCAAGGCAACGAACAGGTCGCCGGACTGCAGCGTACGGCTGTCGGTGCAGACATTCAGAAACCGCACATCGCTGCCGCGCAGTTCGCCGCCCAATACGGTCGCGGCCTGGGCCAGATTCATCACTGCGCCCTCCCCGCCAATGCAGCACGCACCACTGAGGCGTCGCTGTAGCGCCGGCGCACACCGCGGATTTCCTGATACTGCTCATGACCTTTGCCGGCCACCAGTACGATGTCGCCGCGCCGTGCTTCGGCAATAGCCGCGCTTACAGCCTCCCGCCGATCGACGATCTGCTCGTGTTTGCGGCGCACGCCCTTGGCGATTTGCGCAATGATTTCGAGCGGATCTTCGCTGCGCGGATTGTCGCTGGTGATGATCAGCTGATCAGCGTGGCGCGCGGCCGCCTCGCCCATCAGCGGCCGCTTGCCGCGATCACGATCACCGCCGCAACCGAATACGCAGATCAGCCGCGCCTTGCCGCCGGCTGCGGCACGCAGGCTCTCCAGCACTTTCTGGAGTGCGTCCGGCGTATGCGCGTAATCCACAATGACCAGCGGCGAACGGCCGCCGCCGTAACGTTCGGTTCGTCCCGGCACCGGCACGACCTTCTGCAGTGCCGCTACCGATTGCTCCAGGCCGACGTCGCTGGCCAGCAGCGTCGCCAGCGAGCCCAGCAGGTTCGCCGCATTGAAGCGCCCGATCAGCGGGCTCTCCAGCGTCGCGCGCCCCCATGGCGAAGCGATGTCGAATGAAATGCCGTCGAGTCCCACACGGAGGTTGCGGCCTTCAACGCAAGGCGTGCGCAGACGGCCGCTGCGGCGGTCAAAACCGTAACCCAGCAGTGCGCTGCGGCGATGCTTCCAGCGCTGTGCCAGTTCGCAGCCGAAAGCGTCGTCCAGGTTGACCACGGCGTGACTCAGTGTCGGCCAGCGGAACAGCCGCGCCTTGGCCGCCTTGTAGCGCCGCATCGTGCCGTGATAATCCAGATGGTCGCGCGTCAGGTTGGTCAGCATGGCGACGTCGAATTCGACTCCGGCAACGCGGTCCTGATCCAGCCCGATGGAAGACACCTCCATCGACACCGCCTTGGCGCCTGCCCGCACAAACGTTCTCATGTGCGCATGCAGCGTCACCGCATCCGGCGTGGTGTTGACCAATTCATCAAGGTGGCCGGGAAAACCGCTGCCCAGTGTGCCGACCACGGCGCATTTACGTCGCTCTCGGGTGAGGGCTCGGGCAATCCACTGGCTGCACGACGTCTTGCCGTTGGTTCCGGTCACGCCTATGGTCCACAAACGGGCACTGGGTTTGCCGTAGATCTCGCTGGCAATCACGCCGGCGTTGCTGCGCAATTGAGTAATGCCGAGGTTCGGTACGCGCCAGCGGCGGTTCCACGAGAAACCATCCGCATCCCACAACACGGAGCCGGCACCGTTCTGCACCGCCTGCGCAATGTAATCACGGCCGTCGCGCGATTCACCGGGATAAGCAACGAAGGTATCGCCGGGCCGCACCGCACGGCTGTCCACCTTCAGCCGGCGCACGCCGAGGGTGAGTATTGCCTGCATGTCGGGTGCGCGGATCGTCATACATCCTCCCGCACGACAGGCACTTCTTCCGGCGCCAGCACCGTGGTCTTGCCCGGGGCATCGGGTGGCACCGCCAACAGGCGCAAGGTACCGGCAGCAACCAGACTGAAAATCGGGGCGGCAACTGCCCCCCCATAATGCTGGCCGGCCGATGGCTCATCAATCATCACGGCGATAATCACGCGCGGCTTTGATGCCGGTGCCAAACCGACAAATGAGGCCACATAGCGGTTGGTGGCATAGCCCTTGCCTTCGAGTTTATGCGCCGTGCCGGTTTTGCCGGCCACCGTGTAACCCGCGATCTGCGCGCCCGGGGCCGTCCCGCCCGGTTGTGCGGCCATTTCGAGCATGCGCCGCACTGCCAGCGCGGTCTGCGCAGAAATAACCTGAACGCCTTCAGGCGGTCCGTTACGCTTCAGCAACGTAACCGGGTAAAGCATGCCATCGGACGCAAAAATCGTGTAAGCCCGCGCCAGTTGCATCAGTGAAACCGAAATGCCGTAGCCGTACGACATCGTGGCTTGTTCAATCGGCTTCCAGGTGCCATGGGCGCGCAACCGCCCTGAGACTTCGCCTGGAAAACCCGAGCGCGGCGGCGCACCGAAACCCGCTCGGCTGAACATGCTCCACAGCACCTCAGGAGGCATGGTCAAACCCATCTTCGCGGTGCCGACATTGGAGGATTTCTGAATCACCTGCGCAACCGTCAGCGCACCCTGCGGATGCGCATCATGAATGGTGCGATTGCCGATGGTCATGCTTCCCGGCGCCGTCTGGATCACAGAGCTTGCCTGAAACAGTCCGGCCTCCAGCGCCGCCGCCGCTGTGAACGGCTTGAGCGTGGAACCCGGCTCAAAAAGATCCGTCAATACCCGATTGCGGGTACGCGACGCATCCACTTTGCCCCGGCTGTTCGGGTTATATGTTGGCAGGTTGGCCATCGCCAGCACCTCGCCGTTCTGGGCATCGAGCACAACGATGCCCCCTGCCTTTGCACGATGCGCCGCCACAGCTTCCTTGAGCTCGCGGAACGCCAGATACTGAATGCGCGCATCAATCGACAGCTTGAGGCGTTCGCCGTTCTGCGGCACGCGGATGCTTTCGACGTCTTCGACGATGCGCCCAAGGCGGTCGCGGATCACTCGACGACTGCCTGGTTTTCCGGACAGCCGGTCTTCGTAGGCCAGTTCAAGCGCTTCCTGGCCTTTTTCGTCAACGCCGGTAAATCCGATGATGTGCGCCATCACATCACCTGCCGGGTAATAGCGGCGGTGCTCACGCTGCAGGAACACCCCGGGGATGCCGAGTTGAACGACACGCTCAGCCTGCTCCGGGGGCAATTGCCGCTTCAGATAGACAAATTCGCGCTTGGTGTCAGCGAGTCTGCCGTGCAGATCTTCCATGCTGACACCGAGCAATTGCGAAAGACGGCGCAGGTCGGCAGGCTCAGCTTCGATGTCGGCCGGACTCGCTGCTACGGATTCGACTGGCGTAGAGATTGCCAGCGGCTCGTTATTGCGGTCAACAATCATGCCGCGGCTTGCGCCGATTTCAATCACACGTGAATACCGCGACTCACCCTTGGCCTGCAGGAAATCGTTATTCAGCGCCTGTAACCACAGCGCACGTCCGGCGAGTCCGATGAACCAGGCGCCGATGACAATCAACAGCAGGTTGGCGCGCCAGGTCGGCAGGCTCGGGGCCGGATCACGTTTCAGCGCCGGCTTCAAGGCTGCCCCCCCGCACGGGACGGCTGCACCACTTCAATACGAGCAGCCACCGGCAAGCGCATATCCAGTTCACGCGTCGCAATGCGCTCGACGCGGGCGTGCGTTGACCAGGTGCCCTGCTCAAGCTGCAGTTGCCCCCATTCAATCTCCAGTTGTTTGGCCGTCGACTGATCTTTCTGCAGTTCGACATAGAGCTTGCGCGCCTTGTGCTGCGAGGCGACAACGGCCATCGCGCAGATCACCAGCGCGGCGAGCAGCAGGAAGGTAATGCGTGCGGTCATGCCGCAATGGCCTCCGTACGTTCGGCAACACGCATGACCGCGCTGCGTGCACGCGGATTGGCGGCTGTTTCGCGATCACTGGCGCGCACCGCGCGGCCGACCAGCCGCATCCGCGGTTGCGGCAAATCGCGAGCGCGCACCGGCAAACGCGCCGGCAATGCGTCGGCCTGGGACTGTGCACGCATGAACCGTTTGACGATGCGGTCTTCAAGAGAATGAAAACTGATCACCACCAGCCGTCCGCCCGCCCCGAGCAGGGCTACGCACTGCGGCAGCACTACCGAAAGCTCCTCAAGCTCCTGATTGACGTGAATCCGTAAAGCTTGAAACGTGCGCGTCGCCGGATCCTGGCGTGGCTCGCGCGTGGGTACGGCATCTGCCACGAGCGTGGCAAGTTTTCGTGTGGTGTCAACAGGTCCCCGCGTCCGAGCCGCAACAATCGCTGCTGCAATCTGTTTAGCAAACCGTTCTTCGCCATGGTTCCTGATGACCTCCCTGATTTCTGATTCTTCTGCTGTTGCAAGCCACTCAGCCGCGCTTTGGCCCTGATCCGGATCCATGCGCATGTCGAGCGGCGCATCGCTGCGGAAGCTGAACCCGCGGCGTCCGTCGTCGATCTGCGGCGACGACACACCAATGTCGAGCAGCATTCCGTCCACACCTGCCACACCAAGCTCCTGCAATACATCACGCACCCGGCTGAACGGACTGCGCACGATCAAAAACCGCGGATCGCGCAATGCAGCAGCGGCCTGCACCGCCTCGGGATCACGATCGAGCGCAATCAACCTTCCGCCTTCGCCCAGCTTTTCCAGTATCAAACGGCTGTGACCACCCCGGCCGTACGTGCAATCGACATAAATGCCGTCGGACCGGATGTTCAATGCCTCTATGGCTTCCTGCGCGAGCACCGCGACATGCGCGCTGCTGGTCACAAGGAGAAATCCTCCAGTTCCGTCGGCAGCCCGCCGGCACCGAAACCACCGGCGTTGTCGATGAGCTGCGTCCAGCGTTCGTCGTTCCACAGTTCGAATTTTTTACCCTGTCCGACCAGCACGACGTTTTTCTCGAGCTGGGCGTAACGGCGCAGCTCCGGCGTAATCAGCACGCGGCCCGCACCATCCATGTCGACGTCGACCGCGAAACCGATCAATCGCCGCTGCAGTTCACGCACACGGGGATCAAGGTTCGACAGGCCTTCGAGTTTTTGCTGGATGAGTTCCCAGTCAGGCAGCGGGTAGATCAGCAGACAGCGATCGGCATCTGCGGTGATGACGAGATGTCCCGCGCAACGTTCGAGTAGCGTGTCGCGATGGCGTGCCGGTACGGCAAGCCTGCTTTTGCTGTCGAGATTGAGTTGTGCGACCCCGCGGAACACTCGCGCCCCCTTGCAAGGCAGGAAAACAGCGGTGCCGGACCCTTCCGGCGGCTTTTCTCCCACTTTTTACCACTTCGCCCCACTATAAATAAGCGAGGCAGCAAGGTCAAGTGTCGATTTATCAAATTCCTTTTTTACGACAACGACTTACGTGCACTTGTTGAGGTCTGGAATAACCATTTTTTCGCAAAGAAATAATTCAATTAAAACAATGAGATATTACGCGTAATGAAAGTAGCGCATTAACTAATAATGCTTAAAAATCAGGCAATTAGGGAAAATCGGTCGTCGCTGTTGCCCGACAACGCTGAAAACAAGGAGGAAAAGTGAAGCTGGCCGTTAAGCCGGGTTCTGTCGTGGACAGCCATTCCTCTGGGCCGCACATCACTGTGCGGCTCTAGCCACCTACCCGCAAGCTCGGCGGGACGCGTCAACGCTTGCCTATTCGGTGTTGCTCCGGGTGGAGGTTACCGCGTTTCACCCCGCAAACCTTGCGGCTTGCGGACTCGTCTCTGTGGCCCTATTCCTCGCCTCACGGCGGACGGGCGTTACCCGTCACCCTACCCTGTGGAGCCCGGACTTTCCTCTATGCACGGCACGTAAGGGTTGCCCCTTACGGTTTGTTCCGCACACAGCGGCTGCCTGGCCAGCTTCGTCGACGATGTTAACACGCAGGCACTTGCACACCTGCGGAATTCGCCATCAGGGCCCGCTGCCCGACTGGCACTCGCGCACCAGTTCAAGCAACCGATGCAGGTGATGATCATGCACACCCAGCGCATCGAGATGCCGCAGCGTGTAGACGAGGTAATCGACATTCGGTCCGCGCTCTCCGCAACATCCTGCAATGATGCGCGCAGCATCGTCGTTAGCCATCCGTCCGGCGTAACCGGAATGCTCACGGTTGGCGACAAACGCCAGCGCGTTACGGCGTCCGTTCGGCGCCGATACCGGGATCAGCCGCGGCCAGTACACACCGCGGCGCATCTCACGCTGCCACAGCGCCTCCAGCGCTGCCGGTTTGGCCGCCGCTGCGATACGGTAAACAATGCCATTGCAGGCGCCACCGGGATCGAGGCCCAGTACAAGGCCAGGGGCTTTGACTGTGCCACGGTAGCGGCTGGAGTAAATGCAGAATGCGCGGTGATAACCACGCAGCAGCGCCGGCTCGGCAGCGATATGCGCGAAACCCGGATCCCACATCAGCGACCCGTAGGTGAATACCCACAGATCGCCGCGCGGAAGTTCGAGGCTGCTGTAATGAACAGGATCGGGTTCCGGCAGCTTCGCGCCGCCATTAAAATTACGTGGCGGCTGGCGCGGTTTCAAGCGCCGGCGATCTTCCAGTCCACTGTCGCGCCGGCGCGCAAAGGCACCAGCGTATCGGGACCGAACGGAACGCTGGCCGGCACCGGCCAAGCTTGCTTCACCAGAGTGATTTTCCCGGTATTACGCGGCAGGCCGTAATAATCCGGGCCAAAAAAACTGGCGAATCCTTCGAGGCGATCCAGCGCATTCACTCCGGCAAACGCCTCGGCATACAGCTCGATGCCGGCATGCGCGGTGTACATGCCCGCGCAACCGCAGTCGTTTTCCTTGGTATGCCGTGCATGCGGCGCACTGTCGGTGCCAAGAAAAAATTTCGGGTTGCCGCTGGTAGCAGCCGCCATCAGGGCTTCGCGGTGAATCTCGCGCTTGAGAATAGGCAGGCAATACAGGTGTGGCCGCACGCCGCCTGCGAACATCGCATTGCGGCTCATCAGCAAGTGGTGCGCCGTGATCGTCGCCGCGATCCGCGGCGGCGCTGCCATCACAAACTGCGCCGCTTCGCGGGTGGTGATGTGCTCCATCACCACCTTCAGTCCGGGAAAACGCTCGACCAAAGGTGCCAGCGTACGGTCTATGAATACGCGTTCCCGGTCATAAACGTCCACAGTTGCATCGGTGACTTCGCCGTGCACCAACAGCGGCATGCCCGCCTTTGCCATCGCCTCAAGTACCGGATAACACTTTTCGATCGCAGTGACGCCGGAATCCGAATTGGTCGTGGCACCTGCGGGGTAATACTTGACCGCATGCACCGCCCCGCTCTGCCTGGCGACTGCAATTTCCTCCGGCCGGGTATTGTCGGTGAGATACAGGGTCATCAGCGGCTCGAACCCGCTGCCGGCAGGCAACGCGTCAACAATGCGCTCGCGATAGGCCAGCGCCAGTGCTGTCGTGGTTACCGGCGGCTTGAGGTTGGGCATGACGATGGCACGGGCAAAACGCATGGCGGTATGCGGCAAAACATCGCGCATCGCAGCGCCGTCACGCAGGTGCAGGTGCCAGTCGTCGGGACGGGTAATCGATATGGAATTCATGATTAGAGTGATGTTAAACGCTGCGGGGCCCGGCGTAAATTCATACTGTTCCGCAGCAGCAGACTCACATGCCGCCCTTCAGAGCAAGCGCACGCTCATACAGCACGTTGCGGCTGCTCCCGGTCAGCTTCACCGCAAGTGCAACCGCCTGTTTCAGCGGCAACTCCTCAAGCAGGATCTTCAAGGTACCGTCAATATCGGTTTCGGCATCGTCACGGGCCGCTGGCGCACCGGCAACAACCAGCACGAATTCGCCCCGCCGGCGATTTTCATCGGCCTCGAGCCAGTTCACAGCGTCAGCGAGCCGGCAACAGTGGAAGTCTTCATGAATTTTCGTCAACTCGCGGGCAAGAACAATATCCCGCTCGCCACCGAAAGCGGCACACAGATCGGCTACGCAATCGACAATGCGGTGCGGCGCCTCATAAAAAACCATGACGGCGATTTCTGCAGCGAGGTCAGCCAGAACCCTGCGTCGCTCAGTGGCGCGGGCAGGCAAAAAACCACAAAACAGGAAACGGCTGGCGTCCAGACCGCAAGCCGACAGTGCGGCAATTGCGGCATTGGGACCCGGAACAGGCACCACCGGATAGCCGGCAGCGCGCACGGCAGCAACAACATGGGTGCCGGGATCGGCAATACCCGGCGTTCCTGCATCGGTAACCAGCGCCACCGACTTGCCTTCCCCCAGCATGCCGGCGATACGCTCGGCCGATGCCCGTTCGTTGTGTTCATGAACGGCAACCATCCTGCCGGCAATGCCGTGGCGATCAAGCAACCTTACCGTAACCCGGGTGTCCTCCGCGGCAATGACGTCGACAGATCGCAATACTTCAAGAGCCCGCAGGGTGACATCTGACAGGTTACCGATCGGGGTTGCGACTACATATAATGTCGCCGTACCTGGTTTGCTTGAAATGCCCACGCTGTTTCCCGTCGCCGGATTCCATGATGAATATTCGCCTGCTGCGTTGCTTCACCGTCCTTGCGCTGGCACCCGTACTATACGGAGCGCCTGCGGCATTGGCCAGCGAAGCTGCGGCTATACCCGCAATTGCGGCCGAAAAACCGGCAACAGTCGCGCCCACACCCCACATTGCGCTTTTACTGCCCATACGTTCTAAAATCTTCGCGCGCCATGCAAGGGCATTGCGCGAGGGTTTCATGGCCGCAGCCAAATCGCAGTCACAACCCCTGCTGCCGGTGCGCGAATACCCGGTCAGCGAGGCTGTAGACGAAACCCTCAAGAACTACCGGAGCGCGATTGCCGCCGGCGCCAAAGTCGTGGTCGGGCCGCTGACGCGTGACGGCGTCACGGCACTGGCTTTCGGGGAACCCGTGCCGGTGCCGACGCTCGCATTGAACATCCCCGATCAAACGGGGCGAGTGCCCGGAAACCTGTACATGCTGAGCCTGCAGGTCGAAGGAGAGGCGAGGCAGGCGGCGCAACTGGCCTACCGGGACAACCGCCGCCGCGCGCAGATCATCGTCAGCGGCACCCCGGTGCAGCGTCGCACACAAGCGGCTTTTTCAGCGGAGTTCTCCCGTCTCGGCGGGACCGTGCTTGCAGAAGCCATACCACCGGACCCCAGCCGGCTGAAATCTGCAGCCCGTAACGATGCAGACATGGTGTTTCTTGCGCTGGACCACGAAGACGCACGCATTGTCAGGGCTTACCTTGGCACAATGCCCGCCTACGCCACATCCAGTGTCAACGCGGGCGATCGCGGCGCGCTTGCCGCATTTGACCTCGCCAACATCACCTTCGTTGACATGCCGTGGCTTCTTGAACCCGACCATCCGGCGGTAATGAATTACCCGCGCCCGGAACCCGGCTCCGCCGACATCGAACGGCTTTATGCACTGGGCATTGATGCCTGGCG
The DNA here is from genome assembly GCA_964531455.1 of uncultured Bordetella sp. Classification (GTDB taxonomy): domain Bacteria; phylum Pseudomonadota; class Gammaproteobacteria; order Burkholderiales; family SG8-41. Next base: position 61,099 of record CAZHFZ010000009.1, read on the forward strand.
TATTGCGCAATTGCTGCTCGCGGGGGCGCGCGAATTGAAACTCGACGGTGTTACGGGAGAACTGAAACTGGGCCCGGAAGGCATCATTGAACGTACTCTTCGCGCAGGCCGTTATGTGGATGGCCGAACCCGACTCACCGAGCCGACGACGCGTGAACCCTCGCGGTGAACACGGTGAATCTCTCGCAGCGGAGTTCCTCCGTGGCGAAGGCCTGACCATCACCGCACGCAACTACAGCTGCCGCTTCGGCGAAATCGACCTGATTGCCCGCGACGGCAATACCGTCGTCTTCGTGGAAGTCCGGAGCCGCGCAAGCAACGCCTTCGGCGGGGCCGCAGCAAGCATTACCGCCGCAAAGAGGGAAAAACTGCTTAAAACCGCATGTCACTATCTGGCGACACTTAAATCCACCCCACCCTGCCGTTTCGATGCGGTGCTTCTGACAGGGGATCCACCACGCATCGAATGGCTGCGTAATGCCATCGAGGCGTGACTGGTCGAATCATTCATTACAGGTACAATACCCGCACCATGGATCTCATCAGTCGAATCAGCGAACACTTTTCCGAGAGCGCCCATCTCAAGCTGCAGAGCATGGATGCGCTGGCCACACCCATCGCCGCCGGCGTTCAGAGCATGGTGCGCTGCCTGCAGGAGGATGGAAAGATCCTTTCCTGCGGCAACGGCGGCTCGGCTGCAGACGCCCAGCATTTTTCTGCGGAACTGCTGAACCGCTTCGAGGTCGAACGGCCTGGACTCGCGGCAATGGCACTGAGCACGGACAGCTCGACGCTGACTTCGATCGCCAACGATTACGATTACAACCAGGTGTTTTCGAAACAGGTGCGGGCACTGGGCCGTGCCGGCGACGTGCTGCTGGCAATATCCACCAGCGGCAATTCAGCCAACGTCGTGGCCGCCGTTGCAGCCGCCCATGAATGCGACATGCGGGTTGTCGCACTGACCGGTCGCAACGGCGGGAAAATCGGCGAACTGCTGAGGCCTGACGACGTACATATCTGCGTGCCGGCAACCAACACGGCGCGCATTCAGGAAGTGCACCTGCTGTCGATACACTGTCTTTGCGACGGCATTGATTGCTTACTTTTGGGAGTCGAATAAATGCGCAAACTACTCACGTTAGCCTGTATCGCACTGCTGCCTGTCGTTTCAGGCTGCGCAGTGGTTGCAGTCGGCGGCGTTGCCGCCACCGGCATCATCGTGGCCGAGGATCGCAGGACCGTTGGCACCATCACCGAAGATCAGGGCATTGAATTGAAGGCCGCGTCCCGCATTGAGGAAAAGGTCAAGGATGCCCACATCAACATCACCAGCTACAACCGCATCGTCATGCTGACCGGTGAAGTGCCGAGCGAGGCTGCAAAAGCCGACGCCGAGCGCATTACACGCGCCGTCGAAAACGTGCGCAACGTATTCAATGAACTGAAAGTCGGCGCCAACGCCCCGATGCAGGCGCGCACCAATGACTCGGTCATCACCTCCAAAGTAAAGGCGCGGTTTGTCGACGCAAACAAATTCAGTCCGGTACACGTCAAGGTCGTCACCGAGGCCGGCATCGTCTATCTGATGGGCATGGTGAAGAAGCAGGAAGCCGCCGATGCGACTGAAGTTGCACGCACCACCGGCGGGGTCACCAAGGTAGTTCGGGTGTTTGAATACCTTGATTGATTTGAAATAAAAATAAATTTTATTGAATCAAATCCTTAATGGGGCGTCTTCAGACGCCCCATTCGTTTGAACCAGCGCAACAGGGCGCCAATCAGCGGCAGCTTTTCATACAGTTCCTCCGCCGCATCCCAATAGTCCCGGTGCTCGCTCACCAGCCCGGCGGCATTGAAGGTGATCAGGCTTGAGCCATGTATGCGCTGAGTCACCTGCGGACGCCAGCTGCGAAAGCGGAACTCGAAATCCCAGGTCAGCAGCACTTGATCACCTTCAGCAACGCGATCTTTAACAATGAATCGCGGCGACTCGAGGGTATCGAACATGTGCGTGAATATCGCTGCGAGAGCCGCGGTGCCGCGCACATCGTTGAACGGATCACGGAAGTGGCAGTCGGCCGCGTAATACCGCGACAGATCGCTGACCGACTGCCGCGTCAGCGTTTCAAAATAGACCGCCAGTGCATCCACCTGCTGACGCTTCATAATCGCGTTGCCTTGTGCACCAGTGCAAAATACCAGCGATATGGCAGCAGGCGCAGAAGCTTCAGCCACCAAGTGAATCGTTTCGGAAAATGAATCTCGAAATCACCACGGGAAAAGCCTGAAATGATCGCCTCTGCCGCAGCCTCGACACTGATCAGCGCCGGCATCGCAAAGGTGTTGAGATCGGTCAGCGGCGTTTTGACGAAACCCGGGTTGATCACATAGACCCCGATGCCCCGCGGCGCAAGATCCAGATAAAGCGTCTCTGCAAGGTTGATCAGCGCAGCCTTGCTCGCGCCGTACACCAGCGCCGTAGGCAAACCACCGTAGCCAGCAACACTGGACACCACGGCAACACCACCACTGCCCTGCTGCAAAAGCTGCCGGATCACCGGCGGCAGGCAATTGATGACACCGTTGACATTGACGTCAAGCAAACGACGGGCTGACGCCGCTTCCAGTTCCCAGGCCCTTACCGGTTGGTGGCTGCCCGAACACAATACGACGAGATCCACTCCGCCCCACGCCGAGACCACGCGTTGCAGTGCCGGACCCGGAGCGCCACCGTCGGTGACATCCATTGGCAGCACCAGTGCCTGTGATCCGTGCGAGGAGGCCAGATGCTCGAGTTCAGCGGTACGTCGCGCCGATACCGCAACGCGTGCGCCACGGGCCAGCAATGCAGTCGCCAATCCTGCACCGATGCCACTGGATGCGCCAACGACCCATACACGCATTCCGTGCCAGTCGCGTATGGCCCGGTTCAGACTCATGAACGCTTGCGGAAGGTCAGGATCACCTCACCGAGCCGCACACCGAACTTGCTCATCACCGACCGGTTGAGCATCACCTGATCATCCATCAAATACATCCAGTCGTCGAAATCGACATCCCAGCTGCGGCCATCGACATCCAGCCGAAGCACGTATTGCCAGCGCAACGCGTTGCCGTGAAGTTCGCCGATAGCCTCGCCCACCACGTCATCCGCAGTGCCGCGGAAACGATGCTGATCAAGCCGCTGCAGCGTCCATACCCGACGGCTTTTCGTACCGTCAGAATACTCGAAGTGCTCATCAAGGGTGCCAGTATCACCCGACCACCGGGCATCGATACGCACGCTGAAGCGTTTCACGACCTTGCCGTTTCGGTCCTGGAAAATACCCCATGCATCAATGGTTCCGTTGAAATACTGCTGCAGGTCAAGCACCGGCCGCTCATCGCGATAGTAATCCACCGGCACCGAGCCGCACCCGGCCAGCATGAGTACGGCGGCAACAAGCAGGGACTTAAATCTGTTCATGGTGCATCTCCCGTAAATGACGCTGGCCGGCGCAATGTGTCAGACACCGTAATCCATAAAAGCAATGCCGCCAACAATTTGATTACACACGGCAGCAGCGCATAAACGACAGACAGCGCAGAGCCGGCGGCAGCCGGCGTGCCGGGTGAATACCCAAGCCATTGCAGCAGCGGCAAGGTAATACCGGCTGCCAAAGCAAGGGCCAGCTTTTCCAGCAGATGCCACATTCCGAAATACAAACCATCAGGACGGGCGGCACGATCCTCATCGCCGTCAATCACATCCGCCAGCAATGAGGCGGGCAGCGCAAGATCGGCACCAAAAGCCAGGCCTGAAAGAACGCACACCACCGAAAAGGCCGCAGCATCGCCAGCACCCAGAAAAAAAGCCCAGACAAATGCTCCGGCAGCGAACGCCATTGAGACCAGCCACGCCCGCACCTTGCCGATACTGGCGGCAAGGTGCACCCATAGAGGCATGCCGGCAGCGCCGGCCACGAAATACAAGACCAGAAACAGCGGCGTCAGATCAGGCCGCTGCAGCACATCCGCAGCAAAAAACAGCAGTAACGTCGCCGGCATGGCCGCCGCAACGCCATTGATCAGAAACACCGCCGCGAGCTTGCGGAACCGCGGATTACGCAGCGGCTGCATCAGCTCCGCCCAGGTCAGCGGCGCGGATACCAAGGAAGCAGGCGGGGATGGTCCCCGAAGCAGTGTGATCGCCGCCGCGACAGCCAGCACCGGAGTGAATCCGAGTGCGAACAATGCAAGACCCTCGGTCGCACCATACTGCTGCACCAGCAGTTCCGGCGCCGCTGCAGCCAGCAGCACACCTGCCAGCGCGGCCACGCCGCGCGCGGCGGTAATACGCGTGCGCTCCGAATAATCCCGCGACAGCGCACTGCCCAGCGCAAAATGGCCGATACTTGCCGCACTCAATCCAAGGTAGCTGAGAACAAGCGTCGCGGTCAGCCACAAGGCCAGCGAGTCCGTATCGGTCGGCGGGCTGAACAGCAGCCACAGTCCTGCGGCAAGAAAAGGCGCAGCGCCGCCGATCATCAGCTTGCGGCCGCCATATCGAACCGGAATGCGGTCGGCAAAGGCCCCAAGCAATGGGTCGCTGATCGCATCAAGCAGGCGCACCGCCAGCAGTATGAAACCGATCAGCGCGAGGTCCATGCCGAGTGCCGCGTAAAACTTGGGCACCTGCACATGCACCGGCAAGGCAGCCGCCGCCAGCGGCAACGCAACTGCCGCATAGGCGGCCAGCGCGGATTTAGTCAGCGCGGCCATCGCCGCCGAGCAATGCAGCGCGCAATTCCGGTTTCTGCGTGCGAGGATCAAGCCAGATATCGAAAAAACGCCGCGCAAATTCCGGGTCTTCAATATTGCCCAGCGAAGCCGTGGCGGAATAAAAATGTACGCCGCGCTGCGGCCGGTATACGCCGATCAGACGGCTGCCTGACTGCACATCTGGAAACGTGCGCCGCATCGCGGCGTCCCAGCGGGCCAGCTTCGATTCATCGTTGACACCCAGCCGGCGCATCTCGTCAATACTGGTTCCAGCCAACTGAGCCGTTGTGATGTTTCGGGCGTAGATGATATCGAGCACATAGGGCGCATCGGCACGCCAGCGACCGTCACGGGACCACAGTGCGACGTCATAGACGTGGAATCCCCACCAGCGCAGACGTCCCTTGCCGACCATGCGGCAGGTTTCCATGGCACTGCATACCGCCGGCGGCAGCTCCGCCGGCACATTCACCGCCGCGACCGGGCCTGTGCAGAGCAATGCCAGAATGCCGAAGATTGTTTTACGCATGCTCCAGAACAGCCTGCACTACATCAGTTGCACGGGAGCGGAAGCCGGCCTCGCAATAAGCAAGATAAAAACGCCATGTCCGCATGAATCTCTCGTCAAAACCCTGCGCCTTCACGTCGGTCTCCACGCAATCAAACACCTGGTGCCAGCGGCGCAGCGTCTCGGCGTAGTCCTGTCCGAACGGGTGCATGTGCTTCACTGCCAGTCCGCAACCGGACGCTTCCCCGGTGAAACGTTGCGGCGATGGCAGCATGCCGCCGGGAAAAATATACTGTTGAATAAAGTCGGTGCCTTTGCGGTAACGCTCGAACTTGGCTTCGGCAATGGTGATTGTCTGCACCACAGCGCGCCCACCGGGCTTGAGGCGGTCACGCAACATGCCGAAATACCCGGACCAGTAACGCTCACCGACCGCCTCGAACATCTCGATCGACACTACATGGTCAAAATGCCCGTCGAGATCACGGTAATCCTGCAACTTCAACTCCACGCGGTCCTGCAATCCGGCGGCAGCAATCCGGCGCTGCGCGTACTCGAGCTGCGCCGCGGAAATGGTAATGCCGGTCACCCGGCAGCCGGCACGCGCGGCATGCTCGGCAAACCCGCCCCAGCCGCAGCCAACCTCGAGAATATGCTGGCCGGGCTGCGCATCCAGTTCGCGCAGAATACGGGCGTACTTTGCAGATTGCGCATCAGCAAGGCTGCGCGTGAGATCACCCTCGAACAACGCTGACGAATAAGTCATCGTCGAATCCAGCCACAGCCGGTAAAAATCGTTGCCAAGATCATAGTGGGCATGAATGTTTTTCCTGCTGCCGGCCCGTGTGTTGGGCCGCAGCCAGTGGCGTAAGCGGTAAACCATGGTTGCCCACCAGCGGCCATGGATCGCCTCCTCAATCGCCTTTTCGTTCATTGCCGCGAGCAGCAATAACTGCGTCAGATCTTCCGTAGCGACGCGACCTGCGATGTAGGCTTCAGCCAGGCCGATGTCCCCCCGGCTGAGAATGTCGCTGCAAACCTGCCAGTCAGCCAGGGTCAAAGTTGCGTGCGGGCCGGTTTGCGCACCGGAGAACTCAAGGGACCTCCCGTCAGGGCAGGTCAGCGTCATTTTTCCGCAGCGCAATTGCGCCAGCAGGCGGAACAGCCAGCGGGCGGCTGCAGGTTCTGCGCTCATCGGCGAACGTTGTACAAATGTGCTGATCATCTCGTGGTGTCCTCCGCAGGAGCCGGGGGTTTTGAAAAAAACGGTACGCGCTTCAGCCACAGCCGGAGCGCGTGATAGTGAATACGCAACATCACACCCAGCGTCATCCACGGGTAACGGAAAAACGCGCGTAGCAAAGCACCCGTGGTCGCCGGCTGTGCGACGCCACTGACACTGGTCGTGAGTTGGTGGCCCTGGCCGTCGTCATAATCGATCCGGAACACACAACGGCCGGTGTGATCGGCAAAACGGAACCGGTACTCTCCGGTAACGGGGAAAAAGGGTGAAACATGAAAAACCTTGCGCGCCGTCAGCCAGTCGCCAGCCCTGATCGGCCGTGCATCGGCATGCGACACCAGATAGTTATGGCGCTCGCCGAAAGTATTGCTGACTTCAGCAAGTACGGCGCGCAATGCACCGCTGCGATCGTGGCACAGCCAGAAACTCACCGGATTGAACACATAACCCAACACCCGCGGAAAAGACTGCAGCCAGATGGCGCCATCCGCACAGGCCAGACCATGGCTGGCAAGCAGTTCGCGAATCCACGGCTCCAGCGCACTGCCGTCGCGGGGACCATGATCAGCATCGTTAAAACCGAAAAGATTCCAGCCATTGCGCGAGCACAGTGCAGGAAATGCCGGCGGTGCGCCGTCAATGCGCAAACGCATGAAAAACACGCCGTAACGGAAAGCATGCAGCGCCGGCGCAAGGCGGCGATGCAGGACATCTCCGAAATAAAGGCGCAAGCCTGAAACGGCATCGCTCATGCTGCTGCCTTCAATCCTTCGGGCTGCGCCAGCCACGGCACCGTCACATTAAAAGCTTGAGCAACCGCAATGCCTGCCTTGAGCCCGTCCTCGTGAAAACCATAGCCGGTCCAGGCCCCGCAATACCAGGTGTTGTGTCGCCCCTGAAGACCGGGCAACCGCGCCTGCGCGGCGATGCTGCCCAGATCAAACACCGGATGGGCATAGCGGTAGCTGTCGATCAGGCACTCCGGGCGCGGCGGATGTGCAGGATTCAGCGTTACGATGACCGGCCGGGCAAACGGCAGCGGTTGCAGTTTGTTGATCAGGTAACTGACCCCCACCGGCCGACCGGCATCGGTTTCGCGATCGGCGTGATAGTTCCAGGCTGACCACGCCGAACGCCGGCGCGGCAGAAAGCTTTCGTCGGTATGCAGCACGACTTCGTTGTCCTGATAACCAATGGCGCCAAGAACCCGGCGCTCTGCGGCATCCGCATCACCGAGCAGTCGCAGTGCCTGGTCACTGTGGCAGGCCATGACCACTGCATCAAAATGCTCTGCCGCATGTCCCATACAGTGCAAAGTTGCGCCGCGAGGGTCGCGAACGACCTGCTGCACCGGCATGTTGATCCGGATATCGGGAATGTCCGCAGCCAGTTTTTCAACATACCTTTTCGCGCCGCCGTTCACCGTGCGCCACTTCGGCCGGTCGCTGACCTGAAGCAGGCCGTGGTTGGCACAGAACGTGAAAAACGTCCGCGCCGGATACTGCAACATTGCGGCCGTCGGACAGGACCAGATCGCGCCAGCCATCGGCAGCAGATACCAGTCGCGGAATGCCCGGCCATAACCGCCCTTATCAAGGAATTCACCCAGGGACTGCACAGAGTCGACTGGTTGCTGCGCCAACGCGGTGGCTTCCTTGTTGAAACGCAGGATATCCCCGAGCATGCCCCAGAACGCAGGGAGCAGCAGATTGCGGCGTTGCGCAAACACGGTTGACAGGTTACTGCCCGCCCACTCCAGGCGTTCAGCCGCCAGCCGTACCGAAAACGACATGTCGCTGGCCGTGGACTCCACATCAAGGTGGTCAAACAGCGCGATCAGATTCGGATAGGTGCGCTCATTGAATACCAGGAACCCGGTATCCACCGGCGCGGTGATGCCGTCGAGAGTGACATCAACAGTATGCGTATGACCACCCAGATAATCGTTTGCCTCAAGCAGCGTAACCGTATGGGTGCGCGACAACAGCCATGCCGCCGACAGCCCGGCAATGCCGGAACCGACGACAGCGATGCGTTTGCCGCGTTGCTCTTTTTTCACGGCAGTGTTTATTTGACGCGTTCGACCAGTGCGTAGGCCGAGTGGTTGTGTATGGACTCGAAGTTCTCGGCTTCGACCTTGTAACTGCGCACGCGCTGGTCGGCGTCGAGGCGCAGCGCAATGTCACGCACCAGATCCTCGACAAATTTCGGATTGTCGTAGGCGCGTTCGGTGACGTATTTCTCGTCAGGCCGCTTGAGCAGGCCATACACTTCGCATGAGGCCTCCTGTTCGGCTATGCCCGCGATTTCCTCGATCGTCAGCGTGGCGTCGGCCTGCACGGTGATGGTGATATGCGAACGCTGGTTGTGCGCGCCGTATTCGGAAATCTCCTTCGAACACGGGCACAGGCTGGTAGCCGGTGCCGAAACCTGGGTGGTGAAGACCGTGCCGGCGGCAGTGCGCTCGCCGCGCAGCATCACCTTGTAATCAAGCAGGCTGGACACGCCGGACACCGGTGCGCGTTTGCTGATGAAATACGGAAAACGCATCTCGATCATGCCGGTATCGGCGTCGAGACGTTTGATCATCCGCGACAGCAACCCGGCAAAGCCGGCAGCATCCAGCGCGTCATCATGCTGCTGCAGCACTTCAACAAATCGGGACATGTGGGTGCCTTTGACCTCGGGCGGAAGTCCCACGGTCATGTCGACGGTTGCAACGCTTGAGACCACACCACCATTGGCGCTTGCAATCCGCACCGGGTGAACCAGCGATTTCACGCCAACATGATTGATGTAGATGTTGCGACGGTCGGTGATGGCCTGAACATCAGGCAAAAGCCATTGATCGGGGGCGTTCATAAAATCTCCTGTTGGGGAATTGGCGCGACAGTCAGTGAAGATTGGGACAATTGTTTACCAGCGATACGCAAAATTTGCGGGCTTGGTAAATCATCATGCAACATTGGGACGCGTTGACTTTGTCCAATGTTTGTCCAATAATAACCTAGTCAAAGATACATAAAACTCCTTTAAATTCCCATTTTCAACCGACAAAACTCCTATTTGTCCATGACAGATGATTAATGCCTCCGCAAACCCCCGGGATACCACCGAAGCCAGCTACAACATAGCAGCGGTCGAGCGGGATACCGGCCTGTCAAAGGACACTCTGCGGGTATGGGAACGCCGCTACGGTTTTCCCAAACCACTGCGCGACCAGCACGACGAACGCCTGTATTCGCTGCCCGAACTGGAAAAATTGCGGCTGTTGCGCCTGCTGATCGATTACGGTCACCGTCCAGGCAAAATCATCAATCGCAGCATATCAGAACTGACACAGCTGATTTCCTCGCGTGCGCCTGAGCAGACGCCTCCGCCGGAAATTGACGCCATTCTGGGCCTGCTATTGAGTCACGATGTCGACGGCTTTCGAAACGCCCTGATGCAGGCATTGATGAAACAGGGGCTGCTTCGATTCGTAACAGATACGGTAACTGCCTTGAATCACTGGATCGGCGACGCCTGGCTGGCGGGCCGGGTTGCGATTTTTGACGAGCACTTGTACTCGGAACACATCCAGAACATCCTGCGCAACGCAATCATCGCGCAACCCGGCCGCGGCATGACGCCGCGGGTATTGCTGACCTCCCTGCCTGGCGAAAAACACCGCATCGGCCTGCTGATGGTTGAGGCCGTGCTGACGGCAGAGGGCGCCGCCTGCGTTGCGCTCGGCACGGAAACGCCGGTGATCGACATCAAAAACGCGACGCCGGCTTACCAGGTCGACGTCGTTGCATTGTCTTTCAGCAGCGTCGTCACCCAGAGCGCGGCACTGGCCGGTCTGACAGAGTTGCGAACACTGCTGCCCGAAAACGTCGAAGTCTGGGGTGGCGGCGGCGCACTTGCCCGCGCGCGCAAGGCACCCGAAGGCGTGCTGCTGCTTCGTTCGTTCGACGATATGCGTTACGCCCTGGAGCGCTGGCGCGTCGAACACGCGCGCCGCTGATTCGCACACCAGCGGTGCACCATGCGTAAATCAGAACTGCCGGTTAAAACCTGCTCGGCTTGCGGCCGTCCCATGGTCTGGCGTAAACGCTGGGCAAAGGTCTGGGACGAGGTCAAATACTGCTCCGAACGCTGCCGCCGCAGCCGCTGACCGATGCGCAACCTGATCCTTGTGCTGGGGGACCAACTCGACCCCGACAATCCCGCGCTGACCGGTATCGACCGCAAGCGCGACAGCATCGTGATGATCGAGGCTGCAGGGGAAGCCACCCATGTCTGGAGCCATCAGGCCCGCATCACACTGTTTCTCTCGGCAATGCGTCACTACGCGGAAACGCTGCGATCGCGCGATCTGCCGCTGCAGTACCTCGCGCTCGATGACACCGCCGAAACCGACCTCAAAGCGCGCCTGGGCAGTGTCATTGCCCAATGCCGGCCGGAAAAACTGATTGTCTGCGAACCCGGCGAATTCCGCCTGCAGCAGGACATCGAAAAACTTTGTCTTGAATCCGGCATCACACTGGAGGTTCGAGCGGACAGTCACTTCCTGTGCACCCGTGAAGAATTTGCAGCCTGGGCCAAAGGCCGGCGCGAACTGCGCATGGAGTTTTTCTACCGGGAAATGCGCCGCCGCCATGACGTAATGATGGAGGACGGTCAGCCCGCGGGCGGACGCTGGAACTTCGACAGCGACAACCGTGCCGGTTTCGCGAAATCCGGCCCCGGTCAGCTGCCGCAGCCGCCGCAATTCGCGCCCGACGCCATCACCCGCGACGTCATCGCACTGGTGAACAGCCGGTTTGCCCAACACCCGGGCAGCCTTGCTGACTTCAACTGGCCGGTCACCCGCGCCGACGCCCTGCGCGCCCTGCAGGACTTTGTGCAACATCGCTTGCCGCGTTTCGGCCAGCATCAGGATGCGATGTGGACCGGCATGCCGTTCGGCTGGCACTCCCTGTTGTCGACGGCACTGAACCTGAAACTGCTGAATCCGCGCGAAGTGATTGCCGCAGCTGTTGCCGCCTGGCGCGAAGACCGCGCACCGCTGGCAGCCACCGAAGGATTTGTCCGGCAAATCCTCGGCTGGCGTGAATTCATTCGCGGCGTCTACTGGTTGGACATGCCCGGCCTGCTGGAAGCCAATCATTTCGGCCACGACCGCGCGTTGCCGGCCTGGTACTGGACCGGGGACACCGCAATGACCTGCATGCGCGAAGCCATCGGCCAGACCCTGAAACACGGCTACGCCCACCACATCCAGCGCCTGATGGTGACCGGCAATTTCGCGCTGCTCGCAGGCATCTCGCCGCAAGCGGTGCACGAATGGTATCTTGCCGTCTACGTTGACGCGGTCGAATGGGTGGAACTGCCCAACACCCATGGCATGGCGCTGTATGCCAACGGAGGCCGGTTCACCAGCAAGCCCTACATCGCCTCCGGCGCCTACATCAACCGGATGAGCAATTACTGCAAGGGCTGCAGTTATGACGTGAAACTGAAAACCGGCCCCAGGGCCTGCCCGTTCAACACGCTGTACTGGTATTTTCTGGATCGTCATGAAAAGCAGCTGGCGCGGAATCCGCGCACCGTGCTGATGGCGCGCAATGTATCGCGGCTGAGCACTGTGGAACGCGATGCCATTCGCGCCAGCGCCCGCAATATTCTGGAAACATTAGGATGAACACAATGCAGATGCCCGTTGCCCCGAAGTCCAACACCGCAAAATCCCTGGAGGCTGTCATGCCGGCCGCGCCGGAATTCATCAGCAACGGACAGATGCTGTATCCGGAGATCTTCAAATCGCTGGAACAGATCCGCTGGACCCTCGCCAACGACGTGCCGTGGGACAACTTCGACGCCAGCAAGCTGTCGGATGAACAGGCGATGACCATCAAGATGAACGCCATCACCGAATGGGCGGCGCTGCCGGCCACCGAGATGTTTCTGCGCGACAACCAGCATGACAGCGATTTTTCGGCGTTCATGTCGGTATGGTTCTACGAAGAACAGAAACATTCTCTGGTGCTGATGGAATACCTGCGCCGGTTTCGTCCGGAACTGGTGCCGACGCAGGAAGAACTGCAGGCCGTGCGCTTTACTTTCGACCCCGCACCGCCGCTGGAGACGCTGATGCTGCATTTTTGCGGCGAAATCCGCCTCAATCACTGGTACCGCTGCGCGATGGAATGGCATACCGAACCGGTGATCAAACACATCTACAACCTGATTTCACGTGACGAAGCCCGCCACGGCGGCGCCTACCTGCAATACATGAAACGTGCGCTCAGCAGTGTCGGCGACACCGCACGGACCGCGTTCGCAAAAGTCGGCGTACTGATGGCCAGTTCCGGGCGCAGCGGCAAGCCGCTGCATCCGACCAACCTGCACGTCAACAAGCTGCTGTTCCCCAACGACACCGTGCAGAGCCGCCTGCCCGATCCCGAGTGGCTGGAGCGCTGGCTGGATGAGCAGATCCGCTTCGACCGCGAATGGGAGCAGAAAGTAGTCACGGTCATCCTGCGCAACCTGTCTCTGCTGTTCAGCCGTGAATTCGAATCAGTGAAGGACCTCAATCGCTTCCGCAAGGAAATCCCCGCGACCTGAAGTTTGCCGCGTCATGCCGGGTTTGTCGGCGGCGACGCGCCCGCGTAGACTGCCGCCCATGCACGCCACCCCTGCATTTGAGCAGCACATCATCGCCCCCGGCGACATCGCCGCGCAGGCCGCGCAACTGCCGCGACCGCTGGTGTTTACCAACGGCGTATTCGACATCCTGCATCGCGGGCATGTCACCTACCTCGCCCAGGCCCGTGCATTGGGCGCGAGCCTGATCGTGGCGCTGAACAGCGATGCGTCGGCCAAACGGCTTGGCAAAGGCGCCGACCGTCCGGTCAACACGCTGGCGGATCGCGCCGCGGTGATTGCAGCGCTGGGCTGCGTCGACCGCGTCACCTGGTTTGAATCAGACACGCCGCTGGAACTCATCCTGGCGGTCAAACCCGATGTGCTGGTGAAAGGCGGAGACTGGAAACCGGACGCGATTGTCGGTGCCCGCGAAGTCCAGGCCTGGGGCGGCAGCGTGCACTCGATCGCTTTTGCGCATCAGCGCTCCACGACGGCTTTACTGGAAAAAGTTCGCGCCACCGAGACCCGCTGAGCAAGCACTCACTACGATACTGAAATTATATAAATACTTGTTTTTAAAATATTTATTATGACTTTGGCGGGGTGACCGCCGGACAACTCACGGCCTTGAGCTCCGCCGCCGGAAAGTCGCGCTGCAGCTCGGAAATCCGCGCAATCGTCGCCGTATTCGGCTCCCGCACAAAGTAACTGACCTGCTTCAGAAACTTCTCGCGACGCGTTACCTGCGCAGAACGTACGCCACGCTGGCGCAAGCGCTCAAGCTCGGCATTGGCGGCATCCTCGCTTTTGAACAGCCCCAGTGACACCGCGTTGCGCCACACCCCCGCATCCTGCACCACATAAAAATCGGCGACACCGAGGGCCTTCAGTTCACCCAGCTTGCGGTCAAGCTCGGGCTTGGTCTTCATCACCGGCATGTGCACCCAGTAGCCGTCAATATCGACAACCCGGCGCTGCAACACGTCAGCCGGCAGCGCCAGTGCGGCAAGGGCGCCATCCGCGCGCGCAACATCCGGACCACTGAATACACCCCACTCCACGCAGGCCGCAGGCGGTGTCGCATTGGACGCTGCGGCAAGCGCAGCGCCATTGGCTGCAATCATGCGGATTTTTTCGGGATTGACCTGCAGGGATGCGATCCGGGCAGCCGCATCCGCGGGTTCGTCGAGATATTGGTGATAGACGAAGAACCCCAGATTCACAATCAGCAGCAACAGGAACAGTAGTCTCATGGGCAAACCATCAATCCGGCTGCTGCGCGATTTGCAGCAGACCCTCAAGCACCAGATTATCCACAACAGTCACCTGCGCGTTAAGCCGTTCCTCGATCAGCGGCGCATCGCCGCCGGAAACAAGCACCCGCGGCGCGACACCCGCACTTTGCTGCAAATAATTCACCGTGCGCTCGACAGCACCTGCCAGCGCATTCACCGCACCGCTGGCAATGGCGTCGCCGGTGTTGTCGGGAAAATAGCGGAACTCCCCCGCACGTAACGCCAGATTGGCGGTATCCCGTGCCAGCGCATCTCGCATCAGCGCGGCCCCGGGGACGATACAGCCGCCGAGAAACACACCCTCGCCGTTGAGTGCATCGACAGTCATCGTCGTCCCGACATTCACCACCACGCAGGGCGCGCGGGTCAGATGCCAGGCACCGATCAGCGCAGCCCAGCGATCAGGGCCGAGCGCCGCCGGGTCCGCGTAACTGCTGCGCACGCCGCACTGCTGCTCCGCGCTGACCAGCCACTGCGAAACGGGGAAAACCGGCAACAGTCCGGCAAGTTTTGTCTTTACTGCGGCGCCGGCAACATTGGAAATCACGATACGGTCCAGCGGGGGCAGCGCCGCCAGCGCAGGCCTGAGATCCGCGGGCGCAGCTGTGGCCACCCAGCCCTGACGTAGCCAGCCGACCGGTTGCGCGCACCCCCATTTGATGCGGGTATTGCCGACATCAATCACAAGGATGTTCATGCGGCGATTCCGGAAGCGCGCAGACTGACTTCACCACTGTGGTAACGCGACACACCGCCTGCCGTCTCCAACAGCAGCGCGCCATCCTCAGCCACGCCGCGCGCGATGCCATGAATGACTTTTCCATCCGGCAGCAGCAGTTGTACCGGCTGATCCTGCTGCGCATGCAGTTCCTGCCATTCCGTGCGCAACGCAGAGAACCCCTGTTGTGAAAACACCTCAATCACCGAAGACAGTTCGCGCAGCAAAGCGGCCAGCAGAATGTTGCGGTCGATGGCCTTGCACGCCGCCGCCTCGAGGTCAGCCACCGGCTGGTCAACCGCGGCCAGCACCCGCGCATCCGTCCGGACATTGACGCCCACGCCGATTACCGCAGTGCTGGGTCCAAGCACATCACCCTGCATTTCGATCAGTATGCCGGCCAATTTGCCCGACGGAAGCACCACGTCATTGGGCCACTTCAACTGCGCGGCATGCGCCCCGGCCGCGCGCAATGCGCGTACCAGACCCACACCGACCGCAAGACTGAGTCCACCCAATTCGCGCGCCCCCTGCACGAACTGCCAAAGCAGTGAAAAAGTCAGCGTATGGCCGAGACCGGAATGCCATACCCGGCCGCGCCGGCCACGACCGGCCGTCTGCACTTCAGCTGCCAGCGCAAGGCCGCTGCGCGCACCCTGCGCCGTACGCTGCATCAGCCGGGTGTTGGTGGAGTCCAGCGTGTCGCAGATTTCGACCGCGAGCGGCGTGTCGCCAAGCAACTGCTGCACAACGGCAGCGTTCAGCAGGGATACCGGCTGCGCGAGCCGGTAACCGCGTCCGCGCACCTTTTCAATCGCGAATCCGGCGCCGCTGATGTCACGGATTCCGTACCAGACTGCGCTACGCGTCACGCCGAGCGTGCGCGCAATATCCTCGCCGGAGTGAAAAGCGCCGTCGGCCAGTGCCCGCAGGGTTTGGAATGCCATGGTATTCATCGCGGCCCGTAGCATAGCCGATTGCGTGCCGGACCCGCGATGCAACATGGGATTCCGGCCTGTCAGCTAGAATCAGCGTATCGTGCCACCCGAATCCGATCCCATTGATCGTGCACTGCAGCTCTTTCCGCCGCTGCGCGATGCGCCGTCCGATTGCATCGAGCGCCTGCGACGGGATACCCAGGTTCTCCAGGTACCCGCAGGCACCCGGCTTTTTGACGAGAATGCACGATGCTCCGCCTTCCCGCTGGTGATCGAAGGCGCCATCCGCGTCTCCAAAATCAGCACGCAAGGGCGCGAGATCCTGCTCTATCGCGTTACGCCCGGCGAGAGTTGCGTTCTCACCAGCGGCTGCCTGCTCGGCCACATCGACTATGCTGCCACCGGCATTGCCGAAACCGCGGTCATGCTGATCGCCGTGCCCTTGCCGCTGTTTGAACAACTGCTCGCAAGGCATGAACCGTTCCGCCGCCATATCTTCGAATTGTTTGGCGCACGACTTTCGGAACTGATGCTGCTGGTTGAAGAAGTCGCCTTTCACCGGCTGGACCAGCGCCTCGCCGCGTTGTTGCTGGCGCGCGCGCCGACTTTGCGCGCGACCCATCAGGCCATTGCCGACGAACTCGGCAGCGTGCGCGAAATGGTCAGCCGCCTGCTCGGCAGTTTTGCTGATCGCGGTCTGGTCAGGCTGGCCCGCGAGCAGATCGACATCACCGACACTGATGGCCTGCGACGGTTGGCCGGCGACAATAAATAATCAATAAAAACAATAATTTACATATGTGACCTGGGTTACATACAAGACCCGCCGCAAAGTTCACGATGACGCTCATGGCAAGTGCCATGTGCAATCAAAAGGAACCAGTCATGAAAACGAACGTTGGCGGCATCGACAAGGTTTTGCGCATCGTCGCGGGGCTCGCCCTGCTCTCGCTGATATTCATAATCGAAGGCAGCGCACGCTGGTGGGGTCTGGTCGGCATCGTGCCTTTGCTCACCGGAACGCTGGGCTGGTGCCCGGCCTACACGCTGGTCGGCCTCAACACCTGTCCGGCAAAACAGTAACTGCACCACGGCTTCAAACAGACAGCCCGGCACACGCCGGGCTTTTTTTGCTGCGCTCACAGCTCGATAAACAGCGCTATCATGGCGGTGCTTGAAGACCCGCCGACAACAATATAACGCGGGCTCAACCTAAACTCCGGAGGGGACCATGCGTTTAAAACTGTTCGTTGCAGCGCTTGCTGCTTTGAGTGCCGGCGCCTTCGGCAATGCCCTCGCACAAACCTTTCCGGCGAAACCGATCCGCATCATCGTGCCTTTCCCCGCCGGAGGAACTTCGGACATCCTGACACGGCTGATCGGCGCAAAGATGACCGAGTCCTGGGGCCAGCAGGTGCTGCCCGACAACCGGCCCGGCGCCAACGGCAACATCGGCGCCGACTTCGTGGCACGCGCCGCGCCCGACGGCTATACGCTGGCGCTGATGGATGTCGGCAATCTGGCGATCAGTCCCAGCCTGTTCCAGAAGCTGCCCTTCGACATCCTCAAAGATTTCGCCCCCGTTACCGTCGTCTCCTACTCACCGCACATCCTTGCCGCACATCCGAGCATGCCCGCACGGAACGTCAAGGACGTGATCGCGCTCGCCAAATCGCGTCCAGGCAAACTGAATTACGCGACCGGCCTCGGCGGCGCACCGCATATGGCGGGTCTGATGTTTGCCTACCGCACGGGGATCAACTGGGCCTATATACCCACCAAAGGCGGCTCGGCCAATATCCTCATCGTCACCACTGGCGAAGCCGACATTCTTTTCAATGGCATGCTGGCGACGCTGCCCCACACCAAAAGCGGTCGCCTGAAGCTGCTCGCCGTTTCGAGCGAAAAACGTTTTCCGACGTTGCCCGATACACCGGTGGTCTCCGAAACGCCGGGACTGGAAGGTTTTGTCACCGGCTCCTGGCAGGGCGTGCTCGCCCCGGCGAAAACACCGCCGGAACTGGTGGCGAGGCTACAGACCGAAATCGCACGCATCATTCACACGCCCGACATGAAAGAAAAAATGTCGAGCCAGGGCGCCGATCCCATCGGCAACAGTCCGGCCGAGATGGCGAAATGGCTGGCCTCGGAAAAAGACCGCTGGGCCAAACTGATCAAGGCCACGGGATTCAAACTCGAGCAATGACGCGGGGCCGGGGTTTCCCGGCAAAACGACTTCTGCATGCTTCTGCGATTTCCGTTAACGCGATAAGCTCGCAGGCATGAAAAAAACAGATTATTGCCATTGGCGGCGCCCGCTGAAGCCTGGAGCAGGGCCCCGCTTGCGGGATGCGACCGCGCAGGCGGGCACCGGCGCCGCTCCGTTGAGCAATAAGCACCGTTAACAGGGCCAACATGAAACGCCAGATCATTGCCATTGGCGGCGCTGCACTGCCGCTCGAACTCGACAACCTGCTGCTGGTCGACTATTTCCTCAAACAGACCGGCAAACGCAAACCCAAAGTCTGCTTCATCGGCACCGCGCACGGCGACGCCGATGCCGGCCGGCTGCGTTTTTATGCCGGCTTCGGCCAGTTCAACTGTAAGCCGACGCACCTGCCGCTGTTCGCACGAACGCCGCGCGATCTCGAATCCTTTGTGCTGGAACAGGACGCCATCTTCGTCGGCGGCGGCAACACGCGCAGCATGCTTGCGGTATGGCGCGATTGGGGACTGGATACCTACCTGCGCAGCGCCTGGCAGAAAGGCATTGTGCTCGGCGGCTGGAGCGCGGGATCGATCTGCTGGTTCGAACAGGGCATCACCGATTCGATCGCCGGTCCACTGACCGCGCTTGATTGCCTGGGCTTTTTGCCGGGCAGCAACTGCCCGCATTACAACAGCGAACTGCTGCGCCGGCCGACCTATCGCAAAATGGTTGCCCGTGGCGCGATTGCCGAAGGTTATGCTGCGGACGATGGTGTCGCGCTGCATTTCATCGACGGCAAACTGGCGAAAGTGGTATCGAATCACAAGCCCGGACGCGGCTGGCGCCTGACCCGCAAGGGCAGCAGTTTCAGCGAACGCGTGTTGCCGACCCTATATCTGGCAAATCGCTGAAGCCCCTCGGTCGGCACGGGTTAAAATGCCGCTTTACTCTGCCGCTTTAAACGGCAATATCATCCTCCTCAAGCATGGCGAAAAACGCGAAACCCGGCGCAGAAGCTGTTGCGTCGACATCCAATTTCATCCGCAGTCATATCGACGCCGATCTGGCGGCCGGCAAATACGCCGCCCGCACCTGGGGCGGCAAACCCGGTACGGCACGCGTGCATGCCGGTGCGCCCGTTGATGCCGCGAAAATCCGCACCCGTTTTCCGCCGGAACCCAACGGCTATCTGCATCTCGGTCATGCCAAATCGATCTGCCTGAACTTCGGTCTCGCACTGCATTACGGCGGTTTCTGTCATCTGCGTTTTGATGACACCAATCCGGAAAAAGAAGAGCAGGAATACGTCGACTCCATCCGCG
The DNA here is from genome assembly GCA_964531455.1 of uncultured Bordetella sp. Lineage (GTDB taxonomy): Bacteria > Pseudomonadota > Gammaproteobacteria > Burkholderiales > SG8-41. The sequence continues at coordinate 80,729 of CAZHFZ010000009.1, forward strand.
ATGCGGTGCAGTGGCTGGGTTTCGACTGGGGTCCCAACGGTTATTTCGCCAGCGATTATTTCGATTACATGTACGAGGCCGCGCAATACCTGATCAGCGCCGGTCACGCCTATGTCGATGAACAAAGCGCCGAAGAAATGCGCGCCAACCGCGGCACGCTGACCGAACCGGGCAAACCCGGACCGTGGCGTGAGCGCCCGCCGGCCGAGTCACTGGCCCGCTTCGCTGAAATGCGCGAAGGCAAACATGCCGACGGCGCGATGGTGCTGCGCGCGAAAATCGATATCGCTTCACCCAATATCAATCTGCGCGATCCGGTGATCTACCGCATCCGCAAGGCCACGCATCATCGGACCGGCGACACCTGGTGTATTTATCCGCTGTACACCTTTGCCCATCCGATCGAGGATGCGCTGGAGCAGATCACCCATTCAATCTGCACGCTGGAATTCGAAGACCAGCGCCCGTTCTACGACTGGCTGCTCGGCAAACTCGCCGACGGAGGCCTGCTCGCGCGTCCGCTGCCGCAGCAGATTGAATTCGCCCGGCTGAACCTGACCTATGTCGTGCTCTCCAAACGCAAACTGATCCAGCTGGTCGATGAAAAACACGTCAGCGGCTGGAACGACCCGCGCCTGCCGACGCTCGCAGGCGCGCGCCGCCGCGGCTACACGCCGGAAGGATTCCGCCTGTTCGCTGATCGCATCGGTGTGTCCAAAGCCGATTCGTGGATTGAATACTCGGTGCTCGAAGACTGCATGCGCGATCACCTGAATGAAATCGCCGAGCGGCGCATTGCCGTGCTCGATCCGGTCAAACTGGTCATCGACAACTATCCCGAAGGTCAGCAGGAAGACTGCTTCGCCCCCAATCATCCGCAGAAGCCCGACCTTGGCAAACGCGTGGTGCCGCTGTCGCGCGAACTGTGGATCGAACGCGAGGATTTTGCCGAAGAACCACCGAAAGGTTTTTTCCGCCTGTTCCCCGGCAACAGCGTGCGCCTGCGGTACGGCTATGTCGTCAAATGCACGGGCTGCACAAAGGACGATGCAGGACGCGTGACCGAAGTGCATTGCGAATACATCCCGGAAACCAAGTCCGGCACGCCCGGCGCCGATTCGGTCAAGGTCAAAGGCAACATCCACTGGGTCAGCGCCGCACACGCGCAGCCCACCGAGGTGCGACTTTACGACCGGCTGTTCAAGGATGCGCATCCCGGTGCGGGAGGACGCGATTTCCTGCTGGATCTCAATCCGGATTCCGTCAAAACCATTACGGCCCAGCTTGAGCCTGCGCTGGCCGCAGCAAAACCCGGCGAACGATTCCAGTTTGAACGACACGGTTACTTCGTTGTTGATACAGGCGATTCCGCGCCTGGCAAACCAGTGTTCAATCGCGCGGTAACCCTGCGCGATTCCTGGGTCAAATAGACCAAGCCATGAAGTAGCGCAGGATGAACCAACAACTGGTGGTTAGAACATTAGGTTGGTTGGCAGCGGCGCTGGCGCTCCTGTTCATCGCCGGAGGCGCTGCCGCAAGTAACGATGTGCTTCGACTTGCCGCCGGCAGCGGGCAACAACAGGCGGTCCACGCGCTGCTGGCGCTGGAAGATCCCACGCACAAGCTTCAGATCGAGGATGTCGTAAACCCGGTCAATGCGGCACGCTTCCAACCCGCGCTGCCCGACAAGACTGTCGGTGAAGTGAACTACAGCTTCTCGAAGTCAGCCTGGTGGTTTGCGCTGCCGGTTTCCGTCGATCCCGCCGCCGCAGGCCGCTGGCTGCTCGAAATCGGCTACTCATCGATTGATTGCGTCGAAATGTTTACCCGGCGGCCCGACGGCACGTACGAGAGGCAGATGGCCGGGGACATGAAAGCGTTCTCCGAGCGACCCTATCCGCATCGCAACCTGGTGTTTCCGGTAACCCTCGCTGCGGGTGAAACCCAGACCATCTATCTGCGCGTCACCACAGAAGGCACGGTCACCCTGCCCATAACCCTGTGGGAACCCGAGGCGCTCGCCCGTGAAGACCGCATCACCTACACCCTGCTGAGCCTTTATTACGGAATGCTGCTCGCACTCGGACTCTACAACCTGCTCCTGTTCCTCAGCACCCGGGATCCGACATTCATCGCCTACGTCGCTTTCACCATTTCAATGGCGATAGGTCAGCTGTCGATGAACGGCTTCGGCAACCAGTTCCTGTGGGGTGACTATCCGAAATGGGGCGACATCGCCCTCCCTGTGGGCATGGGGTTGACCGGTCTCACCGGCGCGATATTCATGCGCCTGTTCCTGAGCACACGAAAAAGATCCCCCCTGCATGACCGGCTGATCCTGCTGTGTCTGGCCTGCTTCCTTTTTGCAATCTCGCTGCCCTTGTTCCTGAGCTACCGCCCGGTTGCCATTATCGTGTCGGTCTTCGGCGTGGTGTTCGCGGTCATCGCGGTGATCACTGGAGTGCACAGCGTGCGCCAGGGACACCCCGGCGGACGCTATTTCCTGTTGTCATGGTTCGCGCTGCTGCTGGGCGTCGCCGTGCAGGGATTGCGCGTATTCGGGCTGATGCCGACAACAACGCTGACGCTTTATTCGATGCAGATCGGTTCAGCCATTGAGCTGCTGCTGCTCTCCTTCGCCATGGCTGACCGCATCAACACAATGCGCCGTGAAAAAACGCAATCCGATGCCGCCGCCCTGCATGCGAACACGCAGCTTCTTGAAAACCTGCGCCGGTCCGAGCAGGAGCTCGAACACCGTGTTGCAGAACGCACCCATGAACTTGAAACCGCAAACAACCTGCTGCTGGAGAAGGAACGCGAACTGCGGCGGCTGGCGATGCAGGACCCGCTGACCGGCCTGTCCAACCGCATGTTCCTCAACGACCGCATCGAACGCGCCATCTCACGCGCACGACGCAACGGCGACAGCATCGCGCTGATGCTGATCGACCTCGACAACTTCAAACCGATCAACGACAACCACGGACACGCGGTCGGCGACGATCTATTGGTCACCATCGCCAAACACATCAGCGAAATTGTCCGCGAATCCGATACCGTCTCGCGCCTTGGGGGCGACGAATTCGTCATCCTGCTGGAAGACCTGCGCGAGACCGGCAGTATCGAGTCCATCCTGAACAAGCTGATGGCAGCCGTTACCGAACCGATGAATGTTGGCGAAGACCGGAGCGTCGCGGTGAGTGCCAGCATCGGCGTGGCCTTCGCACCGCTGCACGCCGAGCATGCCACGCAACTGCTCGCCCGCGCGGACATGGAGATGTACAAAGCCAAGTCGGGCGGCCGCAACCGCTACAGTATCGCTGCGGACCACTGACCCATCGCACCATTGATGGCGATTCCTGCCTTCACCTTAACTCGAGGAGCACAACCATGAGCAATCCTTCCAAAGTCGCCGTGATTACCGGCGCCGGCAGCGGCATCGGCAAAGCCACGGCACACGCCTTGCTGAAAGACGGCTGGAGCGTAGCCTTCGCCGGTCGCCGTCAGGACGCACTGGACGCAGCGCTCGCCGAATCCGGCAGCGACGCATCGCGCGGCCTCGCGGTCGCCACCGATGTTGGCGATCCGCAGGCGGTCGCAGCGTTGTTCGCCAAAGTACAGCAGCGTTTCGGCCGACTCGACATGCTGTTCAACAATGCCGGACAGAACGCACCGGGCGTGCCCTTCGAAGACCTGCCGTACGACAAATGGAAATCCGTCGTTGACGCCAATCTCAACGGCTCCTTCCTCTGCGCACAGGCAGCCTTCCGCATGATGAAGGCACAGGACCCGCAGGGGGGACGCATCATCAACAACGGTTCGATCTCGGCGCATGCGCCGCGCCCGGACTCGGCACCCTATACCGCGACCAAACACGCGATCTCCGGACTGACGCGCACCATCTCGCTCGACGGCCGCAAATACAATATCGCCTGCTGTCAGGTCGATGTTGGCAATGCGATGACCGGACTCGCCTCGCGCATGGCCAAAGGTGTTAAACAAGCCGACGGCACGATCAAGCCGGAATCGATGATCGACGTCACCGACGTCGCGAAGTCGGTGCTGTTCATGGCCAATCAGCCGCTCAACGTCAACATCTATCACCTGATGGTGATGGCCACTGACATGCCCTATGCCGGACGCGGCTGAAACTGCGAATCAACAGCAGCAAATAAATATGGCGCCCGAGGGCGCCATATTTATTAATAAAAACAATTACTTACGAAATCACAGCTTCAGCGGCTTGTAACGCAGGCGCTTCGGCTTGGCGCCTTCTTCACCCAGGCGCTTGCGCTTGTCGGCTTCGTATTCCTGATAGTTGCCGGCGAAGAAGGTCCACTGTGAATCACCCTCGGCGGCAAGGATGTGCGTGGCGATGCGGTCGAGGAACCAGCGATCATGCGAGATCACCAGCACGCAGCCGGCGAATTCAAGCAGCGCATCTTCCAGCGCGCGCAGCGTTTCGACGTCGAGGTCATTGGACGGTTCGTCGAGCAGCAATACGTTGGCGCCGGTGAGCAGCGTCTGCGCCAGATGCAGGCGACCGCGTTCACCGCCAGATAACGTGCCGACTTTTTTCTGCTGGTCCTGGCCCTTGAAGTTGAAACGGCCGAGGTAGGCGCGCGACGGCATTTCGAATTTGCCGACATTGATGATATCCAGCCCGCCGGAAATCGCTTCCCACGCGGTCTTGTCATCGGGCAGCGCATCGCGCGACTGGTCGACCACCGCCAGCTTCACCGTGGAACCGATCACCACCTCGCCGGAATCCGGCTTGTCCTTGCCGGTAATCATCTTGAACAGCGTCGATTTACCGGCGCCGTTGGGGCCGATCATCCCGACGATGGCGCCCGGCGGAATCGAAAACGTCAGCTTGTCGATCAGCAGACGGTCGCCGAAACCCTTGGACACATCCTTGAATTCGATGACCTGCTCGCCAAGGCGCTCAGCCACCGGAATAAAAATCTCCTGGGTCTCGTTGCGTTGCTGGTAATCGTACGATGACAGCTCTTCGAAACGCGCGATCCGCGCCTTCGATTTTGCCTGACGGCCCTTGGCGTTCTGGCGCACCCACTCCAGTTCCTTTTTCAGCGCTTTCTGCCGTGCGGACTCGGTGGCCTCTTCCTTCTGCAGCCGGTCTTCCTTCTGCTCCAGCCACGAGCTGTAATTGCCTTTCCACGGAATACCCGAGCCGCGGTCCAGTTCCAGA
>CAZHFZ010000010.1:0-83274 GCA_964531455.1 uncultured Bordetella sp.
TGCGCACATGGCCCATGTGCAGCTTGCCGGACGGGTAGGGGAACATCGACAGGCAATAATATTTGGGCTTGCCGTTGTTCTCGACGGCGCGGAAGGCCTGTCCGTCGTCCCAGAATTTTTGCGCGTCGCGCTCGATGACCTGCGGGTTGTATTTTTGCTGCATGATGCCGGCGGGGAGGGGGTGATCAGGAAAGCCGCGATTATATCCGCTCCGCTTGCTCCCCAGCGGGGAACAAAGGGCCTGTCACGTATAATCCAGCGTGCCCAATCCGCATCAAACGATGACCCCCGCCTTCCTTTCAGGCCTCAACGAGCACCAACTCGAAGCTGTCACCCTGCCGCATCAGTCCGCGCTGATCCTCGCCGGCGCCGGCAGCGGCAAGACGCGCGTGCTGACCACGCGTATGGCCTGGCTGATCCAGACCGGGCAGATCAGCCCGATGAGTGTGCTCGCGGTGACCTTCACCAACAAGGCGGCGAAGGAAATGCTGACCCGCCTGACCGCGATGCTGCCGATCAACACCCGCGGCATGTGGGTGGGCACCTTCCACGGTCTGTGCAACCGTATGCTGCGCGCGCATTACCGCGAGGCCGGATTGCCCCAGCTGTTCCAGATCCTCGACACCCAGGATCAACTGGCGCTGGTGAAACGGTTGATGAAAGGCATGAACGTCGACGAGGAACGTTATCCGCCGCGTCAGGCGCAGTGGTTCATTGCCGCACAGAAGGAAGAGGGTAAACGCGCCGACAAGGTCGAGCCTTACGATGATTTTTCGCGGCGCATGGTTGAGGTGTATGCCGAATACGACCGCCAGTGCCAGCGTGAAGGCGTGGTCGATTTTGCCGAACTGCTGCTGCGTTCTTATGAACTGCTGGCGCGCAACGACACACTGCGTGATCACTACGCCGGGCGCTTCTGTCACATCCTTGTCGATGAATTCCAGGATACCAACCGCCTGCAGTACCGCTGGCTGCAACTGCTGGCGGGTCAAAACAACGCCATTTTTGCGGTAGGCGATGACGATCAGTCGATTTACGGCTGGCGCGGCGCCACCACGGCCAATATGCAGGACCTGCAGCGCGATTTTCACATCGAGCGGGTAATCAAGCTTGAGCAGAACTACCGTTCACACGGCAACATCCTTGATGCCGCCAATGCCCTGATCGAACATAACCGCAAACGCCTCGGCAAAAGTCTGTGGACCGAAGATGCTAAAGGCGAGCCGCTGCGGGTGTTCGAGGCCGCCACCGATTACGAAGAATCCGCGTACATCGTCGAGGAAGTGCGCAATCTGCGCGCGTCCGGCGAGCGATTGACGGATATTGCCGTGCTCTACCGCTCCAACGCGCAGTCGCGGGTCATTGAGCATGCGCTGTTCACTGCCGGCATGCCGTACCGGGTTTACGGCGGATTGCGCTTTTTCGAGCGCCAGGAAATCAAGCATGCGCTGGCCTATCTGCGCCTCGTGGCCAATCAGGAAGACGACGGCGCGTTGCTGCGGGTGATCAACTTTCCGACGCGTGGCATTGGTGCGCGCAGCCTGGAGCAGCTGCAGGGCATGGCCCAGAACATGGCAAATGAGGGCGGCATGAGCCTGTGGGCGGCAGCCTGCGCCAATACCCTGTCGGGCAAGGCCGCGGCGAGCATTGCTGCGTTCGTCAAGCTGATCGAAGCCATGCGCGGCGCCACTGCGGGACTGCCTTTGCCGGAGGCGATTGCCCATGTTGTCGAGCATAGCGGCCTTACTGCGCATTACCGGAATGAAAAGGAAGGCGCCGACCGGCTGGAGAATCTGGACGAACTGGTCAATGCCGCGGCGATGTTTGTCGAGGAGCGCGCGACGCAGATGCCTGCTGAAGGTGCGCCGCCGGAAGAGGAAATGGATGAACTGACGGCTTTTCTCGCGCATGCGGCGCTGGAAGCCGGCGAACACCAGGCCGAGGTGGGCTCGGATGCGCTGCAACTGATGACAGTGCACTCGGCCAAGGGCCTGGAATTCCACGCGGTGTTCATTACAGGCCTGGAAGAAGGCCTGTTTCCGCACGAAAACAGCATGGCCGAGGCTGAGGGTGTCGAAGAAGAGCGGCGGCTGATGTATGTCGCGCTGACACGGGCGCGGCGCCGGTTGTATTTGTTACTGGCGCAAAGCCGCATGCTGCACGGCCAGACGCGTTACAACGTGCCGTCACGGTTTTTCCGTGAGCTGCCGGAAGCGCTGCTGCAGCGGGTCAACCACACGCGGCAAGCCTCACCGGCCTATGCGCGCCAGGGTGCGCCTTCGTATGGCTCGCCGGCGCGCAGCCTGTCGGGCCAGTCAACAGCGCCGGCATTGCAGGCGCGGGACTTCCCTTGGCGCATCGGTCAGGCGGTGACGCATGCCAAGTTCGGCGCCGGCGTTATCGTGAATGCCGAGGGTGCCGGCGCAGACGCGCGGGTACAGGTGAACTTCAAGGAATCCGGATTGAAATGGCTGGCACTGGCCTATGCCAGGCTCGAAGGGGCCTGAGTCGTAAAGCCTTGTCAGCCTGCTGGTTGTTCGTCTTCGGGAGTATCCGGAACGTCAACGAAAATGTCCGTATAGGCCACAAGAATGCTCGGAATTACAACGGGGGCGAGCAGCAATAGGCCCAGGTCCAGCAGGCGAGCCGACATCGCAAATGGCATGACCATGACCAGAACGCTGAAAATGATCCCGCCGTAAACCGCAAAAGCACCGAGATTCTTTTTGCATGCGGTAAAGCTGCACAACATCGCCTCATACGGTTTCAGGTTGCGGTAATAAACCAGCAATGGCGCAAACCAGAGCGCCATCATTACTGCAATCGACAGAACCCATCCAACCAGCAGCGCAGCAAATATTCCCGATGCGGCATCGCTCAACTCGCTGGCATTTTCCGGGGAAAGTTTCTGTTGCGTCGACAGCTTGATGATTTCCTGGAAGGAGTCGCCGCCGATCACCGACATGACGATCAGCACCAGAAAGTTGAATGCCACAGAAAGCGAGCCGAGTATCAGCAGCGCCCCCGTGTGACGCGTGAAACCAGAGAGCAGGTAACCAAAAGCCAGCGGTTTTCCGAATTGGATCGCGCGGCAACTTTCGATGACTCCAACCAGTGCAATGGGGATCGTCAGCAAGACAAGCGGCCCGACGAAAGGAATCAACAGCAGGAGTCTGAACAAGGCAAAAAGCACAATGAGCATCATGATCAGTTGCGCAGGATTCTTGGCGAGCAGTACAGCGCCGGCCTTGATCCATTGCCAGCCCTGATTGGCCTTGAAATGGCGGATATCCAGTTTGTTCATGGCGTCAGTCCCGGCAACATTGGTTGATGACGGATGCGTTGTTCGAGGATGCACCGGAAATGTACGGGGTCCTTTGCGTGTGTGAGTTCTCCTGCGCGGGGCAGGTGAAAATCATACAGCCGCGAGACCCAGAACCGCAGCGCGCCCGCACGCAGCATCACCGGCCAGGCCCGGTGCTCCTCGGGTGTGAACGGGCGAACACTTGCGTAAGCATCGATGAACGCGCGGGTCCGTGCTTCATCGAGCGCGCCATCCGCGCCGATACACCAATCATTGACGGCAATGGCGACGTCATAGAGCAAAGCGCCGGTGCAGGCGAAATAAAAGTCGATGACGCCTGCGACGCGATCCCCGCTCAGCAGCACGTTGTCGCGAAAAAGGTCGGCATGGATTGCGCCATGCGGCAGTCCAGACAGGCGATGGGTGTACTGAAAACGGATCTCCGAGTCGAGAAGTTCTGCCTCTGCGGCCGGAATGAATGGAAGGATTTCCGGCTGAACCGCCTTCCACCAGGCAGGGCCGCGCGGATTGACCATTGTCGCCGGATAGGACTGGCCTGCAAGATGCAGCCGGGCCAGCGCTGCGCCGACGGCTGCGCATTGCACGACGGTCGGCGCCGTGACATCCCGTCCTTCAAGGCGGGCCACCAGCGCTGCGGGTTTTCCGTTCAGCGTACTCAGGTAGCTGCCGTTATGGCTGGCTACGGGGTGCGCGCTGGGAACGCCGCGTTCGGCAAGGTGCGCCATCAGGTTGAGATAGAAGGGGAGTTCCTGCGAAGTCAGCTTTTCAAACAGCGTCAGCACATAACTGCCACCGCTGGTGGTGACAAAATAATTGGTGTTTTCGATACCAGCGCTGATGCCCTGCAGATCGAGCAGCTCACCGACAGCATAATTCTGCAGCCAGCGGTGCAGTTGCTCAGCGGTGACTGTGGTGAAGACGGACATTAAGCGGTGGCGTGAAAGTTGGTGGAAACGGTGCTCGCGCAGAAGGCCACTCGTGTGATCGCACGATCAGTCATTGCCGCGCCTGCTAGCCCTGCTAGAACTGGTGGATGACCCACATCGGCGGGCGGATGCCTGTATCGTGGGAATCCTGGCGCGAGAATTTTCCGTCGCCGCGGTCATCAATGAGGAAATAGGGGCGGCCGCCGGGGGGCGTCACCTTGACCATGTACAACTTGCCGCCGATCCGGTATTCCTCGATGGTATCTTCGCCGCGCTTGCGGATGGTGACCTGCGGTTCCATCGCGGGGTCCAGTTCGAATCCTGCCGGTGGCGGTGGCGGCTCCGGGACAGGTTGCGCTTTGGAGCGGTCCTGTGCGAATGCAGGCAACGCGGCCGCGAGAGCCGCCAGAAGTAGGGTCAGTTGCAGAATGTTTCGCATCGAGGACTCCGGAGTTGGCTCATTATCCGGCTTTCGCGGATCTTTTGAAAGGCGGAGCGTATCCGAACTCTGCGATAATCGACACGTCTACGCGCGGCAGTGCGCCGCCGAAAATCCACGCTGACACGGTATTGCATGAAAACCCTGCTTCTAGTTGACGGTTCGTCTTATCTTTACCGCGCTTTTCATGCCATTCGTGACCTCAGCAACAGCCGCGGCGAGCCGACGAACGCCATTTACGGCGTGCTGAACATGCTGCGCAAGCTGCACAAGGACTTCCCGGCTGAATACAGCGCCTGTGTATTCGATGCCAAGGGCAAGACATTCCGTGACGACCTGTATCCGCAATACAAAGCCAACCGCCCGTCCATGCCGGATGAACTGGCCTCGCAGATCGCGCCGTTGAAGGAGGCGATTGTGGCGATGGGCTGGCCGCTGATCGAAGTGTCGGGCGTCGAGGCGGATGATGTCATCGGCACTTTGGCGCGCCAGGCCGAACAGGCAGGCATGCGTGTGGTGATTTCGACGGGCGACAAGGACATTACCCAACTGGTGACGCCGCAGGTTACGTTGGTGAACACCATGTCCAACGAAAAGCTGGATATCGCCGGCGTCGAACAAAAATTCGGCGTGCTGCCGGAACGCATCATCGATTATCTGACGCTGATCGGCGATGCCGTCGACAATGTGCCGGGTGTGCCGAAAGTTGGCCCGAAAACCGCGGTGAAGTGGCTGACCCAGTACGGCACGCTCGACAATATCGTCAAAAATGCGCCGGACATCGGCGGCGCTGTCGGTGAAAATCTGCGTCAATCGCTGGACTGGCTGCCGCAGGCGAAACAGCTGCTGACGATCAAATGTGATGTCGAACTCCCGCTGCGCATCGAAGATCTTGCGCCGCAGCCACAGGATGTGGCGACACTGGCGACGCTGTTCGACCGTTTCGAATTCAAGACCTGGCGCCGCGAGCTTGAAGGTGGCGGCGCTGCCCCAGCGCCAACCGTAGAAGCAGCCGTTGCCGTCGTCGTGCCGCCGGCGCCACCGGTTTCCCGCAGTTACGAAACGGTATTGACGGAAGCGTTGCTGGATGCCTGGATCAAGCGTATCGAAGCCGCTGAACTGACTGCACTGGATACGGAGACCACCAGCCTGGATTCGCTGACTGCGGAACTGGTCGGCATTTCGCTGGCGGTTGAACCCGGCCATGCGGCTTATATTCCGGTCGGCCATGTCTACGCCGGCGCGCCGGACCAGTTGCCGCGCCCGCTTGTGCTGGAAAAACTGCGGCCGTGGCTGGAGAGTGATCAGCACGCCAAGCTCGGCCAGCACATCAAGTACGACACCCATATCTTTGCCAACTGCGGCATCACGTTGCGCGGCATTGCGCACGACACGCTGCTGGAGTCCTATGTGCTGGAAAGTCACCAGCGGCATGACATGGATTCCATGGCGCAAAGAATTTTATCAATAAAAACAATTAGTTATGATGATGTTACGGGCAAAGGTGCGAAACGCATCGGTTTCGAGCAGGTGGCGATCGAAGGCGCCAGCGAGTACGCCGCGGAAGACGCCGACATCACGCTGCAACTGCATCAGGCGCTGTTCCCGAGTATCGCCGGCGACGAAAAACTGAAATACATCTACGCCGACATCGAGATGCCGGTGATGGGCGTGCTCTACACGATGGAACGCAACGGCGTGCTGCTCGACCAGAAACTGCTCGCGGAACTGTCAGCAGAGTTCGGCGCAAAGATGATAGCCATCGAAGCGCGCGCACATGCCGAGGCCGAACAACCTTTCAACCTTAGCTCGCCGAAACAGATCCAGGAAGTGCTGTTCGACAAGAAAGGCTTGAAGCCGGTCAAGAAAACACCGACCGGCGCACCGTCCACCGACGAAGAATCACTGGCGGAACTCGCACTCGATCACCCGCTGCCGCAGTTGATACTGGACTACCGTGGCCTGGCCAAGCTGAAATCCACCTATACCGATAAATTGCCGGGCATGGTCAACCGCAGCACCGGGCGCGTGCATACCAGTTACGGCCAGGCCACGGCGGTGACCGGGCGGCTGGCGAGCAGCGATCCCAATCTGCAGAACATTCCCATCCGCACGGCGGAAGGCCGGCGCATCCGCGAAGCCTTCATTGCGCCGCCGGGTTCGCATATCGTGTCGGCCGACTATTCACAGATCGAGTTGCGCATCATGGCGCATATCTCGCGCGACGAGAGCCTGCTGCGCGCGTTTGCCGCGGGCGAGGATATTCATCGTGCGACCGCCGCTGAAATTTTCGGTGTTGATGTAAAGGCGGTGGACAACGAACAGCGGCGTTATGCCAAGGTCATCAACTTCGGACTGATCTACGGCATGTCGGCCTTCGGCCTCGCGCGCCAGCTCAACCTCGAACGTGCTGCCGCGCAGCAGTACATGGATCGTTATTTCCAGCGTTATCCCGGCGTTGCGGAATACATGCGGGTCACGCGCGAACAGGCGCACCAGCAGGGTTATGTCGAAACCGTGTTCGGCCGTCGCCTGTGGCTGCCGGAAATTCGCAGCAGCAACGGCAATCGCCGCCAGGGTGCGGAGCGCGCCGCGATCAACGCGCCGATGCAGGGCACGGCTGCAGACCTGATCAAGATGGCCACCATCCAGGTGCAGCAGTGGCTGACCGAAGAGAAGATGAAATCCCTGCTGATCATGCAGGTGCACGACGAACTGGTGCTGGAAGTGCCTGACGCTGAACTGGAGCGGGTCAAGACCGAGTTGACGCGGCTGATGACCGGTGTGGCACAACTCGCGGTGCCGCTGCTGGTCGAAGTCGGTGTCGGGCCCAATTGGGACAAGGCCCACTAAGGGCGCAATGAATGGAAGCCTGATGCCCACAGCAAAGCCAGACCACTGGAGTCAGCACGCGCAGCAGTGGAGTCTGATCGGTCCCCCTTTGCGTCCGTCGGGCCAGGATATTTCTTTGCTCGAACAGGCGGTGACCGAGTGGAGTGCCAGTAACGGGATTACTGCGCCCCGCGCACTGCTCTGCGGGGTGACACCGGAAATTGCGCGCATGCGCTGGCCGGCCGGAACACGATTGACCGCCGTTGACCGTTCGCAACCGATGATCGCGGGTGTGTGGCCTGCCGGGGAAGCGCCGGGAACTGCGGTCTGCGGCAACTGGTTCGCATTGCCGTTATCCGACCGTTCCCAGGATCTGCTGATTGGCGACGGTTGTCACACCCTGTTGGTCGGGCGCGACCGTTATATCGCGTTTGCCCGCGAATTGCGCCGGGTGGCAGCGCCGGGCAGCCTGCTCGCCATACGATACTTTCTTCGACCCGAGCGCAGTGAAACCGCTGGTCACGTGATCGATGATCTGCGAAAGGGCCGCATCGGCAATTTCCATGCGTTCAAATGGCGGCTGGCGATGGCCTTGCACGGTACTCTGGAGGAAGGCGTGCGCCTGGGCGACATCTGGGAGGTCTGGAATATCGAAGTGCCTGATCCAGACGCGCTCGCAGCGCAACTGGGCTGGTCGCCTGCGGTGGTCCACACCATCGAAAATTATCGTGACGTCGATACCCGTTACAGTTTTTCGACAATGGCCGAGGCGCGTGCACTCATCGGAGACTTTCGCATTGTTGCCGTTCAGGAGCACGGGTATGAACTCGGCGAACGCTGTCCGACGCTGATCATGCAGCCGACATGACGAATCGGCTGTTACGGTCTGCCGTGCCCGGGGTGGTCTGGCCGGCCGTGGCGGATGACCGGGGGGCGCAGCTTCTCGCCTTGCTGTGGCAGTTCACACAGACCGAACGCTGGCCTGCGGAGATCCTGTTTCAGCATCAGCTGCGTCAACTGGACGCTGTTCTTGATCATGCCTGGCGCACGGTGCCATGGCATCGTGAACGCCTTGCTGCCGCGGGATGGCGTCAGGGCGTGGCGCTGACCCCCGATGCCTTGCGCATGCTCCCCCTGCTGACTCGTCGCGATATCCAGGCAGCGGGTGCCGCGATGCGCAGCACTGCGATACCGCAGCAGTACGGACCGGTTCATGAGAATCGCACTTCCGGCGCCACCGGAGAACCGGTGCATGTACTGCGAACGGCAGTCGATGCCTTGATGTGGCAGGCCAATACCTTGCGCGATCATGAATGGCACGGTCGGGACCAGTCGCTCAAGTTTGCGGCGATCCGGGCCATGTCCCCCGGTATGGCTGAGCCACCACTCGGTGCCGCGGCATCGGGTTGGGGGCCGGCCTCGGAAGCCATACGAGGTACCGGTCCCGCTGTATTGCTGAACCTGAATGCGGATGTCGCAGTTCAGGCGGCGTGGCTTGAGCAACATGCGCCGGGATATCTGTTGACCTACCCAAGCAATCTAACTGCACTGGTTGCGCATTTTTCACAAAGCGGCAGGCGTATTGCCGGTTTGCGCGCGGTGCTTTGTGTCGGCGAAACCGTTTCACCGGCGTTGCGCATGTCCTGTCGCAACGTGCTTGGCGCGGACATTGAGGATGTCTACAGCTCGCAGGAACTCGGCTACATCGCGCTGCAGTGCCCTGTCAGCAGTCAGTATCATGTGATGGCGGAGACCATGCTCGTTGAGGTAATCGACGTTAACGGCAACCCCTGCGGGCCCGGCGAAACCGGGCGCCTTGTGGTCAGCAGCCTGCACAATATGGCGATGCCGCTGATCCGTTACGTCGTTGGCGATCTGGCAACGGTGGGCACCGCTTGTGCCTGTGGCCGTACGCTGCCGACGCTGGCACGCATCGCAGGCCGTGAACGTAATCTGGTGCGTTTGCCGGACGGTACGATGCATTGGCCGCTGGTCGGATTCCATCGTTTCCGGGAAATTGCTCCGATCCGCCAGTACCAGTTGATTCAGCAGACGCTGCATTCCGTAGAGGTACGACTGGTCTGTGACCGTCCCCTGAGCGGCGAAGAAGAAGCGCAGCTTGCAGCGGTGATCTGTGAAGCACTGACATACGCGTTCAGTTTGCATTTCACGTATTTTGAAAGGGAACTGCCCAGAGCAGCTAACGGCAAATTCGAGGAATTTGTCTGCATGATCAGGTAGTGCCGGTTGGTAGTGGCATGGATGTTGCTGAGTCATCCGGAACGTGTCACCGCGGTCGCAAGCCGCGGCTGTGACGCCATCCGCAACACGCCACTACAGAGGGAGAACGCCTGCCATGCCTGTTCCCGGCCACCACGAACTGTCGACCATCTTGGTGCGCGCAGCACTATGTGCGTGCATGGCGGTTTCCACGGCTTTTGCCGCGGACCAGACTTATCCTAACAAACCGATTCGTCTGATTGTCCCGCTGGGACCAGGCAGTTCTGCCGATATCATTTCGCGCATCATCGGTGCAGAACTCACAAAATCGCTAGGGCAGCAAATCGTGGTGGATACCAGGCCCGGAGCCGGCGGAGCCATAGGTACGACACAGGCTGCGCGTGCCACCCCCGATGGTTATACCTTGCTGCTCGGAACCAACGGCACGCTGGCGATCAATATCGGCCTCTACAAGGATCTCAAGTACGATCCGGTGAAGGATTTCCAGCCCATCGTCAATCTCGGCGCCGTGGTCAATGCGCTCAGCGTTCATCCGTCCAATCCGGCTAAGGGGGTGATGGATCTCGTGGCGCAGGCCAAGATGAAGCCGGGGGTTCTCGGCTACAGCTCTGGCGGTTCGGGCACCTCGCACCATCTTTCGGGCGAATTGCTGAAGACGATGACCGGCATCGACATTGTGCACGTGCCTTACCGAGGTGCTGCCGAGGCTGCGGGATCGGTGATTTCCGGTGAAAC
Organism: uncultured Bordetella sp.; assembly: GCA_964531455.1. Classification (GTDB taxonomy): domain Bacteria; phylum Pseudomonadota; class Gammaproteobacteria; order Burkholderiales; family SG8-41. The sequence goes on from CAZHFZ010000010.1 coordinate 10,499, forward strand.
GGCGATGACGTTCCAGAACATCCCGGTGGTGCGCGGACACATCCAGCAGGGTCGTCTGAAAGGCCTGGGGACTACGGGACTCAAGCGCTCCGAATTTCTCCCGGACTTGCCGACTTTGGACGAGCAGGGCCTGAAGGGATATCAGGTTGATGCATGGTTCGGATTTTTTGCGCCGACCGGAACGCCAGCGCCCATCGTGACCCGGCTGAATGCGGAGGTGTTGCGCATTCTGGCCAATCCCGCAGCCCGGGCTTCACTGCAGAAAGCCGGATTCCAGCAGGTTGAACCGCTGCAACCCGCAGCGTTCGGCAAACTGCTGCAGGCGGAAATAGCGCGCTGGGTGCCGATCGTCAAAGCCGCAGGCGCGCAGGCGAACTGACGCGCCAGCGGACTGATTACCCGAAAATCATTGCAGCGCGCCGAATACCTTCTTGACGATTGCGCTGCTGGCGCCGACCGGGTTCTGGCGGAATGATTTTTCCTGTTCGGCGATCATCAGGTACAGGCCGTCGAGCGCCTTGCGCGTGACATAGGTTTCGATCGAGGCATCATCCTTTTTCACAAGACCCAACGATGCGCCCTGTCCTGCGAGGCTGTTGTATTGCTGGGCAAGACCGACGCGGTCGGTCGACTTCTTGACGATGGGCAGGAAGCGCTGCGTCAGCTGTTCCTGGGTGGTGCGCCGGAAATAATCCGTGGCCGCCGTATCGCCGCCGGTGAGGATGGCCTTGGCATCCTGAACCGACATTTTTTTCACGGCCTCGACCAGCAACTGCCGGGCCTCAGGAGCAGCGGCTTCGGCCGCACGGTTCATCGACAGAACCAGCTCGTCCGCCTGTTTTTTCATGCCCATCATGCGCAGGCCGCTTTCAATTTTCTGCAAACTTGGCGGCAGTGGAATTTTGACCTTGGCATTGCCGAAATAGCCGTTATCCTGCCCCAGCATTTTTACCGCCACTGCTGAACCATCGGTCAGCGCCTGCTTCAAACCGCTGACGGCATCAGCATTGCTGAGGTCAGCAATGCCTGCTGCCGCCGGCAGGGCCATGACAAACGACAGCAGAACTCCGAGAATACGCAGCATCTTGAACTCCTTGGCAGATAAGGTAGCGGCATGACAAAAGCCGGAAATCTGATTTTAGCCGCGGTCGTTGCCGGTGCGATAGCTTTCGCGGCGTTCGCTTTGTGGAGCGCTCGCCCGCCTGCACCGCAAGTGACTTTTGTTTCCCTCCAGGGAGAGAAAATTACTACTGCCAGCCTGCGCGGCAAGGTGGTGCTGGTCAACTTCTGGGCAACCGACTGCGTGACCTGCATCAAGGAAATGCCGGATATCACTGCGACTTACAACAAGTATCGAGCGCAGGGATTCGAAACCATCGCGGTGGCGATGCGGCATGATCCGCCGAACTATGTCCTGAATTATGTCGACAAGAACAAGCTGCCGTTTACGGTTGCGCTGGACCCCATGGGAGAACTGGCCAAAGCCTTCGGCGAAGTGAAGCTGACGCCGACTACATTTGTGATCGACAGGCAGGGCAAAGTGGTGACGCGGATTCTTGGCGAACCTGACTTTGCGAAGTTACATGCACTGCTGGAAGAAAAGCTGAAAGAAACCTAGCCACGGAGATCACGGAGACCCCCCGGGTTTTTCTGCACAGCCGTTTTTAAAGGACATCTGGTTTTGTCCTTTTCTTCCCTGTGCTTTCTGTGCACCCCTGAGGAGGGTATTGAGATCCTATGGGGCTAAAGAGGGTTGTTCCTAAATCACCCCGGCATCATGCGCCTGCTGGTCGGCGTGGTAAGAAGAACGCACCAGCGGTCCGCTGGCGGCATGGCTGAAGCCCATGCGTTCGGCTTCAGCGGCATACATGTCGAAGGTCTTCGGTTCGACATAACGCAGCACCGGCAGGTGGTGCCCCGAGGGCTGCAGGTACTGCCCGATGGTCAGCATGTCGACGTCATGTGCCCGCAGATCACGCATGGTGTCGAGTATTTCTTCGTCGGTTTCGCCCAAACCGACCATCAGGCCCGACTTGGTCAGGACATTCGGGAAACGCGCCTTGAAGTCCTTCAACAGCTTGAGCGAGTGTGCGTAGTCTGAACCGGGTCGTGCTTGTTTATACAGCCGCAGTACGGTTTCCAGGTTGTGGTTCATCACGTCAGGCGGCCCGGCTGACAGGATATCCAGTGCGATGTCGAGGCGGCCGCGGAAATCCGGCACCAGGATTTCGATTCGAGTCTGCGGCGACTGTTCGCGCACCGCGCGGATGCAGTCCTTGAAATGCTGGGCGCCGCCGTCGCGCAGGTCGTCGCGATCGACGCTGGTGATGACCACGTATTTGAGCTTCAGTGCAGCAATGGTTTCGGCCAAGTGACGCGGCTCGTCGGCATCAGGGGGCTTGGGCCGGCCGTGGGCGACGTCGCAGAACGGGCAGCGCCGAGTACACAGGTCGCCGAGGATCATGAAGGTGGCGGTGCCTTTGCCGAAACATTCACCGATGTTCGGACAGGTCGCTTCTTCGCACACGGTGTGCAGCTTCTGCGAACGCAGGATGTCCTTTATTTCCTGGAAACGCGCGCTGTTGCCGAGGCGGACGCGGATCCAGTCGGGTTTTTTCAACGGAGTTGAAGGAACGATTTTGATCGGGATCCGGGCGGTTTTCGCCTGGCCCTTCTGTTTCTCGCCGGAGGTGGTCATTGCAGTTTTTCCAGAAGGCAGTGGATCAGACGTTCGCCGATTTGGGTGCGATTGTCAGTGATGCCGAGATCAGCTGTGCGGGTGACTTCAAGCCCGGGATAGCCGCAGGGGTTGATGGCCGTGAAGGGTGCAATATCAACATCAACATTCAGTGCAAGGCCGTGATAACAACAGCCGTTGCGCACGCGCAGTCCGAGTGCGGCGATCTTGGCATCGCCCACGTAAACACCGGGGGCCTCAGGCCGGCCATGTGCCGTGATGCCGTAACCTGCCAGCACGCTGATCACAGCCTGCTCCATCAGCCGGACCAGCGGCCGAACCGACAGTCCGCGCCGGCGCAGATCAAGCAACAGATAGGCGATGAGTTGCCCCGGACCGTGGTAGGTGATTTGTCCGCCGCGGTCGATGCGTATTACTGGAACGCCATTGTCGATGCGCGGCCAGTGTTCGGTTTTGGCGGCAATGCCTGCGGTATAGACCGGCGGGTGTTCGAGTACCCAGAGTTCGTCGCGGGTGTTGTGGTCGCGGGCCAGCGTGAACTCGCGCATGCGTTCCAGCGTCGGGGCGTACGGCACTGTCCCGAGGCGGTGAACAAGCGGCGGTTGCGGAGTTACGGCAGCCGGCATGGCGGAGAGGTCAGACACGGTGCGACCGGCAGGTCAGTGCCGGTAATGATGGGATAATGGCATGTGATTATAGGACGTTCGGGAGACTGCAGTGCGCACGTATGTGGCTGGAATATCGATATTGGCCCTGATGCTGGGAGTTGTTTTGCCTGCCGGAGCCGCGGAAAACAGCGGGAATCCGGATTCCCGTTACGGGGCCAGCCTGAGCCGGATTTATCTGGCGCATCAGAAGGTGCTGGCTGTGCGCGATGCCTGCGCCCAGGCGTTTCCTGCGCAGGAAAAGGCTGGCGAAAAGGCCTACGCAACATGGCAGTCCCGGCACCGGGCACTGCTGAACGAGCTCGATACCCGTGTTGTCATGATGATCCGCGGCTCGTCCAGGGACGAGAAAGACTACATGCGCAATATCGGCAAGTATGAAGGGTCGGTTCTCGAATACCGCAACGGGGAACGCGATGACCTGCTGGCGCAGCCGCGCGATGGAATGGAGCAGGGGTGCGCCGATTTTCGCAACTACCTCATCGGCTCCGGATCGGATTTCAACCGGGAATACGCCGACGAATTGCGTGTGCTGCGTCAGCGTAAATTGCCGCAACGATGAGCCCCGCGAAGGGCGCGGTTTTCGTACGTGATTGAAAAAGAGCGCCAAGTCTTCGTTGTCTGCCTGGTCTGGGCGATCGCCCTTGTCGCCTCAGGCATCTCACCGTACGACCGGCTGACCTGGCTGATGGAAGTGTTGCCGGTCCTGATTGCAGCGCCGCTGATGATTGCCACGCGGGGGCGCCTGCCGTTGACAACGCTGGTCTATGTGTTGATTACGGTTCATGGCCTGATCCTGGTTTACGGCGGGACATACACTTACGCCCGCACGCCGTTCGGGTTCTGGTTGCAGGATGTTCTTGGCTTCATGCGTAATCCCTACGACCGGGTCGGCCATCTCGCCCAGGGATTCGTGCCGGCCATGGTCGCGCGGGAACTGTTGTTGCGGGTGTTCGGCATCAGTGCCCGCAAAATCCTGTTTTTTCTCGTGGTTTGCATTTGCCTTGCGATCAGCACTTTTTACGAACTGATTGAATGGTGGACGGCATTGCTGATCGGAGCTGAAGCGGACGAGTTTCTTGCCACGCAGGGTGATGTCTGGGATACCCAGTGGGACATGTTCCTTGCGCTGATCGGCGCAATCGCGGCGCAGTTGCTGCTGGCGCGATGGCACGACCGCCAGCTTGGGCGAATGGCGCCGGTTACAGGACCATGACCACCATCGGGTGATCGCACAGTTCCTGATACAGCGCGTCCAGTTGTTCGCGCGAAGTGGCGCGGATCACGCAGGTCACGCTGAGATATTTCCCTTTTTTGCTGGTTTTCATTTCCAGAGAGGCGTCGTCAAAGTCAGGTGCATGGCGTTTCACGACCGCGAGGACGGCCTGTGCGAAACCGGCCTGGCTGTGACCAAGAATTTTCAGCGGAAAATCGCAGGGATACTCGATCAGCGACGGCTGTTCGCCGCCGGCGCCCGCTGTGTTCACGTCGCTTGTCTCATTTGATCCTGCTTGAACTGCTGATACAGCGCGTGCATGCGCCTGAACAGCGTGCCGGGCCGGCCATCACCGACGGGTTTGCCGTCGAGCGTTGTTACTGCAAGCACTTCCTTGGTCGATGAGGTGACCCATATTTCATCGGCGCTGCGCACCTCGGCTTCGCTGACCGCGCGCACTTCAAGTTCGAATTCACGGGCGCGGGCGATTTCGAGCACCACGTCGTAGGTGATGCCGGGCAATACGAGATTGTCCTTGGGCGGAGTCAGCACGACGCCGTTTTTGACAATGAACACATTGCTTGACGACGCTTCGGTCAGTTTTCCGTCACGGAACAGGATGGTTTCAGTGGCGCCGACATCCGCCGACAACTGGCGCAGCAGGCAGTTGCCGAGCAGCGATACTGACTTGATGTCGCAGTTCAGCCAGCGGTAATCCTCAGCGCTGACGCAGGCGACGCCGGAGTCGACCAGTGCGGGCGACGGTGTCACCAGCGGATTGCTCATCATGAATACCGTCGGCGTAACCCCCTTGGGGAACGCGTGGTCGCGTTTGGCCACGCCGCGGGTGATCTGGAAGTAGACCGACTGGTCGTTACCATCGTTGCGTTTGACGATCTCGTTGACCAATTGCGTCCACTCGGCGTCGCTGTGCGGATTGGTGATGCGCACCTTGTCGAGGCTGTATTGCAGCCGGCGCAGGTGTTCGGCGAGGCGGAACGGATGTTTTGAATAAACCGGTACCACCTCGTAGACGCCATCGCCGAAGATGAAGCCGCGGTCCAGTACGGGAACGTAGGCTTCGTCGATGGGCAGGAATTTGCCGTTCAGGTAAACGATGTCGGTCATGGTTGATCCGTTTTTGGTTTCGTTATGGATATGGGTCTTCAGTCAGAATCTCATGCCCGGGCGCTTATTTGAACAACAGCCGCAGCGAATCCCAGGCGCGACCGAAGATGCCGGCGACCGGAACGGCTTCAAGTGCGAATACCGGCAACTCACGATACGGTTTGCCGTCGATTTCCAGTTTGAGTGTTGCCACTCGCTGGCCGGGCGAGACCGGTGCGAGCAGCGGCTGCACGCTTTCGACAGTGGCCTTGATTTTGTCGCTCTGGCCTTTGGGCAGCGCCACGAAGAGATCGCTGGTGAAGCCGGCTTTGAGCATGTCCGTAGAGCCTTTCCAGACACGCAGTTGCGTCACGGGCTGGTTCCGCGAATACAGTTTCACGCTGTCGAAGAACTGGAACCCCCAGTTCAACAGTTTCTGGCTTTCCGTGGCGCGGGCGCTTTCGGATGCGGTGCCCAGCACTACTGACACCAGCCGGCGGTCGCCGCGGCGAGCCGAGGTGATCAGGCAGTAGCCGGCGTTTTCGGTGTAGCCGGTCTTGACGCCGTCGACTGTGGGGTCGAGCCACAGCAGCCGGTTGCGGTTGGCTTGGGTGATGTTGTTGTAGCGGTATTCTCTTTGTGAATACAGAGCGTAATGTTCCGGAAAATCGCGGATCAGCGCGACCACCAGCAGGGAGAGATCCTGGGCAGTGGAATACAGATTGGGACCGGTGAGGCCCGTGGCGTTGGTGAAGTTGGTGTTGACCATGCCCAGACGTTTGGCTTCGCGGTTCATCATCTGCGCGAAAACCTCTTCGCTGCCGCCAATGGCCTCGGCCAGCGCGACACTGGCATCGTTGCCGGACTGGATGATCATGCCGCGCAGAAGGTCTTCGACGATGACAGGCCTGTTCGGTTCGATGAACATGCGCGAGCCCTCGGCTTTCCATGCGCGGGTCGAAACCGGAATTACCTGATCGGGTTTCAGCGATTTCTGCTTCAGCGCGCTGAAAGTCAGATAGGCGGTCATCAGCTTGGTCAGCGATGCCGGTTCGAAGCGTTCGTTGGCATTATGGCTGGCGAGTACCTGTCCGCTGTTGAAATCGAGCAGCAGCCAAGCGCGTGCCTCGACGGAGGGGGCGGTGGGCGGCGCGAGCTGGGCTGTGGCGGAGAAAGCCAGGAAGCACCCGATCAGGGCGGCGAAGAAACGGGTGGTTGATCGGCAGAACAAGCGGGAGAATAAGTGGGGCACGGAGCGTTCCATTCGCGGAAAAGGTCGGATTATAGCCAAGGGTGCGTGCATCCCGGCTTCAGGAAGTGACCGGGCGCAGCCTGCGGAGTTCCCACGCCCCTAATCGCCGTCGCGATAACGTCTCAATGCTGTGCGCAGGAAATCAAACTGTGTGCTGACACGGCGGCAGCGCACGCAAATTGCGAGATGCGCACGCAGGCGCAAGCGCTCGACCAATCCGAGCGGCCGGTCTTGCGATTGCGATAGCAGCATCGATGACTGCTTGCAGGATGGGATCATGGCTGTTGTCCGTCAAACCAGGTCATTTCCAGGCATTCACGCAGCATCAACCGCGCACGATGCAGCATGACCCAGCAGTTGGTCGTGGTGATGTCCAGTTCCTGACAGATTTCATCGGTGGTCATTTCCATCACCTCACGCATCGTAAACACCTTTGCAGTGCGGGCGGGCAGTCGTTGCAGGCACAGCTCGAATGCCGACCAGAAGCGGCTGTTTTCGAAGGCTTTTGCCGGACTGCCCCACTGGGCGGGAAACTCGCGCCAGTGACCATCCTCCACAAAAAGCGCATCGACAGCGTCGGCTTCGGAACGGTCATCATCGGCGCTGACAAGGGGCTGTTCGCGGCCACTGCGCCGCAGGTGGTCGATGATCTTGTGTTTGAGTATCCCGGTGAGCCAGGTACGCAACGACGAGCGACCGGAGAAACGTTCACGGCCTTCCAGCGCGGCGAGCAAGGTTTCCTGGACGGCATCTTCCGCCTGCGCCGGATTGCGCAACTGCAACAGCGCGTAACGCAGCAGATAAGCGCGTTCCTGTTCGATGGCGGCCGGCTGGGCAGCTGGAATTTTGTCAGAAGGCAAATAAAACCTTTAAAAACAATTACTTATAATTTAAATGTCCGTGCATGCGAACCGCAGTCGTCGCAGCCCTTGAAATGCTGTTTGCACCACCCATATTCCTTGCAACGGCGCAGGGCGCCACATTTATTCAAGGAGAACATCATGGCGAATGTAACCCGCTTTAATCCGTTTGACGATTCGTTCGATGAACTGCTGCGTGGCTTTTTTGTGCGGCCGATGGCATTTGAAGGCACGCCCCAGGCGGCGCAACCGATCCGCATCGATGTCCGTGAAGACGAGAACGCCTATACGGTGCATGCCGAGATTCCCGGCGTGAAAAAGGAAGACATCCACGTCACCATCGACAACGAGCAAGTCGCGATCAGTGCCGAGACCCGCAGCGAGCGGGAGGTCAAGGATGGCGAGCGCGTGCTGCGCGCCGAGCGCCACTACGGCAAGGTCTATCGCGCATTCACATTGGCCCAGGCGGTCGATGAAGAGAAGTCGGCGGCACGCTATAACGACGGCGTGCTGGAACTGACGCTGCCGAAAAAGACGGCTGCCGCAAGCAAGCGTCTGACCATCAACTAACCGGCGATCCGGAAAGCGGCACGCCCGGCACCCACCCCCGGCGTTCGCCGCAGGGAGGCAGGTCGAAAGACCTGCCTCCCTTTTTTTGGCTCAGGTAGAATGAGTGAACCCTCACATTTTCGCACCCAGTCACCGACCTTTACGATTACGCGCCATGCCACTTTCCGCCTCTACCGCAGCCAGCAAAGCCAAAACTCTCGCCGAAGCATTGCCGTACATCCAGCGGTTTCACGGCAAGACCATCGTTGTCAAATACGGCGGCAACGCAATGACCGATCCCGCGCTGAAGGAAGGTTTCGCGCGCGACGTGGTGTTGCTGAAAGTGGTGGGCATGAATCCGGTGATCGTTCATGGCGGCGGGCCGCAGATTGATGACCTGCTCAAACGCGTCGGCAAGAAGGGTGAATTCATCCAGGGCATGCGGGTTACCGATGCCGAGACCATGGATGTGGTCGAAATGGTGCTCGGCGGGCAGGTCAACAAGGAAATCGTCAACCTGATCAATCGCTGCGGCGGGAAGGCGGTCGGGTTGACCGGCAAGGATGGCGGCCTCATCCGCGCGCGCAAGATGAAAGTGCGCGGCGCTCCCGGAAGTGACGAACTGGTCGACATTGGCCAGGTCGGCGAAGTTGAAAGCATTGATCCGGCCATCGTCAATCTGTTGCACACCCAGGATTTCATCCCGGTCATCGCGCCGGTGGGCGTCGGCGCCAACGGTGAGTCATACAACATCAATGCCGATCTGGTGGCCGGCAAGGTCGCCGAAATCCTCAAGGCGGAAAAGCTGATCGTGCTGACCAACACTGCGGGCGTACTCGACAAGGACGGCAATCTGCTGACCGGACTCACCGCACGCAAGGTTGATGAACTGTTCGCTGATGGCACCATCCACGGCGGCATGCTGCCGAAGATCGGTTCGGCGCTGGAGGCAGTCAAAAACGGCGTCAATACCTGCCACATCATCGATGGCCGGGTCGAACACGCGCTGCTGCTCGAGATTCTCACCGACGAAGGCGTCGGTACCCTGATCAAGCGCCGCTGACCGGGCCGGAGTGGGCATGAGCAGCAATGTGGCGTGGATTTTCGACCTCGACAACACGCTGCACAACGCAACGCCGCATATCTTTCCGCACATCAACCGGGCGATGACTGCCTACCTGCAGCAGCATTTGCAACTGGATGAGGCCGCTGCCGGCGCGCTGCGCAAAGACTACTGGCTGCGTTACGGTGCCACCCTGCTCGGCCTGATCAAGCATCACAAAACCGATCCGGCACATTTCCTCTGGCACACCCACCAGTTTCCCGATTTGAAGCGCATGGTCGTGCCGGAGCCGCAATTGCGTCACGTATTGCAGCGCCTGCGCGGCCGCAAGTATGTGTTTTCCAATGCGCCCGTCCACTACGCCCGGGCGGTGTTGAGTGTGCTCGGAATCAGCGACCTGTTCGAAACGGTGTTTTCGATTGAAACCGCGCGCTTCCGCCCGAAACCCGATGCCTACGGTTTCCTGCGTTTGTGCCGTGCTCATCACCTGCGGCCGCGGCGCTGTATCATGGTCGAAGACTCGCTGGAGAACCTGCGTACCGCAAAACGGCTGGGGATGAAGACCGTATGGGTGTCGCAGGCGGAGCGGGCGCCCGGCTATGTCGACAGGCGCATTACCGGAATTACCGATCTTTCCATTCACGCAGCATCACTGTACTGAGGACGGCATGGCACGTAGCGGAGAACGCAAGACCCAGATTCTGCAAACGCTTGCCCAGATGCTTGAAGGCCCTGCGGCCGAGCGCATCACCACTGCGGCGCTTGCGGCGCGCATCGGTGTTTCGGAAGCGGCGCTTTACCGCCATTTCAAGGGCAAGGCCGACATGTTTGCCGGTCTGATCGACTTTGTCGAAGACACGCTTTTTACGCTGATCAACAGAATCACCAGCGACGAGCAGAGCGGGCTGCGCCAGGCGGAAGCGATCATTGGCATGCTGCTGGGTTTTTCGCAAAAGAACCGCGGCATGACGAGGGTGTTGATCGGCGACGCGCTGGTCACCGAGGATGATGCTCTGCAGGCGCGAATCAACCAGATACACGACCGGCTTGAGGCTGCACTGAAGCAGGCGTTGCGTTTTGCCGCGACCCGCGGCGAAATTGCTGCTGACGTCGATCCGGCGGCACAGGCCAATCTATTGATGAGTTTTGTTGCCGGCCGCTGGCATCAGTATGCCAAAAGCGGATTCCGTCGCGATCCGGTGGAGTATTGGCAGCAGCAATGGAAGCAGTTAACCGCGGGCATAATCATCTAGCCGCTCAATTTGTAACGGAGATCCATTCATGTCACAGATCACTACACAGCAACTGGCGCAATTGATGCTCGGCATCGCCCGATCGCAGCTTGCGGTGGTCGATTCCATTGAAAACATGAAGGCGGGATTCAAATTCACCCATGTGCGGCCAACGCTGGAAACCGCGTCGCGCATCCGCTCCAATCATGCTGAAACGCTGGCGGATTTTCCGGCACGGCTTTTGTTGCAGATGCTGGGTCGCAACGCTCCCGATTTGGAGCGTGTTGCCCGTGAACTTGAACACCTGATCAGCGGAGAGAGCACGACGCCCTCGCGCGAGGCGTTGGCGGAAGAAACGGCACCACGGGCGCCGGATTCCCTGGATATGACCTGATTTTTGCGGGGGCGTGAAAGTGCGTGTTTATCGCCCGCTGCACACCGCACAGTCCGGATCGCGCTGAAGTTTTACGGTCCGGACATCCATCGTCAGCGCATCAAGCAGCAGTAGCCGTCCGCTCAAGGATTCTCCGGCGCCCGACAGCAGTTTCAGTGTTTCGGCGGCTTGCATTGCGCCGATGACGCCGACCACCGGGGCAAATACCCCCATGACCGCGCAGCGCATCTCTTCAGTTTCCCCTTCTTCCGGAAACAGGCAGGCATAGCAGGGTGACTGCGCGCTGCGCAGATCGAACACGGCAAGCTGACCGTCGAAACGGATGCCGGCGCCCGATACCAGTGGTTTGCGCGCGGCGACGCAGGCGCGGTTGACCGCATGACGTGTCGCGAAATTGTCGCTGCCATCGAGCACGATGTCTGCTGTGGCAACCAGTTGTGCAAGTCGTGTGCCGTCGACGCGCTCGCCGACCGTCTTGATGCTGACCCGGGGATTGATTGCTTTCAGGGTATCCCGGGCTGATTCGACCTTGGGCCGGCCGACTGCTGCTTCACGGTGCACGATTTGCCGCTGCAGATTGGTCAGGTCCACCACATCGCCGTCGCAAATGGTCAGCGTACCGACACCCGCCGATGCGAGATACAGCGCGGCCGGCGATCCGAGTCCGCCGGCACCGATCATCAGCACATGCGCGTCGAGCAGTCGCTGTTGGCCTTCAATGCCGATTTCTGGCAGCAGGATGTGGCGGCTGTAGCGCAGCAGTTGTTCGTCGTCCATGACGCCAGTCTCGTATTTTTGCGCGGCTGAAACAACAACGCCCGGCGTTGCCGGGCGTTGGGCCGCAAAATCGGTACTCAGTTGGGTTTTGAGATGCCGCGGCTCTTCAGGAATGCAACAGCCTGGTTCAGTTCGTAGTCGTCAGGTGAAACAATTTCACCGGCTTCGCGCAGTGCGCGTAACTTCTCGCGTTCTTTTTCCCGGTCCTTCTCATCCGGTTCCTTCGGCCGCGCTGCCGGTGTGAATTTGTATTTCTCCGCTGCGCGTGCTGCGGCAACGGCCTTGTCCTCGGGTTTTTCCGTGGTCGCGGCTTCACCAAGGTGCTTGGTCAGGTCGGCCTCGCGCAGTTTTAACGTGCGGTCGGTTGCGCCGTCATCCAGCGGAATATCCGGCGTGATGCCCTTGGCCTGGATTGAACGGCCTTTGGGCGTGTAATAACGCGCGGTGGTGAGCTTGATCGCGGTGTTGTTCCCCAGCGGCAGGATGGTCTGCACGGAACCTTTACCGAATGTCTGCTGGCCCATCACTACTGCGCGGTTATGGTCCTGCAACGCGCCTGCGACGATTTCCGAAGCGGAAGCCGAACCGCCGTTCACCAGCACAACCATCGGCACGGTCTTGGCCTCGGGAGGCAGGCGTTTGAGGAAGTCTTCCTTGTTGCGGCCGCGCAGATAATGTTCCGGTGTCGCGTTGAGCTTCATCTTGGCTTCCTCGGTGCGGCCGTCGGTGTAGACCACCAACGCGTCTTTTGGCAGGAACGCTGCCGAGACCGCTACAGCACCATTGAGAAGGCCGCCGGGATCGTTGCGCAGGTCGAGGATCAGGCCTTTCATCGGGCCCTGGTTTTCCTTGAACATGCGCTCAATGGAACGCGCCATCGTGTCGCCGGTATGTTCCTGGAACTGCGAGACACGCACATAGGCATATCCCGGCTCCAGCAGTTTCGATTTGACGCTCTGGATTTTGATCACGGCACGGGTCAGCGTGATCACCAGCGGTTTGGTTTCCCCCTTGCGCACGATGGTGAGCACGATGGGCGTGTTGGGCTTGCCGCGCATGCGTTTCACGGCGTCGTTCAGCGTCATGCCTTTGACCGAGGTGTCGTCGAGTTTGACGATCAGGTCGCCGGCCTTGATTCCGGCGCGTGAAGCGGGTGAATCGTCAATTGGCGAGACCACGCGAACGAAGCCGTCTTCCATGCCGACTTCGATGCCAAGGCCGCCAAATTCGCCCTGGGTGCCGACCTGCATTTCCTTGAAGGCTTCCTGGTCAAGATAGGCCGAGTGCGGATCGAGTCTGGTGAGCATGCCGTTGATCGCCTCGGTGATCAGTTTTTTGTCCTCGACAGGCTCGACATAATCACTTTTGACGCGACCGAAGACTTCGGTGAACGCGCGCAACTCTTCGATAGGCAGCGGTCCGGTAGCACCGCGCTGGGCGATCGCGGAGAAATTGAGGCTGATTGCCACGCCGATGACCACGCCACCAACGACTAGCCCTAACTGCTTGATTTTGCTGCGCATTTAAACTCCTGCCGAGGTCGGCAACTGATGTGACTGCTAACGTAGTTTGACCCAAGTGAGCGGGTCGAATGGCTTCCCTGCGTGACGCATCTCAAAGTATAGCCCCGATTCTGCATTGCCGCCGCTGTTGCCCACCGTGGCAATGGTGTCGCCGCCGCGGATGACTTCACCGACTTGTTTCAATAATGCTTCAGCATTGGCGTACAAGGTCATGTAGCTGTCTCCGTGATCAATGATCAGCAGATTGCCGAAGCCGCGCAGCCAGTCGGCGTAAACCACGCGGCCGCCCGCAACAGCTTTGACACCATCACCGGACTTGGCGGCAATGAATACGCCTTTCCAGGTAATTCCGCCGTCTGAACGTGGACTGCCAAACCGGCCTCCAAGTTCCCCGCGAACTGGTAATGCCAGCGTACCGCGCGTGGCGGCGAAAGCACCGCCTCCGGTATCTGCTGGCAAAGCTTCGTTGCGGGGACGGGGTTTGCCGCCGGAAGCCGGTTTTTGCGTCCGCTGCGGCTGTTGTTGCACCAGCCTGGATAATTGTTCGATCAGGCGGCCCAGCCGGTTCTCATTATTCTGCATGACGCGGATTTGCTGCTGCTGGGCGCGGATGTCACGGGAAACCTTGGTCAACACGTCCGAGCGGGCGCGTTTTTCGCGTTCCAGGCGTTTTTTCTGCGCCGTCTGATCCTGGGCGATACGCGTTATGGCCGCGGTTTCTTCCGCAATTTCGCGGGTTAACCGGTCGAGCTCTGCAAGGTTGGTGCGCAAGCCGTCCACCAGCTGCGCACGGGCACGTGCAATGTAGGCGAGGTAGTGCAGCTGGCGCGCCATTTCATTGGGATTTTCCCGGGCCAGCACCAGCCGCAGTGCATCCGGTTCGCCTTGCTGGTATTGCCGGCGCAGCATGCGGCCTAGCAGTTCCTGTTGCGCCTGCATGCTTGACTTGGTTTCCTGGGAAGACTTGCGCAGCGAGCCGAGCTTGGCGCCAGCATCGCGCGCCTGACGATTCAGGTCGCGCAGTTCGCGGTTGGCTTCGGAGATGGCCTGTTCGGATTCGCGCAGCGCGTCTGAGGCTTCGCTTTTTGTTTCCTCGGCCGCAGCGAGTTTTTTCTGCATCGCCGAAATGCGCCCGCGCAGCTCCTGCAGCTCATCCTGGGCCTGTGTTGCCGTGGTTGCCGCCGCGCTGGCGATTGCCGGGGCGAACGCCAGCGCAAGGATCAATAAATGCGCAGTGCGGGTCACGCAAACTCGAGAAGCGACCGTCCGGTCATCCCGGCGGGTTTGGGCAGGCCCATCATCGCCAGCAGCGTTGGGGCGACGTCCTGAAGTGCCCCACCCTCTGCGATACTGGCTTTGCGGCCGATGTACAGCAGCGGCACCAGATTCAGCGTGTGCGCGGTGTGCGGCTGCTGCGACTCTGCGTCGCGCATGGTTTCAGCGTTGCCGTGGTCAGCGGTGATCAGTACTTCGCCGCCACATTCGCGCATGGCTTCGACGGCGCGGCCGATACATTCATCGAGCACTTCAATCGCACGGGTCGCAGCGTCAAGGTTGCCGGTGTGGCCGACCATGTCGCCATTGGCAAAGTTGCAGATGATTGCGCTGTATTGGCGAGTTTTTATGGCGGCCACCAGCTTGTCGGTGACTTCGCGCGCGCTCATTTCCGGCTGCAGATCATAGGTCGCAACCTTGGGTGAAGGCACCATGATCCGGTCTTCCCCGGCGTACGGCGTTTCAACGCCGCCATTAAAAAAGTAAGTGACGTGGGCATACTTTTCAGTTTCGGCGATGCGCAGCTGCTTCAGCCCCTGCTTGGCGAGGTATTCGCCGAAGCCGTCGCGGATCTGCTGCGGTCCGAATGCGGCAGGAATCCGGGCGAAGTCCTCGCCGTAACTGGTCAGCGTGCAGTAATACCCGGGCTTCGGCGTGCGCTTGCGCGGGAAGCCGGAAAACCGGGCATCGGTCAGGGCGGTGGTCATCTGGCGCGCGCGATCAGAACGGAAATTCATGAAGATCACCGCATCGCCGTCTTGCATCGCGACCGGTTGTGCGCCTGCCGGCACGATGGCGGTGGCTTTAACGAATTCATCTGTTTCATTGCGCGCATACGCTGCGCGCAGGCCGGCCACTGCGTCCGGCGCGGTATATGCGCTTTCCCCAGCCGTAATCAGGTCGTAGGCTGTCTGCACACGTTCCCAGCGCTGGTCGCGGTCCATTGCGAAATAACGGCCGCAGATTGATGCGATTCGCGCATTGCCCAATGCCCGGCACTTTTCCTCAAGCGCCTTCAGCGAAGCTTCGGCGCTTTGCGGGGGCGTGTCGCGACCGTCCAGGAATGCATGCACATATACTTTTTTCGCGCCGCCTTTGGCCGCGAGGTCGAGCAGAGCGTGTATCTGTGATTCGTGGCTGTGCACGCCGCCCGGGGACAGCAGACCGAGCACATGCAGTGCTCCGCTGCCGGCGGTCTTGATCAGTGTGCCGAGAACAGGATTGGTTGCGAATTCGCCGGTTTCGATCGCATGCTCGATCTTGGTGTAATCCTGATAAACCACGCGGCCGGCGCCGATGTTCATGTGACCGACTTCGGAGTTGCCCATTTGCAGCGCCGGGAGCCCCACCCATTTTTCGGAGGCATCAATGATGGTGTGCGGGCAGGTTTTCCAAAGTACGTTCCAGTGCGGTTTGCGCGCCTGGCAGATGGCGTTGTCATCACAGGCTTCGCGGTGTCCGAAACCGTCAAGGATGATCAGCAGGGAGGGGGTTATGTTCATGATTTTAATGAATTATTCGGCATGCTCTGATAAAGTATAATTCTAATCCATTTCAACTGGCCTGAGTGCATCAGGGTGCCGACATGAACAATGCCGTTGCGTTGCGCGAACAATTGCTGAAAAAGCAGGAGCATATTGACCAGGCTTCGCGTGCCTTGAAGGCCATGGCGCATCCCTTGCGGTTAAAAATCCTTTGCATACTGGGTCCGGAAGAATTGAGTGTGCAGGAAATCGTCGACTGCGTCGGCACTTCCCAGAGCAACATTTCCCAGCATCTCGCCATCCTTCGCGAAAAGGGCGTGCTGCGTACCCGCAAGGATGCCAACCGGGTGTTTTACCGAATCGGCGACGAACGGATGCTGACACTGATCGGCATGATGCGTGACGTGTTCTGCGGCTCCGAAGACTGAGGCGCCGCGCTGTTTTCCCCGCGCCGTGATGGCTTTCCGGCGCATTCCATGACTGTTTCCAAAGTGCCTTTTTTTGCGCGCTTCGCCCTGTTGTGCACGGCGCTGCTGTGTGCGATACCGTTTCTCCAGCCCTATCACCGCAATCCGCTGACCGCGTTTTATTCGGAATGGTTTGCGATTGCGCTCGGCCTTGGCGTGGCGACGGTGTTGTTGAGTCGCAGGGCCTGGGCGCCGGCAGAGATGCCGTGGGTGGCACTGTCCCCGCTTGCACTGGCGCTGCTGCTGGTCGCGCATGGTTTGCTTGGATGGTCCCCGTATCTGGGTTCGGCTCTGAGCGCTGCGCTGGTGCTGATCTGGGCCGCGCTTTTGGTTGTGGCAGTCCGTGCGCTGGTCAGGCTCAGCAGTCTCCATGCAGTGCTCCAGATTGTTGCTGCCGGGATAGCGGTCGGCGCGCTGCTGAGTGCGCTGGTCGGTTGCCTGCAACACGCACAACTTGCGACGCTGGTTGATTCGCTGGTGGCACGAACTACAGGCGCTGCCATCTTCGGCAACCTGGCGCAGGCCAATCACTTCGCTTCGTATACGGCTCTGGGGTTGCTGGCGCTGGCCTATCTGCATTTGCGCAGCCGCATCGGGCTCGTCGTGCTCGTACTGTCATCGGCGCCGATGCTGTTCGTGCTGGGGCTCTCCGGGTCCCGCACCGCTGCGCTGTACCTGCTGACGTCGTTTGCGCTTGCCGCATGGTTCCGGTGGCGCACCAATGATGAGGCCATGCGGCGACTGTTTCTCGTTTGCGCCTGTTATTTTTTTGGGTATTGCCTGATGCAGATTGGCGTGGGCGCGGGCTTGTTCCGTGTCGATGCGCGTTATTCAGTGACTGCAGTGGAAAGGATTGCCACCGGCGGGGCGAGCCTCAGCGACCGGATTTCATTGTGGCAATCCGCTTGGGCGATTTTTCTCGGCCAGCCACTGACGGGATCGGGTTGGGGCACGTTTGCCCTGCATACTTTTGAACGTGCCGGGGACGTTTTTCCGGCGGGTGGCTACCAGCTTTATCACAACGCGCACAACCTGGTGTTTCACCTGCTCGCAGAAACCGGCCTCGCCGGTATCGCCTGCGCGGGATTGCCCTTGCTCGCGGCAATCCGGTTTGGTTCCCTGCAAAGCGATACGCGTCCCGAGTTGTGGCTGATTGTTGCTGCGGCTGCTGTGCTCCTGCTGCACAGCCTGCTTGAATACCCGCTCTGGTATGCCTATTTTCTCGGCCTGGCAGCACTGCTGCTGGGGGTCGCGCCGTTGCGGGTGCACGCACTCAGGTTGTCCCGCTACTGGCAATGGATTGTGCTGGCAATGCTCTGTATCGGCGCGGTCAACCTGTCGGCGCTATGGCTGGACTATCGCCGTTTCGAGAGCCTGTTCCGGTCGCAGCACCATGCTCTTTATCCCCATCAAATTGCCGAGGTGATGATGCGCACCCATCAGAACCTGCTGCTGCGGCCCTACGCTGAAGTCGCCATGGCATTGCCGATGACACTTGACGAGGCGGGGCTTGAACGGCAACTGTATATGAATGGCCGGGCGTTGCGTTTTGTTCCCGACGCAACACTGGTCTATCGCCAGGTGCTGTTGCTGGCGCTGGCGGACCGCCTGCCGGAAGCGCAGCAACTGCTTTTGCAGGCGCGGCATGCCTATCCGGCGCCGCCGCCGGCGTTTGAAAGGGATCTGGCGCGACTCGCGCAGGCACAGCCGGCACGTTTCCGTCCTCTGTTAGAATCTGCACCTCGTCGCGCCGCGGCGCACCCTTGACCAGAGTATTGATGGAATCCTTTTTCGCATATCTTCAGAAAAGCCCGTACAACATGATGTTGTTCGGCGGTGCCATTGCCAGCGGCGCGCTATTGCTGTGGCCCTTGCTGATGCGTCCGTTTCGCGCGGGCAGCGAAGTCAGCGCTTTTGAAGCCGTGCAGTTGATCAACCGCAAGGACGCGGTGGTGATTGACGTGCGCGATATCGGCGAGTTCGAGGCCGGGCATGTTTCCGGTGCCAAACATGTTCCGGAGGCGCAGATTGCCGAGCGCATCAAGGAACTGGAGAAATTCAAGGATCGCCCGGTCATCATGATCTGCCGTTCAGGAGCGCGTTCAGGCTCTGCGGTGAAGATCCTGCGCAACAACGGATTCACCGAGGCGGTGAATCTGGGGGGCGGCATTGGCGCCTGGCAACAGGCCGGCATGCCGTTGCAGAAAAAATAACCGCGACGAAGAAAAAGACATGGCGAAAATCCGCATGTATTCCACCCAGGTGTGCCCGTACTGCCAGATGGCGGAGCGGTTGTTGCGCAGCAAGGGTGTTGCCGAAATCGAGAAAATTCTTATCGACAAGGATCCGGCTCAGCGTGCGGAGATGATGGAAAAAACCGGCCGCCGTACGGTGCCGCAGATTTACATTGGCGAAACCCACGTCGGCGGCTACGACGATCTCGCCGCCCTCGACCGGGCCGGCGGGCTTGACCCGCTGCTTGCGGCCTGAAAACTTCACAGGAATATTTGCAATGAGCGAACAGCAGCAACCGCAATTCACGATCGAAAAGATCTATCTCAAGGATCTGTCGCTGGAAATTCCCAATGCGCCGCAGATTTTCCTGCAACTGGAAAACCCGCAGATTGAAATCAGCGTCCATAACGGCGCTGCCGCACTGGACCAGCCCGCCGGCCTTTACGAGGCAGTGTTGACGGTTACGGTTACTGCCAAGCTCAAGGACAAGACGGTTTTTCTGGTCGAAGCCGCACAGGCCGGCATTTTCCGCATCCTCAACCTGCCGGCGAGCGAGACCGATGCAGTGCTCGGTGTGCTGTGTCCGAATGCGCTGCTGCCCTATGCACGCGAGGCAGTGTCCAGCCTGCTGATCCGCGCCGGCTTCCCGCCTGTCGTGTTGCAGCACATGAGTTTTGATGCCGCGTATCAGGAACGGATGCGCCAGTTGCAGCAGGAACAGGCCGCGCCCGCGGGCGCCGCCAACTGAAGCACACGCCATGCGCCGTCTGCTCACCGCAGTTGCGCTGGCACCCGCGCTGATCGCCGTTTCCGCGGCAGGCGCCGATTTTCGCTCGGCGGCTGAGGCCGCTGTTGTGTTGTACGACGCGCCATCCACCAAATCACGCAAGGTGTTCATCGTCAATCGCGGTTATCCGCTTGAGGTCGTGGTGCAGGTTGAAGGCTGGGTGAAGGTGCGCGACGCAACCGGAGCGCTATCCTGGGCTGAATCCAAAGCGCTTGATAATTCCCGTAACGTCCTGGTGCGGGCCCCGGCCGTGACCCTGCGCCAGAAGCCGGCCGAGGATGCGCCATCGGTTGCTGAATTCCGGCGCGACGTGTTGCTGAGCGTGGTCGAGCCGGTCGCCAACGGCTGGATTCAGGTCCGGCATCGTGATGGCGCAACCGGATTCCTGCGCGCAGCGGACGTTTGGGGCGACTGAGTGCGTCCTCCGCGATCGTGAACATTGCCATACTCGGTGCCGGCGCCTGGGGCACCGCACTCGGCATCAATCTCAGTGCGACGCATGCCGTGACGTTGTGGGCGCGAGATCCGCAGCAGATCGAAGCGATGCAACGCAGCCGCAGCAACGAACGTTATCTTCCCGGACACTCATTGCCCGCTGCACTGGCTCTTGATGCGGATGCCGGTCGTGCGCTGGCGGGGCGCGATTGCCTGATCGTTGCCGCAACAGTGGCCGGTTTACGTCCCGTGTTGCGCCTGATTCGCAATGCCGGCTGCAGGGCGCCGGTGATCTGGTTGTGCAAGGGTTTCGAACGACCTGATGCGCGGCTGCCCCACGAGGTTTTTGCCGAGGAGGCCGGCGGCAGTCCGGTTCGCTGCGCGGTGCTGTCAGGCCCCAGCTTTGCACAAGAGGTGGCTGCAGGCTTGCCGACTGCGCTGACGCTGGCGTCGACGGATCATGTTTTTGCCGCGGATACCGCGCATGCGTTTCACGGGCCGTCGCTGCGCGTGTATTCACATGACGATGTGATTGGCGTCGAAGTGGGAGGCGCGGTCAAGAATGTCATGGCGATTGCTGCCGGGGTTTGCGACGGACTGGGTCTGGGCCTGAATGCGCGTGCGGCGCTGATGACCCGCGGCCTTGCTGAAATGACTCGCCTTGGTGTTGCGCTCGGCGCACGCGCAGAGACCTTTACAGGCCTGGCCGGGATGGGCGATCTCATTCTGACCTGCACCGGTGACCTGTCGCGCAACCGTCGGGTCGGGCTTGCCATCGCTCGCGGCGAGGCGGTGGCCCGGACGCAGGCCAGCCTCGGGCATGTGGCCGAAGGCGTATTCACAGCGGCAGAAGTGCAGCGCCGGGCTCGCGCCTGCGGCATCGAAATGCCCATTACCGACGCCGTTTGCCGGGTGATTGATGCCCCCGGATCCGCTGCGACAGTGGTGCGCGAGTTGCTCGCTCGCAATGCCAAACCCGAACACGGGTCTGCGAGTCGCCAGGCCTGAGCCTGTGATGGCGGCTGTTCAGGCGCCGCCGCGAAAACCGGCCTGACGCCATGCTTCGTAGGCCACGATGGCCACTGCGTTGGCCAAGTTCAGGCTGCGGCTGTGTTCGCGCATCGGTAGCCGCAGTTGTCGGTCGGCGGGGAAAGTCCCGAGTACCGTTTGCGGCAAGCCGCGGGTTTCCGGCCCGAATACCAGCACGTCGTCTTCGGCGTAGTTCACGGTGTCGTAACGAGTGCTGCCGCGGGTTGTAATCGCGTAGAAGCGGCGCCGGCCGAGTGCTGCGAGGCAGGCGCTCCAGTCGTCATGGACCTGAAGCGCGGCGTGTTCGTGATAATCGAGCCCGGCACGGGCCAGTGTGCGGTCGTTCAGCGTATAACCGAGCGGGCGCACCAGGTGCAGGCGGGCACCACAATTGGCGACGAGTCGAATGACATTGCCGGTATTGGGTGCGATCTCGGGTTCGTAGAGGACGATATCAATCATATGGAACTTTCTCCCCCTTGCTTTGGTTGTCACCAGGGCCGGAAGGGGATATCCTTAAATATCAATAACATGCGCGATGCGCGCAGATGCAGGGCAACGGCAATGGTTGGCGTGCCCGGCATCATTTTGAGCGAAACTCTATGGGTCGTCCTGAAAAAATCCGGCTGGGTGAAATCCTTGTCCAGCAGAAGCTGCTCACCGAAGAGCAGCTGAAAGCGGCCCTTGATGAGCAGAAAAAAACCGGACGGCGTCTGGGCCGGGTTTTCATCGAGCGCGGCTTCATTACCGAAGAGCAGATTTCCAAGGCTCTTGCGCGCCAACTCGGCGCCGATTACATCGACCTCAAGCACTACAACATCAAGCGTGATGTGGTCGCCCGCCTGCCCGAAACGCAGGCGCGCCGTTATCGCGCGATGGTGCTGCAAGATCGCGGCACGGCCTACCTTGTCGGCATGGCCGATCCCTCCGATCTCGCGGCCTATGACGAAATTGCGCGCATTCTCAAGCGCGACATCGAGCTGGCGGTGGTCACCGAGACCGAACTGCTGCGCACCATCGACCGCAGCTATCGGCGTACCGAGGAAATCACCGGGCTCGCACAGGAGCTGCAGGCCGAAATCGGCGACTCCGGCGCAGTGGATTTCGGTGCGCTCTCGACAACACCGGGGCTTGAGGAAGCGCCGGTCGTCAAATTGCTGCAGACCGTGTTTGAGGATGCCACCCAGGCGCGCGCTTCCGACATTCACATCGAGCCGCAGGAGCGGCGTCTGCAGATCCGTTTCCGCATCGACGGCCTGCTGCACCTGCAAACTGAAGCCGACAGCAAGATTGCCTCGGCAGTGGTGCTGCGGCTGAAGCTGATGTCCGGGCTCGACATTGCCGAGAAGCGCATGCCGCAGGACGGACGTTTCAACGTCAAGGTGCGCAATGCGGCTGTCGATGTGCGGATATCGACGATGCCCACGCAGTACGGCGAATCGGTGGTGATGCGCCTGCTCAATCAAGGCAGCGGCATACTCGGACTTGAAAACATCGGCATGCCTGAAGCCATGCTCGACAAGGTGCGCGAGGTGATCCACCGCCCCAGCGGCATGGTGCTGGTCACCGGCCCCACCGGCAGCGGCAAGACCACCACGCTGTACGCCGCCCTCAATGAGCTGAACACCGCCGAACGCAAAATCATTACCGTTGAAGACCCGGTCGAATATCGCCTGCCCGGCATCAACCAGGTGCAGGTCAATGAAAAAATAGAACTGACATTTGATCGCGTGCTCCGCTCCGCGTTGCGTCAGGATCCGGACGTCGTGCTGGTGGGCGAAATGCGCGACGAGAATACGGTTGAAACCGGCCTGCGCGCGTCAATGACCGGCCACATGGTGTTTTCCACACTGCACACCAACGATGCGGTCAGCACACCGATTCGCCTGCTCGACATGGGGGCACCGCGTTACATGGTCGCGCTTTCGCTGCAACTGGTCATCGCTCAGCGCCTGCTGCGCGTGATCTGTGAAAGCTGCATTGAAGACTACGAACCGCTGCCGTCCGAGCATGAATGGCTGCGCAGCGAACTCGGCGACAGCGTTGATCAATACCGCTTCAAGCGGGGTCGCGGCTGTTCACACTGCAACGGCACGGGCTTTGTCGGACGCACGGGCGTGTACGAAATGCTGGAAATGACCAAGTCTGTGGTCGAAGCCGCCAACCAGGACGATGTACAGCAGTTCATGAAGATTGCCCGCGCGCAGATCGGCCGGGAGACATTGCGCCACCACGCCGCCGAGCTTGCGGCCAGCGGCCGCACCACGCCCAACGAGGCGATGCGCATCAGCAGCCAGCTCGACGAGTAAGCGCCGTGCCTTTTTTTACCTACAAGGGACGCGATGGCCGGGGTGAGGCGGTGCAAGGCGTGCTGGAGGGTGCGGACAGCGGCGCCGTGGCGGGACAGCTGTTTGGTTCCGGCATCGTGCCGCTCGAAATCACACCATCGGCGCCGCCGCGTGAAAAAAACGAATTTCTCGACAAACTCTTCAACAAGGGCAAGGTCAGCCATACCGACGTGTTGCTCTACAGCCGCCAGATGTTCACGCTGCTCAAGGCCGGTGTGCCGATCATGGGTGCGTTGAAGGGGCTGGAAGATTCCACCGACAACAAGCGTTTTGCGGAAGTTGTGCGTGACGTTCGCGAGAGCCTCGACACCGGCCGCGAAATGTCAGCATCGCTGGCGCGCCATCCGGATGTGTTTTCGCAGTTTTATACGTCGATGGTCAGCGTGGGCGAGCAGACCGGGCGGCTGGAGGAGGTGTTTCTGCGGCTGTTCGAACACCTTGAGTTCGAGAAATTCATGCGCGAACAGATCAAGGCCGCCCTGCGCTACCCGTCGTTCGTGATTGCGACCATGGGTGTTGCCATCGTTGTCATCAATATTTTCGTCATCCCCGCGTTCGCCAAGGTCTACCAAGGGTTCAAGACCGAGTTGCCGCTGATGACCAAGGTACTGATCGGCTTTTCGAATTTCATGGCCGACAACTGGTATTTCATACTTGCTGCATTCATAGGTCTGGTATTTGCATTCCGGGCATGGACCGCCAGTGCCCGGGGTCGCATGCAGTGGGATCACATCAAGCTGCGCATTCCCATCGCCGGTCCGATAGTGCTGAAAGCGACGCTGGCGCGGTTTGCGCGGAGTTTCTCGATGGCCTTCCGCAGTGGCGTACCGGTGACCAGTGCGCTGGCCATGGTTGCCGGCACCGTCGACAACGTGTTTGTGGCCGAGCGCATCAATCGCATGCGCGAGGGCGTCGAACGTGGCGAATCAATACTGCGCACCGCGCGCGACGCCAAAGTGTTCACCCCGGTGGTGCTGCAGATGATCGCGGTGGGCGAGGAATCCGGCGCACTGGACGACCTGACCTCGGAAATCGCCGACCTGTATCAGCGCGAAGTCGAATATGAAATCAAGAACCTCAGTGCGCAGATCGAACCCATCCTGATTGTCGCGCTGGGCATCATGGTGCTGATCCTTGCGCTCGGTGTGTTCCTGCCGATCTGGGATCTCGGCAATGCGGCTCTCGGCAAGAAATAGGGGGATGATCCGCAGCGCGCGCGGCTTTTCCCTGCTGGAACTGTCTGTGGTTGTCGCAGTGTGGGCTGTTCTGTTCGGTGTTTTTCTGGAACGCCTCACTTATTACCAGGAGGCTGCTGAACACGCACGCTTCGAATCCGAACTGCAGTCTTTTAAAACCGGTTTGCAGTTGCGCATGGCGGAACTGATTTCGACGAACCGGGAACGCGAGTTGCGGCAGATGGAAACTGACAACCCCTTGCTTTGGTTGGGTCAGGCGCCCGCGACTTATTCCGGTGAGTACCCGAGCAACCCCGAGCCTGGCAATTGGTACTATGATTCAATGACCCGTGAACTGGTCTATGTGCCTAATTTGAAACGATTTCTGAAAATCAGTGAGTTCCGTCGACCTGTTCAGTTACGGTTTCGGGTCAAGATCAGCTATCAGCCGGTGTATGCGCCGGGCGGGCAAATCAGCGGTGTCGCCGGAATCGGACTGGAAGCATCAACACTTTATCAATGGTTGTGAATACAATTTCCAGTATGCGCGGTCCATATTTCCTGTATTATCAATAACATGCATTCCATTTCGCGTGACAAAAATCACATGTCCAATTCCCGTCGCGTTTCCGGTTTTACATTGATTGAGTTGATTGTCGTCATCATCCTCCTTTCAATTCTTGCCGCAACAGCACTGCCACGCTTCGCCAACCTGCAGGTGCAGGCGCGTATCGCCAAGCTGAATGGTGCGCTGGGCGCGGTGAAAGGCGCTTCTGCATTGGCCCACGCGGCCTGCCTTGCGTCGACCCCGCAGTGCAGCGCGACGCTGTTGATGGAAGGCGTCAATGTCACCATGGTCAATACCTATCCGACCGCAGATGCGGCGGGTATTGTCACCGCAGCGGGTTTGAATGTAGGCCCTACCTCGGCTGATGGTTACAACATTCAGGGTGGAGGTGCTGCAGCCGGTACTCCGGTGACTGTAATGGTGCTGGGTAATGATCCGCCCAACTGCAGCTTTACTTACACATCGCCGGTTGCGGCCAGTCAATCGCCGGTATTTGGAATTCTGGTAACGTCGGGCTGTTAGCCCGGTACTTTTTGCAGCAGCGCATTTCGGTTTTGCTTAAGGAGGTCTCAATGAAACGGCAACAGGGTTTTACGATTATCGAATTGATCGTGGTTATCGTCGTGCTGGGTATTCTGGCAGCGACTGCGATTCCGCGTTTTGCCAATGTCGGCGTCGAGGCGCGCATTGCGTCGATGCGCGGCGTTGAGGGCAGCATGAATTCGGCGAAGGAAATCGTGCGTGCCAAATGGTATGCCGCGGGCTCGGCTACTCTGGCAACGGTGACTGCCGCTGACGGCACAAGTATCGGAGTACAGACAACGCCTGCGGCCCGTGCGGGTTATCCGACGGCTCAGGGTATGGATGATGCTTTGAATGTCGGCGGCGGGATTGATTGCACTGTCGCTGCTGGTGTGACGACTTGCATCCCGCAAGGTTTTGCAGCTTGCACCGTGACCTACACCGAAGCCACGGCACTCGTAGATGCTGGTGCGCTGAACGCGACCAACTGCGGCGGCTGATCGTAACAGCGCAACCGGCCCGCATCCGCGGGTGACAGCGCAGCGGGTGAGGGTGGCGATGAGCGACCTTCACCCGTTTTTATTTGTGGTGCCATGACATACGCCAACCGCCAATGTAAACGAGGGTTCACGACCATTGAATTGGTCGTGACCATTGTTATGATCGGCACGCTGGCCGCATTGGCGGTACCGCGGTTCATCGGTCGGGACAGCTTCGACTCGCGCGGGTTTTACGATAAATCCGCTGCGATCGTCCGCCTAGCGCAAAAGACGGCTGTGGCCTGGCGCCGCAACGTGTTTGTCTGCGTGACGGCGACGCAGGTGACTGCAGGTACTGCCGTGGGTTGCGGCACGCCGCTGACCAATCCCGTCGGCGGTGGCGCTGCCACTGAAACGGCGCCTTCAGGTGTCACGCTGAATACAGTGACCTTCAGCTTCGACCGTCTTGGACGTCCGAGCGCGGCCGCGACCATCACGTTTTCCACCACGATTTCCGGCGACATCACGCGCCAGATCAGCGTTGCAGCAGAGACCGGTTATGTCGCCGCAAACTGAGCACCAGTCGCTATGGTCGCGGTGCCGCCAGTGCGGCGCGTCACTCGTTGAGTTGATCATGTTTATCGTGGTGATCGGTGCGGGGTTGGCCGGGATTATCGGCATATGGCAAACCACCGCGCAGGGCAGCGCCGATCCGCTGATCCAGAAACAGGCATTGGCCATCGCGGAGGCTTATCTTGAAGAAGCACTGGCCATGCCGTTTACCTATTGCGATCCCAATGATGCCAATGCAGCGACGGCAACATCGGCGGCGCTGGGCATCGTGCCCACGCTTTGCGCAACGACACTGGAGAGCATCGGTCCCGAAGCCGGTGAAACGCGCGGCAGTGCGACGACGCCGTTCGACAACGTCAATGATTACAACGGGCTGGCCGGCGTGCCGGCGTCGATTGAAGGCCTGGCGACTGCGGGGCTGGGCGCGTACCAGGTGTCGGTAGCCGTGGTCGGGCAAAACCTTGTGGCCACCACGGCCACCGTTGCCGCGGCTGCAAGCCAGCGTGTTACGGTCACGGTGACCGGCCCCGCCAATATCACGGTCAGGCTGGACGGGTATCGCACACGTTATGCGCCGAATGCGCTGCCCTGAACCCATGCCGCATTTTCCCCTGAACCCGCAACGCGGCGTCACGCTCATTGAGCTGGTGATGGTGATCGTGGTCACCGGCATCATCGCTGCCGGGGTTGCGGTTTTTATCCAGCGCCCGGTTGAAGGCTATATCGATGCCGGCCGGCGTGCCACGCTGACCGACGAGGCGGACACTGCTCTGCGCCGCATCACCCGGGATTTGCGCACGGCCCTGCCCAACAGCGTGCGTGTTGATCCCAGCGGCAGGTTCATCGAATTCATCGAGACGGTCGGTGGCGGACGTTACCGCGCCGAGCTCGACAGTATCGGCGGTGGCCAGATACTTGATTTCACGGCGGCGGATACTACTTTTGATGTCCTCGGTCCGGTGCCGCCGCTCAGCGCCGGCAATCATATTGTTGTCTACAATCTGTTCAGCACCGGCACGGTATCGAACGCCTATCAGGGCAGCAACCGCGCCTCGTTTGTCAGTGTGGCTGCGCCGACCATCACGATTGCGCCGGTCATCAGTCTGCCGTTTCCGGAACCATCCCTGGCCAAGCGTTTTCACGTGGTCACAGGGCCGGTGACCTACGGCTGTGTCGGCACCCAACTGTTGCGTTACTCCGGTTATGCCTACAACACCGCACAGGTGGCGCCCCCGGCGGGCGGCAGCAGTGCGGTACTGGCGGCGAATATCGATGCCGCAGCGTGCAATTTTGCCTATGCGGAAGGCTCCTTGGGGGAGCGTACTGGCACGGTGTCGATGATTCTGCAAATTAACAGCCTTGCTGCAGGCGGGGCCACCGAGAGGGTGCGACTGTTCCAGCAGGCGCAGATCAACAACTCGCCATGAACATGCGTTGCATTCCACAACACGTACGCGGCTTCAGCCTGATCACCGCAATTTTTCTGCTGGTGGTGCTGGCCTCGCTGGGCGCATTCATGGTGATTTTCACCGGGCTCCAGCAAAGCACGGTGCAGGCAGATGTGCTCGGCGTGCGCGCCTATTACGCCGCGCGCGCTGGGGCCGAGTGGGGGCTGTACCGCACCCTGGATCCCGACAACACCATCGCGCCGGGTCCTGCAGGGTTTGTGACCTGTCCGCAGGCGGCGGGAACCCTGAATACGATGGGCGGATCGCTGTCGCCGTTTACCGTGGTGGTGACTTGCCAGGTGACAGCGCCGGATCCTACCGAGGGTGCCAAGACCTTGCGCGTGTTCCAGATCACGGCAACCGCCTGCAACAGCGCGACTTGTCCTGCCGCATCGCCGCCGTCCGGATACGTAGAACGTCAGATTGCCGTCACTGTGGCGAAATGCAAAGACCCGGCTGCGCCGGCGCCGCGATACGAGTGCGGGTCTTAAATGTTATTAAAATCAATAGGTTATATTGAATCAGAAGTGGGCGCTGATACCAGTGATCGTTTCAGGCGCAAACCTTGCTCGAGCAAGAAATGATCGAATTACCGATACCAACCATGTTGATCAACTTGAGCGCACAGCTTTGCGTGGCCCATTGCTGGCGCATAGTCCGCAGACGTTTGTCAGCGCTATCAATCCTATCCGTGATGGTTCTGACGGTACTGTCTGCAAGCGACGTCCGGGCGCAAGCCGGGTTTCAGGCGGCAGGTGCAGCGCAAAGCGGAACGGGCGCGGTGACCGTACCCTGGCCCGCACACCAAGCAGGGGATATTGCATTGCTGTTCGTCGAAAGCCGGCAGGCTGAAGCCGTAACGCTGTCTACGCCGGCTGGATTCGCAGCGGTTGCAAACAGTCCGCAGTTCACGGCGTCCGATGCATTGGCCCCCAACACCGGTACCCGACTGACGGTGTTCTGGGCGCGCGCTACGTCAGCGGCGATGGCATCTCCTACCGTTGCAGATCCGGGTGATCATGTGCACGCGCGCATCCTCACATATCGAC
Organism: uncultured Bordetella sp.; assembly: GCA_964531455.1. Classification (GTDB taxonomy): domain Bacteria; phylum Pseudomonadota; class Gammaproteobacteria; order Burkholderiales; family SG8-41. The sequence continues at coordinate 39,709 of CAZHFZ010000010.1, forward strand.
GCGTCGTCAGCAGCGGCACGCCTTGGGATGTCACCGGAGGCGGTGCCGAGAGCGGCGCGAACAACACGACGCTGAGCGTGACCGGCGTCACCACCACCGTAGACAACACGCGTGTGGTTCAGGCGGCGTCGCGTAACAATGACAGCGCCACTACCGGATTTAGCGGCCAAACAAACCTCGGGCTGACGGGTATTGGCGAACGTTCCGATACGGGCACCAACCTTGGCGATGGCGGCGGCATCGGCGTCTGGGACGGTCTGCGGGTCGTGGCCGGAGTCATCGGTCCCACGGCGGTCACGGTGACGAGTTCGGTTAATGCCTTCCTGACCATCGCGCTGCGCCCTGCCACCACGTATTACAGCCGGGCCTCGGCAGGCTGGTCTGTCGGAACCACCTGGAGCACCGAGGGCTGCAACGGCGTGACTGCCAGCGCGGCTCCGTATGCAGGCTCGGATGTAGTGATCTGTAATGGACACACGGTCACGCTGGACACAAATTCGGCGAACCTCAATTCACTGAACATACAGACGACCGGGGTTCTGAATATCGGCAGCAGCGGAGCCGGACGTACGCTGACCGTAAGTCCCGCATTGCCATCGCCCCCCGGAACCATCATCAATGATGGCACCTTGCGTTACAACACCGCGGGTAATCACACGATAACCACCAACGGCACATTCACCAACAACGGAACCTTTACCTCGGCAGCGGGCATTGCCGGTACCCGCTCGTTTACGGCGACGGGCCTGATCACCAATACCGGAACGATCCGGTTCAATGGTACAGCGGTAACCACCATCAACGCCAACGGCGGGTTCACCAACAACGGAACATTTGATGTCGACGCCGCGTCGAATCTGACTCATACATTCAATGTCCGTTCGACGTTCACCAATAACGGCACCGTGCAGTTCCGGCCGGATGGCAACAGTTTTGTATCGACCAATTTCACGACCGGCGCACCGGTCGTCGGCAGCGTGCTGACCGGCAGTGCTGGCAGCACGACGTTTTACAACGCCACAGTCAACAACAGCGGTGGCCTGACGCTGTCGGGCACGCACAACATGAATGTGCTCAACGCGCTGACACTGACAACCGGGCCAATCATTACCAATGCCAACTATGTCTATGTTGCCAGCACCACGGCGATCGCCAGTGTGGGTGGCAATGATTTTGTGATTGGCAATCTGCGCATGAACTTCAATGCCGGCGCAAATATCACGCGCGTATTTGCGGTCGGAAGTGGTTTGGCACCGAACGCCCGATATACGCCGGTCAATATCCGTTTTGGCAGTGTAACCGCGACTGGTGATTTTACGGTCAGCACGACTGGTGCTGATCATCCGCAGATCGGTACATCTCCAATCAATCCGGCGCAGAGTGTGAATCGGTTTTGGACGTTGACGAACGACAGTGTTGGCTTCCAGAGCGTTAACGGCAACAACAGAGTGATATTCACCTATGTCAACCCGGCGGACATTGATGTTGGTGTGGCGGTGCCGTTCGTGGTTGGTCGCTACAACGCGCCGACGTGGACGTCGATCACCCCGACCGTGGCGGTACCCAATGTGACTTTGCCGGCGGCTGCGGTAACCAATGCAACGATGGCTGGATCGGCCGATTATGTAATAGGAGAGGCTGCGCCGGTGGTGCCGCCGCCCGGGGATTTGAATGCCTTTGAAACAACGACGGGTGCCGGTGCAATTACGGGACGTATTTTCACCAAGCTGGTCGGCACCAACTTCAACCTGGATATCGTCGCCATACTGGCGGGCGCACAGCACGCGACATTTACCAATACTGTGTTGGTGGATCTGGTGACCGGTTCGACCGGTGGGCTGAACTGTCCTGGCGCACCGGTAGCGATTGCCGGCACTTCGCAGAACGTCAACCTTGTGAACGGCCGGGGTACCACGGGTGCTTTCAATATTGCGGCAACTGCTTATCGCGACGTGCGGGTACGGGTACGTTTTCCGGTCATTGCGCCAACGGTAACCAGTTGTTCGACGGATAACTTTTCGATCCGTCCGACCGCTTTGACCGTGACGTCATCGAATGCCACGCAAACCGGGACATCTGGAACCCCTGCCATCAAGACCGGAGCGAATTTCAATCTTGCTGCAACCGCGATCCCGGGATACGACGGTACGCCAACCATCAATAACGCACTGGTGACCGGCACGCCCACAGCCGGCACCATTGGCGGCAGCTTCGGCGTTGCGCCCATTGGAACCGGCATCGCGGCAGGCAACAGCTTTTTCTACAGCGAGGTTGGTCATTTTGGACTGGGCACCAATGCGGTTTTTGATTCGGGATTCACCAGTGTCGATTCTGGGGGCGGTGACTGCACCAACGACTTCTCCAACGCGTTGGTGGGCGGGCGCTACGGCTGCAACTTCGGCAGCACCGCGGTGACTCAATCGACGGGCGTCAGCGGCTTCGGTCGTTTCATTCCCGACAATTTCAACGTGACCTACAACGTACCGGCGATTGCGCCGGCCTGTGCGGGTTTCAGTTATGTCGGACAGAGCTTCAACTATACAACCGTGCCGGTGATGACGATCACGGCGCGCAACGGCACGAACAACGGCCTCACCAATGCCACGACGGTCAACTACGCCGGCAGTTATGCGAAGTTCACCAATGCCCAGCTGGCGCTGGCGCCTTACGACACGAAGGCTGGCCGATATCTGCGCTTTGATACTTTGGGCGGGGGCAACACGCCGGACCTCGACCGCAGCGGCTTGCCGGATCCACTGACTGCAGACCCGGTGATCAGTGCATTCACTGCCGGTGTGGGAACGTTTACGTTTTCCGGGGGTACCGGGTTCGGTTTTGCGCGCAGCGCTGCGACGCCCAGCGCGCCTTTCGATGCCGACATCGCACTGCGCCTGAACGTCATCGATACCGATAGTGTCGAATTTGCCGGCAATCCTGCTTCATTCGGCACCGCCAGTTCTGGTGGCGGCATCCTGTTCAGTGATGGTATTGCGGCAACCACCACCGACAAGCTGCAGCGCTACGGTCGACTGCGCATCGGCGGCGCCAGCGGGTCGCAGGTGTTGCCGCTGCGACTGCCGGTGGAGGCGCAGTACTGGACCGGCACCGCATTCGTGACCAATACGCTGGATTCATGCACCACGCTGGCCGCGAACAATGTCGGGCTCGGCAATTACAGTGGTAGTCTCAATGTCGGTGAAACCACGCCGAGCATTGTCAGCAGTCCCTTGCAGGCAGGACGTAGCGCGATTCGGCTGAGTGCGCCGGGTTCCGCCAACCCGGGCAGCGTGGATGTCACGCTGAATCTCGGCGGCGGCGCAACGGCGGATGCCTGTCCTGCATTTGCGCCGGCAGCTGTTGCGGGCAATAAAACTCATCTGCGTGGAGCCTGGTGCAATCCCCCGGGCACTTACACCAAGGATCCTTCAGCCAGGGCGCGGTTCGGTGTCACGCGTGGGGCCGATCAGTCGATATATCGTAGGGAGCAGTAGTTCGGGCACTAGCAGTAGTAGGTCATAAATGGATGATTTTTTAAATATTCAATTAAATCAATTGGTTAATAATATTCATGCGATTTTGTAAATTGACGCACATCAGAAAAGCATTATAAGTATTTGACAACATTGGAAAATATGCTAGTTTTGGCCAATTTGGTGCAACACGGCTCAGGAACCCATGAATCTGTTCGGTAAAAGTCGGCGTCCCGGCTGGTTGTGCCTCAACCTGCATCCTGATCGGGTGGACCTCTCGCACGTTCTGCTTGCAGGCAAGCCGCGCCCCGAAGTGTTGTTGTGCGAGTCGTTTCGCAAGGAAGGCGACGATGTCGTGACACTCAAACGGCTGCGGCGTGAACTCGGCCTTGACCGCTATCACTGCATGACCATGCTGAAGACGCATGACTATCAGATGTTTCCGGTGGACGCTCCGAAGGTGCCGGAGGCCGAGGCCCGCAGCGCGGTGCGCTGGGCTATCAAGGACATGCTGGACTATCCCGTTGATGCGGCGATGGTGGATGCCGTGAGCGTACCCGCGAACGAGGCTGGCGGACGGGCTGCGCAGATGCTGGCTGTGGCCGCGCGCAACGAACTGATCGCGTCGACAGTAAAGCCGTTTAATGACGCCAATATAGAACTCGATGTGATCGACATTCCCGAGTTTGCGCAGCGCAATGTTGCGAAGCAGCTTGAGGACCAAGGCCGCGGACTGGCGATGCTGTGTTTTGATGAGGCTGCGGCGACTCTGACATTTACCAGTGGTGGTGAACTTTATCAGTCGCGGCGAATCGATGTTTCGATGAAGGATTTCGCCGGCGATGCGCCTGCGGAAAGTCTTTACGACCGCGTCGCACTCGAATTGCAGCGTTCGCTCGACCATTTTGACCGGCAGTTCCGCAATGTTGCCGTGTCGCGCGTGGTGATCTCGCAGGTGCCGGGCGGGGATAAGCTGGCTGAATACCTCAACAGCAATCTGACGCTGCCGGTGGAAATGTTCGACCTGGAAAAGATCATGGATTTTCCGGGTGTGCCGGAGTTGCGCGACCCGTTGCGGCAGACACAATGTCTGCAACTCATCGGCGCAGCGATGCGCGAAGAGGTTGCGGCGCGATGAGCCAGTACATCAACCTTCTCGGCCCGTTATTCCGCAGACAGCGCCTGGCGCTGTCGTTGAATCGCGCAGCGCTGTTACTGGGTTTTACGCTGGCGGCTTTGCTGATGGTACTGGCGTATGAAGATCAGCGCGTCGAGGGTTTGCGCGAGGAACTGGCTTCAGCGCAGGCGCTGATGAAGGCGCAGAACGCCTATACCAGCCGGCTCAAGGGCGATGGTGCGGAAAAGGGCGCGACGGCAATCGACAATGACATCCAGAGGCTGGAGGCCGATTTGAAATCGGCGCGAGACAGCATGGACGTGCTGGAAGGCGGCGCATTGGGCAACCGCGACGGTTTCGCGCGTTACATGCAGGCGTTTTCCCGGCAGGCCATTGACGGGTTATGGTTGACTGGTTTCTCTGTCGGGGGCGCCGGCGATGTGAGCATTCAGGGGCGCGTCGTCAAAGCCGAGCTTGTGCCGACCTACATTCAGCGTTTGAACAACGAGCCGGCGCTGAAGGGCCGCGCATTTTCCGCCCTGGAAGTCCATCGGCCTGTGCCGAAAACCGGTGCTGATGCGGCAGGCGGTAAAGAGGTGCAGGCGGACCCGGGCGCCGCGCCGCGTTACTTTGAGTTTGCGCTGGCTACTTCCGAGCCTGCGGCTCAGGGCGCCGAAGCGCGCGGGGAGAAACGCTGATGCGCCGTTTCGCCGTAATGTGGCGGCAATTTAGCGATAAATTTGCCATTCGTTCACTGCGCGAACGTGCGCTGATGACGGGTGGTGCGATTGCTGTGGTGGTTCTGCTGTTCGATGCGCTGGCGCTGAATCCGCTTGCAGTCCAGCATAAACGGTTGAACGGGCAGGTTGCCGAGGCCCGTGCCGCGATCAAGGCTGGTGAGCAGGTGCTTGCGGCTGGAGGTGAAACGGCTGACCCGGATGAAGTGAAGCGCCGGTATCGTGACGGACTGCGCAAGCAGATTGCCGAAATTGACGGAAAATTGCAGGGTTTGCAGAAGCAACTGGTGCCGCCGGACCAGGTCGCAAACCTTCTTGAGGGCGTACTGGCGCGTGAGCGCGGTTTGGCGTTGGTGAGCCTGCGCAAACTACCGGTGCAGCAGTTCCAGACCACCGCAGGTTCAGCGGTCAAGAGCAGTGAAGGCAAGGGCGGCGCTTCGGCTGAGCGCAGCATTTATCAGCACAGTTTCGAAATCGAGATCGAAGGCTCCTATGTCGAGTTGCACGGGTATCTGGCGCATCTCGAGAAGCTCCCCTGGCAATTATTCTGGGGCAAGGCTGAACTCGATGCGGGAAAGCATCCGCGCCTGATACTGAAGCTAACAGTGCATACTCTGAGCATGAACAAAGTCTGGTTGGTTGTATGAAGTTATTGCTTGCACTGGTTTTGGGAATAGCAACTACGGGTCTAGCGGCGGCGCAGGCCATGTCCGATCCAACGCGTCCACCCGGTGGGCTTGCGGACGCCTCCGAAGCTGTCGGTACAGGTGGTCCGGTGCTACAGTCCGTCATGTTGTCGCCATCGCGCAAGGTGGCGGTGATCAGTGGCGAAATGGTGGTGTTGGGCGGGCGTTATGGTTCATCCCGGCTGGTGCGTTTGACCGAGACCGAGGCAGTATTGAAAAATGGTGCAGACGTGACCGTATTGCGGCTGCATCCCCAGGTCGTCAAGCGCACGGCTGGTTCCGAAGCTGGTAAAAACGTCACGAAGACAACAAAGTGAACATCATCAGGCGGAACAATATAAAACCTTGGGCAGCCCTTGCGATCATCGTGCTGATGGCGGGCTGTGCGGAGACCCCGCGCCAGCAGGGCAGCGCTACTCTGGATTCCATTAATCGCGAACTCGATCAGGCTGCGCAGAACCGCAAGGTTGTGCCGCCATCTGATGCGGTCAGTCGCGCATTGCTGCCGCCGCTGATGGTTGAAATGCCGCGGGCAGATACGCAAAAACCCGACACGCGTTTTGATCTGTCGGTCAGCAACGCCCCGGCCAGCCAGGTTTTTCTGGCGATCGTATCCGGTACCCGCTACAGCATGGTGCTGCATCCCGACGTCAAGGGCGACCTGTCGGTGAACCTCAAGGATGTGACCGTCACCGAGGCCCTTGATACGCTGCGGGATCTTTATGGTTTCGATTACATTGCGCAGGGCAACCGCATCACGGTTCTGCCTGCGACGCTGCAAACCCGCATTTTCAAGGTGAACTACCTGCAGGCGCTGCGTCGCGGTCAGACCGAAACCCGCGTCAGCTCCGGTTCCATTACCGACGGCTCGAGCAGCCCCGGTTCGCCGGCCCCCGGTGCGACACCTGTCCCGACAACGGGGCCGACCGGTTCGAGCGGCACCAGGGCAACGGAGAGTTCCCGGGTCACTACGACTTCTGATTCCAATTTCTGGGGCGACACCCAGAAATCGCTGACCGCGATACTCGGTGGTGCACCAGGACGTAGCGTCGTGGTCAATCCGCAATCCGGCGTGATCGTTGTTCGTGCAATGCCGAACGAACTGCGCGGCGTCGAGCAGTTCCTCGGTGCAATGCAGCTGATTGTCGAGCGCCAGGTCATGCTGGAAGCCAAGATCATCGAGGTCACGCTGCGTGACGGGTTTCAGGCGGGTATCAACTGGGCGGGCTTCCGTGATGGCAACACACGTTTCGGTGCCGGCGTCATAACACCTGGCACCGTTTTGCAGCGGGAAGGGGCCATCGGTTCGGCGACTGCCAGGGCTCCGGACGGCACGCTGCGGGCGGACTCAGTTTTTGCCGGGGGTTCTGTCGGTGCGGTGGCGAGCGGCCTTGCACTGGGCGCAGGCGCTGCGGGCGGATTGTTCGGTTTGGCCTTGCAGACCCAGAATTTCGCCGCTTTGCTGACGTTCCTGGAGACTCAGGGCGGCGTCAACGTGCTGTCGAGCCCGAGGGTGGCGACGATCAACAACCAGAAAGCCGTGCTGAAGGTGGGCACCGACGACTTCTTCGTCACTAACGTCAGCACCACGTCGAGTACCAGCGGTACCAGCACCACCGTGACGCCGACCATTACCGTGGCACCGTTTTTCTCGGGCATCGCACTTGATGTGACGCCACAGATCGACGACAACAGCAGCATCATCCTGCACATTCATCCGTCGGTCAGCAATGTTGTCGAGAAGAACAAGATCATCGATCTCGGGACGCTGGGCGTATTTACGCTGCCGCTGGCGTCGAGCGAAGTCAATGAAACCGATACCATCGTACGCGTCACCGACGGCAATATCGTTGCCATCGGCGGTTTGATGCGCCAGAAGTCGAGCAGCGAACGCAGTCAGGTTCCCGGCCTCGGGAATGCGCCCGGTATCGGGAATCTTTTCCGCCAGCGTGATACCACCAGCACCAAGAGCGAGCTCGTGATCCTGCTGAAGCCGACCATCATCCACAGTGATCGCAACTGGCAGGAAGATCTCGTGCAGACGCGTGAACGCATCCGGGCCATGAGCGCACCGCCAGAAGCGAAGCGGTGATACGCTTGACCCATGTACGAATCGCACTTCGGTCTGCGTGAACCCCCGTTCGGCATCACGCCGGACACCAGTTTTGCCTATGCCTGCAACTCCCATCAGGAGGCGTTGAATACGCTTCTCGTTGCTGCGCGCAACGGCGAGGGGTTCATGAAGGTGACCGGCGAAGTCGGCACCGGCAAGACACTGTTGTGCCGGAGGTTTCTGGCGACCCTGGATGCGCGCTTTGTCTCAGCCTATATCCCCAATCCCTACCTGGAGCCGCGCACACTGATGTTTGCGCTGGCCGATGAACTCGGCATCACGCTGCCGCGTGAAGCGGATCAGCATCATCTGCTGAAGGAGCTTTCACGGGCGCTGCTCAATTTTGCCCGGCAGGGCAAGACCGTTGTGCTTTGCCTCGACGAGGCGCAGGCCATGCCGCAGGAAACGCTGGAGGCGTTGCGACTGCTGACCAATCTCGAGACCGAGAAACGCAAGCTGCTGCAAGTGGTGTTGTTTGGCCAGCCGGAACTGGACCAGCGGCTGGCGCAAACTTCGATACGCCAGCTGCGGCAGCGCATCACTTTTCAGTACCGCCTGTCGATGCTGAAAGAAAAAGAGGTTGATCACTATCTTTCCCACCGCTTGCGGGTCGCCGGTTACCGCGGCGGCCAGTTGTTTGTGCCCGCCGCCGTGCGGCGTCTGCATCGCGCCAGCGGAGGGGTGCCGCGTCTGATCAATATCATGGCGCACAAGTCCCTGTTGTTGGCGTTTGGCGAAGGCGTGCAGCAGGTGCTGCCACGGCATGTGCGCAGTGCTGCAGCGGATACTCCCGTGGCCGGAGCTGCGCGCTGGCGCTTGTTCGCGCTGTTTGCAGTGCTGACTGCTGTCGCCGCAGTTGCGATTGCCGTTTCCGTGGGGTGGCCGGCATGAGCGTGATCAATCAGATGTTGCTGGATCTGGAGCGGCGCCGTGCGTCAGGTGAGGAATGCGACCGGATTCCCGACCACGTGCGGGCATTGCCGGGGAGTTCTTCTGCGCCACGTGACTATGCGCTGCAATTGATCGTTGTCGCCGTACTGGTGGTGCTGGCGGTGGCGGGCGGCGCTTACTGGTGGTGGCAATATGGAATCCCGGGCCTTGCCAAGCCGCCGCTGATCGCGCCCGTGAGTGAGCATGAAAATGCCGAGCGTATTGCACGACGCATGAGCCTGGATCTGGCGAAGACGCCGCCGTTGGCGGACGCGCCGCCTGTGACCGATGCCGCTGCGCCGACAGGGATCCCCACGCAATCGGTTATCGTCAGCGAGCCGCCGGCATGGGCGACGTCCCGCGTTGAGCAGCCCCCGGTAGTTGCCCGCAGCGAACCAGCAGCCGAACCGGCGCAGCCTGCGAATGAACCAGAGCGCCGAGCTGTTCCGAAACCTGCGGCAAAGCCTGCTGCAGCGGTCGAGGCACCCGTTGTGGCTAAAACGACCGCAGTTTCGCCAGTGCCCGCCGGAATCGATAAGCGGATGCGCGATCAGACTCCGCGGCAACGTGCTGAAGTGGAATACACGCGCGGCGCATCGGCCCTGCAACAGGGCCGGCTTGCCGAGGCACGCAGCGGATTCGAGGCAGCGCTGCAAACCGATCCGGCGTATCACGCAGCAAGGCAGGCGTTGGCAGGTGTGTTGCTTGATGCAGGTCAACCAGCCGAGGCGATGCTGATTCTGCAGGAAGGTTTGCAGCTCGCTCCAACACAATTCGGTTTTGCGATGATGGCCGCACGCCTGCATGTTGACCGCGGTGAAATCGATGCGGCCGTGCAGACGCTGGCGCGGAGTGCCGACTATGCCGGCAACAGCGCGGATTACGCAGGGTTCTACGCCGGCTTGCTGCAACGCCAGAAAAAACACGCCGAGGCAGTCGGCATGTTTGATCGTGCACTGCGTTTGCGACCCAATTCCGGTGTCTGGTTGCTGGGCATGGGGATCTCGCTGGAAGCGCTGGGGCGTGGCGCTGAGGCGCAGGAGTCGTTTCGACGGGCCAGGGCCACCGGCAATCTGACGCCGGAGTTGCAGACTTTCGCCGATCAGCGCTTGCGCTGAACGGGTTTACCTGGTCGCTGCGCCACTGGCGACCGTGCGTGCAACAACCCAGCCTGTGACGGATGCCGCGCCAGCGTGTTTAAGATTGCGCGACAGTTCATTGAGTGTCGCACCGGTAGTCAGTACGTCATCAATCACGACCACGTGCAGCCCGGTGACATTTCGCAGTACGACGAATGCGCCGCGGATGTTCTTGCGGCGTTCTTTCCACGGCAGGCGGGTTTGCGGGGCGGTGTCGCGTGTTTTTACGCACAGTGTTGCTTCGATCGGCGCCCGTATCGACCCAGCCACCTCACGGGCGAGTTCAAGCGCCTGATTGAATCCACGCTCGCGCAACCGCTGTGCCGACAGCGGCATAGGCACGATCAGATCGGCTTGCTGCGGTTTCTGGCGAGCGAGCATGCTGGCCAGTGCGCGGATGGTAGCGAGCCGCCCGCCGTATTTGCAGGACTGGATCAGGCCATCAACCGGGAACCGATAGCGGGCAGCGGCGATAACGTGATCAAAGTGGCGTGGTTCGCTCAGGCAGCGGCCGCAAACGCCGGACATGGCCAGAGGATGGGCGCAGATCGTGCAGCAGGGGGAAGTGTGCCAAGGTAATTCCGACCAGCAGTCTTCACAAATGCCGCGAGCAGGTGCCCGATTGCCGCAAAGCAGGCAGTGCGTTGCGAGGATTTCAGGCGATGCGCGGCGCCATTTGTTAAGCAGGGCGTTTCCAAAATTTGACAAATGACCGGGCATCTGCGACGATAATAATAATTAAGTATTTGATTTTATTGATTATTTACAAGTTTTAAGCACTCAGTGAAAGCGACCACCCATGGACACCTTGCCTGTCAACAATCCTGTTAACGAACGCGCGGCCTTCGCCGCCGACACTTCTGCACCGAGCGGCCGCTGGACCGTAACGGCCATCGAAGCCTTGTTTGCGTTGCCGTTCAACGATCTGCTGTTCCGGGCACAGCAGGTGCATCGAGAAAATTTCGATGCCAATGCGGTGCAGTTGTCGACCTTGCTGTCGATCAAGACCGGCGGCTGTTCCGAGGACTGCGGTTATTGCCCGCAGGCGGCGCGTTACCAGACCGGTGTCGAAAACCAGGACATGTTGTCGGTGGACGAAGTTGTTGCCGCTGCACGTGCGGCACGCGACCACGGCGCCACGCGCTTTTGCATGGGTGCCGCATGGCGTGGTCCGAAGCAGCGTGACCTCGACAAGGTGGTGGCGATGGTCAAGGCCGTGCGTGGACTGGGTATGGAAACCTGTGCGACGCTGGGCATGCTCAAACCCGGCCAGGCTGACCAGTTGCGTGACGCGGGTCTCGATTATTACAACCACAACATCGATACTGCCGAAGACAATTACAACAACGTGATCACCACACGTGATTACGGCGACCGCATTGATACGCTGACCCAGGTGCGCGAGGCCGGCATGCACGTCTGCTGCGGCGGTATTGTCGGCATGGGCGAGACGCGCACCGCGCGAGCGAAGCTGATCGCGCAACTGGCGAACATGGATCCCTATCCGGAGTCGGTGCCGATCAACAATCTGGTACAGGTGCCGGGCACACCGTTGCACGGCGCGGACAAACTGGATCCGCTGGAGTTTGTGCGCACGATTGCCTGCGCGCGCATCACCATGCCCAAGGCCTTTGTGCGTTTGTCGGCGGGGCGCCAGGAACTCGGCGACGGTGTGCAGGCACTGTGTTTTCTGGCCGGTGCAAATTCGATTTTCTATGGTGAAAAACTGCTGACCACCGGCAACCCCGACGTTGAAAACGATCGGGCGCTGTTCTCACGCCTCGGCCTGAAACCGCTGAACCCTGCCTGAGCGCGATCGGGCGCAGCAACACCCGTGTCATTGCACACCGAGCTGGCTGCCGAACTGGCAGCGCGAGAAGCGCAAGGCCTGCGCCGATCGCGACGCCTGCTTGAGTCGCCGCAGCGGGCGCGAGTCACGGTGGACGGGCGCGGCTACGTGGCGTTCTGTTCCAACGATTATCTCGGTCTTGCCGCCGATCCGCGGCTGTCTGCTGCGGCTAATGAGGGTATCGCCCGTTATGGCGTCGGCGGTGGTGCGTCACATCTGATCCTTGGGCACAGTACCGCGCATCACGAACTTGAAGACGCATTGGCCACATTCGTGCGCCAGCCTCGCGCCCTGTTTTTTTCCACTGGCTATATGGCCAACATGGGGGTGGTGAGTGCGTTGGTCGGGCGCGGTGACGCGGTGTTTGCCGACCGGCTGAACCATGCTTCACTGAACGACGCGGTGCTGGTGTCCCGCGCGTCATTCAAGCGTTATGCACATAACGATCTGGATGCGCTTGCGCGTTTGCTGGCGACAACCCCGGCGCGCCGTCGACTGGTTGTCACTGACGCCGTGTTCAGCATGGACGGCGATATCGCGCCCATGGCCGAACTGCTCGAATTGTGTGATCGTCACGATGCGTATCTTTTCATCGACGACGCCCACGGCTTTGGTGTCCTCGGCGAAGCGGGCCGCGGCGCTCTTGCGCATTTCAACATTAAATCGGATCGCATCATCTACATGGCGACCCTTGGCAAGGCGGCGGGGGTGGCAGGCGCGTTCGTGGCCGGCAATGAAACATTGATCGAGACATTGATCCAGAATGCCCGGACCTACATCTACACCACGGCTACCCCGCCCCTGCTTGCACACACGCTGTTGACGAGCCTGCAAATCATCGAGCAGGAGGAGTGGCGGCGTGAGCGGTTGCGTGAGCTGATCAGGCAGTTGCGCCAGGGGCTTGGAGGTTCTTCATGGCGGTTGCTGCCTTCCGCGACGCCGATACAGCCGCTGCTGGTTGGTGGCAATGATGAGGCGCTGGCCTTGTCAGTGCGACTGGCTGAAGCGGGATTGCTGGTGCCTGCGATCCGGCCGCCGACGGTGCCGCAGGGCACGGCACGATTGCGCATTTCCCTTTCGGCAGATCATCAGGCTGAGGATGTGCTGCGCCTGATTGCTGCATTGGTGCAGCGGAAATGAGCGCATTGCCACTGGTGTTGCTGCATGGCTGGGGGGCGCACGCCGGTATCTGGGGCGAAGTAATTGCGCAGATGAATCTCGGTCAAACGGTGATTGCTCCCGATGTTCCCGGTGAAACCGGGCTGGAGCCGGAAGAGGTGGTAGCCCGGATTGCTGCGGCAGCCCCCGAGCGCTGCGTTGTTGCCGGCTGGTCGCTGGGCGGGCAATTGGCGCTGGCGTGGGCGCGTCATCAGCCGCAGCAGGTTGCAAAGTTGATATTGATTTCCTCGACCCCGCGTTTTGTTGCTGCGCCGGATTGGCAGCATGGCATGGATGCCGCTGCGTTCACCGGTTTTGCCGCCGAGGTTGCCGCGGATCCGGCAGCAGCCCTGCGCCGTTTCATCCTGCTTGAAACCCAAGGCGACGTGCAGGCGCGTGCAGTGGCGCGCAAGATCGAAATGGCGCTTGCCGGTCGCCCGAGTGCCGAACGGTCAGTACTGGTGCGTACGCTGAATTGGCTGCGCGATACCGATCTGCGCCAGGCATTGTCAGATATCCGTCAGCCGGCGCTGGTGCTGCATGGTGATCGTGATCGCATTACCCCTCAGGGTGCAGGCGAATATCTGGCCCGGCACTTACCGGATGCGCGCCTTGAGATGGTCCGTGGTGCGGGACATGCACTTTTTGTTTCCGAACCGGAAGCCATCAGCCGGCGGTTCACGGAGTTCTGCAATGAATGAAAATGTGGTGTTCGATAAACGCGCAGTTCGCCGCTCGTTTGATCGGGCCTCAAGCACTTACGATGCGGCGGCGGTGTTGCAGCACGAGGTGTGCCGGCGCAGTCTGGAGCGTCTTGATTTCATACGTCATGCGCCGGCACGCATCCTTGACGCCGGTTGCGGCACCGGTAACGCCTGGAAAGGATTGGGTGCACGTTATCCGGCTGCACGCATCATCGGGCTGGATCTGGCGCCCGGCATGCTGCGACAGGCCGGGACGACGGTGTCATGGCGTCAGCGTTTGATGCGGCGCGCGCCGCTGTTGGTATGTGGCGACCTCGAACGGCTGCCGCTGGCGACGGGCAGCATTGATCTGGCCTGGAGCAATCTGGCGCTGCAGTGGGTCAATGCGCTGCCGCAGTCGTTTGCCGAAATGCGCCGCGTGCTGGCGCCGGGCGGTTTGTTCATGTTTACGACCTTCGGCCCCGATACGCTGAAGGAATTGCGCGCAGCGCAGACGGATACCGATGGACATCGCCATGTCAGCCGCTTCATTGACATGCACGATATCGGCGACATGCTGGTCGGGTGCGGTTTTGCCGATCCGGTGATCGATATGGAAACCTTTACCCTGACCTACGACGATGCGCGTGCAGTGATGCGTGATCTCAAGTCGATCGGTGCACACAATGCCGCCACTGATCGTCCATCCACGCTTTCCGGCAAACAATGGCTGGCGGCGGTTGAGCGCAAATACGAGGTTTTTCGCCGTGACGGCAAACTGCCGGCAACCTTTGAGGTCATTTACGGCCACGCGTGGCTTCCTGCTCCGCGGCTGGGGCCTGGGGGCAAGCCGGTGATCGAGATCAAAGCGGTCGGCGGGAGCTGAGATGCGGACGCGCGGCATATTCATCGCAGGAACGGATACCGGTGTCGGTAAAACACTGATTGCCTGCGCTGTGCTGCGCGGTCTGGCAGGGACGGGTTTGCGCGTGGTCGGGATGAAACCGGTTGCCGCTGGCGCGACACGCCGTCGTGGTGTCTGGATCAATGATGATGCGGAGCAACTGCGGGCTGCATCCAGTGTGGAGGCGCCGCAGAGTTCGATCAATCCCTATTGTTTTGCGCCGCCTGTGGCGCCTCATCTGGCTGCACGCGAGGCGCGGACTGTAATCCGCATGTCTGTGCTTGTCCGCCATTACGCACGGCTTGCGGCGCTTGCTGATGTGGTCGTGGTTGAGGGTGTGGGCGGGCTGCTGGTCCCGTTGGGGCCGCGATTGAGCGCTGCGGCCATCCCTGAGCGGCTGAATCTGCCGGTGGTGCTGGTTGTCGGCATGCGCCTCGGTTGTCTTAACCACGCACTGTTGACGGTGGAGGCGATGCAGGTTCGCGGGATGCGTCTGGCGGGCTGGATTGCAAACGTCATCGATCCGGCCATGGCGCGCCGGGAAGAGAATCTCCAGACTTTGAAACGGCGTATTGCAGCTCCTTTGCTGGGGGTCGTAAACCATTCAACCAAACCGGACGTCGTCCGTGCCGCGCGATCTCTAGACATCAGTCGCATTAATGTGGTTATTTAAGAGGGAAAACCGACTGCTTTTAAAGGGCTTTTTGGTTGCGATGGACCCTCCCATTGTGCTAAAGTCCGCGCGGTTGAAAAGGATAGTCGGCGCCGGTGACGACAGAGCCCCATTACGATGCGGATTTGGCGGGATGCGGCGCCGAATTTACATATTTCAAGCGTCATTGCAGTTCTCTGGACTGGCGTTTGCTGTGTCTTGTGTTCGGTTCGCTGTCCCTGTTTTTGGTGTTGGTAGCGTCTGCATTTGCCGCCGCGGGAGCATGGATGATCATCCCGTTTGCCGGCGTCGAGATTGCTGGTCTGGGTGTCGCAGCATGGTGGACGCTGAAACGTTCGGGCGATTTCGAGCGGCTGGCGTTTGTTGGTGACCGCATTCTTGTCGAAATCAGGGAACAGGGTTTTTCGAGTCAGTTTGAGTTCAACCGCTGCTGGGTGCGGCTGGTGAACGGGAATGCCGGCGGGTTTGCCTTGCGTTCCCACGGCCGTGAAGTCGCCATCGGGCGGTTTTGCGGCGAGGAAAGCCGGCAGGAGCTGGCGCGCGAGTTGCGCAGCCGTCTTGGCGGTCAACGGATTTAGCGGATCAATCGGGTTACAGGAGTGGGGGAAGAATGAGCATCAAGGGGATCAAGAGTTGGGTTTTAGCGGGCGCGCTGTATTTCTGGTCATTTGCGGCGTGGGCTGAATACAAGCTCAACCTGCAGACACCGCAGACGCTGCTCGGCGAAAAAATCTACAACCTGCACACGATCATCACGATCATCTGCTTCATCATTTTCGTCGGCGTTTTCGGCTTCATGTTCTATTCGGTGTTCAAGCACCGCAAGTCGGTTGGACACAAGGCGGCCCAGTTCCATGAAAACACCGCGGTCGAGGTGGCGTGGACCCTGATCCCTTTCGTGATCCTGATCGCGCTGGCGGTTCCGGCAACAGGCACGTTGATTGCGATGCGTGACACCTCCGAGCCCGATATCACCATCAAGGCCACCGGTTACCAGTGGAAATGGGGCTACGACTATCTGAAAGGCGAAGGCGAGGGCATCAGCTTCTACAGCACTTTGTCGACCCCGCGCGCCCAGATTGACGGTACGGATACCGCCGGCCGCAATGCGAATCCCCATTACCTCCTCGAAACCGATAATCATGTCGTGGTTCCCGTAGGCAAGAAAATCCGCATTCTTACGACCGCCGCTGACGTGATCCATGCTTGGTACGTGCCCGCGCTGGCGGTCAAGCAGGATGCAATTCCCGGATTCATACGCGACACCTGGTTCAAGGCGGAAAAAGCAGGCATCTACCGCGGCCAATGCGCCGAACTGTGCGGCAAGGATCATGGCTTCATGCCGATCGTGGTTGAAGTGATGGAGCCCGCCCAGTACACCGCATGGGTTGGCGCGCAGCAGAAAAAAGTGGCGGCTGCCAAGGTTGATCCCAACAAGACCTGGACCATGGAAGATCTGAAGGCGCACGGCGACAAAATCTACGCGCAGAATTGCGTGGCTTGCCACCAGGCCACCGGCATGGGCGTGCCCGGCGCCTTCCCGGCATTGTCTGGCTCCAAGGTTGCTGTCGGGCCCAAACCAGACCAGATCAAGCTGATGCTGAATGGCAAGCAGGGAACGGCCATGGCCTCATTCAAGCACTTGTCGGATGTTGATCTGGCAGGGGTTATCACCTATACCCGCAACAGCTGGTCGAACAAGACCGGCGACGCGGTGACCCCGGCCGAAATCAAGGCTGCACGGAACTAATTCAGGCTCCAGGAGAACTCAATGGACGCAGCACACGCAAACTCTCACGACCACGACGATCACGGGCATAAACCGAGCGGAATCGCGCGCTGGGTGATGTCAACCAACCACAAGGACATCGGCACGATGTATCTGTGGTTCAGTTTCACGATGTTCCTCGTGGGCGGCGTGATGGCTTTGATCATCCGTTCCGAACTGTTCCAGCCCGGTCTGCAAATCGTGCAGCCGGACTTCTTCAATTCGATGACCACCTACCATGGCCTGATCATGGTGTTTGGCGCGATCATGCCGGCATTCGTCGGGTTTGCTAACTGGCTGATCCCGATGCAGGTTGGCGCGCCTGACATGGCGTTCCCGCGGATGAACAACCTTTCGTTCTGGCTGTTGCCCCCCGCAGCGTTGCTGTTGATCGCCGCGCAGTTCATGCCGGGCGGCGGTGCAGGTGTAGGCTGGACGATGTACGCGCCGCTGTCGACTCAGGCCGGCCCCGCGATGGATCTGACCATTTTTGCCGTGCACATCCTCGGCATCTCGTCGATCATGGGTTCGATCAACATCATCACCACCATCCTCAACATGCGCGCTCCCGGGCTGACGCTGATGAAGATGCCGCTGTTCTGCTGGACCTGGCTGATTACCGCCTATCTGCTGGTCGCCGTAATGCCGGTGCTCGCCGGTGCGGTCACGATGACACTGACCGATCGTCACTTCGGAACGCATTTTTTCAATGCGGCCGGTGGCGGTGACCCCGTCCTTTACCAGCATATTTTCTGGTTCTTTGGTCATCCCGAGGTTTACATCATCGCAATCCCTGCGTTCGGTGTGGTGTCGCAGGTGATCCCTGCGTTCTCCCGCAAGCCCCTGTTCGGCTACGCTTCGATGGTCTACGCAACAGCTTCGATCGCGATTCTGTCGTTCATGGTCTGGGCGCATCACATGTATACCTCCGGCATGCCGGTTGAGGCGCAGCTCTACTTCATGTACGCGACAGTGCTGATTGCCGTACCCACGGGAGTCAAGGTGTTCAACTGGGTCGCCACGATGTGGAGGGGCTCACTGACATTCGAGACCCCGATGTTGTTTGCACTTGGCTTTCTGTTCCTGTTTACACTTGGCGGCTTTACCGGTCTTGTGCTATCGATCACACCGGTAGACGTGCAGCTGCACGACACCTACTACGTGGTGGCGCATTTCCACTACGTCATGGTTGCGGGCGCCCTGTTCTCCGCGTTTGCCGGCATCTATTTCTGGCTGCCGAAGTGGACCGGCAAGATGTACAACGAGACGCTGGGCAAGTGGCACTTCTGGCTGTCGCTGGTGTTCTTCAACGTCACCTTCTTCGTGCAGCATTTCCTGGGTCTGGCCGGCATGCCGCGCCGCATTCCGGACTACGCGGTGCAGTTCACCGAGTTCAACATGATTTCGTCGATCGGTGCCTTCGGTTTTGGCCTGTCGCAGCTCCTGTTCCTCTACATCGTGATCAAGTGCATCACCAGTGGAGAGAAAGCGCCCGACAAACCCTGGGAGGGCGCTGACAGCCTGGAATGGACGCATCTGCCCACCCCGGCGCCGTGGCACAGTTTTGAAACACCTCCAGTCATCAAGTAATTCGCGATGACCCAGCTAGAAGTCAAACGCAACAACCGTCGCACTGCCGCTGTGCTGTGGCTGATTGTTGCTGCGTTTTTCTTCGGCATAATGGCTAAATACTACTTTCTGGCCCGATGAACAAAGAACGCGCCAATCGCCGGTTGTTGACCCGGCTGTCCATATTTGCCGTGGCAATGTTTGGCTTCGGATTCCTGCTGGTGCCGTTTTACGAAAAAATATGCGAAGTCACCGGGATCAATAATCTGATCAAGCCGGCGGCTGCTGTCGAGAACACGCAGGTCGACAAGACACGCTGGGTTACGCTGGAGTTTGATTCCAATGCCCACGGCCTTGAATGGGATTTCAAGCCGGTTCAGCGCAGCGTTCGGGTGCATCCGGGCGAGATGGTCCAGATTGAATACCAGGTCCGCAACAACGGTGAAAATGCGATCGTCGGACAGGCAATCCCGAGCTATGGCCCGAAACATGCCGCACCCTATGTCAAAAAACTCGAATGTTTCTGCTTCAAGCAGCAACCGCTGCAGGCGGGCGAGGGCAAAATAATGCCGGTTCAGTTCGTCATTGATTCGACACTGCCGGCCGACGTGAATACGATTACGTTGTCTTACACCTTTTTCGAGGTCAAGGGCGCGGCAATACCCAAAGCCGGCGGCCAGGGATGATGCAGGTAATGGCTGAGGTTCCGCAAAAAGCGACGCTGTTGCAGGTTGTGCGAATGGTTTTTTCGGCGTTTCTCGGCATACGCAAGCGCGTCGACCACGAGAGCATTGTTGTGACGCCAGTTCAGGTCATCATCGTAGGCCTTATGGCAGCGGCGGTATTCGTCGGCACGGTGGTTTCTGTGGTGCGACTGGTCATACGCTGACCTGTTGCGCAAGTAGGATTCAACGCAAGGATTCAGGGGAGAAGTGGAAATGTCGAATCAAGCATCAGGCAACTATTACCTGCCGCAGCCCTCGCACTGGCCGATTGTCGCTTCGGTTGCTCTGGGCTTCATCGGTTTTGGCGCCTCGTTTTCAGTCAACAAAATGCCGTTGGGCTATGTGTTGCTCGGCATCGGATTTCTGATCCTTTTCTTCATGTTTGCGGGCTGGTTTACTGCCGTTGCCCAGGAGTCGCAGGGGGGGCATTACAGCAAACAGGTTGACACGTCATTCCGCTGGGGCATGGGATGGTTCATATTCTCCGAGGTGATGTTTTTTGCCGCTTTCTTCGGCGTGCTGTTTTATATGCGGGTAATCTCCGTCCCTGACCTGGGATCACTGATTCACCAGGAGTTGCTGTGGCCCGGGTTCAAGTCTGCCTGGCCGGCGACCGGCCCCGGCATCAAGGAGACCTTCTCGCCGATGGGCGCATGGGGTATTCCGGCACTGAATACGGCGCTGTTGTTGATGTCGGGTGTGACGCTGACCTGGGCGCACTGGGGATTGTTGAAGAATAAACGTTCACACCTCATCTGGGGCCTTGTCCTGACGATCGCATTGGGCATGGTCTTCATGGGATTCCAAGTTTATGAGTATGTGCATGCCTACAATGACCTGAATCTCAAACTGACGATGGGCGCTTATGGCGCGACCTTCTTCATGCTGACGGGCTTCCATGGTTTCCATGTAACGATCGGCACCATCATGCTGTGGGTAATCCTGTTCCGGAGCGTGGCAGGACATTTCACCCCGGAGAGCCATTTTGGTTTCGAGGGCGTGGCCTGGTACTGGCACTTCGTCGACGTCGTCTGGCTGGTCCTTTTCGTGGTTGTCTATTGGCTTTAATGGTTTAAGGCGGCGAACCGCGCAGCCGGGCAGATACAAGCCGGTGAAGTGCGGTTTGCACGGGGAGGAGGTACCCCCGATTCGGGGATTTGAGCGCCGCGCGAGATCGCGGCGTTTTTTTTAGATGCAGCCCCGTGCCGGTTGCCGGAACGACAGGGACCAGTCCGTGTCTACAGTCGTGTGGTGATAAAGCCGAAATGAAAGCTCAGCATCAGCAGCAGGAACAGCGTGACGGACAGGGCGATCCTGACCGTCAACGCCTTGACCGTGCGTTCGGTAGTGCCGCGATCACGGATCATGTAATACAGCGCGGAACCGAGGCTGCCAAGTATGACAATGATGAAAAGTATGACGATTATGCGCATGATGTTATGCGCCGAAGTGTAACCCAACCGGTATTCCAATGGCGGCGATCAGTGTAGGTGCATTTACGTTCCAGCCCCGGATCTGGACGACGCTGCTGGCGACGGCAGGTGTGGTCCTGACTTTTTTTCTGGGCGAGTGGCAGATTGGCCGCGCAGATTTTAAACAGGGTTTGCAGGACCGTCAGAATGTGATGGCGCTGGAACCTGCGATCACCATCGGCACCGCTACCCTGCCAACAGATGATGTTCTGTTGCGCAAAGTGGAGGTTCGCGGCGAATTCGCCCCCCAATACACCGTGTTTGTCGACAATCGGCTGTACAAGCATCAGCCTGGATACCACGTGGCAACGCCGCTGCGCATTGCCGGTTCGCAGCGGTATGTCCTGGTCAATCGCGGCTGGATGCCCGCCAGCCGCGACCGCAGCATGCCGGTGGTGGAAACTCCCGCAGGTGAGCAGCTCATCAAAGGTACTGCTGTGGGGTTCAGCGAACGCTACCTTGAGCTTTCAACGAAGGTCGCCGAGGGCAACGTGTGGCAGAACCTGGTGTTCGAGCGTTATCACCAGGCAACCGGGCTTGATCTTCAGCCGTTCGTGATCCAGCAGGATAGCGCTGTGGATGACGGTATCAAGCGCGAATGGAGCCGCCCCGATCTCGGACGCAACACGCATCTTGCCTATGCATTCCAGTGGTATGCGTTAAGTCTGGCCATTCTTATTTACTACCTGGTAACCCATGTCAAAAGACGTTCAGCCCCAAAGCCGTAAGACGCTGTGGCTGGTGGCGGCGGTCTGCATTGCGCCGTTCATCGCCTCATTCGCGACCTATTATTTCTACAAGCCGGAAGGGCGCATTAACTACGGACAGTTGATGGAGGCGAAGAAGCTTCCTGTCGAACCGCTGATGCAGTCGGCCGGCGGCGGGTTCACGCTGCGTCAGCTTGAAGGCAAGTGGATTTTTCTGGTTGTCGATGAAGCCGCCTGCGATGCGTACTGCGAAAAAAAGCTGTGGCAGATCCGCCAGATCCGTAAAACCCAGGGCAAATACCCGGAGCGCATCGAACGGATGTGGCTGATCACCGGTAAAGGCGAGCCGGCGCAGCGCTTGCGTACGGAATTTGAAGGCACGTGGATGATCAACGCCCAGGGCAGCGGTTTGCTGGAGGCCTTGCCTTATGAAGGTGCGCGCACGGATCACATTTATGTGATCGACCCGCTTGGAAATCTGGTACTTCGGTATCCGCGTGACGCCGATCCGAGCCGTATCCGCAAGGACATCGAGCGCTTGCTCAAGGTCTCTCGTATAGGTTGATGTAAATAACTGTTTTTATTGGATATTTAATGTTCCGCAAGCTCGTTTGGTTTGCCACCATCTACACCTTTGTGGTCGTGGTGGTTGGTGCGTATGTCCGTCTGTCCGACGCAGGATTGGGCTGTCCCGACTGGCCAGGCTGTTACGGCGAACTGACACCGCACCATGCACTGGACGATATCGCCAAGGCTGTTGAGGAGCAGGGCGGCACTCATGGTCCGGTATCGCTGAGCAAGGCGTGGAAGGAAATGTTCCATCGCTACATCGCGGGTGGATTGGGACTGCTGATTCTGGCCATTGCTGCCACGGCATGGTTGCGTCGTCGCGAATTGCAGCAGTCTCCGTTGCTGGCCACCGGCCTGGTGGCGCTGGTGATGTTCCAGGGGGCGCTGGGAATGTGGACGGTGACCATGCTGCTCAAGCCGGTGATCGTTACGTTACATCTGCTTGGCGGCGTTGCGACGCTGGCCTTGCTCGCGTTGCTCGGCCTGCGCCAGGAAAAATTTCAGGCGGTTCCGGGCGCAGCCCGGCTGCAACCCTGGGCGATGCTGGCATTGATGATTGTGGTCGTACAGATCCTGCTCGGCGGTTGGGTATCCACCAATTACGCCGCGCTGGCCTGCATCGATTTTCCCACCTGCCACGGCGAATGGTTGCCGCAAATGGATTTCCGCCATGGCTTCCAGCTGGTGCGGGAGCTGGGTATGACAGCCGCGGGTACCCACTTGAGCTATGACGCCATTACCGCGATTCACTGGACACACCGCGTTGGTGCTTTGGTGACTTTCCTCTATGTTGGTGGCTTCGCCCTGTATCTGATGCGCAGTGCCGGATTGGTCCGTTACGGAGTTGCCCTGCTGGCGGTTCTGCTGCTGCAGATTGCACTGGGTATCGCCAATGTGCTGGCAGGGCTGCCACTGGCAGTGGCGGCAGCGCATAATGCCGGCGCGGCGATTTTATTGCTTACCATGGTGGTGATAAACTTCGCCCTCCGCCAGAAACCCGCACCCTGATGTCTTCCACCGTCGCCGATACCTCATTGTCGTCCCGCATCCAGCAGTTCTACGCGCTGACCAAGCCGCGCGTGGTGTCGCTGATCGTCTTTACCGCGGTGATCGGCATGTTCCTGGCGACTCCGGGCATGGTGCCGGTCGTCATTCTTTTTGCGGCAACCGTGGGCATCGCGCTGGTAGCGGGCGCCGCCGCTGCTGTGAATTGCCTGGTGGAACAGAAAATCGATGCGCTGATGACGCGCACCAAATTCCGTCCATTGCCGCGCGGGCAGATCACGACGCTGGAGACGCTTGTTTTTTCCGGCATTGTCGGCGGCATCGGACTGGGATTGTTGTATCACTGGGTCAATGCGCTGACGATGTGGCTGACACTGGCGACCTTTGTCGGTTACGCCGTCATCTACACGGTAATCCTCAAGCCAATGACCCCGCAAAACATCGTTATCGGTGGCGCATCCGGTGCGATGCCGCCGGTGCTGGGCTGGGCTGCCGTTACCGGAGACGTCACGCCGCAGGCGTTAACCCTGTTCCTGATCATTTTCGCGTGGACCCCGCCGCATTTCTGGGCGCTTGCGCTGTACCGCAAGCACGAATATGCCAAGGCCGGCGTACCGATGCTGCCGGTTACCCATGGCGATAAGTTCACCCGGCTGCATGTGCTGCTCTACACCATCGTGCTGCTGGCCTGTTCAGCGCTGCCGTTCGTAACCCGCCTGAGCGGGATGCCTTACCTGATCGCGGCGATGGTGCTCGGTGCGGTGTTCCTGTTTTATGCAGTGAAGATCTATACCGAATACAGCGATGCGCTTGCGCGGCGTACTTTCCGTTATTCGATTCTCTATCTGACGCTTATATTTGCCGCGCTGCTGATTGATCATTACCTGCAGCTGTTTTTCTGATCAACTTATGAAGATTTTTTTCGCGGCACTGATGGCAGGTCTGGTTTTTTCTTTGGCCGGTTGTGGCGAACAGGGCGAAAAACCCGTGTTCAAACTGACTGATGTCACCGGCGCCTCGTTTGGCAAGACGCTGGAACTCAGCGACCACAACGGACAGCGGCGTACGCTGGCTGATTTCAAGGGCAAGGTTGTTGCGGTTTTTTTTGGTTTTACACATTGTCCTGACGTGTGTCCCACGACCCTGGTCGAGATGGCCAACGTGATGAAGGAACTTGGTGGCGATAGCGGTCGTTTGCAGGTGTTGTTTGTCAGCGTTGATCCGGAGCGTGATACTGCCGAGGTACTCAAGCGGTATGTGCCGGCATTCCATCCGTCATTTCTGGGGTTGACCGGGAATGCCGACGAAATCGCCCGTGCCGCCAAGGAGTTCAAGATCTATTACCAGAAGCAGAAATTGCCGAGCGGGGGATATACGATGGACCATTCCGCGGGCACCTTCATTCTCGATGACGAGGGCCGGCTTCGGTTATTCGCCCAGTACGGTGCGGGAACTCCCACGCTGTTACACGATATCCGCCAGTTGTTGAAAAAATAAAAAAGCCCCGGTGCTCCGGGGCTTTTTGTTGGGTCAGTGAGGCTGGTCAGGCGGCAATAAGTGTTTTCATTTTATCCAGCGCCTTCGCTTCAATCTGGCGGATGCGTTCGGCTGAAACGCCGAATTCAGCAGCGAGATCATGCAGCGTGGCGCTCGAGTCTTCCTTCAGCCAACGCGCTTCGACGATGCGCCGGCTGCGCGGATCAAGGCTGGCCAGTGCTTTTTCCAGCCCTTCGCTGCGCAAGCGGGCGGTCTGCTCGGCTTCCAGCACCACATCTGGCGCAGCTTGATCGGCGACGAGATAGGCGATCGGTGCGAACTGCTCCCGCTCGTCGTCGCCCGCCGGCTCCAGCGCCAGGTCTTGGCCGCCGAGGCGCGTTTCCATCTCCACCACTTCCTCCGGTTTGACACCCAGTTCACACGCAACTTTTTTTACTTCTTCAACGTCCAGCGTGCCCAGATCCTGTTTCATGCTGCGCAGGTTGAAGAACAGCTTGCGCTGCGCCTTAGTGGTGGCGATTTTTACCAGCCGCCAGTTGCGCAGTACGAATTCATGGATTTCAGCGCGGATCCAGTGCATCGCGAAAGACACCAGTCTTACGCCGCGTTCGGGGTCAAAGCGCTTTACTGCCTTCATCAGGCCGATATTGCCTTCCTGAATGAGGTCAGCCTGGGGCAGCCCGTAACCGGAGTAATTGCGTGCAATCGAAACCACCAGACGCAGGTGGGAGAGCACCAGATGACGTGCGGCCTCCAAGTCGCCAGTGTCGCGCAAAAGGCGCGCGTATCCGGTTTCCTGTTCCTGGGTCAGCAGGGGGAAACGGTTCACCGCCTGGATGTAGGTTTCCAGGCTGCCGGTTGCCGAGGGTACGGGCAAGGACATGGCGTTCATCGTTAGCTCCTTCATGTGAATGAGTTTAGCACTCCTCATCTAAGAGTGCCAATAACCCCACGAAGTTCCCGCCGCGCCTGTGGAGTGACAGTTTAAAGTGTTGAAAACGACAATTTAAATTGAAGGATGGGTGTAAATTAAGTGATTGAATATATTAATATTATTCAATAATTTCAATTAACCATCATTAAATTATAGTTAGCCACTTTCCCGAAAAGCACTTGCACCAAGCCTCGTATCCGAGAAGCCCTTCGGCTCGAAGTCGAAACAAGCGCTATCGGGTGGTGGCGGACGTCGTCGAGGTGGCTCGGGATCGGGCGAACGGTCTCGAGGGTGAGTTGCAGTGGCCAGGATGTGGCGACGTCGCTGGTCAGGGGCGGGATGGCTTGGGTGTATGACCGGTATTCGAGGGCGGATTCGCCACTTTACGGAGAGCAGGCTGCGCGGCGGGGGTTATGGGCGGACAAGGCGCCGATGGTGCCGTGGGAGTGGCGTCGAAAATAACTTCGTCATTACCCTCCAAGCATTTCCGCAAATTGAGAAATGTCTTTTTCATGCTCAATCAGCTTCGTTTTCTCAATAATTCTTTGAGCCAATGCGTCATCAATTAAGTTATTCGATTGTCTTAGGAATTTATCCGTAACATCACCCCAACCCATAGGATTGTTGGGATCCCCTTTGGGATAAAGAATTTCCTTCAGGAACGTGCCGCGTTGTGTTGTTATCTCCACAGCAGCCGGTCGCGCACCTTTCTTGAACAATGCCGTCAAATGCGGCTTGGCCTCAAGAGAGCACAATTTCATCAAATTGATGACATCCGCATTTTGCAGCCACTTTTGTTCAAACTGTTCAGAAGTGCACTCACCAGCAACAAGTCCAACCACTGTGCAGTAGTAAAAACTATGGTCGGCCGTTTCCTTGTTTTGTGGGGCGTGCTTGTGATCATCCCAGCTGGGCTTGGTGACAGCTTCTTCATGAGCAAAGATGCGAATGCGTTGCACTTCATTGGGCTTAATGTTGTGCTCATTGCGGAGCTCAATGGCTGCCTGAACCATTGCTGGGGTCATGCCTTCTACAGGGTAGGGTTTAAGTCCGATCTTCATGATTCTGAAATCATCTAATGTCGGTACAAGAGGCTTCGCATCAACACCTCCAGCAACGGAATTGACGAATCCGTATGGCCCCTCTATCAAGGTTTCGCAACCCGTAAACCCTTTCTTCGCAAGAATGGCGTAGAGGATTGACTGGCTCGCCACTATCGGTGCGGAAAGAGCCTTATCCATCGGTATATTGCCGTGGCGTATTTCCGAGAAAGTATTTGCCCTTGCCCCGGAAAGCGCGATTGCATGACCAAGCTGGGTCTGGTTCAGCCCTAAGACACGTCCTGCCCCAGCTGCTGCTGCATATGAACAGGCTGCCGTGTGATGCCAGCCTCGATGCCATAGATTCTTTGGCACCGGTAGATCGGAGAATCGCAACTGCACTTCATACGCAACGATCAAGCCAAGCAGAAAATCAATACCAGAACACTTTTTCCATTCAGCCGCTGCAAGCACTGAAGCAATAGTGTCGCTTGGGTGCGCGGTCCATGCTGGTCCAAAATAAACGTCGTTGTAATCCTGATAGCGAATGGCAACCCCATTTGCAAGAGCCGCGAACTGGGTGTTGGTTTTGATGCCCTTTCCAAGAATTGTGGCTTGGGGATGCCCTCCCAATTCAGATACACCCTCACGCACAATGCACGCAGGCTGACTATTGAGACCCCCAAAACCGCAAGCAAGACTGTCAAGCAGTATGCGCTTGGCATAGTCGATAACATTTGGAGCTAAGTGCTCCGCGCTTAAGCCAGCGGCGTATTCGCCGATGGATTCTACGATCGTCCCCATAATTTCAAACCCCGTTGGTTTTAATCAATCACATTCATCGGCGCTGCGGATAAAGCAGAACGTGACCTTTCGAATTACTGCTCTTTGATACCGGCATCCTTGATTACTTTTGTCCAAATATGGAGCTGATCAGCAAGGAGTTTTCCAAGTTCTTGGGGCGTACTTACAACGATTTCAATGCCATGAGACGCCATCATCTTCTTGACGTCATCAGTCGGCAGTTGCTTCACGATCTCCTGATTCAGACGATTAATTACATCCTGGGGTGTGCCGGCCGGTGCAACAACTGAATAGATCTGGCGCATTTCGAAGCCAGGCAAACCACTTTCACTAATCGTTGGAATATCCGGTGCCAGCGGTGAACGTGCTGGAGTTGTCTGCCCAAGCGCTTTCAAGCGACCAGATTTAACCTGTGCAAGTATTGCTTGGTAGTTGCCAAACATGATGTCGATTTCACCAGAGGCAATCGATACCATCGCCGGTGTGGTGCCCTTAAAAGGAACATGAATGAGTTCAATCTTCGCCATAGACTCCAATAACTTCATGCCCAAGTGTGCGGCACTGCCGGGACCCGTGCTGCCGTAAGTCAGGCTGTTTTTTCTTGATTTCGAGAGACTGATTACATCTCTGACTGATTTGGCCGGCACGGATGGATGAGCAGCAAGCATATACGCCGTCGTTGCAGCTAATGAAATGGGGGCGAAATCCTTGATTGGGTCATAGTTGATATTTGAATATAGTGCTGGGCCGGTGATTAGTGCGCTCGCACTTGCTTGAAAGATCGTGTATCCATCCTTTGGTGCTCTTGCCACCAGTTCAGCTGCAATTCGTCCACCACCACCTGGGCGATTGTCTACAACGATTTGCTGACCCAATGCAGGACCGACTTTCTGGGAGATCAGCCTCGCTATGGTGTCAGTGCCGCCCCCCGGGGGGTTGGGTACGATCAAACGAATTGTTCTGACTGGAAATGCCTGCCCAAGTACTGGAGGGGCAATCCCCGTGTAGATCAATCCAAATATCATCAAACCTATTGAGCTTTTAGAAATCATGGTGCGGTCTCCTCCTATCAGAATTGATTCCGAATGTATGTTTTTGACCGACTATTAAAATAGTTTCTTTAAATCTTTTACGTTTCAGATTCCTAACAAAACATGTTTAGATTTCTTAAATCACTTTACTGCTTACCTGCGAAGGGCTTAGGTCTGTGGCTACCTACAGGCCTTCCAAGAAAGTTACGGTCGTTGATGTCAGTATTGTCGACATCCGCTTTGTTTGATCGATTACAGCCTGATGCTGTTCTTCGCTCAACGCACAACAACAATCATCCAAGATGTAAACATCGTAGTCGCGGTCATGCCCATCTTTAGCGCCGGATAGCACTGCGCCACTTGTCGAAACGCCGGAGAGATACAAACGACTAATACCGTTTGCTTTCAATATGGGTTCGAGGCTAGTGGCATAAAATGGGCTTACTCGATGCTTTACGATGTCAAAGTCACCAGGCATCGGTTTTAAAGCCGGGTGTACTTCAGTCCCCCATGTGCCGAGCTTGAATATTCCTGCCTTTTTTGCGCCTTGAAATATTCGAGATGTCGGGGGGCACTCTCTGTAATCTGGCGAAAACCCGATGCGCACATAGCCCACTTGAACATTTATCGCACGGGCTTTGCGTATCGCTTCTGCGGTATTCGCGATCGTATTGCGTCGGTGTAGCTCTGGGCCGTAGCCTTTCTGTCCATTCGGGCCATCGTCATGAATCAGGTCATTGATCATATCGAGAACCAAATACATCGCTTTTCCTGACACATTTACCCCCGATCGAAAAATGCCAGATCCATCTTTAGAAAATCGTTACACAAATAAATCCAGACATGGATCTCCGTTCAATGGCTGAGATCCATGTCCTTAAGGCAGAACCATTAACTACAATGTATTTCTAACTACCCAAATTAGCGAACAACCGGGAGCTCAAGATCACATACGGTTCCATCAAGAGGGACCTTTGTCGTCACATCTTTTGAAGGGAGCATCACTGTTGCAAAACCTGGTGAAGACAGATCCCCTCGTTGGTTGATGCCCTTCATTTCGATATCAATCAGAGCGCAGCGGTCTTTGACATATTTCTTGACTATTTTCCCGGTAATAAATGTCGTATCACCTTGGCAGTTGAAAAGCCTGGCTTCCATTCGGAGGCGCTTAAGAACTGCATCATCCCCCATCCAGTTGGTAATGGCTGTGGCGAACCAACATGCCCTTTGCGGGAGATAGTCATACATGCCAGGAACGCCGACTTCTTTAGCAAAGTCCTCGCGGTGATGCCCGATGCCGGTATATTCGATTCCACCCCCCGTTTTTTTATTGCGGATGTAGTGTTTCGGGTGTTTTGCGGCGTGCCTCAAAAGGACGCCGTGAGCAGCTCCGCGGCCTGAAGCGATCACGAATGCCATCGTGTCGGAGGAGGAAAGCGGACCCCGAGCTATTTCGTCGATGGAGTCGCCGACATTTACATCCTCCCAGTGCCGTGTATTTTGACCCCGGATTCTGTCTTGCTCGGTCAATACCATCTCGTCAATTCGCTCACGCTCTGCCGAGGTGTAAACATGCGTCTTTACCTCCTTGTATTTGCCGGTATCGCGTGAAGCTTTACGCTCATGGCGTGCAGTCATGCCGAGAGCGCGGCAAAGAACTTCGTCCCTTTGATTGATGTACGTTGACTCCAGATACTGCATGGCCATCTTTCCAGAGAATTTTGATGCTTTCTCATGGATATCGATGACGCGGTTCCAGATGCTGATGCGATCACCCGGACGCACGTTTCTGTAGTACTCGCAATCAATGGCAACACCAAAGCCGTGTACACCAGGAAGCCCCCAATATGAACGCCCCGGCCAATGGTGGGTCCACGGGAAGCACGGATGCGCGATCAAACCACCGAATCGCGTCCAGCGAGCATATTCCTGATCCCGATACAGGGGATTGAGGTCGCCGATTCCGTTGGAGAAAATTGTGATGCTGTCCAGGCTGGCATCACGTAGATATTGTTCGGGACGCAACTTGCATCCGATCAACTCACGCGCCGCTGACATTGAAGCTTCGTTGATTTTGCCTTCTGGTGCTTCTTCGTTGATGTCTAATTCGATTCTCTTGTTCAAGATCTTCTCCTGTTATTCTGCTTGCTGTAATGCTTCCCGTGCTTTTGCGACAACGTTGGTGATGCCTTTTGCAGTGAGCACACCAGCTCGACGCAGAACCTTGTTCTTCTCTTCATGAGTGTCATTTTTTCCACCCACAAGTGCGGCTGCGTGCCCCATCTTCTTGCCTGGGGGGGCAGTGGCCCCAACAATCAGTGCGGCTACCGGTTTGGCTCCTGGCCTTCTTGCGTAGTCAGCAACGGCTGCTTCTTCGGTGCCACCAATCTCGCCGAGATACATCACCGCTTTTGTTTCAGGGTCCTTATGAAACAACTCAAGGGCCTCAAGTGCCGTCGTCCCCTTGACGGGGTCGCCCCCGATCCCGACTACAGTTGTCTGACCAATGCCTGCGACCGTTAATCGTTTGCAGGCCTCATAGGACAGAGAGCCGCTTCTTGAAATGACCCCCATCTTTCCCTTCATGAAACAGAAGGACGGCATGAAACCCATCTTCGCCTTGCCTGGAGAGATGATTCCTGGGGTGTTCGGTCCGATGAAATGTGCGCCGTTTGCTCGAGCTGCTGCGCGAATCTCGATGGCATCGCGGACCGGGAGTTCATCCGCAGTTGCGACCACGAGTTTGCATCCTGATTCGATTGCCTCTATTGCTGCGCTACGAACAGACGCCGGAGGCACAAAAACCATTGCAGTGTCCGCCCCCGTATTTCTGACTGCTTCGGCAACACCCTCAAAAACGGGAACCCCTTCAACGTTATTTCCACCTCTTCCTGGTGAAACACCGGCAACGATTTGGGTTCCATAACCCCGCGAGTCGGTTACAAAGAAGGTTCCCATTGCCCCGGTAATACCCTGGACCACTACTCGATTGCCCTTATCCAGAAGGATGCTCATGATTTTTTCGCCAATTTAATGGCCTCCCTTACGGCATGTTCAAGGGACTCGTGATTGATCGCGCCGAAGGTTTCAAAAATCCCTGGAACTTGATCGACATATGTACCGTCGAGTCGAAAGATGACCGGTTTTTTGCTTTTTCGCATCGCCATGTTTTCTTTCATGGCATTTGCAACGCGATTCATCTGTGTTCCGCCACCAAAAACGCTGACCAGAATCACTTTAACGGCAGGGTCGTGGTCGAGCAGGGCAAAAGCTGGTTTATAGCCTCGCGTGGATGTCGGTCCGGGGCTGCAGTCAAAGAAGCATGCGGGTTTTCCGCCAAATTCATGGATGAGATCCATCGCCCCCATCGTCATGCCTGCACCGCCAGATATCAGTCCGATATCTCCATCCAGCTTGACGTACATGTGCTGCATGTCCAGACAAGCTTTCAGCCACTTGTCTGCGCGCGCCCTGTTTTTTGATTGCTGCTCTTTGATGTCCGCATTACGGTAATGCGCCCATTCGTCGTAAACGATCTTTGCATCCAGCGCCATGAGCTCACCGGATTTGAGCTTTGCGAGGGGATTAATCTCCACCGTCGTGCAGTCATTTGCAGTCGCTATATCCACCAGTCTTTGTGCCAGTGCGATGACCTTCTCGCGCAACTGAAAGTCTTTCTCTACCGGACTCAGGATGGCGCGCAGTTTGTGCGCTCGAAATAGCCACGGGGCACCGATCGGATATCGAACTGGCGGTTTTCCGTTTTCAATATCTACACCCCCCTCAGGGGAATACATCACGACGTAGCCTTCCGCAGCAGCGTCCACCGTTACGGAGAGGTAAAGTTCGCGATCTATTGCCAGCCACGGATCAGCCAGTAGTGATTCAGCCTTCTCGCCATTGAACTCCGTTCCGAAAAGCTTTTTGACAGCACTTTTCAGTGAAGCTGAATTGACGGCCTTGACTATCCCCCCTTGCTTTCCGCGTCCTCCGCTTCGGACCTGTGCTTTCACTGCAACAGGAAAAGTCTTCACTCGCTTGAGTGAGTTCGAATTGGCGTTTCTTAATAGCACGCCTTTGGGTACGGATATTCCCGCTGATGCAAGCAGATGCTTTGCCTCATATTCCAGAATCATCATTTGAATGGGCTCCTCCTTCAGCGTGCTGAATATAGGTCCCTCAAACCATGCCAACAAACAATAATTAATCATAGGAATATGCTGTTTAGGCATATACTTTTGGAATGACGCTCAAACAACTTCGATGCCTCAGGGCCATAGTCCGGTCTGATTTCAGCATTTCTGCGGCGGCTCAAGCGCTGCATGCCACCCAGCCTGGGTTGAGTCGCCAACTTCAACTCCTGGAGCAGTCTCTTGGCATTTCACTGTTTGTTCGGCGAGGAAAACGGTTATTGGCCCTTTCAACCGCAGGCCAAAATATCCTGTTGATTGCAGAACGCATGCTTCAGGATGCGGAAAATATTCAAGAGTCCGCACGGGAGCAAACCGACAATAGTCGTGGCTCGCTTACGATAGCTACGACTCACACCCAAGCACGCTATGCGTTGCCGAAAATTATCAGGCAGTTTGCTTCTGAGTATCCGAATGTTCGCCTGAGTTTGCGTCAGGGAACACCTGCAGAAGTTTCAAATATGGTTCTGTCTGGTGTAGCGGATATTTCGATTGCCACTGAGCCCATGGATTCTCATGACGGGCTTGCCTTACTCGCGTGCCATGAACTTCAGCGCATTGTGCTAACACCAGCTAAGCATCCATTACTCAAAGTTCGCCTGCTGTCCCTTCAGGATCTGTCTAAATACCCACTAATTACTTATGATTTTGCCTTCATTGGAAGATCAAAAATTGTTAGGGCATTCGAAGCTGCTGGACACACCCCCACGGTTGCACTCAACGCCATTGATGCTGATGTCATCAAGACATACGTCGAGTTTGGCCTTGGCGTTGCAATTCTTCCTGAGATTGCGTTTGATCGTAAGCGGGATTTCGCTCTTCGATCTATCCCGGCAGCTCATTTATTTGAGCCAAACGTTATTCACGTGGGAATTAAACGGCGCCACTTTCTGCGCGGCTATGTCTACGCTTTCATTGAGATGTTCGCACCACATTTAAAGCATGGCGTTGTTGAAAAGGCGATCGCTGAATAGATAAGAGCGGGTCGAGGAGTAGAAACCCGGTATTCTCAGTTCCAACGCAAATTGCTTGTGAATAGCCTTTTGAAGTTCTCCAGACTAATTTCCCCGTAGTCGTTTACCTTGGAGTGCAGGTCCATGACTTCAAGTGTGGCTGATTCTTGCAACCGCAAATTCAGATTTCCAACCAACTTTTTCTCTAAATGTCCTCTTACTTCATCAAGTCTGCTGGCATGACCAAGAGGTTGCTCTATGTTTATTCGTTCAGTCGCAGTGCCATCCGAAAACTCTACTTGAATCCCGTTGCCGCATGATCGAATCTCTGGGTTTAGAAAGTTTTTTGTAAAGCCAGGATCTTCCTGCACCACCATTTTTGCCCGCAATTCGTCGATTCGGGTGTCCTGCGCGGCAGTGTCTGAAAAGTCTCCCTCCCTTAGCGTGCCGGTAATGAGCCCTATGGCCACCATGTACTGAAGGCAATGGTCTCGGTCAGCCGAATTGTTTAGTGGCCCCGACTTGGAGGCAATCCGGATCGCAGTTCCATATG
This sequence comes from uncultured Bordetella sp., assembly GCA_964531455.1. GTDB lineage: Bacteria > Pseudomonadota > Gammaproteobacteria > Burkholderiales > SG8-41. Next base: position 73,986 of record CAZHFZ010000010.1, read on the forward strand.
ACCAGATTTTGACTCTCTTGATCTGCGAGAGTTTCTGGTAAACCAGAGGGTGAAGCTTGATCGCAGCTTCAAGTGCTGTTTGTGCATGAATGACGCCTGGATAGGCCGCCTTGAACACCACGTTTTCCATGACGTATGTACCCAGTGGTCGTAGCAAGCTTATTTTCTTGCCAACCAAAACTCTTTTTTCGAGTCCCCACACGGGATCCTCAATAACAGAACCGCAAGCCGGTTCTCCACGGTGGGCAAGGAACGCGAGTTGCAAGCCTCTTGCCGCTGCATCGGGGCCTGCCCACGATTTTCTCGGCCCAACGTTTGGAGACTGCCGGTATATCCGTAATGGATGGCCGTCACACCAAGCATGCGATACGGCGCTGGCAATTTCAGAATATTTGCCACCCAGCAATTTTGCTGTAACAGCGGCAGATGCCACTCTTACGAAGGTCGCATGATCCAGCCCATGCTGACCGAGGCTATTGTTTAGACCTAAAACACCCTGTATTTCATAGGCCTTTATCATCCCCACCAAAACATCTTTGACGGTCAGGGGCTTCAGGAGCTTTAGGCCAATACCCAAATTCGCATATTCAGCCGCCGCCAGGATGGCTCCGATGTTGTCAGAGGGGTGTCCTGTTTCAAGTGCAACCCAGGAATCACTGAAATCAGACCATCGAATCAGAATGCCCGTGCTGAAGGCGGCGGACACAGGGTCCACACGAAATTCCGTACCTGGGATCGATACACCGGGCTCGCAAGTCATTCCCGGAACGAGCGGTCCGACATGACGCATACATGCCGGCATCTGGGTTGATGCCATCGCGCAGCCCATCGCGTCAAATAATGCAAGCCAAGCGACATCAATTGCATTTTCGCTTGGGTTGGTGAACTCATCGACGTAGGTCGAGATTTCGTTCACCAATGAATCAATAACGGGCTGCGCTTGAATGCCCAAGGATTATTTTCTTCTTGGATAAAGCGATTTGCGTGGAATGCAGGGCGTTCAGCTTTCCGCGATCGCAGTCATGCATTGACGGTTCTGGGAGTCCGCAGTCCACAATTCAAGTTTTCCCGGTTCTAATTCGAGGGAATTCACTGTGAATATCTGCGGCTGAAACAGCGGAGCCACCCCACGGTAACGAAACTTCGACAGTGGCTTGTCCATATGGCGCTGACATTCGCCCAACAAGAGCATTGCCTGAAGTGGGCCGTGAACGACCAACTCGGGATAGCACTCCTCTTTCGTGGCGTAAGGCAAGTCATAATGGATGCGATGCCCGTTAAAGGTCAGGGCGGAGAACCGGAAAAGAAGGGTTGAGTTTGCGTTAACACTACGTTGCCATTTGGCCGACTTCTCTGCAGGTTTTCCAACCGCCTGCACGTCTCCGGGCTTGGCCGCGCCCCGGTAGACGATGTCCTGTTCCTCCACCAAGACGACTTCGTTGCTGCCATAGATGGTGTGCCGGACGACAACGAAAACCATTTCCCCGCTTCGACCGGACTTACTTTCGAGTGAAATGATTTCGGATTCCTTCTTTGCAACCTCCCCGATTCGCAATGCTCGGTTGAACTGGATTCGTCCGCCGGCCCACATCCTGCGCGGCAGTTCAATCGGGGGCAGGAACCCCCCGCGCTTGGGGTGACCATCAACTCCGAGTTCCGATGCGGGAGCTGCTTCCAAGAAATAAAGCCAATGCCATCCCAAGGGGATTTCACTGCCAATGCTCAGGTCAGGGGCGGGCAGATCGAATGATGCCGATAGCCCCTTAATGGGCCACGGCGATACCAGATCCTCTTTGGTCTCGCGGCGCCCGACCCAGTCATTTAAGTTAATTGCAGCAGAACTCATTGGGATTTCATTTTCTCAATTAATACGTCGTAAATTATTTGGTAAGGCCTGCCTGCTCGGCCACTTTATTCCACTTCTGGACGTCGCTCTTCACCTGTTTCGCGAAACTGGCAGAGTCGCCACCCACAACTTCAACACCACTGGAAAGCATGCGGTCATTAACTTCCTTTACCGCCATTGCTTTGTTTGCGGCGGCATTGATTTGAGACACGATTGCCGGAGGCGTTTTAGCGGGAGCAAACATGCCAAACCATCCAACAACCTCAAAATCCTTCACGCCCTGCTCAGCAATTGTCGGCACTTGGGGGAAGGTACTGGATCGTTTCAGGCTGGTTACGCCGAGAGCGCGCAACCGACCAGCATTTACCTGAGAAACCGCAGCCGGGAGTGTAGAGAAATACAGCTCGACTTGATTCGCCATCAAAGCCGTAACCGATGGCCCACCACCTTTATAAGCAATTTGTTCCATCTGAACGTTTGCCGCTGATTTGAAATACTCACCTGCCAAATGGCCGAGAGATCCAATGCCTGGAGCCGCGTAGTTGAATTTCCCTTGCTTGGATTGCGCCAGCTTGATGAGTTCTTGAACGTTCTTGGCCGGCAAGCTTGGATTAACCACCAAAATAAGGGGACTGGACACGAGATTGATTACGGGCGCGAAGTCCTTGATGACATCGAAAGTCATCTTCTTGTGCAGACTCGGCAGAATCGCAAAATTTGTGAATATCTGAAGCAGCGTGTACCCATCTGCAGGTGCTTCAGCCACGATTTGTGATCCAACCAAGCCGCCTGCGCCCCCACGATTATCAATAACGACAGCGTTTCCAAGATATTCAGCGAACTTGTCATTCATCGCTCTGGCCGTGAAATCGGTGCCACCACCTGGTGCTGATGCCACGACCATTCGAATTGGGCGTTCGGGGTACTTAGCGATTGCAACCCCGGACGAGGCTATTAACACGACGCCTACACCCAATGTGATTTTCTTGATATTCATTTGAAGCCTCCTCGCTACGATTGAAAATTATTCTACTTGTCCCGAGCTGCCTAATTAATCTACGACAGTCTTTCGGAGCCGCATCCAAGCCAGTCTAACAAAACTTCATTTGTGTGCTGCCCAAGCAATGGCGGGGCCGTCGGATTCAGTTTTGTACCGGCAACCACCCAAGGCGGCCCAACCACACGAATCTTTCCTGAAATCGGGTGCTCGACCTCGCGAACGACGCCGCGATGGGTAACCTGTTCATCCTTCAGCGCATCAATATAGGAATTAACCAGCGCATATGGAATCCGATTTTCATGTAAGACCTTCTCCCAAGTTGCCGAATCCATCTTCATGAACTCGTCACTGACGAGACGATCCAGGGTTTCACGATGTTTTACACGGCCCACCATCGTTTTGTATTCATTGTTATCGAGCAGATCGCTGCGATTGATTGCCTTGCAGAAATTAGGCCAGTGGTTATCGTTCTGCACAATAATCGCGATGTATTTCCCATCGGCAGCGCGATACGTATTGGCGGGCACACGCATTGGATTGCCGTTGCTTTGACGTGCTGGATTTTGCGCGGCCTGCAACGACTCGCCCATCCGGGGGCCTAACACTGCAAGCAAAGCATCCTGCATGCTGATGTCGATATAGCGCCCAAGCCCCGATTCCCTTGCCGCATACAGAGCGGACACCACGGAGTAGGCGCCAAACATCCCCGATAGGACATCAGCGATCGGGGCGCCGACCTGGGTCGGGGGGCCATCGGATTCGCCGGTAACGCTCATGATTCCCGAGATCGCCTGGATGATTGGGTCGAGCGCCAGTCGGTTCCTGTATGGCCCCTGTTGGCCAAACCCCGAGATGGAGCAATAAACCAGCTTGGGGTTCCACGAAGAGACTGTGTCCCAACCCAAGCCCAGCCGATCCATGACACCAGGAGAGAAGTTTTCCACCAAGATGTCGGATTTTTCAATCAGTTCCCTGGCCACTTCCAAGTGGGCTGGATTCTTCAAGTCGAGGGCTACGCTACGTTTGGATCTATTCGATGCGTAGAAATAGTCCTCGTCATGTTGAGCGCGGCCTTTGTAGCGACCCACCCATCGCAGTTCATCACCATGCTTGGGCTCTTCAATCTTGATGACATCGGCCCCCAGATCGGCAAGCATCATGCTGCAGAACGGTCCGGCAATCACCCGGGTCAGATCAAAAACCCTGACACCCTGCAGTGGCAGGTTTTCACCAAGAACCCGGGTTTTACCTTCAGCCTGGGCCATGGCTTATCGGGCCTTCCACTTCGGGCTACGCTTTTCTTTGAATGCCTGGATGCCTTCCTTGGCGTCTTCGCTCAGCAGGACACGATTGGCCACATCGCGAGCCATGTAGACCCGGGTGTCTACTGGGACTTCCAGCCCTCTGCGCGCCGATTCCTTGATGGCGTGGACGGCCAGCGGAGCGCTCTCAATAATCTCGCGAGCCCAACGCTCAGCAGCGACCATTAACTGGTCGTGCGGAACAACCTCATTGGCCAAGCCAAGGCGGTAGGCCTCGTCGGCATTAATGAATTTGCCCCTGAGCAAGTAACCCATCGCAATGTTCCACGGGATGGCGTGAGGCAGGAAGCAGGGGCCGCTAACAGACGAAATTCCACGCTTTACCTGTGGCCAGCCGATACTCGCGCGCTCGGACATGACAACAATATCGGCATTCAGGGCGAATCCGCCACCTTGGGCGAGGCAAGCGCCGTTCAGGGCAACGATGAAAGGCTTGAAGGTGTTTCTGAGGCAAAGATACAACTCGTCATTCGACATGACTTCGCCGTTCTCCAACTCAGGCGGTACCTTCTCGAAGAGATCCTTGCCCGAACAAAAAATATCCCCTTTGCCGGTAAGAATTGCGACCCAGATGTCCGTGTTGTACTTCACGTCAACAAAAGCGTCCTGCACTTCCTTCCGCATTGCCCGGTTCAAGGCATTCTTCTTGTCCGGCCTGTTCATCGTGATGTATGCGACGTGATCACGAACTTCATAGTCAACAAATTGCCCCATCATTCCTCCTGAGATTTACATCCATGAAATACTGCATTGATCTGAAACTTATTCAGCACTAATTTTCCCGGCCTCAATGACTTTTTTCCATTTCACCAATTCTGTCTGGATATAGTCACGGAACGCGGCTTGCGTGCTGCCAACGGGATCGAACCCTTGCTTGAAGAGCACCGAATTGATCTCCTCCGATTTGACCGCCACGGCCACCTTGGACGACAGCAAATTCAGGATGGCATTGGGTGCTTTGGCCGGGGCAAGCAAGCCATACCACTGGGTCGACTCGTAACCCTGGGCCCCGGATTTGGCCATTGTGGGCACATTCGGAACAAGCTTTGACCGACTGGAACTGGTCACTGCCAGTGCCTTCAGCTTCCCCGCATTCATTTGCGGCATCAACGAGGGTATGTTTGAAAACATCATGTCGACCCTGCCGCCTACCAAATCAAGAATTGCAGGTCCGCTGCCCTTGTAGGGAACGTGGATCATATTTATCCCTGCGATCAACTTGAACAGCTCTGCCGCCAGATGACCGGACTGCCCATTTCCACCCGAGGCATGAGTCAATAGTCCTGGTTTTGACTTGGCCAGCTGCACCAGCTCCGAAACCGAGTTCGCCTGGACTGAAGGGTGAACTACCAATAAATTTGCTGCAGATGCAACGAGGCTGATCGGGGAAAGATCCTTGACCGGGTCATAGGGCACTTTTTTGACCAAGTTCGGAATCACGGCATTAGGGCCGCTATTTCCCATAACAATGGTGTAGCCGTCCGGTGTCGATTTCGCAGCGAGATCCATGCCCAGCATCCCCCCCCGCGCCCGGACGATAATCGATGACGAAAGGCTGTCCAAGATCGGTCGTCAATCGTTGCCCCAAGACTCGGGCCAATAAATCAGCTCCACCGCCAGGCGGGCCCGGCAAAATAAGTCTTACCGGCTTGTACGGATATTGATTTGCCGCGTTCACGTTTGCCGTTGTCAGGCAAACCGTCACGAAGGCAAACACAAGCTGACCCAGCAGTGTGTTCATGGCGACTCCTCTCAATACCAGTCAGGCACCTTTGTGCAATCAATCGGGACAGAAACCATCGATCCCGACCCCAGTTGCCGGTGCTATGCGACCAAGGATGCGCTTGCGGCATCTTTTGTTGTGAAACGCATCGTAAACAGAAGAGATAATCCTGAATAGGAATAGGATGTTATTGTGTAATAACATATTGGAATAGCCAATCCGGGATACACGACCATGCGCCTGGCCCAGTTTTCCTACGTTCGCGCCGTTATCGCCAATGAATTCAACATTTCCAAGGCAGCGGATGCGCTGGGCACATCCCAGCCCAGAATCAGCAAGCAAATCCAGGCTTTGGAGCACGAGCTTGGGTTTGAAATCTTCGCGCGTAAAAGAAACCGGGTTCTCGGGCTCACGCCTAACGGGGAAGCCATCGCCGGAATAGCAAGGCGCATCTCCACCGAGTCCGACCAGCTTCGGAGCATTCGCGACGAGCTCATCAGCCCGCATACAGGGCAACTTACGGTTGCCACGACCCACAGCCACGCCCGGTACACGCTTCTTCAGGTAATCCAGAAATTCTGCAAGGAATATCCTGAAGTCACGTTCACGCTTCGGCATAGTGATCCCGCCGAAATTGCCGAACTGGTCGCCATGGGAACGGTCGATCTCGGTATGAGCGCAAGACCCAAGGAGTTACCGCCCAACGTGGTTTGCATCCCGGCCTATGGAATCGGGCGACTATTGATCACCTCACCCAATCACCCACTTCAGAAACTGAGAAAGCTGACCTTGGCCGAGATCGCAAAGTATCCTATCGTCGGTTATGACCAGAAGTTCAGTTCGGGATGGCGGGTCATGGAGGCATTCTCCCGAGAAAACCTGTCTCCGCGGGTCGTGCTGACGGCCATCGATGCTGAGGTCGTAAAAGCCTATGTAGCGGCCGGTTTGGGCGTGGCAATCCTGCAGGCCTTCACATTTGACCCGGAAAGAGACAAAGGAATCGCATGCCGCAGCGCTGACGCCCTGTTTGAGCCGTCCGAAGCAATGATCATGCTCCGGAAAAACGGCTATTTAAGGCAATACGCCTACCGGTTTATTCAGCTGATCAAACCGAAGATTGACCGAGTCACCGTGAGAAATGCTGTAGAGAGTTGAGCTGTATCGAATCCCTAATTGAATTCGACTTTGTCACTCGTAGCCACTGAACAATAGCGGCTCAAACCATTGATCGAGCATGTGTGCTCTTCGGGCGATAGCGCGGCGCAGCAGTCTTCCAGCAGGATGACCTCATAATCCCGGTCATGGCCCTCCCGCACTACGGCTTGAACAACACCGTTGGTCGATACGCCGGAGGCATAGATGCGGTGAATACCATTTGCGCGAAGTATTGGCTCAAGATTTGTGCCGTAGAAGGGACTGACCCGATGCTTGGTGATCAAAAAGTCCTCGGCTTTTGGTGCCAAATCCGGATGAATTTCTGTTCCCCATGTATCAAGCTTGAGAATCCCGTTGGATTTCGCCGCCTTGAAAACCGGCGATGAATCCGGGCATTCCCGATAATCCGCAGAGAACCCAACCCTGACAAAACCGATCCGGAGTCCGGAAGCCCGGGCTTTCTGGATGGCATTTACCGTCTTCGGGAGGATTCCACGTTGAGCGGCCCGGTTTGAAAGTGGGGAATGCCCCTTGGGCCCACTTCCGTTGACCAGATCGTTTTGCATGTCCATAACGAGATAAATCGAATTCATTCCAGGCCCCGATTTTTTCAGATGTCCGTGAGTATTTCTTTTGCCCGCAGAATCACGGGTAGATCGACCATTTTTCCATCCACGGCCACTGCGGCACCATTCGATTTGTCGGTCGCCTCGACAACCCTGCGTGCCCAGTCGATGAGTGCTTCCGATGGTCGGTAGCAACCGTTGACGACAGGAACCTGCTTGGGATGGATGCAGAGCTTTCCGCCAAATCCAAGCCTGCGGCCACGCGAAGTTTCGCTGCAAATAACCTCTTCGTTATCGAAAACGACGGTTACGCCATCAACGGGTGGCAGTAGGTTTTCCAGTCGAGAGATGAGCACAATTTGGGAGCGGAAGAAAAGCAGCTCTTCGCCTTCGCCATCAATGCGTAAGTCCACTTGAAAATCGATGGACCCGAAGCCAAACCGCTGGATCTTCCCGGTTGCAGCCATGTCCCGGGCTTTGTCGAGCCCACGAGCGGTTTCAATCAATGGCACCAATAATTTTTCATTGCCGATGGTTTTCGAGACAGCCTCAATAACTTCGCGGCTCTCAGCTTTAGGCAGCAAAACACCAGCGACTCCCGGCGCTTTGCAAAGCTGGAGGTCCTGTTCAAACCAGGCCGTATCTGCACTATTGATACGAACGTAGACACCACGATCCGATCTCAAATGCTTGTATAGGGATTCACGAGCAGTTTCCTTGTCTGCCGGGGAAACCGCGTCCTCCAGGTCAACAATGACCGCCCCGGCTCCCGCATTGAATGCCTTCTCAATTCGTTCTGGTCTGCTGGCCGGAACAAACAAATAGGAGCGGACAATATTCTTCGATGACATGTGAACTAAATTCCTTGTAATGGTGATTCGTGAAATAACCTGATTCACGAATGAAGGGGATGGATGGCGACTGTACCCGCAAAGTATAAACGCGCGACTTGTTACCATCCATTCGGATTTAGCAGTGCTCCGAGTATGCTTTAAATCTATAGCGGCATTGAATCGTCACGATTGCTTGTCACGTGCATAGTTTTTATTTACATTGAATTGGATCGGCGACCAAAAATAAGTCCATACCCGACCGATCCGCATCCAGCATGTGAATTCTATTTTCGGAAGCAAAATTGGAAAATCCTGTTGATGAATTTGAGTTCTTCCTGGAAAAGGACTGGTCAGATGGATTGCCAGTCGTAACACCCACGGTAGAGCGTCTTGAGCGATTCCTGAGCGGATCCAAAAGGGACCCTGAAGAAGTCATTGGGTTCATTCCGCCGGCTATGGAGCCTGCAACAGTGAGGACGGTGGCCATACACGCGCTGATGGCCGGGTGCAAACCCGAATACCTGCCCGTTGTGCTGGGCGGCATCCAGCTGATGCTCCAGGAAGAATTAAACCTCAATGGCATACAGGGGACGATGCATGGCGTGGCGCCCTTGATGATCGTCAACGGGCCATATGCAAAACAGATTGGCCTGCATGGCGGAAATGGATGCTTTGGACCCGGATTTCGGGCGAATGCATCCATCGGCCGCGCCATTCGTTTGATGCTGACGAATCTGGGTGGCGGTATCCCGGGCTCTGGTTCTGCGACGGTATTTGCAACCCCACTACGGTATACGGCCTGCCTGACCGAGAATATTGAGCGGAGTCCTTGGCGCAGCTTGGC
>CAZHFZ010000011.1:0-81296 GCA_964531455.1 uncultured Bordetella sp.
AACGCCGACTTCGCGCTGGGTCACCACGCAGTTCTTGTGGTCATGCACGTATTCAATAGGGTCTTCGATGGTGATGATGTGGCCGTAGCTGTTTTCGTTGCGGTAGCCGATCATCGCCGCCAGAGAAGTCGATTTGCCCGAGCCCGTGCCGCCGACCAGAATCACCAATCCGCGCTTGGTCATCACAACATCCTTCAGCACCGGCGGCAGCTTCATGTCGTCGAACTTCGGGATCGTGGTGTTGATGGTCCGCAGCACCATGCCGACACGGCCCTGCTGCATGAAGGCATTGACACGAAAGCGCCCGATATCACCGGGGCTGACTGCGAAATTGCACTCCTTGGTTGCTTCGAATTCGCCGGCCTGCTTGTCGTTCATGATGCCGCGCGCCAGTTCCGCCGTGTGCTGAGCAGTCAGCGACTGCTGCGCCACCGGCGTCATTTTGCCGTCGAGCTTGATCGCCGGCGGGAAACCCACCGTGATGAAAAGGTCTGATGCCTTTTTCGCAACCATGGCCCGCAGCAGGTCGTGCATGAACTTGACTGCCTGTTCTCTTTCCATACTTTTACTCCCGTATTCTTAGCATCGACCGGTTTCCGGTTTAACGGAACGAGTCCTTGTTCATTGCCTTGCCGCGCGCTTCCTCAACCGACACGATGTTGCGTTTGACCAGGTCCTGCAGATTCTGGTCCAGCGTCTGCATGCCCAGTTGAGCGCCGGTCTGGATCGCCGAATACATCTGCGCCACCTTGTTCTCGCGGATCAGGTTGCGGATCGCCGGTGTGCCGACCATGATTTCATGGGCCGCGGCACGGCCGCTGCCGTCCTTGGTTTTGAGCAGCGTCTGCGAGATCACCGCGCGCAGGGATTCCGACAGCATCGCGCGCATCATTTCTTTTTCTTCCGCCGGGAACACGTCAATGATCCGGTCGATGGTCTTGGCAGCGGAACTGGTGTGCAGCGTGCCGAACACCAGATGGCCCGTTTCAGCGGCAGTCAGAGCGAGGCGGATGGTTTCCAGATCGCGCATCTCGCCGACCAGGATGATGTCCGGATCTTCACGCAGTGCCGAGCGCAGCGCGTTGGCAAAAGACAAGGTGTGCGGCCCGACTTCGCGCTGGTTGATCAGGCATTTTTTCGATTCGTGCACGAATTCGATCGGATCTTCCACCGTCAGGATGTGGCCCTGTTCGTTTGAGTTGATATGGTCAACGATGGCGGCCAGGGTTGTCGATTTGCCCGATCCCGTCGGCCCGGTCACCAGCACCACGCCGCGCGGCTGGTTGGCAATTTCCACGAACACCTTTGGCGCCTTCAGATCCTCCAGGCTCAATACCTTCGACGGAATCGTCCGGAATACCGCACCTGCGCCACGTTGCTGGACAAAGGCGTTGACGCGAAAACGCGCCAGGTTGGGAATGGAGAACGAAAAATCGCACTCCAGGTTTTCTTCATAAAACTTGCGCTGGCCGTCGTTCATGATGTCATACACCATGGCGTGGACGTCCTTGTGTTCGAGCGCAGGCAGGTTGATGCGGCGGATGTCGCCATGCACGCGGATCATCGGCGGCAGGCCGGAAGACAGATGCAGGTCAGATGCCTTGTTTTTGACAACGAAGGCCAGCAGTTCGGAGATGTCCATTTATAATTCCCTGGGAAGTGTTGCCATGCGGGCTATGCGGGGTGCCGTATGCGCGCACCCAAGCGCTGGAACATGCGCCAAACAGCCTCTGAGCGCGCCGAAATTATGACCACAATCGCCTTGAACTTGCAAGCCGTACACGAGCGCATCCAGCGGGCTGCAGCCGCTGCAAATCGCGCGCCGGACAGCGTGCAACTGCTGGCGGTCAGCAAGACCTTCGACGCCGATGCGGTTGAAGCCGCATGGCAGGCCGGGGCTCGCGCATTTGGCGAGAATTTTGTGCAGGAAGCCCTGGACAAGATTGCGCAACTCAGGCATCTCGCCATCGAATGGCATTTCATCGGCCCGATCCAGAGCAACAAGACCCGTCCGATTGCCGAGCACTTTGCATGGGTGCATGGAATTGAGCGCGAAAAGATTGCGCGACGCCTCAATGACTCGCGTCCAGCCGATTTGCCGCCGCTGAATGTGCTGATCCAGGTCAACGTCAGCGGCGAAGCCAGCAAAAGCGGCGTCTCCCCCGGTGAGGAGCGCGCCCTGGCTGAGGTGATCCGCACGCTGCCGCATCTGCGGCTGCGCGGGTTGATGGCCATTCCGGAACCGACCACGGATGCCGGCCTGCAGCGACAGCGATTTGCGCTGCTGCGTACCCTGCAGCAGCGATTGCAGGTGGAAGACCCTGAAGTCGACATATTGTCGATGGGCATGTCCGATGACCTGGAGGCCGCGATCGCCGAAGGTGCAACAATCGTTCGTATCGGAACAGCCATATTCGGCTCACGGAAAGCGGCGAATACCGGCCACTGAACCGTATAATGCGGCGAACGGGCTGCCCCTGCATTAGTACAAGCACGGTTCAAATTTAGCGTTTTCTGATCAATACATGAACATCCTTTTCATCGGCGGCGGCAATATGGCGGCCGCAATCATCGGCGGACTGGTGGCCAAAGGCTGGCCGGCATCAGCCATCCATGCCGTGGATGTACTGCCGGAAGCGCTGCAGCGGCTTGAACAGCGATATGGCATCCGCACATCGGTCGACAGTGGGGCGGCGGCGCGCAATGCTGACTGCATCGTTCTCGCCGTCAAACCGCAGCAGCTGCGTGAAGTTGCGCGCGGCCTTGCCTCTGTCATCGACGGCAAACTGATCATCAGCATTGCAGCCGGCATTCGCGGCGTTGATCTCGCCCGCTGGCTGGGGCCGGCTGCGCACATCGTACGCGCAATGCCCAACACGCCGGCGCTGGTGGCTGCCGGGATCACGGGGCTTTGTGCCATGCCCGGCGTCACGGAAAAGCAGCGCGAAGATGCGGAACGCATCCTTGGCGCGGTCGGCACCACATTCTGGGTCGGATCGGAGCGCGATCTTGACGCGGTCACCGCCGTGTCCGGCAGTGGCCCCGCTTATGTGTTTTATTTCATTGAGGCACTTGAGCAGGCGGCACTGGAACTGGGTTTGCCTGCGGCAGCGGCCAGACAAAGTGCGTTGGCCACTTTTGCCGGAGCAGTAAAACTCGCAATGGCCGATGACACCGACCCTGCCACGCTGCGCGCAAGGGTTACTTCGAAGGGCGGTACCACCGAGCGTGCGATATCACTGCTCGACAAAGACGCCGTCAAGGCTGCCTTTGTGCGTGCAATACGCGGGGCTGCCGAGCGATCCGCCGAACTCGGCGACGAACTGGGCAGGGACTAGGAGCGCAGGACATCATGCTGGGCAATGCACTGATTTTCATCGCACAGGTCGCGTTCGGGCTGCTGACGCTGACCCTGTTGCTGCGCTTTTATCTGCAATGGGTCAGGGCCCCCTATCGCAATCCACTGGCGGACTTTGTCAACGCGCTGACTGATTTCATGGTACGCCCGGCGCGCCGAATCCTGCCCGGCCTGTGGGGAATCGATCTGCCGACGCTGTTGCTGGCGTGGCTGATGCAATTGCTGGAGTGGCTGATCGTCTTGCAGGTGCGCGGGTTCCGCTTCGGTACGGAAATCGGGCTGGCGCTGCTGGGTATTGCCGCCGTTGCCGCCGTCGCAGTGATGAAGATGTTGGTGTACATCGTCCTGTTCTCGACGCTGTTGCAGGCCGTGCTGTCGTGGGTCAATCCCGGCAGCCCTGTTGCGCCGCTGCTTGATGCAATGACGCGACCGTTCCTGCGCATGTTCCGCCGGCGGATTCCGCCCATAGGCAATGTCGATCTGTCGCCGCTGTTCCTGATAGTGGCCTGCCAGCTGCTGTTGATGCTGCCCATAGCCTGGCTGGAATCATCCGCGCTGCTGCTGTTGCGATGACCGGTGGGTGGCTCCGCTACCAGGCCGAAATCTCGCGTCTGACTCTGCAGATCCACGCCCAGCCCAATGCAAAATCCACCGGCGCAAACGGATTTCACGGCGACGCCCTGAAAGTCCGCATTGCTGCACCGGCAACCGATGACAAGGCCAATGCCGCACTGCTGATCTGGCTGGCGGAAACACTGAAACTGCCACTGAGCGTGCTGAAGATCCGTTCGGGCGCAACTTCACGCCGCAAGGTTGTGGAAATTAAGCCCGCCGATGCGGTTATCGCAGCACGCGCAGCCGCACTTGCCAGTTGAACCCGGTTGATTGCTAGCGATCCTCTTCCGCGCCGCCTTTGCGCATCCGCCAGGCGCGTACCAGCAGAGTGGCTCCGACCCACAAGGCCACCAATGCCAGCGGTACAGTCACCGCAAGCGGCACCAGCAAAGCGGCAACGGAAAAAACCAGAAACACCAGTGCAACGCTGAACATCATTCCGGATTCAGCCGGTCCCAATATGCGACGGTTGCTGAATGCTGCGCCTACCGTATTGCCTATGCGCAACGCACCGGCTGCTGCGCGTGCCGCCCGCCCGCCAGATCCTGTTGCGCGATGCCGGCGTGGCGTGGGTTTGGTACGACTTACACGATGCTTTGCGCCCAATACGATTTCAGTCGCATTGCCAAGGTCTTGCTCATACATGTCCTGCATGACGCGACCGCAGCCTTCGTCCTCGATCGCGATATCAAGCTCGTAATTGCCGATCCAGCTGGCAATATTCAGGTTGGTAGAACCGACGCGAGCCCAGCGTCCGTCGGCGACAGCCGTTTTGGCATGCAGCATTGAACCATTCCATTCGAAAACACGGATGCCAGCTTCCAGCAGCGGCCGGTAACCCGCGCGCGAAATCTGCCCGACCATCGGGACATCGCTGGTGCCGGGAACCAGCAACCGCACATCAACGCCGTCGCGCGCCGCTGCGCGCAGCGCCTGCACATACGGCGCGATACCCACGTAATAGGCGTCGGTCAGCCATAACGTCTCGCGGGCAAGTGCTGCAATCATCTGGTCCAGCCGGTAGAGTCCGGCGAGATTGGGTTCGCTGGCCAAGACGCGCAGCATGACTTCGCCAACCGGCAGTGCCGGAACCGGCAAAACATCCAGTGCGCCTTCACCCGTCGCCGCCCAGGTCTGGGCAAACGCGCGCTCGATATCCGCCACGACAGGACCGCGGATTTCTATGCCGGTGTCCCGCCAGGGGGCGATGCCCTGCCGGGGATCGCCGCGCCATTTGTCGCTGACGCAAAGCCCTGTGACGTAACCAATCGTGCTGTCAACAGCGACCATCTTGCGGTGGTCACGTGTCAGCCAGCCGAACGGGCTGTCAAAGCGGGGGCGGTTGAAGCATCGAACCTGCCCGCCTGCCGCAACCAGCGGTTGCAACAGACGGGCCGTGCCCACACCCAGCGCACCCATCCAGTCATAGATCAGCCTTACGGCAATCCCGGCTCGTGCACGTTCAGCCATTGCAGCAACAAACTCGCGGCCGGTCGCATCGTCAGCCAGTATGTAATTCTCGAAAAGCACCGACCTTCGGGCTCCGGCAATCGCTGACAGCCACGCAGGATAATTTTCACCGGCATCGCGCAGGACGCGAACCGCGTTGCCACCACCCAGCGGCGCTCCACCCGCCCGTGCAAACATCTGTTCCGCAACCTGCCGCAACTCGGCGCTGGCACGCGGCAAAGCGCTATTGCGGACCTGCGGTTGTACGGGAAGGGCCATGGTTCGCCTTGAAACAAAACGGGACGCGCTACATCAGAACGATGTCGAACTGTTCCTGATTGTAGGCCGACTCGACCTGCAGCGAAATCGGCTTGCCGATAAAATCGGAAAGCATGGCCAGATTATGCGACTCCTCGTCGAGGAACATGTCGATCACCTGTTGCGAGGCGAGAATGCGGAATTCCCGCGCATCAAACTGGCGAGATTCACGAAGCAGTTCACGCAGCACTTCGTAACACACGGTCTGCGCGGTCTTCAATGCGCCACGTCCGGCACATGTGGGGCAGGACTCACAGAGGATATGGGCCAGACTCTCGCGGGTGCGCTTGCGCGTCATTTCCACCAAACCGAGCTGGGTGAAGCCGTTGATGGTCATGCGCGTACGATCCCGGGCCAGCGCCTTACGGAATTCATTGAGTACGGCGTTACGGTGCTCCTCCGTGTCCATGTCGATGAAATCGATGATGACAATACCGCCGAGATTGCGCAGACGCAGCTGGCGCGCAATGGCCTGCGCCGCCTCGAGGTTGGTCTTGAATATCGTGTCATCAAAGGTGCGACCGCCGACAAACCCCCCGGTGTTGACGTCCACCGTGGTCAGCGCTTCGGTCTGATCAATGATCAGGTAGCCGCCGGACTTGAGATCAACCCGTCGCGCCAAAGCGCGTTCGATGTCATCTTCAACATTATGCAGATCAAAGAGCGGACGCTCACCCTGGTAATGCGCCAGTCGCGGCACCACGTTCGGCGTGAACAGTCGTGCGAAGTGACACATCGCCTGATGGGTTTCATTCGAATCCACGTAAATCCGCCCGGTATCCTCATGGGCGAAGTCACGCAAAACACGCAGGCTCAGGTTGAGGTCCTGGTAAAGCAGCGCCAGCGGCGCGGCCGTACGCGCCTGCTCCCGGATGTCATGCCAGAGCTTGCGCAGGTACTCGACATCCGAAGCCAGCTCGCGATCTGACGCAGCCTCGGCCATAGTGCGAATGATGAATCCGCCCTTCTCGTCCGCCGGCATCAGTTGCTGCAACTTCTCGCGCAGGTGCACGCGCTCTTCTTCATCTTCGATGCGCTGCGAGATGCCGATATGGGATTCCTGCGGCAGGTAGACCAGCAGGCGCCCGGCGATGCTGATCTGCGTCGACAATCGTGCGCCCTTGGTACCGATCGGGTCCTTGATCACCTGGACCATCAGGCTCTGCCCTTCGTTAAGCAGTCGCTCAATGGGCAGGCCGGATTCACCGTTGACGCGATTACCCCAGATATCAGCGACGTGGAGAAAAGCCGCACGCTCTCCGCCGATGTCGACAAAGGCCGATTGCATGCCGGGCAGCACGCGCACGACTTTTCCCATGTAGATGTTGCCGACAAAACCGCGCGCTGATGCGCGCTCGATATGCAGTTCCTGGGTAACGCCGTGTTCGATGACGGCGACCCGGGTTTCCTGCGGTGTGACGTTAATCAGAATGTCTTCGCTCATGGCGAATCTCAGGGAATGCTGATGCCGCAGCTGCGCAGCAGCTCTGCGGTTTCTGCGAGGGGGAGACCCATGATACCGGAATAGCTGCCGTCAATCCGGGTGATGAATGCCGCGGCCAGCCCCTGCACCGCGTAGCCGCCAGCCTTGTCATAGGATTCGCCGTCGGCGACATAGCGACGAATTTCTGCTGCGTCCAGCGAACGAAACCAGACCCGAGACTCCGAAACCCGGGTCTGCATCCGGTTTTCCGCAGCAACTGCGACGGCGGTCAGCACGCGATGTGCGCGCCCCGCCAGACGAGAAAGCATCTGCGTAGCTTCATCCGCATTCGCCGGCTTGCCGAGAATGTCGTCATCGCAAATCACGGTGGTATCGGCTGCCACCACCGGTCGCACAACAATGCGGCGTGCGACCACAATGGCCGCGGCAGCCCGCGCCTTGTCACAGGCCACACGAAGAACGTATTTATCGGCAACTTCGCCGGCGTGAGGCGTCTCATCAACATCGGCGCCACGCCCGGAGCCTTCGCGCAAAGGTATCAGCTCAAAGGCAACGCCAATCTGGCGGAGCAGTTCGCGCCGCCGCGGGCTGCGCGAAGCCAGATAAATTGCTTTCTCGTTCATCAAATGCGCCTGTGCACCGGTCAGTCGCGGTGATAGGGATGGCCCGCAAGCAGCGATGAAGCGCGGTAGAGCTGCTCGGCGAGCACCACACGCACCAGCCCATGCGGCAAGGTCAACGGGGACAGCGACCACAACAGATCAGCGCTTGATTTGACCGTATCGTCAAGCCCGTCGGCGCCGCCGATGATGAATGCAATGTCACGGCCGTCGTTGCGCCAGCGTTTGAAGTGATCAGCCAGTGTGCGCGTCGGAAAACTGCGTCCACGCTCATCCAGTACCACCCGCAAAGCGCTCTGCGGAACCGCGGCGTCAATATGTTCGGCCTCGGTCTTCAACCACCGCGGGGTATCACCGATTGCATTGCTGCGCTGGGCGGGTTTGAGTTCCTTCAATATCAGCGGCGTCTCGCGAGGCATGCGTTTCGCGTATTCCTCGTAGCCCGCGGTTACCCAAGCCGGCATGCGATGACCGACGGCGAGTATGGCGAGCTTCACTTCGCGGTTCGGCTCGCTGTTTTGCCCGCAGGCGTTTTGCCGGCCGGTGTTTTACGAACAACGGTTTTGCGTGGCTTGGTCTGCGAGCCGCCCCAGATCTCTTCGAGGTTGTAATACTGGCGAATCGCCGGCTGCATCACATGCACGATCACCGCGCCAAGATCCACCAGCACCCATTCGCCGGTCTGTTCGCCTTCGGTACTCAACACGCTGCCGCCCGCTTTTTTGACTTCTTCGCAAACGTTATTGGCAAGTGCGCGCAATTGCCTGTTGGAATCGCCACTGACAATGATGACCTTGTCGAACAAGGCCGTCATTTTCTTGACGTTGAACACGACGATGTCGCGCCCCTTGATGTCTTCCAGGGCGGCAACGGCGATCTTGGCGAGTTTCTCGGGTCCCATCAGTCTCCAGTATATAAGCTATGTTCTTGAATATATTTAATAATTTGATCGGGCAGCAAGTAACGCGGATTGGCGCCTGCGACCATCGCATCGCGAATCAGTGTCGCCGAGATATCCAGCGCGGCAATCGGCACGACCACGATGCCCCCTGCAGACGCAGTATGTACGCCCAGCGGCTGACGCATCAGCCGCTTGTTGTATTCCGCAGCCAGCGGCTGCGGCATCCGCGCCTGCCAGGTATCGACAGGGAAGCCGGGGCGATAAGCGACGGCAACATGAGCCAGATTGAACAGTTGATGCCAGCGGCTCCAGGTTGCCAGTTCCAGAAAAGCGTCGGCGCCGAGCATCAACACCAGTGATTGCGCCGGCCCGACTTCGGCGCGCATGGCCGTGAGGGTATCGACCGTGTAACCCGGCCCTGAACGCAGGGTTTCGCGGGGATCGACGGTGAACAGCGAATTGCCGGTAACCGCCTGTCGCACCATGGCCAGCCGGTCTTCGGCGGGCGCGCCCGGTGATGAGCGATGAGGCGGTGTGCCGCTGGGCAGAAAGCGCACTTCGGCAAGGCGCAGTTTGTCCGCCACTTCCTGCGCCAGCCGCAGATGCCCATAGTGAACGGGATCAAATGTACCGCCGAGGATGCCAATCGGAGCGGCCATTCAGCGCCAGTCGCGATGCTGCGTTACGAAAAACCGGGGATTCAAAAGGCACTCATGGTCAGCACGCACCTCTACAGAACAAGCCGGCGGATATCGGACAATACTGTCGTCAGATAGGTGCTGAAACGCGCGCCAAGCGCACCATCAATCACGCGGTGATCGTATGACAGCGACAACGGAAGCATCAGCCGCGGCACGAATTCCTTGCCGTTCCACACCGGTTTCATGACGGCTTTGCCGACACCAAGGATCGCCACTTCCGGCGCATTGATGATCGGCGTGAAGAAGGTGCCACCAATGCCGCCCAGGCTGGAAATCGAGAAGCAGCCACCCTGCAGGTCTGCCGGCGAAATCTTGCCATTGCGCATGCGCCCGCTGAGATCGCCCAGTTCCTTGGCGATTTCAAGAAGGCCTTTCTTGTCGACATCACGGATCACCGGCACCACCAGTCCGCCGGTCGTGTCAACGGCAACGCCGATGTGAAAATAGTTTTTCAGCACCAGGCTCTCGCCGTCCGGCGACAGCGAGGCATTGAACTCGGGGAACTGCTTCAGCGCGACAACGGCAGCCTTCATCAGAAAACCGAGCATCGTGAACTTGATACCGCTCTTCTTGGCCTCTTCCGACTGCACCTTGCGGAAGGCCTCGAGCTCGGTGATGTCGGCCTCATCGTGTTGCGTGACATGCGGGATGCTGACCCAGTTGCGATGCAGGAATCCGCCCGACAGTTTTTTGATGCGTGACAGCGGCTGCGTGGTGACCGGACCGAATTTTGCAAAATCGACCGGCTGCATCGGCGGCAGGTTGAACCCCAGACCTCCGCCGCCTTCTGCTCCGCGCGGTTTCGACAGTTCGGATTTGACAAAATCCTGCACGTCTTCCTTGACCACGCGATCCTTGGGACCGGAGCCCTTGACCCGCGACAGGTCAACGCCCAGTTCGCGCGCAAAACGGCGGACTGACGGACTTGCGTGAGCCTTGCCGAATCCCGCCTCATCCACTGCAACGACCGCAGGAGCAGGCGCTGGGGCTGTTTTCGCCGCTGGCGCAGGGGCGGGCTGTACCGGTTGCTGCGCTGCCGCTGCGGGCAAAGCCGGCACTGCAGGAGCAGGCGCGGCCTTGGGCGCGGCAGCCTGCGCTTCACCACCGGGCTCGAGCATCAGGACCAGTGCGCCTTCCGATACCTTGTCGCCGACCTTGATGCGGATTTCCTTGACAGTACCTGCCGCCGGCGACGGCACTTCCATCGTCGCCTTGTCGGACTCCAGGGTCACCAGCGGATCTTCTGCGCTGACCGTATCACCCGGTTTGACCAGGATCTCGATCACCGGGATGTTCTTGAAATCGCCGATATCCGGAACTTTGACTTCGATTGCGTTTGCCATGTGCGGAGCTCGCCTGCGTTATACGGTTGCCGGATTCGGTTTGTCGGGATCGATGCCGTATTTGACGATGGCATCGGAAACGGTCTTCTGCGGCAGCTTTTCTTCGTCGGCCAGGGCCTTCATCGCCGCCACGGCGACATAACGGCGGTCAACTTCGAAGAACTGGCGCAGCTTGCGCCGCGTGTCGGATCGGCCGAAACCGTCGGTGCCCAGCGCGGTGAAATTGCGCCGCGGCAGGAAAGCGCGCACCTGATCCGCAAAAATCTTCATGTAATCGGTCGCCGCGATGATCGGACCGCTGCGATCGTTCAGGCAGCTTTCAATATGACTCAGCCGCGGCTCGGCTTCCGGATGCAGCAGGTTCCAGCGCTGCGCATCAAGGCCGTCACGGCGCAGCTCGTTGAAGCTGGTGACGCTCCAGATGTCGGCGGCAATGCCGAAATCCTTTTCGAGCAGTTCGGCGCCGGCGATGACCTCACGCAGGATGGTGCCGCTGCCCAGCAATTGCACCTTGGGCTGATTCTTCTTGGCCTTGCCCTCCTGCAGCAGATACATCCCCTTGAGAATGCCCTGCTCCGCACCGGCGGGCATCGCCGGGTGGGTGTAGTTCTCGTTCATCACGGTGATGTAATAGAACACGTCTTCCTGTTCCTGATACATCCGCCGCATGCCGTCCTGGATGATTACCGCGACTTCGTAGGCAAAGGTCGGGTCATAGGTCACGCAGTTCGGAATGGTCGAAGCCAGAATGTGGCTGTGGCCGTCTTCATGCTGAAGGCCCTCACCGTTCAGCGTAGTACGGCCGGCGGTGCCGCCGAGCAGGAAGCCGCGCGCGCGCTGGTCGCCAGCCGCCCAGGCTAGGTCGCCTATGCGCTGGAAACCGAACATCGAATAGAAGATGTAGAACGGGATCATCATCTGCGCGTTGTTGGCATACGAGGTTGCCGCGGCGATCCACGACGACATCGCGCCTGCCTCATTAATGCCTTCCTGCAGGATCTGCCCGCCCTTGTCTTCCTTGTAGAACATCAGCTGGTCGGCATCCTGCGGCGTGTACAACTGGCCGACGTGGGAGTAGATGCCCAGCTGGCGGAACATGCCTTCCATGCCGAAGGTGCGCGACTCGTCGGGGACGATCGGCACCACGCGCTTGCCGATTTTCTTGTCGCGAATGATGGTGTTGAGAATCCGCACAAAAGCCATCGTCGTCGAAAATTCGCGATCCTCGCTGCTTTTCAGCTGCGCCTCGAAAGCCGACAAGGCCGGCACTTCCAGCGGTTCGACCTTGCGCTTGCGCGAGGGCAGCGAACCGCCCATCGCGGCGATACGCTCGCGCAGGTATTTCATTTCCGGCGAATCTTCGGCCGGCTTGTAGAACGGCACTTCTTCCAGATGATCGTCCGGAATCGGCACGCTGAAGCGGTCGCGGAAGGCGCGGATCGACGCCGTGCCCATTTTTTTCTGCTGGTGGGTGATGTTCTGGCCTTCGCCGGCCTCGCCCATGCCGTATCCCTTGACGGTCTTTGCCAGAATCACCGTCGGCTGACCGGTGTGTTTCATCGCTGCGGCATAGGCGGCATAGACCTTGTGCGGATCGTGACCGCCGCGGTTCAGGCGCCAGATGTCGTCGTCGGACATGTTGGATACCATGTCCGCCAGTTCCGGATATTTGCCGAAGAAATGCTTGCGCACGAAGGCGCCATCCTGCGACTTGAAGGTCTGGTATTCGCCGTCAACGCATTCTTCCATGCGCTTGAGCAAGATGCCCGACTTGTCCTTCTGCAGCAGCGGATCCCAATACGAACCCCAGATCACCTTGATCACATTCCAGCCCGAACCGCGGAAATCGGATTCGAGTTCCTGAATGATCTTGCCGTTGCCGCGCACCGGACCGTCGAGACGCTGCAGATTGCAGTTGATGACAAACACCAGGTTGTCGAGTTTCTCGCGGCCGGCCAGCGAAATCGCGCCCAGCGATTCCGGCTCGTCCATCTCGCCGTCGCCCATGAAAGCCCAGACCTTGCGGCCCTGGCCTTCGATCTGGCCACGGTCTTTCAGGTAGCGCATGAACCGTGCCTGATAAATCGCCATCAGCGGACCCAGTCCCATCGACACCGTCGGGAACTGCTAGAAATCCGGCATCAGCCACGGGTGCGGGTAAGAGGACAAACCCTTGCCATCAACCTCCTGGCGGAAGTTACTGAGCTGGTCTTCAGTGATGCGCCCCTCAAGATAAGCACGGGCATAGACCCCGGGTGCCGAGTGGCCCTGGATATACACCAGGTCGCCAAGGAATTTTTCGTTGGCAGCCCGGAAGAAATGATTAAAACCGATGTCGTAAAGTGTTGCTGCTGAAGCAAAGCTGGCTATGTGACCGCCCAGCTCCGATGATTCCTTGTTCGCGCGGATGACAGTAGCCATGGCATTCCAGCGCACCAATGCACGGATCTTTTCTTCCAGCACGGCATCTCCGGCAGACCGTTCCTCACGGTCTGGCGGAATTGTATTCAGGTAGGCCGTGTTCGCGTTATACGGAATGTAGGCGCCGGCGCGACGCGCTTCATTGACAAGGCGTTCAAGCAGGAAATTGGCGCGATCCGGGCCTTCACGTTCAATCACCGATTGGAGAGCTTCCATCCACTCGCGTGTTTCCTCGGGATCCAGATCTCGCTGGAGGTCGTTCATGTCCATGGGTAATACCTTTTTGGGGCAGTTTTTCTCAAGACAATCGGGCGCTTATGGTGCCCGAATCGGCATGGGGATGGGGTGAATAATTATAACTTCTGCCCTGAAAAACTCAGGCGCACTGGTGGTGCGCCGCAGCATAAATGCCGCAACCTTGGACAACTAAGAGCCGCTAAACCGGGGAGGGCGTTTTTCGACAAACGCGCACATGCCTTCTTTCTGATCCGTCGTGGCGAATGCCAGCGCAAACAGACTGCTCTCGTATGCACAGGCATTTGCCAGATCAAGATCCTGTCCGTGCTGCACGGCCTGCTTGGCCAAACGCACAGCGACAGGCCCTTTGGCCGCAATGGTTCGCGCGATGGCAAAGCCCGCCTCGCGCAAGCCGGCTGCTGCAACAACACGCGTCACCAACCCCAACGCAAGCGCCTCATCCGCTTTGATCTGGCGCGCCGTGGTGACCAGCTCCAGGGCTCGGGCGCGACCGACCAGTCGGGTCAGACGCTGGGTGCCGCCAAAGCCCGGGGGAATCCCCAGGTTGACTTCAGGCTGGCCAAACACGGCGCGGTCAGATGCAATGATCCAGTCGCAGGCCATCGCCAGTTCGCAACCCCCGCCCAGCGCATAGCCATTCACCAAGGCAATGACCGGAACCGGCAAGCTTTCCAGGGCGTGCATTACCGCCATGCCTGCATTGGAAAAAGCCAATGCCTGCTCCGCCGACAAAAGCCGCATTTCCGCAATATCGGCGCCTGCGACAAAGGCTTTCTCACCTGCGCCGGTGACCAGCAACACCCTCAGACCGGCATCCGCGGCCATTTGCTTGATCACACATTTCAGCTCGTCAAGCGTAGCTGCGTTGAGGGCATTCAGCGCCTGCGGCCGGTTGACCGTAAGCAGATAAATACCCGGCTCGGGTTGCTCCAGCAGCAGGTTCTCGAAACTCATCGCTTGGCTCCGCTTCTGAATTAAAGCCGGATTATCCAATGCGTTGTTTCACATAGGAACCCGGAGCCTCTTCTAGCGCCTTGTACTTGCCTTTGCCGGGAATCCGCGGCGCAACTTTGGCCCCTGCATGTCCGCCGACCCATTGTGCCCAGTCAGTCCACCATGAACCGGCATGCTGCGTAGCGCTGGACAACCATTCCCCGGACTGCTCCGGCAGCTTTTTGTTGGTCCAGTAACAGTATTTATTTGCCGCCGGCGGATTGATGATGCCTGCGATATGCCCCGACCCTCCGAGTACAAACCGCACCGGGCCTTTCAACAGACGCGCGCCGGCATAAGTGGACTGCCATGGGGCGATGTGGTCCTCCACCGTCGAAATGAAATAGGCCGGTGTTTTTGACTGGGTAATGTCGATGGGCGTGCCGGCCAGTGTGAGAGCGCCTGGCTCGCGCAGCAGGTTCTTCAGATACATGTTGCGCAGATAGAAGCTGTGCATCGCTGCCGGCATGCGCGTTGAGTCCCCGTTCCAGTGCAGCAGGTCGAACGGAAACGGGTCGCGGCCCATCAGGTAATTGTTGACCACGAACGACCAGATCAGGTCGTTGGCACGAAGCATGTTGAAGGTCGTCGCCATTTCCGACCCTTCAAGGTAGCCGCGCTTCTGCATTTTCTTTTCGAGCGCGCTGACCTGCTCCTCGTCGATGAAGACCTCCAGCTCGCCCGGCTTTTCGAAATCGATCATGGTCACAAAAAAAGTAGCACTGCTGATGCGATCCTGTTTCTGCGCAGCCAACCAGGCCATCGTGGCTGCCAGCAGCGTACCGCCCAGGCAATAGCCGATTACATTTGCCCTGGCTTCGTCGGTGATGTCGCGCATCACGTCGAGAGCTGCCAGCGACCCCTCCGTCAGGTAATCGTCAAACCGCTTGTGCGCAAGCTTCTCGTCAGGATTGACCCACGAAATGATGAACACCGTGTGCCCCTGCTCCACCGCCCAGCGCACGAAGGAATTGTTTTCGCGCATGTCGAGGATGTAGAACTTGTTGATCCACGGCGGGATGATCAGCAGCGGCGTCGCGTGGACCTTGTCGGTCAGCGGCTCATACTGGATCAACTGCATGATGTCGTTCTGGAACACCACCTTGCCCTTGGTCATGGCCAGATTGCCGCCGAGGCTGAAGGCCTCGCTGTCGGTCATGCGCACCTTCAACTGCTCGCCGTCGCCGCGCGTCAGATCCTCAAGCAGATTGTTAAGCCCCTTGACCAGATTCTGCCCGCCGGAGTTGACGGTTTCCCGCATCGCCTCCGGATTGGTCAACAGAAAATTAGACGGCGACAAGGCATCAATGTACTGGCGGGTATAAAAATCGACTTTCTTTGCGGTCTTGTCGTCGAGTCCGTCAACCCGGGCCAGCGAATGATGCAAGTGGCGCGTGGCAATCAGGTAGGACTGCTTGACATAGTCATAAAGAAAATTGCTCTCCCAGTCATCGTGACGGAAGCGCCGGTCCATCTTGTGCGGCTCGGCAATGGGCGACGCAGCCTGGCCCATCATTTTCAGCATCGAGTTCTGCCACAACGCCATATAGTCTTGCCACAACTTCATCTGCAACTCGGCCACTCGCATCGGATCGGCAAATACCCTTCCCCATGCATCAAAAAAAGCCTTGGCAATGCCCAGTTCGTCTTTGAACTCCGGCATTCCCTGGCCGGCGGTCCGGGTCATGTACTTGCTGAGCAGGGCTCCGCTTTTTTCAGCGATATCGGCATACAGCTTCGCCATTGCCGCTGCATCAATCGGTTGCGGTTCCGGAGACGCTTTCTGTTTGGTAGTCATGACAGGACCCTGGTTTCTATCTTCTTGAATCAAGATTAAATTGACGTTTACGTAAAAGCAATGATATATATGAAATCAATGTTACCCGCGATTGCTGCATAGCACAATGAGCAAAGCCTACACCATCAGCGAGCTCGCCCAAGAGTTTGGCGTGACCACCCGCACGTTGCGCCACTATGAAGATCAAGGTCTGGTGACGCCCACTCGCGAAGGCATCAACCGCATTTACAGCCACCGCGACCGGGTCCGCCTCAAACTCGCCCTCCGCGGAAAACGCCTGGGCTTTTCCCTTAGCGAGTTACGTGAACTGTTCCAATTGTACGACCTTGCCAATGATGAAAAGCGCCAGCTTGAGGAATTCGCAGTCAAGCTGGAGCGCCGTCGTGCGCAACTGGAACAACAACGCGAAGACGTGGAAGTCATGCTTAACGAAATCAATTTCTTTGCGACTCAATGTCAGCGTCTGCTGGCGGATGCTGACAGCGCCAAAGCAAGTCCTGCATAGCGCTGCAACATTCATTACGTTAACGTCAACGGAATTTTAATTATTCAACAAAAACAAATAATTAAGGATCAACTGCGTTAGCAGAATCACCATTGATTGAGCATATTGATTCGGAAATCTCATGCCCCAAGCTGTTGAGTTTTATTTCGATTTTTCCTCCCCGTATGGCTATTTTGCCGCGGCAAAAATCGACGCGCTGGCAGCCGGACATGGCCGCAGCACAATCTGGCGTCCGATCCTGCTTGGCGCGGTCTTCAAGATCACCGGCCAGCAACCGCTGACCACCATCCCGCTAAAAGGTAGTTATGCGGTGCATGACCTCAAACGCTCAGCACGCTGGTTTGAGTTGCCTTTCCGGATGCCGAGCCGGTTCCCGGTTCCAAGCCAGGCACCATGCCGGGCATTTTACTGGCTGCACGACCGGGATCCCGATGCGGCAAAAGCGCTCGCCCAAGCACTTTACCGCGCTTATTTCGTCGAAGACCGCGACATCTCCAATCCTGAAGTCACCGCCAACGTTGCGGCCAAACTGGGACATGACAAGGATGTCATCGCGCAGGCAATCAATGACCCCGCCGTCAAGGAACGGCTGAAGACGGAAATCGATGCGGCGGTCGAGCGAGGCGTATTCGGCTCGCCGTATGTCATTGTTGATGGCGAACCGTTCTGGGGATCGGATCGCCTGTCACAGATCGGTCAGTGGCTGGAAAAAGGGCCCTGGTAGCCCGACACCAGACCCATTCATGCACACCCGCCTCGAAGTCTGGCAAACGGATATCGTGACACTTGCGGTGGATGCCATCGTCAATGCAGCCAACACCACGCTGCTCGGCGGCGGCGGTGTTGACGGCGCCATCCACCGCGCCGCGGGCCCGCAACTGCTCGAAGAATGCCGCGGTCTCCACGGATGCCCGACAGGTGAAGCCCGAATCACCCGCGGCTACCGGCTTCCGGCGAAACATGTCATCCACACGGTCGGTCCGGTGTGGGGCGGCGGCACTGATGGCGAAGCGGCATTGCTTGCCGCGTGTTATCGCGCCTGCCTGAGGCTGGCAAAACAGCATGACCTCAGATCCATCGCCTTCCCGGCGATCAGTTGTGGTGTTTATCGCTACCCTGCTGCGCAGGCTGTCGCCATCGCAGTACGCGAATGCAGCGCTGAAAAAAGCCGCCTCGAATGCATCATCTTTGCCTGCTTCGATGCCGGGATGCGCGCGCTTTATGAGGAGGAGTTGGCGCGTTCTGCACATTCGCAATAGCTTCCGGCTCCCGTGCATCCACACAGTGGAAACCGCGGCGCCCGCCATGATGACCCTGCGTATAATCTGCCGAAACCGCGCCATCTCACGCAGCATCACGGTGCGCCCTCTGCAGACCGCAGGACCAGACACCCGATCAGGCTTCAAGGAACGATCTAAATGAAGAAATCCGCAGCCAGCGCACGCGTGCTGACCCAGAGGGATGATTACGGCAATTTGACCGTGACCCTGAACCGCCCGGAAGTTCACAACGCATTCGATCCGGAAATGGTGGCTGCATTGACCGGAGTGCTGGAAGACATCTCCGCTGATGACTCCATACGTGCAGTGGTGATCGCCGGTGCGGGGAAAAGCTTCTGTGCCGGCGCCGATATCGGCCACATGCGCCAAAGCGCGAAGTTCACAAAGGCACAGAACCAGAAAAACGCTTCTGAATCGGCGCGCATGTTCCACCTGCTTTACACGCTGAACAAACCGACCGTCGCGGCAGTGCATGGCGCCGTTCGCGGCGGTGGTTGCGGCATCGTCGCCGCCTGCGACATCGCGATTGCCGCACGCACCGCGACGTTCCGCCTGTCCGAGGTCAAGATCGGCATTATTCCGTCGATGATCAGCCCGTACATCATCGGCGCCATGGGCGAGCGCCAAGCCCGGCGCTACATGCTCTCCGGTGAAGAATTCGACTGCGCCGAAGCCTGGCGCATCGGTCTGGTGCACGATCTGGTCGAAGAGGAAGAACTGGGAACACGTGTCGGCGAAATGCTCGGCCAGCTCTACACCAGCGGCCCCAAAGCCATGCATGCGGTCAAACAGATGATCCCGACCAGCGCACACAGCCTGATCGGCCCCGACATCGTCAGCAAAACGGCTGCCGGCATTGCCGAAATCCGCGCCACACCCGAAGCACAGGAAGGTCTCACTGCGTTCCTCGAAAAACGCAGGCCGTCGTGGACCGAAGCACCCAAGACTGTCAAAAAATCTGCCGCCAAGAAATCCAAAAAACACTGATTGCAGAATAAAGTCCGCGATTGAACGGAGAACACGCGATGGCATTGCCAAAAAAAGTACGCATTGTCGAAGTCGGACCGCGCGACGGCCTGCAAAACGAATCCACGCCGGTTCCTGCCGCAGCCAAGATTGAACTGATCCACCGCCTGCAGGATGCGGGGGTATCCATCATTGAAGCAACTGCTTTTGTGTCGCCGAAGTGGGTGCCGCAAATGGCCGACAACAGCGAAGTCATGGCCGGCATCAGGCGAAAATCCGGTGTGACGTACCCGGTGCTGGTACCCAATATGAAAGGCCTGGAAGGTGCGATCGCCGCCGGTGCTGAAGAGGTGGTGGTGTTCGGTGCTGCGAGCGAAAGTTTTTCGAAAAAGAACACCAACTGCAGCATAGATGAGGGCCTTGCCCGTTTTGAAGCGGTGGCTAAAGCCGCCATTGAGAAAGGCCTGCGCGTTCGCGGCGACATTTCAGTCTGCCTTGATTGCCCGTACGAAGGCGCTGTCGATCCCGCTGCGGTAGTGCATGTCGCCCGCGCACTCGACGCGATGGGCTGCTACGAAATTACGGTTTGCGACACCATTGGCACTGGCACCGCAGGCAGGACGCGGGCGGTAATCGAAGCCGTTGCAAAACACATCCCGATTGAACGCATGGCCGGACACTTCCATGACACCTACAGCCAGGCACTGACCAACATCTACGCCGCGCTGGAATGCGGTGTCGCCACGTTCGACAGTTCGGTGTCAGGACTGGGCGGCTGTCCTTACGCGAAGGGCGCCACCGGCAACGTTGCCACTGAAGATGTACTCTACCTTCTTAACGGCCTCGGCATCGAAACAGGTATCGACATGAACAAGCTGATCGCTGCCGGTGATTACATCTGCGGTGTCATCGGCCGACCGACGTTGTCACGCGTCGCCCGCGCTATCCGCGCCAAGGCGGCCTGATGACCCAGCCGGCACAAACGAAGGACGATTCTCCCTGCGTGCATATTTGCCTGATGGATTACGCGCAGGGCCTGTGCATC
The DNA here is from genome assembly GCA_964531455.1 of uncultured Bordetella sp. GTDB lineage: Bacteria > Pseudomonadota > Gammaproteobacteria > Burkholderiales > SG8-41. Next base: position 20,016 of record CAZHFZ010000011.1, read on the forward strand.
GGTTGCCACCGCACGCTCGACGAAATCACCTACTGGACGACCTACACCGTCGCCCGCAAAAGCGAAGTACTGGCGGCAGTGGCCAAACGCCGTGCTGCCGCTGAAACCAACCACTGAAAACCGGAGTCCGAGTCATGCCGTTGCCTGCCCCCGCCCCCCGTACGCTGAAACACACCCGCGCCGTTGAATGCAAAGGGTATGAACGCGAGGACGGTCTGTGGGACATCGAAGGCCATCTGGTCGACACCAAGACCTACACCCACTCGCGGCGCGACGGCGGCCGCGAACGCAAACCCGGCGACCCGGTGCACCACATGTGGCTGCGCATGACCATCGACCTCGACCTGAAAATCCACGACATCGAGGCTGTCACCGACAGCGGCCCTTACGAACTCTGCGGCAGTATCGCGGTGAACTTCAAACGCCTGATCGGACTGACCATTGGCCCCGGCTGGCGCAAGGCCATCAACGAGCGCGTCGGCGGCACTGAAGGCTGCACCCACCTCCTCGAACTGCTCGGCCCGCTGGGTACCACCGCATTCCAGGCGACGGGGCGTGCGCGTGAAGCGCATAACGCCAGCAAGCCCGCCACCGGCAAAAAGCCTTACCAGATCAACTCCTGCCACATCTACAAGGACGACGCGCCGGCGGTGCTGGAGCGGTGGCCGGATTTTTATACCGGGAAGCGCTAGCGCATCAGAGAAAGCTGTAAATAATTTTTTAAACAATTATTTATGCGGTTCGGCGATGGCCCAGAAAATCGCTGTTCAAGATTTCTTTCCCAACACTTTAAAGATGTTGGGGAAACTGACTTCCATCAACCAATAAAGGGCGATTTACACCCACCCTTTTTGGGATTCTATTTCCAGTCAAACGCGCCGCAGATACCACCACCGCGCCACCGGCGCGAACACGCCGAAAATGCCGATGCTGGCGAATGCCAGCCCCCACGCGGCAACGCTCTGGTTGCCGCCGGCCAAATCGAGCGTCATGCCGAACACCAGCGGCGCGAGAAATGCTGTGCTGAAGCCAAGGAAGGAATACACCGCCATCATCGCACCGCGCATTTCCGGGGGTGTGCTCGCCACCGCGCCCGAGGTCAGTGCGGCGGAGTCGCCGAGCATCGCGCTGTAATGCACCATCATCAGCAGCACCACGATGTACCAGGGCCAGGCCGCCGTATAACCGATCAGGCAGGCAATCACCCCGGACAGCGTCATGAACAGGAAAATGATGCGCTGGCGGCCAAAGCGGATGGCCAGTTCATTACCGGAAATGCTGAACACCGGGCCCAGCACATTGATCATCGCCGCCAGCGTCGCGGCGCTGAGCGCCATCGGCGCGTGCTCCGGCTGCAGCGCAGCGCAGAACACCAAAAAGGCCACCATCCATGTGCGCTGGCCGAACAGTTCGTAGTTGTGCGCGGCATAACCGATCACGTACGGCAGCGTCTTGCGATTGCGCAACACCGGCCGGAAATCAAGCAGCGCCGTGCTGTGATGTTCGCGCGGACGCATGCGACCGATAGGCATCGCGAAGGTGACGACCAGCCCTGCCAGCACCGGACCGACCGCGCCGAACCAGAACGCCCATTGCCAACCCAGGGTCGCGCCGAGTTTGCCCGCGACCAGTATCGAAATCGTCGAGCCGATGCCGAAACTGGCGGTATAAAAGGCCGTCGCGCGTGACTGCGCTGGGCCTTCAAGGTGATCGGTCAGCGCTTTCAAACCGGGCATGTACGTGCCGCCGAGTGCTGCGCCGATCAGGAACTGGGCGAATGCCGCGCTCCAGAAGCCCTGGCCGAACAGCGCAAACAGCGCGGCACCGATGCTGCCAATGATGCAAGCGGCGAAATAAATGCGCCGTGAATCCATGCGGTCGGTGAGGCTGGTCAGCACGGGCACCGACACCATGTAACCGGCGAACAGGAATCCGCTGATCGCGCCGGCCTCGGAGTTCGACAAGCCCCACTCGCGCTGCAGCTGCGGCAGCAGCGTGGTGTATGCGGCAAAGCCGGTCATTGACAGCACCTCGGCGGCGCACATGGTGAAAGTCAGCCGCTTGGCCGAATGCCTGCTGTTGGTCACCTCAGACAGCTCCGGCATCGCGCAGCAGTTTAGCGAGCGCCTCGGCTATGCGGCGATAACCGTCAGCGTTGGGATGAATGGGGTCTGATTTGAGCTCAGGCTTGTAAAGTACGCTGGTCACGACCTTGCCTTCGTAAGGAATGCTGAATTCCTGAGCAAGCTTCGCGTAAAAGTCCGGTGCACTGGTAATCAGCCCGGGAGCAGGGACACCGACAAGCACTGCATCAATACCGCGCGAACGGATTTCCTTGAGCATGGCGCGCAAGTTGGATTCAATCGCAGCCTGCGGCTGCTTGCGCAGCATGTCGTTGCCGCCCAGACAGACGATCACCAGACGCGGCCGGTGTTCATCAAGAACTCCGGGGAGACGCTCCAGACCGCCGGCAGACTGCTCCCCGGGAATTCCGGCACGCACCACGGTGCGGCCAACCAGTTGAGACAATACGGCCGGATAACTTTCTTCAGCCTTGGCACCGGTACCATGAGTCAGGCTGTCGCCAAAAGCCAGCACGATATCGGTCGCAGCAAGTTTCGCCACCCGGGGGGTACTGCCGTCGCAGCCAGTGATCAGCGCCACTACTGTCACTGCAGCAACAAGCCATCGCTTCATGGCCTCTTTTCCTTCATCCGCCCACGTTTGAAGTCGCTGATGATCTCGCGCGCCGCATTTCGACCCGGCAACCCCGTCACGCCACCGCCGGGATGGGTGCCGGCACCGCACAGATAAAGGCGATTCACCGGCGAGCGGTAATCTGCATGCCCCAGTACCGGCCTTGCAGTCCACAACTGGTCCAGCGTCAGTGCACCGTGGAAAATGTCGCCGCCGATCAAGCCAAAGTCGCGTTCAAGGTCCAGCGGTGAGAGTATTTTTCGGGCAATCACCGCATCCTTGAAGTTCGGCGCATAACGGGTCACGGTATTGATTACGTGATCCGCAGCGTCTTCGCGTATTTCATCCCAGGACAGACCGTTCGGCAGTTCCGGGCTGAAATGCTGGCAGAACAGGCTGGCCACGTGCTGGCCGGCGGGAGCCAGCGTATCGTCGACGGTCGAAGGGATCAGCAACTCCACCACCGGTGCCCGCGAACAGCCATACGTGCGCGCATCAAAATAAGCCTGCTCCATGTATCCAAGCGAAGGCGCAATGATTATTCCGGACTGGTGATGCTGGTCAGGCACGGCTCCCGGCAAACATGTGAAATCCGGCAATTCACTCAAAGCGACATTCATGCGGAATGTCGCCGAACCGCACTTCCAGGCCTGCATGCGCTGCCGGAAATCGATGTCCAGCACGGGGGCGTCAATGAGATTGAGATACAGCAGTTTCGGATTCACGTTGGCAACTACGCAGCGCGCTTCCATGACGCGGCCGTCTTTCAGCTGCACGCCCTGCGCGCCACGCGAATCGACACAGACATTGACCACCTCAGCCCCGGTGTCGATGTGTACGCCACGGGCGCGGGCTTCCGCAGCCATCGCCTGCGTGATGGCGCCCATGCCGCCGATGGCATGCCCCCAGATGCCGCGCTTGCCGTTTACTTCGCCGAACATATGATGCAGCAGGACATAGGCGGTGCCGGGTGCGTAAGGGCTGGCAAAGTTGCCGACTATGGCGTCGAAACCAAAAGCGGCCTTGATTGGCGCCGATTCAAACCAGAAGTCCAGCAGATCGCCGGCGCTTTTGGTAAACAGGTCCAGCACATCACGCCGGGCCGCCATATCGAGTTTTTTGAAGCGTCGGGCTGTCTTGATTGCCGAGATGAAATCGCCGAGATCACCACCAACGTTGGGCGGCGTCTCCAGCGTCAGTTCGCGCAACACATCCGCCACCCGCTCAAGCATGGTGTAGTAAGCCGGTAAACGGGCTGCGTCGGCAACCGAAAAACGCGCCACCTCGGCCTGAGTTGCCGCCAGCGACCCGCCTACCTTCAGATAGTCGGTATCCGACAGCGGCAGAAAATTTGAAATGGGCCTCTCAACGATGCGCAGGCCGTGCTCGGCCAGACGCAGGTCCCGGATGACCTGGGGGTTGAGCAGGCTTACCGTATAACTGGCCGTGGAGTTGCGAAAACCGGGATGAAATTCCTCAGTGACCGCGGCGCCGCCAACCACGGGCCGGCGTTCCAGCACACGAACCTTCAATCCGGCGGCTGCAAGATAGCAGGCACAGGTCAGGCCATTATGGCCGCCACCGACGATCAGGACATCGCAGGCTACGGGTGGGGACATGGAAAGCGGGCTGTTTGCGTAGACGGAAATGGCGCGCCCGAGACGATTCGAACGTCCGACCCCTGCCTTCGGAGGGCAGTACTCTATCCAGCTGAGCTACGGGCGCGTTGCGGCTCGGATTCTACCATGCCCCCTGCGGCCGGCGTTTTACCGGGCATGGCAATGCCGATATAATTCTCGCTTTATTGAAGCACCGGGATATTGCAATGAGCGAACACGACCAAACCGAGCATTCCTCGCCGATCAAAACGCCCAAGCAGCTGGCTATCGCCATCGTGCTGGCATTCATCGTGCCTGTCGTTGTCATCATCATGCTGGCCCAGCTGGCTGTCGACACCAGGAAACCGACCTTGTCGCCTGACGCACACGAAGAAGCTGTCGCTAAGCGACTCAAGCCGGTCGGTGAGGTGGTTGTTGCCGCGGCCGGTGGCGCTCAGCAGGTACGCGACGGCAAATCGGTTTTCGATATGGCCTGCGCAGCATGTCATTCGACCGGAGCCATGAATGCTCCGAAAATCGGCGACAAAGCAGTTTGGGGCAAACTGACCGGGCGCAGCCTTGAATCCCTGACCACCAGCGCAATCAAGGGTGTCCGTCAAATGCCTGCCCGTGGCGGCAATCCGGATCTCACTGATGTTGAAGTCGCGCGCGCCATTGTCTACATGGCCAACCAGAGCGGATCCAACTGGAAAGAACCCGCTGCTCCCGCTGCACCTGCTGCCGCCCCCGCAAACGCCGCCAGCGCGCCGGCTGTTGTTGCTGCGGCGACGGCTGACAGTGGCAATGACGCCAAAGGCAAGAGTATTTACGAATCCAGTTGCGCCGCATGCCATGTTGCGGGCGTCGCCGGCGCACCAAAACCCGGCGACAAAGCCGCATGGGCTCCGCGGTTGAAAACCGGTAAAGATGCACTGTATGCGTCGGTCATCAAAGGCAAGAATGCAATGCCTCCGAAAGGCGGTAACGCCTCACTGTCGGACGCTGACATCAAGGCCGCCGTCGATTACCTAATGGGTCTGGCCAAATAACCGGGTTTGACGAAAGTCATCATGGATGACTAAAAGGCGCAGCACTGCTGCGCCTTTTTTGTTTGGGATTGAGGCGACAAAAAGGCATGGCAACTTACGCAATCGGTGATATTCAGGGCTGCTATGACGAATTGCGGCGTCTGCTTGATGTTGTCGGCTTCGACACATCGCATGACACGCTCTGGATTGCCGGCGACATCGTCAACCGGGGTCCGCAGACGCTGGCTGTGCTGCGCTTTCTCAAGAGTCTCGGCAACCGCTCCATCGCCATCCTCGGCAACCATGATCTACATCTGCTGGTGGTCGCTGCCGGAGTACGAAAACCACACCGCGCTGACACGCTGGACGAACTCCTGGCAGCTCCGGATTGCGACGAATTGCTGGACTGGTTGCGCAGCCAACGTTTGATGCATGCTGACTCCGGCCTCGGATACGCAATGGTGCATGCCGGATTGTTGCCGCAGTGGAGCATCCCCCAGGCACTCCAACTGGCCCGCGAGGTTGAAGCCGTGCTGCAGGGCCCGGATTACCGGGATTTTCTGCAACAAATGTACGGCAATGATCCGAAGCGCTGGGACGATAACCTTGCCGGTTACGACAGGTTACGCGTCATTGTTAACGCCATGACGCGCCTCAGGCTGTGCACGCCCGAGGGCACGATGGAGTTTTCACACAAAACCGGTCTGCCGGGCATACCGTCGGGCTACATTCCCTGGTTCGACGTGCCTGGACGCGCGAGTATTGATACACCGCTGATTTTTGGTCACTGGGCAGCATTGGGACTGTTGCTTCGCCCGAACCTGCTGGCGATTGATTCAGGCTGCGTATGGGGCCGACAACTGACTGCCGTGCGACTTGAAGACCGCCGGGTCTTCCAATGCGACTGTGTGGGCGTCAGCGGTTCAGAAGGCGATTGACGATCGCGCACCGGGCAGCTTCCGCCAGCGCGCGGCGATGGGGTACATCTGCCGTCAACAAAGGCAGGAAATGCAGATGCGCATCAATACGCTGCAGGCCAACGATCTGCAAAAGGGTATACCAGAGCGATTTGTCCCCATCATAGGCGGCCTCTTTGCAAAGTGCGCCATCGTGATGTGCGAAGCGCAATGCCACTGGCTGCACGACGGCTCCGGCAATCAGAACGGGCTGAAGCAGCGAACTGTGAAAACGCAATACTTCACTTCCATCGCTGGTCGTGCCTTCCGGAAACACGGCTGCCACATCGCCTTCCAGCATCACCTCGGCAATCAGCCGGTTAACCCTTGCGGTATCGCTGCGACGTCCGCGTTCGATAAAGAGCGTTCCCGCTTTCGCGCTCAGCCAGCCGATCACCGGCCATTTGCGGATCTCCGATTTCGCAACAAAACGAACGGGGATCACCGAGTTCAACACGACTATATCGAGCCAGGAAACGTGATTGACCACAATCATCAGGGGCCGCGCCATTGCCGGTGCATCATGCACATGAATATGTACACCCAATGTGCGCAGCATCGAGCCGGACCATTTTCTGATGGCTGCCCGACAACGCGATTTCGAATAAAACGGAAACAACAGTGCGACCGTCAACACGCCCTGCAACACATGTGTGGCGAGGCGTACAAGCCGCAGACTGCGCAAGATCAACGATGTTTTCATACCCCGGCTGCCCATGGCAGCCATTATAGAGGGGCACAGAGTTCCGGCCATCAGGCGCGCAGGAAATGGCGTGCGTAGCGTGCACTCATGCGTGAGAGCGGCAGCAACATCAGTAAATCGGCAGTATTGAAGTCGGGATCCCAGGCCGGGGCTCCACAGATGTAAGCACCGACGCGGAGGTAACCTTTCACCAGTGCGGGTGGATCCGCATCAACATCGCGGTCCAGAGCAGCAAGCGGCAACTCGCAACGCGGAAATACGCGGTACTCCGCCGGTGACAGGTGATTGCGTATCAGGCGGCGATAAATGCTTGCAGCAGCGCAACCGCCGTCGCCCATGCTTAAAGATGCGCAACCGATCAGATAGCGGTAATCATGCCGTGCCGCAAATGCAACCAGACCGGACCAGAGCATGGAAATCGTAGATCCGGTGCGGTAATCGGGATGTACGCACGAACGGCCAATTTCAACAGTGGCGGTACGCAACTGCTGGAGACGAGTCAGATCAAACTCGCCATCTGCATAAAAACTCCCGATCTCCCGCGCCTTCTGTCCCGGTAACAACCGGTAGGTGCCGACCACCTCACCAATACGGGTGTCGCGTACCAACAGATGTTCGCAATGGGCATCATACAAATCACAATCGATGCCCGACTCTGCGCTGGGAACATTGGCACCCATCTCCTCGGCAAAAACCCGATAGCGCAGCCGCTGCGCTTCAAGCACTTCAACGGGGCTGCGGGCAAACGACACCACCAGCGCGGCACCATTGCCAGCGCGGGTTTCTGCAAATTCCAGGGTTTGGTCCAGCATCAGGCCTGTCTCCGTCGTTATTGACGGATTCGAGCCTAAGTCTGAAGAATGACAGTGCCGTGAAGAACCGGTTAAAGATCAGTGACAACAGCCATGCCGGCTGCGGGCCAGCATGTCAGTGCGTGACGCGTGAAGTCCGGCCGTCGGAAAGAATTCGTACACGCTCGCCCGCCTTGAAGGTCTCGTCGGCCTCCTGAACAATTGCCACCAGTGCACCGCTGTCGAGTTTGACAGTCACCTCAACACCCGTGCGCCGCGTAGTGCCCTGCTCAATTGCCTGACCTGCAACACCACCGGCAACGGCACCAAGAACCGCAGCGATGTCGGACCCGCGACCGCCGCCAATCGAACTGCCGGCAATACCGCCAACCACTGCGCCGGCCGCCGGGCCGACAATGGTCCGGGTGCCTTCGATTTGCACCTGACGAACACTCTCGACAACCCCCATCCGGACATTCTGTTCACGTCGCGCTTCTTCCCGCGAATAGGAACCGCCGCCGAGGCCCTGCGCGCAGCCGGCGACCACCGTCACCGCCAGCAACAACACTGCAGTCCGAATTCGTCTGTCCATTTTTATTTCTCCAATCACCACAGTTTCATGCCAAATGCCTTGTGGAACAGGTCGGCCACCTCTGCGCGGTCAAACCGGTGGTTCTGCCCACCCCGCCTGGCGATTTTCAGGGAACCCATCAGCGAAGCCAGGCGTCCGGTCAGTTCCCAATCCGCTCCGGCAGAAAGCCCGTACAACAGGCCGGCGCGAAACGCATCACCACAGCCCGTCGGATCAAGCACCGCTTCCGGTTTAACGCTTGGGATCTCGATCTGTTTACCTCCGGCATGCACCACAGCCCCCTTGGCCCCCATTGTGACCACAATCGCCTTGACGAGTTTCGCCAGTTCTTCAAGTTTCTTGCCGGTGCGCTCCTGCAGCATCTGCGCCTCATAATCATTCACCGTGACATAGTCGGCCAAGCGCACGAATTCCTCGAGTTCCGGTCCGCCAAACATGGGTAGGCCCTGTCCGGGATCAAAGATGAACGGGATCCCCGCCTGGTTAAACTCCTTGGCATGCTGAATCATCCCGTCACGCCCGTCGGGTGCAACAATGCCCAGCGTGACGCCTTTGGCATCCGAGACATGGTTCTCATGGGCGTGATTCATCGCACCCGGATGAAACGCGGTAATCTGATTGTCGTCCAGATCGGTGGTGATGAACGCCTGCGCAGTGAAAGTTCCGGGCACCATGCGGATGCAATCCTGCGCGAGGTTCAGTCGCTGCAAACGCTCGTCATAGGGCGCAAAGTCATCACCAACAGTGGCCATGATGTGCGCCTCGCCGCCCAGCATTTTCAGCGTGTAAGCGATGTTGCCTGCACAACCGCCGAATTCGCGCCGCATGTCGGGCACTAGAAACGCCACGTTAAGAATGTGCAACTGGTCGGGCAGGATGTGATTTTTGAACTGGTCACGGAACACCATGATGGTGTCGTAGGCCATCGAACCGCAAATGAGGGTGGACATCAGATGACGCCTTGAATAATGGGAGGCCGGATTATAACAATGCGGCCTGTCACCATCCGGCGACGGGTTGGAATAGCCCCCGTCCTGCAGCATAATCAACCTTGCCGACTTCCTCTTGCCGGCTCCGATAACCCACCTATAAACCAATAATTTTCAGCGAGGAACAGCCAACATGTTCAAGGAGTTCAGGGAATTCGCAATGCGCGGCAATGTTGTCGACATGGCCGTCGGCATTATCATCGGTGCAGCCTTCGGCAAGATCGTCGAATCGCTGGTAAAAGATCTGATCATGCCGCCGATCGGCATGCTGCTGGGCAAGGTCGACTTTGCCAACCTGTTCGTCGTGTTGCGCGAAGGTGCAACGGCAGGTCCTTACCTCAGCGTCGATGCCGCGCAGAAAGCCGGTGCGGTGACCTTCAACTATGGCGTGTTCATCAACACCTGCATCAGTTTCGTGATTGTCGCCTTTGCGGTTTTCCTGCTGATCCGCTCCATCAACAAGATGAAAAAGGAAGAAGCGGCAGCTCCTGCCGCCCCCGCGGCGCCTCCGGAAGACGTATTGCTGTTGCGTGAAATCCGCGATGCGTTGAAAAAATAAAGCTCCGCACCCCAGGAACAAAACGCACCCGGACGGGTGCGTTTTAATTTATGCTTAAATTATTGATTTTAAACAATAATTTTAATTTACACGCTCCGAATCTCTCTCAATTTTTTTCAGCCTCAGCAACCTTCTGATACGCCTGCGCATCCAGCAGATTGTCCATCTCCGCGGCATTTTCAGGTCGGATACGGAACATCCATGCGGCATACGGATCGTCATTGACCTGCTCCGGGGCGTCGGACAACACCTCGTTGACGGCAACAACCTCGCCGGAAACCGGGCTGTAGACATCCGATGCGGCCTTCACCGATTCAACAACACCGCAGGCTTCACCCTGCTGCACCCGACTGCCCGGCGCGGGATTCTGCACAAATACGACGTCACCTAACTGCTCCTGCGCGTGGTCAGTGATGCCGACTGAAATCAGGCCATCACTCTCGCGGCGAGCCCACTGATGGGTGGCGTTGTACTTCAGGTGCTCCGGTGTGTTCATTTCAACTCCGTCTAAAATTTCAATTGGCCTGACAGACAGGGCTGGCGGTTGTAATCAGGGCGCTACAGCAGCGCCTTTATCCGCCCGGTGCGGCCAACACGGCCAGACGGAAACCGGCAGCGCCCAGATTGCCGGTTTCCAGCCCGAGCCTGACCGTCAATTCGGCATTCGCCGCAATGCCGGAACCGGTGTCACGACCTGCCGCCAAATAGTCATCAGGCAGGAAGATGCGCCGCGCCAGTGTGTGATCGTTGACGTTGGTCAATACCAGGTCAAGAGCCGGGTAAGCGACTTCATAGCCCGCATGATTGCGCAAGGTTGCCGTCAGCTGAATCCGATTGGGGTTTGCCGGGTCTATCACCTGCAGGTCTGATGCCTCAATCAGGATCAACTGCGGCCGCTGCGGCAAAACCACGCTACATCCTGCCTGTGCACATATCCAGCCTAACCACTGCTTCGCCAGGGGATGTTGGGCTGCGACTTCACTCCGGTAAAAAAACAGCCCCTGTAAAATCAGCGCAACCACCATCACCGCAATTCCGGCATGCAAGCCCCTGCGGCGCGGAAGGGCCGGCGGCACTTCAGGCCTTGCCTGTGTAAAGGGGTTGTCGGCATCCGGGGTAACGGCGCTTGCGCTGCCATCGACAGGCAACTCCGCAGCTATCTGGACCGTTTCTCCGGGTAACGCCTCCGCCGGCGCTGGACGAACAGACTCCTCTTCGACCGGCACGACGGCTTCCAGCGCAAAGTCAGGCTGCTGACCGGAAACAGGAGCCTCCACAGTAACCGGCTCCGCCTGAACGGCATGATCTGCAGCAATGATTTCGGATTCGGGCAATGCATCGATTTGCGGCAGCGGTGGAGCAATATCCTGCTCGACAACAGGATCAACAGCCGGTTGGCTTTGGGGCTCGAAAGCCGCGGGCTCCGGTGCAAGCGCGGCGAGCGCATCAAATACCTGCATGCAACGGCCACATCGCACCTGACCGCCATGCGCCTGCAACTGGCCCGTTGTTACACGGAACACCGTACGACAGTGGACGCAGCGCGTAGTAAGGGTTGACGGTGCCATCAGGTTTTCAGGAATTCGGCATGCGATGCTTGAATGTGCCTATGATACCCAACGAGGCGCCCCGGCAGCAGTAACGAAAATCATGGCAGATTGCGGCGACCGGTCAGAAGAACCCAGCCCTCATCCGTGTCAGCGCGCATCATCGTGAATTTCGGTGCATAGGCCTCAAGCACGGCATCGGCCTGTTCGACAAGAATGCCGGAGAGCGCAATCCGGCCGCCGGGCCTGGTCAGCCGCGCCAATAGCGGAGCCAGCACTGTCAGGGGATTGGCGAGTATGTTGGCAACAACGATCTGCGCCGGTCCGGCCACATCCTGTTCTGCCGTCGCCAGGGTGACATCCACACCGTTGTTTTGCGCGTTCTGTTGCGCAGCCAGAACCGCCTGAGGATCAATATCGATTCCGCACGCGTTCGCTGCGCCCAGTTTCATCGCGGCGATCGCCAGGATTCCCGAGCCACAGCCGTAATCCAGAACATCAGCATCAGGCGTCACCGTTTCGGCCAGCCAGCGCAGGCAAAGCCGCGTCGTCGGATGCGCGCCGGTGCCGAAAGCCACGCCGGGGTCAAGTGCGATGTTGATTGCGCCGGGGTCCGGCGGCGTGTGCCAACTCGGCACAACCCACAGCCGTGGAGTAATTTGGATCGGGTGAAACTGGCTCTGGGTCAGGCGCACCCAATCGGCATCCTCTACGCGTTCAATGCTGAAAGCAGACGTCGCAGAAAGTCTGGCAGCTGCCAGCGCCTCCGGCACCAGGGCATAGAGATCAGCATCAACGGCAAACAACGCCCCTACACGATTGGTGTGCCAACCGCTGACCGGTACCTCTCCGGGTTCTGCAAATATGGGCCGTTCGTCGACAGTGCCTGCAGCAGCATCCTGCACATCCACGGCAAGTGCACCGACTTCCAGCAATGCATCGCTGAGAATTTCGACAGATTCTTCAGCGGTCTCAATGATTGCGCACAGCCAGGGCATCGGATACTCCGGTCAGACCACTACCCGCTATTCTGCGCGGGTCAACTTGGCAAGGCGCTCTTCGAGGTAATGAATGCTTGTGCCGCCACGGCGAAATGCGGTGTCGCTCATCAACTCCTGGTGCAGCGGCAAATTGGTCTTGATACCTTCGATGACCATTTCCGAAAGAGCAATGTGCATTTTCGCAATGGCTTGCTCGCGGGTGTCCCCGTATGTGATGATTTTGCCGAGCAATGAATCGTAATTCGGCGGCACGAAATAACCGCTGTAAGCGTGCGAGTCCACACGAACGCCGGGGCCGCCGGGCATGTGCAGCGAGGTAATACGTCCAGGCGACGGCGTAAACTTGTATGGATCCTCGGCATTGATGCGACATTCGATCGCATGCCCTTTGGTAACCACGTCTTTCTGGCGAATCATCATTTTTTCGCCGGCAGCGATACGAATCTGCCACTGCACGAGGTCCAGCCCGGTCACGCATTCGGTAACCGGATGCTCGACCTGCAAACGTGTGTTCATTTCAATAAAAAAGTACTCGCCGCCCTCATACAGGAACTCGAAAGTTCCGGCACCCTGGTAACCAATCCTGCGGCAGGCTTCAGCGCACCGTTCGCCGATCTTGGCGCGAGCGCGGGCATCCAGTAGCGGGGCTGGCGCCTCTTCAATGATTTTCTGGTGACGGCGCTGCATCGAGCAATCGCGATCACCGAGAAAGACCGCATTCTTGTGTTTGTCTGCCAGCACCTGAATCTCGATGTGCCGTGGCTTTTCGAGATACTTCTCCATGTAAACCGACGGATTGCCGAACGCAGCGTGCGCTTCTGCACGCGTGGTGTTAACCGCATGGATCAGCGCGGCCTCGGTATGCACAACGCGCATGCCGCGTCCGCCACCGCCGCCCGCCGCCTTGATGATCACTGGATATCGGATCTGCCGCGCAATCTTGACGATTTCCTTGGGATCTTCGGGCAAAGCCCCTTCCATCCCGGGCACCACGGGCACACCTGCCTTTTTCATCGCATTTTTCGCACTGACCTTGTCGCCCATCAGGCGTATGGTCTCGGCCTTGGGCCCGATGAAGGTAAATCCACTCTGCTCGACACGCTCGGCGAAATCAGCGTTTTCAGACAGAAAACCATAACCGGGGTGAATCGCCTGGGCATCCGTGACCTCGGCTGCGCTGATGATTGCCGGCACATTAAGGTAGCTGCCGCTGGATGGCGCCGGTCCGATGCAGACCGACTCGTCCGCCAGCCGCACATATTTGGCCTCGGCATCCGCCTCGGAATGCACGACAACGGTCTTGATGCCCATTTCACGGCATGCCCGCTGGATACGCAGGGCGATTTCGCCACGATTGGCTATGAGAATTTTGTCGAACATGGATTCAGGTTATCCCCGGCGGCGCAATCATCCGGAAGTTATCTGCAACTGGCGGTTCCGAACTAACTGAAACAGGTTTTAAAAGGATCAGCCGATGATGAACAACGGCTGACCGTACTCGACTGGCTGGCCGTTTTCGACCAGGATGGCCTTGATCACGCCATCGGCATCCGCCTCGATTTCATTCAGCAGCTTCATCGCCTCGATGATGCATATGGTTTCACCGCTTTTTATCGACGACCCGATTTCGACAAAAGGCTTTGATCCCGGGGCCGACGATCGGTAAAACGTGCCGACCATGGGCGATTTCACTGTATGCCCCTCGGGTTCCGCAGGGGCAGGATCAGCCGCTTCCGAGGCAGGCTCTACTGCATCCACTGCCGGCAAGTGCACCATCTGCTGCGGCGCTTGCGACATCATCATCGGCGCTGCAGTACCGCCAAAACGGCTGATGCGCACCTTTTCCTCGCCCTCGGTGATTTCCAGTTCGGCGATATCGGACTGCTGCACCAGATCAATCAATGTTTTCAGTTTTCGTAAATCCATGACTACCCCTTCTTCTTGGTATGGCCCAAGGCGTAATCAAACGCCAGTTCATAACCGGCAGGGCCCAGGCCACTGATCACACCAACCGCGATATCCGAAAAATAGGATTCGCGGCGGAACGATTCCCGGGCAAACACATTGGACAAATGAATCTCGACAAACGGGATGGCCACCGCCGCCAGCGCATCCCTCAATGCCACGCTGGTGTGTGTAAATGCCGCCGGATTGATCAGAATAAAATCGGTGCCGTCCCGACCAGCCTGCTGCACGCGGTCGACAAGATCGGCTTCTGAGTTACTCTGGAACACCCCCAGCGCAACCCCTGCGTTACGGGCTCGATCCTGCAAACGGCTTTCGATTTCAGGGAGTGTGGTTGCCCCATAAATCCCGGGTTCACGGGTACCGAGCAAATTCAGATTCGGTCCGTTCAACAGCAGTAATTGTTTGGGATTGGTCATGGCACTCCCGATTATAATTGCCGGATGTTTTGTTTTGCGGCAGCTATCCTTCCTGCTCGCCCAGCAAATTCCCGCAAAACCCCTGCAAAATCAACAGCGCCGATTTTGACAGAAATTAACCGAAATTGTCTACAAATACCGCTTAAATAGGGGCGATTGGCGAGCCTCTTCCATCGATCCCGAAATCAGCTTTAATTGCCTGCCGGCAAACCTATCGATAACCGCTATATTCAGAACCCGCTCGAAGCCCTTGATTTGCCCTCAGATTTGAGGTCCGCCTTGATAACGACAAATTGTCAGAAGTTAAGTCGATTTAGGAGCTGGATAGGCGATAAACCCGCTATGACAAAACCCGTCAGCCGGATTTTTGAGGCCAGCAGAGCACTTTTGAGGTCTGTTTTGGAGGCGAATTAAAGCAACGGCTGCAGCGCTCCGCGCATCCGTTCTTCCGAAATACCGCCGACGAGGCTGGCAGCAATCTTCCCCGCCGGATTCAGTATCAGCGTATAGGGCAAAACCCCCGCCTTATTACCCGCCTGGCGCGACAATTCGATCGCGTCCATGCCGCCCATCAGCAGCGGGTAATTGATATTGAACTCCTTGGCAAATTCCCGGACTTTATCGACCTGATCAACGGCAATGCCTACAAATTGAACATTTTTACCGACATATTCCTGCTGAAGCCGGACAAACATCGGGATTTCCTCCCTGCACGGCTCACACCAGGTTGCCCAATAATTAACCACCAGGATGCGGCCGCTGAAGCCGCTGAGGGTCTGGGGTGTTCCGTCGAGGGTGGTAAGTCTCCCGTCAAGAATGGCGCGGCCAATATCTGCCGGCGCACCACCGCCCAAACCGCCAAGCCGGTAAAGGTGGGTGGCATATCCTGCGGCGGCAGCCACACCGCCAACCGCTGCAATCAGCAGCGTTCGCCGGATCGGGGTCACCGCAGACCCAGCGCCTGATCAAGAACCGCAGTGAATTTATCCGCCGACATGAACCCGATCACACGCAAACCCTGAATTTCACTTCCCGCAGGATCAAAAAATACGATCCCGGGCGGGCCGAACAGCCGGAAACGTTTGAGCAGCGCCTGATGGTCTGCGTTGCCGCTCGTCACGTCAGCCTGCACCTTGACCATAGCGGCCATACGCGACCGCACCGCCGGATCAGTAAAGGTGTAGCGCTCCATTTCCTTGCAACTGACACACCAGTCGGCATAAAAATCGAGCATGACCACCTTACCCTTGGCCGCCGCGATGGCCGCATCGAGTTCGGCAATGTTGCCGACGCGCTGGAAAGCAACGCCAGGCCCCGCAGGCTCGCCGGCTGCCGCACCTCGCAGGCCGGAAAGCGGCTGCAGGACATCACGGCTTCCCGACAAAGCGCCGACGACATAAGCGAGGCCTGCCGCTAAAGCAATGATGCCCACCCCCTTGCTGATCCGCGCGCCGCCTCGGGCATTCTGCGGCAGTGGATCAATCGCACGAAGATAAACACCCGTCAGGATCAGCAATGCCGCCCAGGCCAGCATCTGCATCGCCATGGGAATGACCGGTGACACCAGATATACGGCTACCGCCAGCAACAGCACCCCGAAGAAGCGCTTCACGCTTTCCATCCATGGACCCGCCTTGGGCACCAACGCGCCCGCAGACGCGCCGATCGCCAGTAATGGAACGCCCATACCCAGCGCCATCGCAAACAATGCGCTGCCGCCAAGCACGGCATCACCGCTTTGCGAGATGTACAGCAGGGCCCCGGCCAGAGGCGCAGCGACGCAAGGCCCGACTATCAGCGCAGACAATACCCCCATCACAAACACGCCGAGAAAATGGCCGCCGTGCAGACGACTGCTCGCCCCGGCCAGCCGTGACTGCAATGCGCTCGGCAGTTGCAGTTCATAAAAGCCGAACATCGACAGCGCCAGCATGACGAACATCAGCGCAAATCCGCCCAGCACCCAGGGATTCTGCAAAGCCGCAGACAGCAAAGCCCCGGACAGTCCGGCCGCAATACCCGCAAGCGCATAAGTGATAGCCATGCCAAGAACATACGCAACCGACAGCAGAAACCCGTGCATGCGGGTCAGGTGCTGTCCACGGCCAACGATAATGCCCGACAGAATCGGAATCATGGGCAACACGCAAGGGGTAAACGACAGCAGCAAACCAAATCCGAAGAAGCTTGCAATCAGCAACCAGGTGTCGCCGCGGAACAGTTCCGCAATCAACGCATCTTCACCCAGACTGCCAGCCGCAGCTTTCGTCGAGGATCCGCTGAAATCAGCGAGGCGCAGGTCCGCCTTCTGCTCTACCGGCACGTAACAGACACCGACATCGGCGCACCCCTGGGAAACCGCGGTCAGTGACACGCGCTCACCTGCACCGCCGCGATTCAGCGGCAGCGTGATGCGCACTTCATCGCGAAAAACCGCCACTTCCCCGAAGAATTCGTCCTTCTTGATAATGCCGGGCGGCAACAGCGGTTCGCCCCCTGCTGCGGCAGCAGGCTCCAGCGTGAACCGGAACTTGTCACGATACATGTAGTAACCTTTTGCGATCACATAACGAACTTCGATCGCATCGGGCGCCACCACGCGGGCACTGAAGGCAAAAGCCTTCTCCGGCTCAAGCAATTCGGGTTCGGCCGCGTGTGCCAATCCGCTGCATACCAGCATCAGCACGAATAACCAGCGAGAAATCATCTGAGCGCCTGAAAAATATGGGGCGGGTTTGGAATTATGCGGTGCGAGTCTCGCCCGTCACCCATTCAAGATAAGCCGGGAGGCCGTGCGTCACTGGGACCGCAACGATCTCCGGGAGTTCATACGGATGGCAAGTGAGGATGGCGGCCTCCAGCTCGGAATAACGACGCGAGGATGTCTTGATCATTACCGGCACCTCCGTGGCTTCCTCTGTCGCCCCCTGCCAGCGGTAAGTGGAAGCACAAGGGGCCAGCACATTGACACAGGCCGCCAGCCCGGATTCAACCAGATGCCGCGCGAGCTGCCGTGCAGAAGGTTCATCCGGCAAAGAGCACATCACCAACAGCACCTGGCCAGCATCACCGGACATGCCGCTGCTCCATCATTGGCGCAGCAGCTGCAATGCCCTCACGCACAGTCGGGTAACGCAGCCGTACCCGCAGCTCCTGCTTGACGCGATGGTTGGTCAGCCTGCGCGATTCGCTCATGAATGAGTACAGCATTTCAGGCAGCACGGCACGCGCTTCGGCGCGCCCCACACGAGGAGGACGCGGCAAACAGAAACGGTCGGCGACAAGATCGAAATAATCACCCATTTTCTGCGGAGCATCGTCGCTGGCGTTGTAGCTGCGATTCGCCTGACCCCGATGCAATGCGGCAACCACCATGCGCGCCAGATCGTCGGCATGCACATGGTTCACATAGGAATCATCCTGCGGCAACAGCGCCGGGGTGCCGCGTTCAATGCGCGCGACAGGCAGGCGGTCGGCCGCATATATACCGGGAACGCGAAGGATACTCACGCACACCCCCGTCCGCGCACCCCACTCGCGCAAGCGCCGTTCTGCATCAGTGCGGCGGCGTGCACGGTCGGTCCGCGGCCGCAGCGGACTGGTCTCATTGACCAGTGCGCCGCTGCAGTCGCCATACACGCCGCTGGTGCTTATATAGACAAAGTGCTGTGGTAGACTTCGGCCCCGTCCAAGTGCAGCAATCAGGTGTGCGGTGCGGGTGTCGGCGATACCAACGGCCGGCGGTGGCGCGAGATGGATGACGTCATGCGCAATGCCTGCCAGTCCGTCCAGCGTCGCCGGACGGTCCAGATCCCCGGTCAATGGCATCAGACCGAGGTCGCGCAACGCGGCGCAACGCCCGGCGTCACGGGTCAACGCATAGATGCGGTGACGCGTACGCAGCAGCATCGCGACGCGCAATCCGACGTCACCACAACCGATGATCAGCAGGCGTTTCATATAGTGTCTTATTCTAGCGCAGTCACTTCGCACTGAACCCCGGAAAACCCCAATGCCCCGGCAGATCACGATCCGTCCCAGCGGCCATGCCCTGATCGCACAGGATGGCGAAACCGTACTCGAAGCCGCATTACGCGAGGGTTTTATGCTGCCCTACGGCTGCCGCAATGGAGCCTGCGGCTCGTGCAAGGGCAAAATCCTTGAAGGCAGCGTAGACCATGGCAAGTCGCTCGACAGTGTGCTGCCTGCTGCGGAACGCGCGCTGGGAGCAGCACTGTTCTGTCAGGCCCTGCCGCAGTCGGACCTGGTCATTGAATGCCGCGAAATCGGTGCGGTCAAGGATATTCCGGTGAAGATGCTGCCGTGCCGGGTGCAAACACTGGAACTGGTAGCAACTGATGTCATGCGCATCCGGCTTAAATTACCGGCTGCGGAGCGGTTGCAGTTTCTCGCCGGTCAATACATCGACATCCTGCTCAAAGACGGCACTCGACGCAGCCTGTCGATGGCCAACCCGCCACACGACGATGGTTTGCTGGAACTGCATCTGCGTAACTATGGCGGGCCATTCAGCACACACGTATTCACGCGGATGAAGGAAAAGGACATCCTCCGCTTCGAAGGACCGTACGGAAGCTTCTACCTGCGGGAAGACAGCACAAAACCGGTGGTACTGGTTGCTGGCGGCACCGGCTTCGCACCGATCAAGGCGATCATCGAACATGCCATCCACAAAAAGCTCAGGCGACCGATGATCCTGTATCGCGGCGCACGACGTACCGCCGACCTTTATCTCGACGAACTGCCGCAAAGCTGGCAACGCGAACACGAAATCCGCTACGTCCCGGTATTGTCTGACGTCGCCACCGGCGAAACATGGGACGGGAGGCGCGGCCTCGTCCATCAGGCGGTGATGGATGATCTGCCGGATCTTTCCAGTCATGAGGTTTATGCCTGCGGTGCGCCGGCGATGATTGAGGCTGCGCGTCGCGATTTCTGCGTGCGCTGCGGCTTGCCGGAGTCCGCGTTCCATGCAGACTCATTTACGCCAGCGGTTGCGCCGGACAGTTAAAACTCAGACCAGTTTGCGCCGGCGACCGCCGCCGGCCTGCTTGAGTTGCCCGACCGCAAGCGCAAGGCTGGCGCGGTAATGCGTTCGCGCATCATCGGCGCGCTCGAGGCGGTCATGCAATTGCGCGAGTTCAAGATGGGCTGAATAAGTCGGCTCGACGGCAACGCTCGCTTCAAAATAACTCTGCGCCTTGCCCCACAACTGCTGCTGCGCGCACAAACGCCCCAGCGCCAGCAACAGCGCACCGTCCTTGCGATGTTCACGCAGCCAGCGCTCGGCACACTCGATCTGTCGCAACGCATTGCCAGAACGGCACTCGCCATAAAGGGTGACAAGCCCGCTGTCCCAATCGGTCTCAAGACTGCTTTCAATGATGCCTGTGGCCTCGTCACAAAGACCCATCTCATGGAACGCCGCAGCGGCCGCGATGGCAATCGATGTCTCACGGCGGTAACGTTCGGGCAGGCGTTTCCAGAGGTCCTTCAACCCCGCAGCATCGCCGGAACGGCGTTCCAGCAATTGCCGCCACGCATGGCGTCTTTCTGCATCCGCCTGGTCAGCGCTGAACACGCCGCGCTTTTCGAGCTGGTCGATCAGCGGCGGCGCCAGATCCCACTGGCCAATGCGTTGCCGGGCACGCAACTCAAGGCGCAGCGCCGCGGTATGTTTGGACGGCAACAGCGCCAGCGCCGCCAGAGCCTCTTCCGGCCGGCGGTCGTCAAGAAGCATCTGCGCGCGGCTGACCGCCCTGACGATATCCGATTTGTCCGGGTCCGCAGCAAGCCGATCAAGATATCCATCACGCCGATCCTGCGCCCGCAGGCCGTGTGCTGCATGGGCAGCGACCACGACGCCAACATCCTCGGGGGCGCCCAGTTCAACTGCGCGCATCGCCGACTTTTCGGCGCGCGAGTACCGTCCGGAAAAAAATTCGCGCAGGGCTTCGGTCATTTTCTGCTGGGCAGCATCACGTCGACGCACCTCGCGAAAGTGCGCAACCCGCGATGGCAATCCGATGGTCGTGAACAGCAGGCGCAACAGCAGATATGTCGCAATGAATCCCAGCACCAACAGTATTACCGCAAAATTGAGCGACAGTTCGATGCGCTGGCCGGGCATCGCAATCAACACATAACCCGGATTGATATCAGCGATCAGCGTCAGGCCCGTAGCCAGGGCAGCAAGTCCGAGTATCCAGATCAGCCAGCGCATTGCCGTCCGCTCAGTTCAGCGGCTTGCCGCGCGGCAGGCGCAGCTTGCGCAGCGCCTCCAGCGTTTCCGCGAGATCCGGAATATCGACCTGCAGCTGTGCCGCCTGCAGCTTGCTCAATGTGCCGGTCATGGCAACCACAGCCGGACTGCCCTTTTCAAAATGGGTTTCCAGCATGCCGAGCGCGGCCCGCAAATCGACCTGATAACTTTTGGTGTCCCGCGACAGCAACGCCACCCGTGCCCCTACCAGCCGCAGTTTGAGATTCTCGCGCAGGAAAAACGCCTGTTCAGGCGCCAGAAGCGCGGCGTCCTGCACGCCACTGCGCTGGATGCGCACCAGCTGCCGCAGCTCGTACCAGATTTCCCGCAGCACCTGCTCCCATGCCGAAACGACAGCAGGCGGCATCGGGGCGGCTTTGTCCGTCCGGGCACGCGCATCCATCGCCAGCGGCAGGCGGTCAACTGCGGCAATCACGTCATCCAGCCGGGCGCTTGCGCCATAAACATCAACCAGCGGCAACCCCTTGAGTCGTTCAATATCACGCGCCAATGCACGGCGCAGTCCCGCGTAACGCGGCTGGTCCATGCGCTGCAGGCGCGCCTCCGCGTTTTCGAGTCCGATTAAAGCGGCCCGCACGTTTGCCGCAACCTGCAACTGCTGGCTGGCCAGCAGTACCGACTGCTCAATGTCGGCAAACGCCCATTCATCGCGATTCCGCGAAAGCTCCTGATACAAAGTCTCCAGGGCGATCTGCTGGCTTTGCGACTCGGCCAGCTTGGCTTCAAGTACGCCGAGTTTGACTTCCGCTTCCCGCAGCGCGGTCGCGGCCTGCGCGGCGCGCCCTGAGGCCTCCTTGTTCTGCACTTCCATTTCGGCAAGCCGGCGCGCGAGCTCACGGCGCAACGCGTCGTCCTCTCCGCGATTGCGATACCACTGGTAGCCGGAAAACAGCGCCACCACCACCGCCACGATCAACGCGAGCAGTGGCAGGCGGTTGCCGGCCGGCGATGACGTCAACGCGGGCTCGGCCACTGCGGCCGCAGTGGCAGTCGGCGCCTGATGTTCACTTTCACTCATGATTTGGAGGATAGCATGCGCATTGCAGTGCAATTACACCGCGAAGTAGCGTTGCAACGCGTCCATCAACCCGTCATCACCAGGTCTGGTATCGATAACATGACTGCAACCGAGTTCGCGTGCAACAGCAGCGATGCGCGGGTGCGGTGCAAATACCGGGGTGCCACACAGAGCAGCCCGACCGGATTCACCGACCATTTCATACAAGTTGCGCATGCCCTCGCTGCTGGTGATCGTAACGGCATGCAATGCCTTGGCATCCCATGCCGCATGCAGCGGCGTCGCAGCGACCTGCGGTCGGGCACGTCGATAACACTCGACATAATCCACTTTAGCCCCGCGAGCACCCAGCGTCTCACCCAACAGTTCGCGTCCGCCATCTCCGCGAAAAATCACAATGCGCCAGCCTGCCACTTCCTGCAACCCGGGGAGTTCCAGAAGATGTTCACTGTCAAAGTTGCGCTCCGGCGCGATGGCTCCGGCAATGCCAAAACGTTCAAGCTCCCTGACACAACCCTTGCCGATCGCGGCAACACGCAGCTGCGCCGGCCAGGCGCGGCGCTCGACAAGCGGTTTCATCACACGCACCACGGCATTGGGGCTGATAAATACTGCAAGCTGATATTCGTCCAGACGGGCAATGGCCTCGTCCAATGGCCGGCGATCAGCGGTATCGACAATTTCCAGCACCGGAAACAGGATTGCATTGCCGCCGGCGGCCCGTATCCGCTCGGCTAGCGGCCCCGCCTGCTGAGCCGGGCGCGTCACGACGATGCCGCGACCCGCAAGCGGCGCCGCGCGGGCAGTCATGATTGCCGGGCGAGTGCTGCAAGAATCTCCGCAGCGCCCCTGCCCTTCAGGTCATCGGCAAGGGACAGACCTATGGCTTCTGCCTTATCGGGGTTGCCTGCCGCCTCACCGCGGATAATCTGCGAACCGTCAGGTGCGCCGACCAATCCGCGCAACCTGAGCTGCCCGCCGGCTATTTCAGCAAAACCCGCCAGCGGCACATTGCAGCTTCCGGCGAGGGCCCGGGAAAAAGCACGCTCAGCGAGCACACATTGCCGCGTCGATGCATGAACCATTGGTGACAGCAACTCGAATACATCGCGACGATCGTCCCGGCACTCGATGCCCAGCGCACCCTGTCCCACGGCAGGCAGGCTCTCCTCGGGCGTCAGCAGTGCGGCAATACGATCTGCCAGACCCAACCGCTTCAATCCGGCAGCGGCCAGAATAATCGCGCTGTACTGGCCTTCATCCAGTTTACGCAGCCGCGTCTGCACGTTGCCGCGCAGCGGTTCAATCACAAGCTGTGGAAAGCCGGCGCGCAGCTGGCATTCACGGCGCAGGCTTGATGTCCCGACGCGCGCACCCGCCGGCAGTTCCGAAAGGCTGCGAAAATGATTGGAAACAAATGCATCGCGGGGATCCGCGCGTTCCAATGTTGCCGCCAGCGCGAAGCCCGGCGGCAAATGCATCGGCACATCCTTCATCGAATGCACCGCGAGATCCGCACGGCCGTCGGCAAGAGCGTCTTCCAGTTCCTTGACGAACAGACCCTTGCCGCCAATTTTGGCCAGGGAACTGCCGAGATTGCGGTCACCTTCGGTGGTCATGCCCAGAATCGATACTGAACGCTCCGGATATAATCGTTGCAGTTCTGCCTGCACATGCCGCGCCTGCCACAACGCCAGCGCAGATTCCCGAGTGGCGATCACGATCGAACCGGCCTCACGTCCGAAAACATTCGGTATCATATTGATTAAATTGAATATTTTATCTGTTTATCGCTGGCTGATTGTAACATGCGCCTTGCTGACTGCAGGTCCGTTGATGGCGCAACTGCTGCCGGCAGGCGACCTGATGCAGGTTGCGGCAGAAGCCCGCAGCAAACGCGTGCCGATACTGGTTGCCTTCATGCAGCAGTCCTGCCCGTACTGCGCCATTGCGCGCCGTGACTATCTGTTGCCGCTACAGGCCGATCCGCAATGGCGGCATCGCGTATTGATCCGCGAAGTTGATGTTGATCGCAACACACCGATGCGCGATTTCACCGGCGCAGCGACAACGCAACGCGCGTTTTCGCGCATTCACGAGGCGCGACGGGTGCCGACGCTGATCTTCTTTGATGCCGACGGCAATCGCGTTGGGCAGCCGATCATCGGATTGCTCTCCGAGGATTTCTACAGGCTCTACATTGAGCAGGGGATTGAAGCGGGCCTCGCGAAAATGCGCAAGCGCTGAGCGGACCTCAGCGCACCAGATCACGCACGATGTGCTGTTGGCGGCGGCTCACCGGGATGCGTTCCTCCAATCCTGCCAGCAACACCTGCCACGGGCCGTCGCCGGATTCGCCGCCTATACGCTCAAATCCGCGAATCGCCGCGCGCGCCACCAGACAGTTGCGATGCACACGCACAAATTGCGCGGCAAACTCCTGTTCGAGACGGGTCAATGATTCCTCGATCAGGTGCTCTCGCTGCGCAGTGCGTACCGTCACGTACTTCAGTTCGGCGCGCAAATACAGCACCTCTGCTATCGGGATCAAATGCACCTTTCCGCGCTCGACCGCACTCAGACAGCTCCGTGGCGCAGGCTGCAATTCGCGAAGGATTTCTGCCTTCGGCATCAACGTGCGCGAAGCCCGCACCAGCGCTTCCTGCAATCGCGTGGCGCGAATCGGCTTCAGCAGGTAATCCACGGCATGCAACTCGAATGCGCGTATGGCATAGCTGTCAAACGCCGTCGTAAAAATGACCGCCGGCGGCTCCTGCAACCGGCGCAGATGCTGGGCCACCTCGATGCCGTCCATCCCGGGCATGCGCACATCGAGGAGGATTACATCGACCGCGACTGCTTCCGTGATCTCCAAGGCCTCGCGGCCGTTGCCGGCTTCGCCGACCACAGTCACCGGCAGCGCATCACCGATGTCCGTCAGCAGGTCGTGCATGCGGCTGCGCGCCGGCGCCTCATCATCAACGATCAGCACCCGCAGCGGCTGCGCGATCACGTGCGCTCCGCCTTCACAGTTTTGCCTTCACCGCTTTGCTTTGACATAAGGCATCGACATGCGCACCTCGTACATATTGTCGCCCACCCGGGTACTCATTTCGGCGGCCACATCGAAATGCAATTGCAGCCGCTCACGGATATTGCCCACCGCCATTTTGTTGCCCACATGATGGGTGCCGCTCGCGCAATACGGATTGCGCAGCACGACATGCAGCCGGTCACGCGCAGCATAGATGTTGATGCTGACCACGCCGGGCGCCTCACTCGGCTCAATGCCATGGTAAACAGCATTTTCCAGCAAAGGTTGCAGGGTCAGCGGAGGCACCAGCGCATCCCGTGGCATTTTGTCGATATGCCATTCGATCTGCAGCCGGTCGCCGAGCCGCAACTGCTCCAGATTCAGATACTGCCGGCACAGCTCGATCTCATTGACCAGAGGCGTCAGTTCGCGGTTGTCAGCCATCAGCGCGCGAAACAGTTCTGCCATGTCTTCCAGGGCCGTTTCGGCACGACGCGGCTCCTGCCGCACCAGTGAAAGCACGGCGTTGATGCTGTTGAACAGGAAATGCGGGCGGATACGCGCCTGCAGCGCCTGCAGCCGGGCCTCGGCCAGTGCAGGCGACAAGGCACGGCCGCGCAGATCGAAATACGCCAGCAGCATCGCCACAACCAGCACTACGATCAGCAGCCAGCGCGCCAGCGACGCCGGCTCCCCGATCAGCAACCAGTGGCTGGCGTAATGCAGGACGCTGGTCAACGTTATTTCAATTAACAGCACTGAGGCAACACCCAAGGCATAGGGAAGCCTGCGCAACAACCCTCTCAGTGCCGCCAGCGCCAGCAGACTGACCATCAGCAATGGTTCGACCAAAGCCGCGTTGGCGGTGAACTGGCGCGGCCATTCACGCACGCTTTGCACCTGCAACAGCGCCGCCAACAAGGCGATGCCATTCACGATCAGCAAGATGCGCAGCAATATTCCGAGATTGCGGAAGTCGGGAAGAGCGCCGCTATGGGCGTTATGATTTATACTCTGCGCCATGACTGTTTCATTCTAGCAGGCCCCACCCACAGGCCGTCCGCAACACCATGTCCGCAAAAGAAAAAACCCCAAGCAGCAGTGTGAAACCCGGCGCCACCAAACTCTGGTCCGGTCGCTTCAGCGAACCTGTTGATGATCTGGTCAAACGCTTCACGGCTTCGGTCGGTTTCGACCAGCGCCTCGCCGAATTCGACATTCAGGGTTCGATCGCCCATGCGCGCATGCTGCGCGCGGTGGGCATTCTGATACCCGCCGATCTCGAGGCCATCGAAAAAGGGCTTGCCAGCATCGGCGCGGAAATCCGCGAAGGCACCTTCCCGTGGTCGCTGGACCTTGAAGACGTTCATCTGAATATCGAAAAACGCCTGACCGACATGGTCGGCGATGCCGGCAAGCGCCTGCATACCGGACGCTCGCGCAACGACCAGGTCGCCACCGACGTGCGGCTGTATCTGCGCGCCGGCATTGATCACGTGCTGACCCTGATCAAGGGACTGCAGCGCGCACTGCTCGACCTTGCCGAGAAACACACCGAAACCGTGATGCCGGGCTTCACCCACCTGCAGGTTGCGCAGCCGGTATCTTTTGCGCATCATCTGCTGGCCTACTACGAAATGCTGTCGCGCGATGCGCAGCGTTTTGCCGACTGCCGCAAACGCGTGAACCGGCTGCCGCTGGGCGCCGCCGCGCTCGCCGGCACCTCTTTCCCGATCGATCGCCAGATGGTCGCCAAGGAACTGGGCTTTGACGGTGTCTGCGAAAACTCGCTGGATGCCGTATCCGACCGCGATTTCGCCATCGAATTCGTCGCTGCCGGCGCACTGACCATGACCCATCTGTCACGCTTCAGCGAAGAGCTGATCCTGTGGATGAGCCCGCGTTTCGGCTTCATCGACATCGCCGACCGCTACTGCACCGGCTCGTCGATCATGCCGCAGAAAAAAAATCCTGACGTCGCGGAACTGGTACGCGGCAAGACCGGCCGGGTTAATGGCCACCTCGTTGCGCTGTTGACCCTGATGAAAGGCCAGCCCCTCGCGTACAACAAGGACAACCAGGAAGACAAGGAACCCCTGCTTGACACCATGGACACGCTGCTGATGAGCCTGGCCGTGTTTACCGGCATGGTCGGCGGCATTACGGTGAAACCCGAGGCCATGCGCGCCGCAGCGCTTGAAGGTTATGCCACCGCCACCGACCTCGCAGATTATCTGGTCAAGAAAGGCCTGCCGTTCCGCGAAGCGCACGAAGTAGTGGCGCAGGCCGTACGCCAGGCTGAAACGCGGCGTTGTGATCTGTCCGAAATGTCGCTCGATGATCTGCGCCAGTTCTCCAGCCTGATCGGCCCCGAAGTATTTGAAGCACTGACACTGGAGGGCTCGATGAAAAGCCGCAGCCATATCGGCGGCACCGCACCGGCCCGGGTCAAGGCTGCAATCACAAAAGCGCGCAAGGCGCTGGCATAACACCTAATCAGGGGCTGGTGCCGCAGCGCTCTCGCGAACGATCAACTCGGTCGGCAGTTTGTTGCGCAATTCCACCGCCCGGTCATCCAGTCGCGCCAGCAGGTGATTGGCCGCGTAGACACCCATTTCCTCCGTCGGGAAACGCACGGTAGTCAAAGTGGGCGTGATCAACGAAGCCATTTCCATATCATCGAAGCCGGTAATGGAGATGTCGCCCGGCACCTTGAGACCCCGGGCATGGCACTCGGCAATCGCACCGATCGCCAGCACGTCATTGCCGCAAATCACCGCCGTCGGGCTTGTGCCGCCCTTCAGCACTTCACGCAAACCTTCGCGGCCACCGGTATGGGTGTACGGCTTTTCGATTACCGCATCGGGCGACAAGGCCATGCCGCGCGCGGACAGCGCATCACGCACGCCGGCCAGCCGCTCCTGCGCCCGTTCGTTATGCGCCGTTATTCCCGAGATCATCGCAAAGCGGCGGTGCCCGAGATCGAGCAGATGATTGGCGATGCACATGCCGGCCGCACGATTGTCGAAACCAACGCAGGGACGATTTCCGCTTTCATCAAAAGCCCAGGTCAGCACGTAAGGCAGGTTATGCGACTCAAGCATGCGGTAGATGTCGGGGTGATGAGTGGTACCCAGCAGCACCAGACCGTCGACGCCGCGCTCGATCAACGTGCGCGTCACCCTTGCCTCGATGTCGGCATCGAATTCGTGGCTGGCCAGCAACAGAACATAACCCGCGGCATCCAGCGTGCGCTGCAAAGCCTGAATGGTATTGGCGAAGATCGCATTATCGAGCGTTGGCACGACCGCGCCGATGGCATGCGTGCGCCGTGAAGCCAATGCGCGCGCCGCGCCGTGCGCGACATAACCCAGCGTACTGGCCGCCTGCTGCACGCGCTCCAGCGTTCGCGCCTTGACCTTGTGCGGCAGGGTCAGCGCGCGCGAAACCGTAGCCGTCGATACCTTGGCAAGACGGGCAACGTCTTCGAGTCGTGCGGCTTTGCTGGATCGGGTCTTCATTGGATGAAAAAGCCGGCGCAAGCCGGCTTTTTCCTGAGTGGCAGCAGATTCAGCGGTACTGCTTGGCGCTGAACTTGCGGTATTTGGCCAGCAGGCGCTGAGGCTGACGGAAAGCATCGCGGCGGAACGGGTCACCCAGTTCCTGCGTCAGCATCATATTGATCACCGTCGGCCTGTTGGAACGCACCGCTGCGCGCAGCGCATCGCCCACTTCATCGACATGCTCCACGGTCAGGCCTTGCGCACCCATCGATTCCGCGACATCGGCAAAATTCGGATTCTGCAGATTGGTGCCAAGGAAACGGTTCTCGAAATAGTCGATCTGGTTTTTCTTTTCCGCGCCCCATTGACCGTTGTTGAAGACCACGGCGATCGCCGGAATCTTTTCACGCACGCAGGTCATGACTTCATTCAGGCTCATGCCCCAGGCGCCATCACCGACATAGGCAATGGCCGGACGGTCCGGACGGCCGACCTTGGCGCCCATTACCGCCGGGAACGCGTAACCGCAGTTGCCGAAACTCATTGCCGCGAGGAAGGACGGCGCCTGCTCGAAATGCAGATAGCTGTTCGACACCGAGCAGACGTTACCGATATCGGTCGACACCATGGCGTTTTTCGGCATCGCACGCGCCAGCGCGGCCAGCGCCTGGCGCGGTCCGATGCGCGTCTTGGTATTCGGCGACGGCCATTTGTCGAGTTCCTCGGCCCAGGCTTTTTTCTCTTTCTGCACTTCCGCCAGGCGCGCCTTGTTCGGCGTCATCTTGGCAATGGCCTTGACGCGTTCGAGCAATGCAACCGCTGCGTGTTTGGCGTCACCGCAGATACCAACCGTGGTTTTCTTGACCAGGCCCAACATGCGCGAGTCGGCGTCGATCTGGATGATCTTGGCGTTTTTCGGCCAGTAATCTAGGCCATGCTGCGGCAATGTGCCGAACGGTCCCAACCGTGAACCCAGCGCCAGCACCACGTCGGCCTTGGCAATCAGCTTCATCGCCGCCTTCGAGCCCTGATAACCCAGCGGACCACAGCACAGCGGATGGCTGGCCGGGAAGGAGTCATTGTGCAGATAGGAGTTCACCACCGGCGCGGTCAGATACTCGGCCAGCGCCGCGCATTCCTTGATGCCACCGGCCATGATCACGCCACCACCGGACAGAATCACCGGGAACTTGGCCTTGGCCAGCATGCGTGCTGCCGCATCCAGCGATTCCGGACCACCGGCACCACGCTCCAGCTTGTGCGGCTGCGGAATATCGTATTCGCCTTCACCGTAGAAATAGTCGCGCGGAATGTTCACCTGCACCGGGCCGCGCTCGGCCATCGCGATGTCAAAGGCGCGGCCAGTCAGTTCTGCGATGCGCAGCGGCGAATTGACGTGCACCTGCCATTTGGTGATTTTCGAAAAAATCGGCATCTGCTCGGTTTCCTGGAAACCACCGAGGCCCATGGACATGCTGCCCGATTCCGGCGTCACGCAGACCACCGGCGAATGTGCCCAGTAAGCCGCGGCAATGCCGGTGACGAAGTTGGTAATGCCGGGGCCGTTCTGCGCGATGCAAACCCCGTGTTTGCCGGTCACCCGCGAATAACCGTCGGCCATGTGCGCCGCGTTCTGCTCATGCGCCACCGACAGGAAACGGATACCGGCGAGCGGGAACAGGTCGTGCGCGTCCATATAGGCCGAGCCGACGATGCCGAAGGTGTCTTTGACGCCCTGCGCCACCAGCGTTTCGACAAACGCTTCGGAGGGGGTCATGCGAATCTTGCCGCTGGCGCCAGCCTTGGCGATATTTTTGCTGTCCGACATCGTGTTCATGGAATCGTCCTCCGGATAAAAATGCGCGCCGCGCCACTCCGTGTTGCAAGGCTGCGGCCATCTGAATAGCTTCACCCGCCGGTCAAAGTACGCCACCGGGAGTCCCGCATGATACGATGGCCCGCGCCCCGGTGTAAACGCTTGCACGAAGAAACGTAACTCATTGTTTTTAAATAATTTTTAAGCTGGCGGCGGGGTTGTCGTTTTATGCCAAGCCATTGTTTTTCCAGTGATTTCATGCGGTCGCGCCGCTCAAGTTACAATCCCCCGGGCGTTGCCTCACAGCGCTTTTGTCGTCACCCCCGGAGTCATTTTGAACGCCCCCGTTGAAGGTCATCGTCTGTCGGTCACGGCCGACACCGAAGCACTCGCCCAAGAGTTAACCCGGCGCCTTTCCGGAGAAGTCCGCTTCGACGTGGGCGCCCGCGCTGCCTACTCGGCTGATGCCTCCAACTACCGCCAGATTCCCATCGGCGTAGTGATCCCGCGCAGCATTGAGGACATCGTCACCACCCTCGACATCTGCCGCGAATACGGCGTACCGATTCTGCCGCGCGGCGGCGGCACCTCGCAAAACGGGCAGTGCGTCAATGTTGCCGTGGTCATCGACACCACCAAATACCTGAACAAGGTGCTGTCGGTGGATCCGGCCACCCGCACCGCGACAGTCCAGCCCGGCGCCGTCTGCGATGCGCTGCGTGACGCCGCGGAAAAACATGAACTGACCTTCGGACCCGACCCGGCGACACACAGCCGCTGCACACTCGGCGGCATGATCGGCAACAACTCCTGCGGCGCGCACTCGGTGATGGCCGGCAAGACCGTCGACAACATCGAAACGCTGGACATCATCACTTACGACGGCCTGCGCCTGACCGTGGGCCCCACCAGCGAAGACGAACTGGTGCGCATCATCCGCGCCGGTGGCCGCCGCGGCGAGATTTATGGCCAGTTGCGCGACCTGCGCGACAAATACGCCGACTTGATCCGCGCACGTTTCCCGAAAATCAAACGCCGCGTCTCCGGTTACAACCTCGATCAGCTGTTGCCGGAAAACGGATTCAACGTCGCGCGCGCGCTGGTTGGCACCGAAGGCACCTGCGTATTCACGCTGGGCGCGAAGACCCGTCTCGTTCACAGTCCGCAGTCGCGAGTCATTCTGGTACTGGGCTTCCCCGACATCTACCTCGCCGGCGACGCCGTGCCGCAGATCCTGCCGTTCAAACCGATCGCCACCGAAGGCCTTGATGAACGCATCATCGGCGGCCTGCTGGAGCGTGGATTGCGCAAAGCTGACATCGCACTGCTGCCGGCGGGCAAGGCGTGGATCATGATCGAGTTCGGCGCCGACACCGTTGAAGCCGCGACGGCACAGGCACAGGCGCTGGTGGATCATTACGCCGACATGACCGACGCCAAGGTCAAACCCTCTTCCTGGCTGATCACCGATCCGGCCATGTGCGAACGTGTGTGGACCATCCGCGAAACCGGTGCTTCGGCCACCGCGCTGACCATCCATCCCAATGAACCCGATCCGGTGGTCGGCTGGGAAGATGCCGCAGTCGATCCGCTGCGCCTCGGCGATTATCTGCGCGAGTTCCAGGCGCTGGTTGATCGTCATGGTTATCAGACGTCGTTGTATGGCCACTTCGGCGACGGCTGCATCCATGCGCGCATCACCTTCAACACGCGTACTGCCGAAGGCATCAAGGTCTGGCGCAGCTTCCTGCGCGCCGCTGCGGAACTGGTTGTGAAATACGGTGGCTCCTTGTCCGGTGAACACGGTGACGGACAGGCCAAGGCTGAATTCCTGCCGATCATGTACGGCGAAGAACTGATGCAGGCCTTCCGCGAATTCAAGGCGATCTGGGATCCGCTGAACCGGATGAATCCGGGCAAGGTCATCGATCCCTACCGCGCCGACGAGAACCTCAAATACGGACCAGATTTCAACCCGGTGCGGCCGGTCACGCAATTTGCCTATGCCAGCCTCGAAGGCAAAGGCTTCAACCGCGCGATCGAGCGCTGCGTTGGCATGGGCAAATGCCGCGCTCATGAAGGCGGCGTGATGTGCCCGAGTTATCGCGCAACCCGCGAAGAGCGTTTTTCGACGCGCGGACGCGCCCGCCTGCTCGGCGAAATGCTGCGCGGTGAAATCATTCATGACGGCTGGCGCAATGAAGCCGTGCGCGAAGCACTCGATCTTTGTCTCGCCTGCAAGGGCTGCAAGAACGATTGCCCGACGCACACCGACATGGCGACCTACAAGGCCGAATTCCTGCACCACCATTATCTCGGCCGGCTGCGACCGGTGCAGGCTTACACCATGGGCTTCATCAACCGCTGGGCGAAGCTGGCCTCCATCGCGCCGCGCATCGTCAACCTGCTGGCGGCAACGCCCGGATTGTCGGCACTGCTGAAGTTCAGTGGTGGTGTTGCGCAGGGCCGCGAGATTCCGAAATTCGCGCGGCGCACCTTCCGCAAATGGTTCTCGCGTCGCCGCGCGTCGGCAACGGGTTCCGGCCACCGCGGTCGCGTCATCCTGTGGGCCGACACCTTCAACAACCATTTCCAGCCGGGCTCCGCGGCAGCGGCGGTTGAAGTGCTGGAAGCTTTGGGCTACACGGTGACGATTCCGCAACAACAACTATGCTGCGGCCGCCCGCTGTACGATTTCGGCATGCTCGACACTGCGCGGGCTTATCTGCGCGAAGTGATGGATGCGCTGGCCAATGACATCAGCGCCGGCGTACCGGTGATCGGTCTCGAACCCGCCTGCCTGTCGGTGTTCCGGGATGAATTGCCCAACCTGTTCCCCGACGACGAGCGCGCAACAAAACTTTCCAAACAATGCCATTTGTTCAGCGACTTCCTGATGCGCATCAGCGACTGGGAAGCACCGCAGCTTGGCGGCGATGCACTGGTGCATGGTCATTGCCACCAGAAGGCCGTATTCGGCATGACCTCGGAAATGGCGTTGCTGAAACGCCTGGGCATCCGCGCCAAGGTGCCTGAATCCGGCTGCTGCGGCATGGCCGGCGCCTTTGGCTTCAACCCGCAGCATTACGACATTTCGGTAAAAATCGGTGAAGCGGCCCTGATGCCGGCGGTACGCGCCGCTGACGAGCACACCATGATCATTGCCAGCGGCTACAGCTGCCGCGAACAGATTTCACAACTATCGGACCGCCAGGCCTTGCACATCGCCGAAGTGGTCGCGCTCGCATTCAATCGCGCGCGCGAGACCACCGCACACTGATCCGTGACCGGACTCGAAACGCTGTCACCGTGGGTGATCGTGTACGTCGCGATCGTGATCGCCGTTGCCGGCTGGATCCAGGGCGCGCTGGGCCTGGGCTTCCCGATGGTCGCCACACCACTGATCGCCGCGGCAACCAATATGCAGTTCGCCGTGGTGATGGTGGTGATCCCTTGCATCGCCACGATCATCGTCAGCATCCTGCGCAGCCCCGGATCGCTGGGCGTCTTGCATCGTTTCTGGTGGATCTCCATCGTCGCACTGCTCGGTGCTGCGGTTGGCGCCCGGCTGTTCGTGCTCTTCCCCGGCTTCCCCTATGCCCTGCTGCTGGCCGGCGTGATCCTGTTTTATCTCAACCTCGACCGCATCGGCCTGTCGGAGTGGCCGATCATGAAGCGCAACGAAAAAAAGTCCGGGCTGTTGTTCGGATTTCTCGGCGGCCTGAGTGAAACCACCGCCAACATCGCGGCACCACCGCTGATCATCTATTACCTCGGCATCGGCCTGCCACCGCTGATGCTGGTGCCGGCCATGAACATTTCATTCTTCGTCGGAAAGTCCACCCAGCTTGCAACACTCGCCGCCAGCGGTATCGCTTCGCCAATGCACTGGCTGGTCACGCTGCCGCTGGCAGTGATCGCCACCATCGCCAGCCTGTACGGCTCCCGCGTACGCAGCCGCATTGACGGCGAGACTTATCGCCTCTGGATGAGGCGCATGCTCCTGACCATGGCGCTGATCCTGTTGACGCAGGTCGTTTACCAGCAGTTACGGGCGTAAAAAAGCCGGCTTGCGCCGGCTTTTGCATAGCGACTGAAAACGCTCAGCCTTGCAGCATCTTCTGCAGCTCACCGCTTTGATACATCTCGCTGACGATATCGGAACCACCGACAAACTCACCGTTCACATAAAGCTGCGGGATTGTCGGCCAGCTGGCGTATTCCTTGATGCCCTGGCGAATCTCCGGATTCTCCAGCACGTTCACGGTAAACATTTTGTCGACGCCACAGGCGCGCAGGATGTTCACCGCATTCGCCGAAAAACCGCACTGCGGAAAATCGGGAGAACCCTTCATGTACAACACGACCTTGTTGCTGGTTACTTGATTCTTGATTTCATCTTGAACGGACATAAGCCACTCCAAAAATTACTTGAGCAAAATTATCGGGTATAAGTTTACCGGCGCTCGCATCACCGGTCAAGCCAGCGGCGCATCGACATCCGCATCACTCGGTCGCTTCCCCGTTCTTCGCCAATGCCGCCATCAACAAACCCGGCATCAAGGCCGCGCCGAAAACCGCCAATGCTGCGGACTCCATCAACTCCGCTTCCCAGCTGAACCAGCGGCCCACGCTGTCCGGCTGACTCTGTGACCCATCACACAACACCGGATCAGTCACCACCAGCAGTTTGCGGCAAACGTTGGGACGGAATTCATAAACTGTGCAGGCGCCGTTCTGTCCGAGAAACCCGCAAGCCTTGTCCGCGGCTGCTTGCTGTCGCCAGGTCTCCACGGTGTATCGGCTCTGCCGTTCAAGACGTTCAAGGTCAAATTCCCGGCCAGCCTTGCGCATCGCCTCCACCAGCAGCGCAGCTTCATGAGGCCAGATCTCGACCGGTTCATGACAACAATGACTGCAGCCCTTGCCGCAACGGATGCCCACGCTGGCGGGATCTTTCGCCTGATCCTGCTGGATGGCGGCATCCATCGCAGTATGGGTTTCATGCGCCAACGTTACTGCGTTCTGTCCCGCACTTGCACGAAACCGTTCGATGTTGCGGTCGTAGATGGCGCGCAGGTACGCTTCTTTTTTCTCGTGACGTGCGTTGCGGTTCGCGGAAATCCGCTCGTCATCAGTCATGCGGAGACCTCGGGTTGCAACGCCCGCCGCTGACCCGGTGAATGCCGGCCAGATCTCGCGCAGAAAACACATCGATGAATCCGGCCTGCTGCAGCAGCGCCGTGCAGGCGTCGGCCTGATCATGGCCATGCTCGCACAACAACCAGGCTCCCGATGCAAGATGCGACGGCGCTTCGGCGACGATGCGCCGGATATCGGCCAGCCCGTCGGTGCCCGCTGCCAATGCCGAATGCGGCTCGAAGCGCAGGTCGCCCTGCTGCAAGTGCGCATCACCCGCGGCGATATACGGTGGATTGGCAACGATCAAGTCGTAACGCGTATCTACCAGCGCGGCATACCAGTCGCTGCACAACAAGGTTGTATTGGCTGCGGCATGGCGATGCGCGTTGACGCGCGCGATGTCGAGTGCATCGGCCGATGCATCAACCAGCGTCACCTGCACTTGCGGTCGTTCCGCGGCAATCGTCACGCCGATGCAGCCGCTACCCGTGCCGAGATCCAGCACTCGTCCGCCCTTGGCGGGCAAGCGTTGCAGGGCCAGTTCGATCAGCAACTCGGTGTCGGGTCGCGGAATCAGCACCGCAGGCGTCACCGTAAATTCGCGCCCGTAGAATTCCCGGCTGCCGGTCAGGTAGGCCACCGGCTCACCGGCAGCGCGGCGCGCTATCAATCGTCCGAAGTCGGCGGACTGCGCTGCCGTCAGCGCGTCATCACCGTGTGCGATCAGGAAAGCTTCATCACAGCGCAGCACATGACGCAGCAGCACGCGCGCTTCGAGCCAGCCGATGGCCTGCTGTGCTTCCGCCAGTGCCGCTGCAATGGTCACGCAACGCCTTTAAAATATCAATAAAAACAAATACTTAGTCGGTCGCCAGCTCGGCCAGCAGTTCAGCCTGATGCTCGGCGGCGAGGGCGTCGACCAGATCATCCAGATCACCATCAACCAGCTGCGCGATTTTGTACAACGTCAGGTTGATGCGATGGTCGGTGACGCGACCCTGCGGGAAATTGTAGGTGCGGATACGTTCCGAGCGATCGCCGCTGCCGATCAATGATTTGCGTGTCGCCGCTTCTTTCGACTGCTGCTCGCGCGTCTGTTTGTCCTTCAAGCGCGCCGCCAGCACCGCCAGCGCGCGTGCCTTGTTCTTGTGCTGCGAGCGATCATCCTGACACTCAACAACGAGGCCGGAAGGCAGATGCGTGATGCGGATCGCGGAGTCGGTCTTGTTGACGTGCTGGCCACCGGCGCCGGACGCACGGAAAGTGTCGATGCGCAGATCCGCGGGATTGATCACGATTTCACCGACTTCATCCGCTTCCGGCATCACCGCCACCGTGCACGCCGATGTATGGATGCGCCCCTGCGTTTCGGTCACCGGCACGCGCTGCACGCGATGGCCGCCGGATTCGAATTTGAGTTTGGAGTAGGCGCCGTTGCCGATGATGCGCGCGATGATCTCGCGGTAACCGCCGAGGTCGGACGCGCTCTCCGAGATGATCTCGACCTGCCAGCGCTTGCGTTCGGCATAACGCGCATACATGCGAAAGAGTTCCGCCGCAAACAGCGCGGACTCGTCGCCGCCGGTGCCGGCACGCACCTCAAGGAAAATATTGCGTTCATCATTCGGGTCACGCGGCAACAGCAGCTTCTGCAGTTCCGCCTCCAGCCCCTCGATGCGTGTTTTGGTTTCTGAAACTTCCGCTTCCGCAAACTCGCGCATCTCCGGGTCGGCGGCCATCTCCTGAGCGGTCTTCAGGTCGCCGAGACTGCCCTGATACTGGCGATATAACCCGACCACCGGCTCCAGCTCGCTGTGCTCGCGCGTCAGCTTGCGGTAGTTGTCCATGTCAGACGTGATGTTCTCGGTGGTCAGCAGACGGCCGACCTCATCGAGGCGCATCGACAACTGATCAAGTTTGGCGGCTATGCTGGGTTTCATCGGGAATCATCAAAAAAGAAAAGGGCCGTGCCCGCCGCAACGGCGGACGGCGGCGGCCGCTACTCGGGCCGCTGGATCTGGTACAGACGCGAGATCAGCGCCGACAGTTCGTCGCGCTCATCATCGGCCGCATGGTTCAGCGCATGCGACGGCGGATGCATGAATTTATTGGTCAGCGCGCGCGACAGTTCGTCGATGACCTGCTGCGGATCAGCACCTTTGGCCAGACTGCGCTGCGCCCGTTCGAGTTCGTGGCGACGTGCGCGTTCGGCGGTATCGCGCAGTGCGCGGATCGTCGGCACCAATTCGCGGTTGTCGAGCCAGTGCAGGAAATCCGACACCTGGTTCTCGATGATCACCTCCGCCTGTGCCACGGCGTTCTGGCGCTGGTCCATGCCTTCGCGGGCGATCTGGCCGAGATCATCGACGGTGTAGAGGAAGGCGTCGTCGAGCGACGCCACTTCGGTTTCAATGTCGCGCGGCACCGCCAGATCAAACATCAGCATCGGCCGGTGTTTGCGCACTTTCAGCGCGCTTTCCATCAGGCCCTTGCCGATGATCGGCAGCGGGCTTGCCGTGCAGCTGATGACGATGTCATACAGCGGCAGCTGGGCGCCGATGTCGTTCAGCGGAATCACATGACCGAAGAAGCGGTCGGCCAGCTGCTGCGCACGCGCCTGCGTGCGGTTGGCAAAAGTCATCTTGCGCGGATGGTGCGCGGCGAAATGCGTCGCTGCGAGTTCGATCATTTCACCGGCGCCGATGAACAGCATGCTCTGCTCGGCAATGCTCGGGTAAATGCGTTCGGCCAGTCGTACTGCCGCAGCGGCCATCGACACCGTGCTCGCGCCGATGTCGGTCTCGCTGCGTACGGTTTTGGCGACCGAGAAGGTACGCTGGAACAGCTTGTTGAGCATCCAGCCCAGCGTGCCGGCCTCTTCGGCCGAGCGCACCGCGCCCTTGAACTGGCCGAGAATCTGCGGCTCGCCCAGCACCATCGAATCCAGACCGCTGGCCACGCGGAACGCATGTTTCACTGCGCGCGCCTGCGGCAGTTCGTACAGATAGGGTTGGATCTGCGACGGCTTCATGCGGTGGTAATCCGCCAGCCAGTCGATCGCGGTGCGCGGCTCCGCGGTCGTGCAGTAGACCTCGGTCCGGTTGCAGGTCGAGATGATCGCCGCTTCGCTGACCGGCCGGCGATCCACCAGATCACGCAGCGCCTGCGTAACCTGTTCGGCATGGAAAACCACCCGCTCACGCACATCAAGCGGCGCGGTCTGGTGGTTCAATCCGAAGGCGAATAGCGGCATGGGCGCATTTTGAAAAAGGCCTTGTATTTTAACCGCTTACAGCCAATTCATGCCACCGATAGCCGGTTCAGGTCCAGCCGCCAAAAATCAGCCGGAAATCGCAATCATGTCGAAATCCGCCTTGGTCGCCCCGCAATAGGGGCAGGTCCAGTCAGCGGGGACGTCTTCCCAGCGCGTGCCGGGCGGGATGCCTTCATCGGGCAAGCCCGCCGCCTCGTCATAGATGAAGTTACACAGAATGCACTGCCACTTTTTCATCGTCGTTCAACCCCGCCCACTCAGCCCTGTTCACTCAACTTTGTTCATTGTCCATGCGCTGGCCTGCCGCATAGAGCTTGACGTTTTCGGTGAAAATTTTCGCGGCGCGTACATCGTTGCCGGAGGATGCGGAGGCGTTGTGCGGCGAGACGATCACGTTGGGAATGTCCCACAGCGGTGACTCGGCAGGCAGCGGCTCTTTCTCGAACACGTCGAGATAGGCGCCGGCAATCTGCTTGGTCTGCAGCGCGGTGATCAGCGCTTTTTCATCGGCACAGCCGCCGCGGGCGACGTTGATCAGGTAAGCATGTTTGGGCATCAGCTCCAGCGTTTTGGCGTTGACCAGTTGATGTGTTTCCTTGGTGTAGGGGCAGGCCAGCACCAGCCAGTCGCACTTCGGCAGCAGCGTCGGCAGCTTGTCGAGCGTGTGCATTTCATCGACCGGATCACCGGCGCGCTTCGGACTGCGGCGCAGGCCGATGACTTTCATTTCCAGGGCCTGGCACATCTTCGCCACGGTCGCACCGATGGTGCCGAGGCCGACAACAATCACCGTCTGCCCGCGCAGATCACGCGGCACACCGTCGCCGCGCACGGGATCCCATTTGCGTTCACGCTGCGCGGCAATCCAGCGCGGAAAACCGCGCGCCAGCATCAGCAGGCCGCCGAACGCTGTCTGACCGACCGGTTCGCCGTTACTGCCGGCGGAAGTGGTCAGCCGCACCTTGCGTTCGTGCAGCGCCGGCAGGAAGGGATGCTGGTCGATGCCGGTGCTGACGAAGTGCGCCCACTTCAGGTTGGTCGCCGCCTTCATCGTGTCGCCGAAACTGGCGTAAAAATCCGAAAAACGGATGTCGCGCGTCAGGTAGGCGACTTCGATTTTTGCAATCACCTCGGCCTGCAGGCGCTGCGCCGGATCATCGGGCAGATGGATGATGTCCGGCGTAAAGCCGGCGGCTTTTGCCGCCGCCTGCAACTCGGCGCCGAACTGCGCCACAAACCCTTTCGACAACAGCATGCCCTTCGTCATCACATCGCCTCCGGATTACAGTGTTTTTGATCAGCTCTTGTCGCGCTTGAACAGCGCATCCAGCTTCTGTTCGTAATCGTGATAATCGAGATAGTCGTACAGGTCATCGCGCGACTGCATCAGGTCAACCACATTCTTCTGGTGGCCGTCCTTGCGGATGTGCTGGTAAACCTTCAGCGCAGCGGCATTGGCAGCACGCCATGCCGACAGCGGATACAGCGCCATGCCGACATTGGCACTGGCCAGTTCCTCGACGGTGAACAGCGGCGTCTTGCCGAACTCGGTGATGTTGGCAAGGATCGGCACCTTCACCGCATCAGCGAATTTCTTGTACATCGGCAGATCGGTAATCGCTTCCGGGAAAATCATGTCGGCACCGGCTTCAACGCAGGCCACGGCGCGTTCTATCGCAGCGTCCAGCCCTTCAATCGCCAGCGAATCAGTGCGGGCGATGATGACAAAGTTGGAATCGGTCTTGGCATCGGCCGAGGCCTTGATGCGGTCAACCATCTCGTCCTTGCTGACGATTTCCTTGTTGGGACGGTGGCCGCAGCGTTTCTGCATGACCTGATCTTCGATATGCATGGCTGCGGCGCCAAACTTGATCAGCGATTTCACGGTGCGCGCGATATTGAAGGCGCCGCCGAACCCGGTGTCGACGTCGACCAGCAACGGCAGATCGCAGACATCGGTAATGCGACGGACGTCGGTCAGCACATCGTCCAGCGTGGAAATCGCCAGATCGGGCACACCCAGCGAACCGGCTGCAACGCCGCCGCCGGACAGGTAGATGGCCTTGAAGCCGCTGCGCTTGGCGAGCCGCGCGTGGTAGGCATTGATCGCGCCAACAATCTGCAGCGGCTTTTCGGCGGCAAGGGCGGCACGGAAACGGGCGCCGGCGGAACCGGGGACGCTGGCTTTGGACTGATCGGTCATGACTTGAAGCTCCTGTAGAAATAAACAAGGCAGCCTGAGCTGCCGGATATCGGCAAAATGTTATTGAAAATCCGGGTGAAATAAACTTTTGGGATTCGTGACGTCGCAGCGGGTTTGATCGGGATTTTATTGTTGGCGGGGCAGCCCCCCCGGGCTCCGGTCAGGCCGTCCGGCATCTGGACGAAACGGATTTACAGGCTGAAAATTGTCTTTAAAAAGATAGCATAAGACTGACTATTCCGCTAGGACGGACACGGTGGCATAATCCCGGCTCCCAAGTCTCACGATTCGGACTAAGTTATGGCTATGGCAAAAAATTCCGGTGACGATTCGCAGGGCCGGCTGACCGGCACCCAAAGTATCGAACGCGCGCTGCTGTTGCTGCGCGAGATCGCTGCGCATAACCGCGCCGGTTCGCGCCTGCTGGATCTGGCGACCCGCACCAATCTGCAGCGGCCGACCGTACATCGCATGCTGAAATGCCTCGCCCACGAGGGCATGGTGCAGCAGGATTCGGAAACCCACCGTTATTTCCTCGGCCCGATGGCCTTCGAACTGGGCCTGACCGCCGCCCCGCGCTTCAACCTGCGCGAGATCTGCCATCCGGCAATGACGCGCATCGCGGAAGCCACGGGCGATACCATATTCCTGACTCAGCGCAGCGGGCTGGATGCCGTGTGCATCGACCGTCACGAAGGCACGTTTCCGATCAAGACCTTCACGCTGGAAGTCGGCATGCGCCGCCCGCTGGGCGTCGGCACCGGCAGTCTGGCGATTCTCGCCGCCCTGCCCGAAGACGAAGTCCGCAGCATCATTACCAGTAACGAACCCCGGCTGCAGGAACACGGCCTCAACAGCCCGACGCTGATGTCGCAGGCGCGCAAAGCACAGAAGCTCGGTTATGCCGTGCGTGAAACACCGACCCTCGCCGGCGTGCGTTCAATCGGCCAGGCTTTGCGCAACCAGAGCGGCGTACCTTTCGCGGCACTGTCGATATCGGCGATCTCCAGCCGCATGGCAGACCGTCGCCTGCAGGAACTCGCAACCATCCTGCGCAATGAAGCCCGCCTGATTGAGCGCCAGATCGCCAACGGCATGGAAATCCGCTGACACTGCAGTGCCTCCGGGCCTCTTGCGTTGCGGAAATAACAACAAGGAGGAGAAAACCATGAAACCCATTTCCGGCGCGCTCGCCGCATTGCTGTTCGCAGCCTGCGCGGGCGGTGTTTACGCCCAGGCCTGGCCATCCAAACCGATCCGCTTCGTTGTGCCCTTCCCGCCCGGCGGCAGCAATGACGTGCTGACACGCATTACCGCGCAGGCGATGTCCACCGGGCTGGGCCAGCAGATTGTCATCGATAACCGCGGCGGCGCCGGCGGCATGATCGGCACAGACCATGTCGCCAAATCGGCGCCCGACGGCTACACCATCGTCAACGTTCAAGCGTCGTTTACCGCCAACGCCGCACTGCGCCAGAAAATGGCCTACGACCCGCTGAACGACTTCGCCTACATCGGCATGATGGCGCGCGGCCCGCTGCTGGCTGTGGTCCATCCGTCGCTGCCGGTGAAAAACATCCGCGAACTGATCGCGCTGGCGAAAGCCAAACCCGGTCAGATCAATTACGGTTCAACCGGCACCGGCGGCCACAACCATATGGCCACCGAACTGTTCAAGCGCATGGCAAACATCAACATCGTGCATGTGCCGTATAAAGGCGTCGCCCCCGCGCTGACCGACCTGATGGGTGGCCACACCCAGATGGTGATGACCAGCCTGCCCTCGGCGATGACTTCGGTGCAGGCCGGCCGCCTGAAAGCCCTGGCTGTCGGCAGTGAAAAACGCTCAGGATTCATGCCGGAACTGCCGACCATCGCGGAATCCGGCGTGCCCGGCTACGTGGCCGAGTTCTGGTGGGGTCTTGCCGCACCTGCAAAAACACCGAACGACATCATCAATCGCCTGACCACGGAACTGACCAAGGCGCTGCAGTCCTCTGACCTGAAGCAAAAGTTTGCCGGCGAAGGTTCAGAGCCCAGCACGATGTTGCGCGAACAGTTCACCAAATTCATCAACAACGAGATCGTGCGCTGGCGCAAAGTCGCGCAGGACTCCAACATCAAGCCGGAGTAATTGATGCGGGCCGGCCCTGTCACGGGCCGGTCTCCGCAGCGCCTTCGCAGCAACCCCTTCCGCCCGGGAGAGCCCATGACCCGCAACGCCGTTTTGCCGTCCGCACCGTGCCTGCTGTTAACCGCTGCGCTGATCGCCTGCGCGATGCCTGCGTCAGCACAGCAAAACTATCCTTCCAAAACCATCCGCTTCCTCGTCGGCGCGCCCCCCGGCGGCAGCAATGATCTGTTCGCGCGCGCCATCGGCCAGCAGATGCAGCCGGCGATCGGCCAGCAGGTCATCGTGGATAACCGCCCCGGCGCCAACCAGATGATCGCCGCCGACATCATGGCCAAATCGCCACCGGACGGACACACGATCTACATCACCTCGACCTCCTTCACCACTGGTGCGGCGCTGCAGCCCAAGCTCCCCTTCGACCCGGTCGCCGACGTCGCCGGCGTCACCATGGTCGGCCAGGGCCCGCTGGTGTATGTGATCCATCCTTCACTGCCGGCCAAAAACATGAAGGAGCTGATCGGCATCGCCCGCGCCAAACCGGGCCAGCTCAACTTCACCTCGTCAGGCATCGGCGGCATCAACCACCTCGGCACCGAGGTGCTGCTGTCGATGGCGAAAATCAACATGGTGCATGTGCCGCACAAGGGCATGTCGCCGGCACTGACCGACCTGATGAGCGGCCAGGTGCAGGTGCTGCTGGTCAGCCTGCCCTCGGTGACCGGCCAGATGAAATCCGGACGCCTGCGCGCGCTGGCGGTCAGCACCGCAAAACGCACCGCCTTCATGCCGGAACTGCCGACGGTCGCCGAATCGGGCGTACCGGGTTATGACG
Source organism: uncultured Bordetella sp. (assembly GCA_964531455.1). Classification (GTDB taxonomy): domain Bacteria; phylum Pseudomonadota; class Gammaproteobacteria; order Burkholderiales; family SG8-41. Next base: position 64,121 of record CAZHFZ010000011.1, read on the forward strand.
TATCGCTGTGGTGGGGCGTGTTTGCCCCGGCGAAAACACCGAAGCCGGTGATGGACCGCCTCAATGCCGAGATCCAAAAGGCGATGTCCTCGGAGGTGATGAAGAGACATTTCGCAGAGTTCGGCGCCGAAGCCGCGCCGATGACGCCGGATGCGTTCAGCGCGAAGGTCAAAACCGAGATCGACAACTGGCGCAAAGTGATCCAGGCCGCCAACATCAAGGCCGACTGATGAGCACACTGCCCCGCAGAAATTACCAGCCCGGCGCGAAAGGCACGCTGAACAGCGTGCGCGTGCTCGATCTGTCGCGACTGGTTGCCGGCAATATGCTGACGCAGTTCCTCGCCGACTTCGGCGCGGAAGTGATCAAGGTCGAACCACCTGCGGGCGATACGCTGCGCGCGTGGAAAACCAAAGACGTCCAGATCAACTGGAAAATCTACGCCCGCAGCAAAAAAAGCCTGGGGCTGGAATTGCGCAAGCCCGAAGCGCGCGAGCTGCTGAAAAAGCTGCTGCCGTCAGCACAGATTTTCATCGAAAGCTTCCGCCCCGGCACGCTGGAAAAAATGGGCCTCGGCCCGGATGAACTTCTGAAAATAAACCCGAAACTGGTAATCGTGCGCATCTCCGGCTGGGGCCAGCAAGGCCCCTACAGCAAACGCCCGGGATTCGGCACGCTGGTCGAAGGCATGTCGGGCTTTGCGTCGTTCAACGGTTTTGCCGACCGCGAACCGGTGTTGCCGCCGATGTATCTCGCAGACACCGTCGCCGGGCTTTACGGCGCGGCGGCGGTGATGACCGCCTTGCGTGAAGTCGAAGTCAACAAGGGCAAAGGTCAGATCATTGATCTGCCGCTGCTCGATCCCCTGTTCGCCGTACTCGGTCCGCAAGCGGCCAACTTCCGCCTCACCGGCAAGGTCAAGCCGCGCACCGGCAGCCGCTCCACCAACGCCGGTCCGCGCAATGCCTATCAGTGCAAGGATGGCCTGTTCGTCTGCCTGTCGTCATCGACGCAGAAAATGGCCGAACGCCTGTTCCGTTCCATCGGCCATCCCGAATTCATCACCGATCCGCGTTACGCCACCAATGCCGAACGGGTGAAGCACGCAGAAGAACTCGATGCCGTGATCGGCGAATTTATCGCGCAGCGTACGCAAGCCGAGAACGTCGCGTTTTTTGAACAAGCCGAAGTGACCATCGGTCCGATCTACGACATCCGGCAGATTTTCGACGACCCGCATTTCCTCGCGCGTGAACTGCTCGCCGACTATCCCGACGCCGACATGGAATCGTTTCCGATGCATCATGTCGTGCCGCGCCTGTCGGGCACGCCGGGTTCGATCCGCACGCCGGCACCGCAGCTGGGTGAGCACAATCGCGATCTGTTGCGCGAAGCCGGCGTCGATGATGCGGCTTATGCCAAATTGCTGGCGGCCGGCATAGCCTGCGCCGGCGACGCCGCCAAACCGGAAGAAGAATAAATAAGTAATTAAAGCGCGCAGCCCCGCTGCGTTTTTGCCGAATTTTATTGTCGGTTCTTTTTGATCACTGCGAAGGATGCCCCATGTATCGTGAACTCCCCGTCTGGCGCTCGTTGATGTATGTCCCGGTCAACGTTGAAAAATTCGTCGACAAGGCGCACACCCGCGGCGCCGACGTGATCCAGCTCGACATCGAAGACAGCGTGCCGCCGGCGGAAAAAGCCAATGCGCGCAAGCTGGTCGAGAAAAATGCGGCGCGCGTCAAACGCGGCGGTGCCGACGTGGTGGTGCGCATCAATCAGCCGCTGTCGCTGGCCGTGCGCGACCTCGAACATTCGATCTGCCCGGACGTGAACGGCATCGCCGTCACCAAGGTGTCGGGTGTGTCGCATGTGCAGCTGCTCGATGAGCTGGTCAGCGAACTCGAACAAAAACGCGGCATGGCCGTCGGCCACACCAAGTTCATCGGCATGATCGAAACGCCGGAGGCCTTTTTCAAGATCCGCGAAATCACCACCGCGAGCAGCCGCATGGTCGCCTGCAATATCGGCGGCGAAGACTTCGCACTGAACTGCAATATGCAGCCCACCGGCGAAGCGCTGTTCTATCCGAAACAGCATATGGTCATCGCCGCCAACGCCGCCGGCATCATGCCGCTGGGATTCGTCGACAGTGTGGCGACCTTCGGCGACTGGGAAAATTTCCGCAAGATGGTGCGCCGTTCGCGCGACTTCGGCTTCATGGGCGCGGGCTGCATTCACCCCGGCCAGGTCACCATCGTCAACGAGGAATACAAACCGAGCGCTGCCGAAGTTGAATACGCACGCAAGGTCATCGCGCTGGACAAGGAAGCCGCCGCTGCGGGTCGCGGTTCGTTTGCGCTCGACGGCAAGATGATCGACATCCCGATCATCGTCCGCGCCGAGCGTCTGCTCAAACGTTTCGAAGCGATCTCCGCACGCGAGGCGCTGACGCTGGCGGCCATGAAGGGCTGATCTGTTTCTTCATGCAGCCTTGCGTGCTGCAGTGATTCTCTTTCCCGGGCGCCTCGGATAGGATGGCGCGTCACGGTTGCGCTGCGCAGCCGTTCCGGGGGAGAGATTATGAAAATAATCAATAAAATCATATATTTACTGATATCCGCTTTATCAGCATCCAGCCTCACTGCGTGGGCACAGCCCGCAGCAACGTTCCCGACCAAGCCGGTGCGCATCATCGTCGCCTTCCCGCCGGGCAGTTCAACCGACATCGTTGCCCGTGTCGTCGGCGAACGCCTGACCGAGATCTGGGGCCACAACGTCATCGTCGAAAACCGTCCCGGCGCTTCCGGCAATATCGGCACCCAGGTCGCGCTGCGCGCCAATCCTGACGGCCATACGCTGCTGATGAACAGCTCGGCCATCGCGGTCAATGTGAGCCTCTATTCAAAGCCCGGTTACGCGATGAAGGACCTCGCGCCCATCCTGCAGGGACCTACCACGCCCAACCTGATCACCGTGCATCCTTCGGTGAAAGCGAAAACGCTGCAGGAACTGATCGCCCTCGCGAAGACGACGCCGATGAGCTACGGCTCTTCGGGTACCGGCACGACGCCGCACCTCGACATGGAACTGCTGTTCAAATCACTGGCCAAGGTTGACATCACCCATGTTCCGTACAGCCCTGCTGCTGCTGCGACAGCCGTGGTCGCGAATCAGGTGCCGATCGGGTCGACTTCAATGCCGCCGGCCGTGCCCCATGTCAAAAGCGGCCGGCTGCGCGCCATTGCCGTCACCTCGGCGAAACGTTCCAGCGTCTTGCCCGATGTGCCGACCGTCGCGGAGTCGGGTTTCCCCGGGTTTGACGATTACACGTGGTTCTCGGTGTTCGCACCGGCTGGCATCTCTTCGGCGGTCGTCAATCAGGTCAACCGTGATTTCACCACTGCGCTGCAGTCGCCCGCAGCAAAAGAGCGCCTCGCCGCACTGTCGCTGGAATTTACGCCGAACACCGCGGCCGAATTTGCGGCGCGCCTGAAAACCGAAGTCGAAAAATACGCACAGATCGTCAAGCAGTCCGGCGCACGTGTGGATTGAATTCAAATCGACAACCCATCATGCGCAACGTCAGCGAATCCACCATCACCCAGGCCGTCGTTCATTCCTTCGACGGCGCCGCCGATCCGCGATTCAGGCAGATCATCGAAAGCCTGACCCGGCATCTGCATGCCTTCGCTCGCGAGGTCGACCTGACACCGCAGGAATGGAAAGCCGGCATCGATTTTCTTTACCAGGCCGGCCGGATTTCGGATGAGAAACGCAACGAGTTCATCCTGACCTCCGACGTGCTCGGGCTGTCGTCGCTGGTGGACATGCTGCAAAGCGACGCCGGCGCCACTGAACGCAGTGCACTGGGACCGTTTCACTCCGAAGGTTCACCTGCGCTGGCGGTGGGCGGCAATCTGAAGCAGCACAATGATGGCGAACCGCTGCTGGTGCACGGCCGTGTGCTCGATGAATCCGGCAAACCCGTCGCCGGGGCGCAACTCGATTTCTGGCAGGCCGCGGTCAACGGCAAATACTGGCAGCAGGACCCGGCGCAGCATCCGCACAACCTGCGCTTCCGCATGACCACCGGTGATGACGGCGTGTATGCCTTCACCACGGTGCAACCTGCACCGTACAGCGTGCCCTATGACGGCCCGGTCGGTGACCTGTTGCGCGCCGGCGGCCGTCATGCATGGCGTCCCGCTCATTTTCATTTCATCGTCGGCGCAAGCGGATTCCGACCGCTGACCACGGAAGTGTTTTTTTCGGGCGATCCCTACCTCGACAGCGACGCCATTTTCGGCGTGCGCGAATCGCTGGTGGTCACGGTCGCCCCCAATACCGACGCGGCACTGGCCAAACGCTACGGCCTCACCGTGCCTTTTCACAGCGTGGGTTTCGACTTCAAACTGGGTCGATGAAGTAACGCCGCGGGCCCGCGGTGCCGTAAAATCGCAAGTTCCCCCTGTAATTACCGAGGTTAGTCACGCATGTCCGCAGAACTCGAGTCGCTGAAAGAATGGATCGGCCGCACTGAAACGGCTGTTGATTACGTCACCGTCCCCGCGGTCAACCGCCTGTCGGCAACGCTGGACCGCGATGACGCATTCCCGAAAATGGGCGATCCGCTGCCGATCGGCTGGCACTCGACCCTGTTCCCGCGCGTGGTGCGCCAGTCACAGATCGGTCCTGACGGACATCCGGCGCGCGGCGACTTCCTGCCGCCGGTGCCGCTGCCGCGGCGCATGTTCGCCGGCAAACGCACGACCTTCATCGCGCCGCTGATCATCGGCGATGAGGTGCACCGCGAATCGACAATCCAGAACGTCACCATCAAGGACGGCCGTAGCGGGCGCATGGTGTTTGTTACCGTAAAAACGGACATTCGAAATGCCAAGGGTGTGGCCATCAGCGAAGAGCAGGACATTGTTTACCGCGGCGAACCTGACAAGAATGCACCGCCGCAGCCGCCACAACCCGCGCCCGGCAAAGCGGTGTGGAAGCACGAAGTCACGCCGGATCCGGTGATGCTGTTCCGTTATTCCGCGCTGACCTTCAATGGTCACCGCATCCATTACGATCATCCCTACGTCACTGGCGTCGAGGGTTATCCCAATCTGGTGATGAACGGCGGGCTGACCACGCTGCTGGTGTATGAACTGGCACGGACCCATGCATCAACACCGATCAAATTCATCTCCTCGCGCAATGTGCGTGCGCTGTTTGTCGGACGTACCATCACCGTCTGCGGCGAACCCTCGGCCGACAACAAGACTGCAAAACTGTGGGCGCAGGATGACACCGGTGCGCTGGCGCTGACGGCCGAAGCGGAGTTCGCATGAAAGGGGGCAGATAATGTCCGGCGGACCGCTTGAAGGCGTACGCATCATCGACCTGACTTCGGTCGTGGTCGGCCCGCTGGCAACACAAATCCTTGCTGACCACGGCGCGGAAGTGATCAAGGTCGAAACCAAATCCGGCGACCTGATCCGCAACATGAACGGCAAGTCGGTGACGCCGGGCATGGGCGCGAAGTTCCTGCACCTCAACCGCAACAAGCGCTCCATCGTGCTGGATCTGAAAAATCCCGCCGGTCACGCCGCACTGTTGAAGCTGATCGAAAAAGCCGACGTGCTGGTATGGAACGTGCGCCCACCGGCGATGGCGCGGCTGAAGTTGTCCTATGAGGACGTGCGCAAGATTAATCCGGGGATTATTTACTGCGGCATGTTCGGTTTCGGCCAGGACGGCCGCTACCGCGAGAAGCCGGCCTACGACACTATTATCCAGGGTTCCGGCGGGATGGCTGCGCTGCATCACCGTGCCACCGGCGAGCCGCGCTTCGTGCCGATGGTGGTCGCCGACAAGACGGTGGGCCTTATTGCCGTGCAGATGATCGCGATGGCGCTGTACCGCAAGGCCAAGACCGGCGAAGGTTGCTCGATTGAAATTCCGATGTTCGAGAACCTGGTCAAGTTCGTGCTCGAAGAGCACATGTACCTGAAGACTTTTGATCCGCCGCTCGGCGAAACCGGTGACCCGCGTCTGCTTGATCCGCTGGGCAAACCGATCCCGACCAAAGACAGCTGGATCTGCCTCTCGGCCAACACCAACGACCAGGCCTTCGCCTTTTTCAAGGCCATCGGCCAGCCTGAACTGAAGGATGATCCGCGCTTCTGCAGCGTGCAGGCCCGCTTCGCCAATGTGAAGGCCTATTTCGAAGTACGCATGGCCGCACTGAAAAGTAAAACCACCGCCGAGTGGCTGGAGATTTTCGACAAGGCCGATGTACCGGCGATGCCGTATCACACGCTCGACAGCGTGCTGGAAGATCCGCACCTGCAGGACATCGGCTTCTTCGAAATGAAAGACCATCCGACCGAAGGCCGAACGCGCAACATACGTCTGCCGAACAAATGGTCATGCGGGGTACGCGATGGCTGGAATCCCGCGCCAAAACTGGGCGAGCAGAGCATCGAAATCCTGCGCGAAGCAGGATTGTCCGAAGCGGAGATACAGGGGTTGCTTGATAGCGGAGCAACCACCGACGGGCGCATTAAAAAAACCTAAGGCCCTGCGGGGCAGAGGAGAAATAATTGAATAAAATTAAATATTTATCAACAATCGCCCTGCTCACTACCGGACTGAGCAGTCACGCCGTGTTGGCGCAGACTGCGGCCAACTTTCCCAACAAACCAGTGCGCTTCATCGCCCCCTTCCCGCCGGGCGGCAGCACTGATCTGCTGGCGCGGCTGGTTGCGCAGAAACTCACCGAAAGCTGGGGCCAGCAGGTTGTCGTTGAAAACCGTGGCGGCGCTGCTGGCACCATCGGTGTCGAACTTGCGGCGCGCGCCGCACCCGACGGCTACACCATCGTCATGGGCCATGTCGGAACCTTCGGCGTCAATCCGACCTTGTATCCGAAACTGTCGTATGACGCGGTGCGTGACTTCGCACCGATCACGGTGCTGGCCACAGTGCCCAATGGCATGGCTGTGCATCCTTCACTACCCGTAAAGACTGCGCGGGATTTTGTAGCGCTGGCCAGGGCGCGACCGGGCGAACTGCTGTACGCCTCGGGCGGCAGCGGCAGCGCCTCGCACCTTGCCGGCGAATATCTCAAACTGCTTACCAAAATCAACATGGTCCACGTCCCATACAAAGGCACAGCACCGGCGATGATCAGCATGATTTCCGGTGAGACGACGATGACCATCACCGGCATGGTGGCTTTGGGGCCGCACATCAAATCCAGCCGCCTCAAACTGCTTGGCGTGGCAACGCTGAAACGGCTGACCATCATGCCCGACGTTCCCACCCTCAACGAAAGCGGCGTGCCCGGTTATGACGCGAACCAGTGGTACGGTGTGCTCGCGCCGGCGGCCACACCACGCGACATCGTTGCCAAATTACATGCGGATATCGTCAAGGTATTGGCGCGCACCGACGTCAAGGAACGCCTCGCTGCGGATGGCGCCGAGGCGGTGGCGAATACGCCGGAGCAGTTCGCTGCGCACATCAAGGCTGAAATTGCGCAATGGGCGCCTGTAGTGAAGGCGTCAGGCGCCAAGCCGGACTGAACCAAAGTATCCGTTACTGCCTTCAGGCATAATTATCCGCTTCACCATTTCGGAGAACACCATGCGTTTGTTTGCCCGTCACGCTTTGTTGACACTGTCGTTCACCGCAGCCCTGCTGACCGGACTTTCGTCGGCTCAGGCACAAACCGCCAGCACCGAATTCAAGCCGCAGGTCGGGCAGGCCGGCAAGGATGTGATCTGGGTTCCGACGCCGAAGAGTCTGGTGGAAAAGATGCTGAAGATGGCGGACGTCAAACCCTCCGACATCCTGTTTGACCTTGGCTCCGGCGACGGCATCACGGTCATCACCGCGGCCAAGCAGTTCGGCTTGCGCGCCACCGGCATCGAATACAACCCGGACATGGTCGAACTGTCGAAACGCAATGCGCAGAAAGAAGGCGTTGCCGAAAAGGCGCAATTCATTCGCGGCGATATTTTCGCCACCGATTTCAGCAAGGCCACGGTGCTGACAATGTATCTGCTGCCCTACCTGAATCTGAAACTGCGCCCGACCATCCTCGACATGAAACCCGGCACACGCGTGGTGTCGCATGCATTCACGATGGACGACTGGGCGCCGGATCAGACTGATTCGACGGAGGGCCGCACCGCCTACTTGTGGATCGTGCCGGCAAAGGTCGAAGGCAACTGGAAAATGGACTCGGGCTCCATCGAGCTCAAGCAGAAGTTCCAGAACTTCGACGGCGTGTTCCGCAACGGTGACGGCATGAGCTGGCGCGTCACCAGCGCAAACCTGCGCGGCGACCAGATCAGCTTCACCATTGGTACCGCAACCTACACCGGGCGCGTCAGCGGCCCGGTGATGCAAGGCACGATGCGTCCGCGCCCCGACGCACCGCCCACCTCGTGGAGCGCCACGCTGGTCAAGTAATACCCGCGCGCTGCCGCCGCCGGTCCGGCAGCGCGCCCCCTCTCGACCCAAATCAAGTCCGCGAGCGAAGCCTGCCCTCGCGCGGGCACGCCTTTGCCCTTGTGCAGCGGGCGATATAATCAATACTCCCTACTGAACACGCCGGATTTCCGGCCCCAACTGCACCAAGTGCAAGGATAAAAATGTCTGCATCCAAACAGAACGCAGTGATCATCGGCGGCGGCATCATGGGTGGCGATATCGCCACTGTTTTTGCTGCACACGGCTGGACCGTGCATGTGATGAGCCCGTCCGCCAAGACCCGTGATGCGCTGCCGGCGCGCATCGCCGCAGGTCTCGGCAAGTTGGGCGCCCCCGCAGGACACGCGGCATCCGTGACCTGTTACGCCGATCTGAAATCCATTCCCTGGGCCAGCGTAGGCATCGTGGTCGAAGCCGCGACCGAAGACCTGCCGCTGAAACAAAAACTGTTCGCCGAAATCGAAGCGCTGGCAAAACCGGACATTCCGCTGACCAGCAACACTTCGAACTTTCCCATCGGTGAAATCGCCAAAGGCCTGAAACATCCGCAGCGCGTTGCGGGCCTGCATTTCTTCATGCCGGCGCATCTGGTGCCACTGGTCGAGGTGGTCAGTTCGCCGTTGACCGACACCAAAGTTGCAGAAAGTCTGGTGCAGTTGCTGAAAGACCTCAACAAGGCGCCGATCTGGGTGAAAAAAGACGTGCCCGGCTTCGTCGGCAACCGCCTGCAACACGCGATGATGCGCGAGGCCTTGTACCTCATCGACGATGGCGTCACCGACGCCGAAGGCATCGACACCGCCGTGCGTTTTGGTTTCGGCTTCCGCTTCATTGCCTGCGGTCCGATGATGCAGAAGGAAATGTCGGGCTGGGATACCAACTACCTCGTCGGTGAAGCGCTCTACCCGCATCTGCATACGGAACAGAAGCCGCCGGCTTTCCTCAAAAGCATGGTCGACAAGGGTCGCCTCGGCATGAAGGCCAAAGCCGGCATGTGGGACTGGGACGACGACAAGATCAAGAAGGAAAAAGCGCGTATCGAACGCGCGCTGCAGTCCGGTTTCGCCATCCTCCGCGCCGACAACGACTGAAAAGAATCCCGCCCATGAGCAACGCCACTCCCATCGCGCAACGCCTGCGCACGCTGGCTTTTTCCAAACCCGCGATCATCGGCGTCGTGGTGTTGCTCATCTACATGCTGGCGGGATTCGTTGCGGCGCCCTGGCTGGTGCGCGAGCAGTTGCCGAAGCTGGTGGAGCAGCACCTGGGCGCCAAGGGCTCGGTCGAAAAGGTCAGCATCAACCCGCTGCTGTTCAACGTCGAGCTGGACGGAATCAGCATCACCGAACAAAGCGGACTCCCCGCACTCCAGGTCGGCAAGCTGCTGGTCGATCTCGAGATCAGCAGCCTGCTACGCTGGGCCTGGACATTCCGGGAAATCCGCATCGAAAAGCCGGTGATCAACGCCGACCTCGACGCCAATGAAAACCTGAACCTGGCGCGGCTGCTGGCGGCACTCGGCAAGGACCAGGATAAGGAACCTGCCGGCGACATGCCGCGACTCCTCATCCATCATTTCACCATTGCCGGCGGGGTATTCAGGTTTACCGACAACACCCTGAAGCCGGCGGCAATGTCCGCTGTTGATCCGATCAATTTCGAAATCCACGACGTATCCACGCTGCCCGACCACCGCGGCGAACACAAGTTGCTGGCAAAGCTGCCGGACGGCGGGCAGCTGCAATGGCAGGGCAAACTGTCGCTGTCGCCGATTGCATCCAGCGGTTCAATCTCGCTCAAGGATGCCCGGCTGTCGACGCTCTGGCAGTTCGTGCGCGACCACCTGACCATCGCCGAACCACAGGGCAGCTACCACTTCGGCGTGCGTTACCAGTTCGGCTACAGCGGCGGCGCATTGAAATTCGAGGCCGATGACCTCGCCTTCGGACTGAAGGATCTGGTGATCGCGCAGGAAAAAGGCGGTACCGTGCTGGCCAAACTGGGCACCATCGCCTTCGAAGGCGGCAGTTTCAATCTGGCCCAACGCAGCATCGCATTCAAGGACATCCGCGTCGCCGACGGCGGCCTCGGCATCATTCTCGATGAAGACAGCATTCCGGACTGGGCGAAACTGGTGCGCAACAACCCCAAGCCGGTCAAAGCGGATGCTGATGATAAAACGCCAGCCAAGGATGCAGAGCGGACCAAAGCGGCACCCTGGGCCATCTCGCTGCCGCAGATCAACATCGGTCCGCTGGCACTGTCACTGACCGATTACAGCCGTGCCAAACCGCTGCTGATGACTTCGGCGAAAACCGAAATCACCCTTGCTGCCAGCGCATCCGTCGGTGATCCACTGCAGGCCCTCGTCGAAAACGGCGCGCTCAAACTGAATGACATCCGAGTCACCCCCGTTAATGAAAAAGATACACCGGTTACGGTGGAGTCCGCTGAAGTCACCGGCCTGGCAGTGAACCTGCAGGAAAAAACCATACGCGTCGGGCTTGCCCGTTTTTCGGGGGGGCGCATGTCGGCAAGACGTGACGCTGACGGCGACTTGCACCTGGTCACCATGCTCGCGCCGCGCAAGGTGCAAGCCATCAAGGAATTGCGCAAGGAAGGATTCAGCATTGCATTGGAACGCGCGGAGATTTCCAAATATGCGGTGGCATTGACGGATCAGTCGTTCCAGCCCGCGATCAGCTACGACCTCGAACAGATCAATGCATCGGTTTCAAAAGTGGCGCTGCCGCCCGTAAAAACCGCAAGTCCTTTTGAAATCTCTCTGGGCATCAAGCAGGGCGGTTCGGTAAAAGCCAAGGGTGCACTCGACATGCTGCGCGAAAGCGTCGATGTGCGATTAGAGGTTGCCGATCTTGCGTTGATCCCGCTGGACCCCATTCTGAAAAAAGACACCACGCTGACACTGACCTCCGGCAAAGCCGCTGCCAGCGGTCGCGTCACACTCAACGGCAAAAAAACGCCGGCTGCGATCCGTTACACCGGCGCAGCGGCCATTTCCGACTTGAGCGTACAGACTGCGGCAAACAGCGAAAAGCTGGTGAGCTGGAAGCGCCTTTCGTTGAACGATATCGATGTGGATACTGCCGAAAACCGCGTTGCCGTGGCACTGGTGGAACTGGCGCAGCCGTACGCCAAATTGATGATCAACAAGGACAAGTCCACCAACCTTGATGCCATCAAACGCGGCGCGCCGGCAAAACCGGCGGCTACCTCGGCATCGACGCCTGCGCCTGCTGCCGCTACAACTGCAGCGCCGGCTCCTGCGGCAGCCGCCCCCGAACCATCCGCAGCGCCACCGATGGCCATTACTGTGGAACGCGTCCGCGTTGAAGGCGGTTCAATGGATTTTGCGGATCTCAGCCTCGTTTTGCCGTTTGCAACCTTCATCAAGGACCTGAACGGTTCTGCAAGCGGCCTGTCGTCTTCACCGGATTCCCGTGCCAACCTTAAATTCGAAGGCGGGGTCGGGGAATTCGGATTGGCGCGGGCCGAAGGCACCATCCAGCCGTTTGCACCAAAAAAATTCACCGATATCGCCGTCGCCTTCCGTAATATCGAACTCGTCCCGATGTCGCCGTACACGGCGACATTCGCCGGACGCAGAATCGCTTCGGGAAAAGTATCCCTCGACCTGCAATACAAAATCGAAAACAGCAAGCTCGCAGGCGACAACAAGATGGTGCTCGAAAAATTCACCTTGGGTGAACGCGTCGAGAGCCCGACCGCGGTCAACCTGCCCCTCGACCTAGCCATCGCCCTGCTGACCGACAGCAACGGCAAGATTGATCTGTCGCTGCCGGTTTCAGGTGATGTCGACAACCCCGAGTTCAGCTATGGCCATGTGATCTGGCAGGCGATCCGCACCGTCATCACGCGCATCGTCACCGCTCCATTCCGCGCACTGGGTTCGCTGTTTGGGGGCAACGCCGACACACTGGGTGATATCGTGTTTGATGCGGGCGGCGCGCGCGTATTGCCCACTGAACAGGAAAAGCTGCGGCGTGTCGCCGAAGGCCTGCAGAAACGTCCGCAGCTCAAGCTGCAGATCCAGGGCACATATCACAAGGACATCGATTCCCGCGCGTTGCGGGCGCGGGCTGTGCGCAGCGATCTCGCCGTACGCGAAGGTACCAAGCTTGCACCAGGCGAAGATCCGGGCCCGGTCGGATTCGACAATGCCAAAACCCAGCGGGCGCTTGAAAACATGCTGGAAGCGCGTGCCGGCGGAAACGCTGTCGCACAGTTTGCCGAAGGCTACGCAAAATCCTCGGGGCGCGAGGCCGGACGCGTCAATGCCGCGCTGGCAATGGTCGGACGCGGCGCGGGTGATCGCACACTGTATGTGGCGATGCATCAGCGGCTGGTTGAACTGCAGCCATTACCGCCAAGCGCACTGAATGATCTCGCCAAAACCCGTGCCGATGCCATCATGGGCGCCATGACCACCGGCCTCAAGTTTGAACCCGCGCGCATTTCGACCAAACCCGCAGAAGCGGTCGAAGAAGCCGACAAGAATGGCGTTCCGGCAAAACTGTCGTTTGAACCGCTCAAATAAGCAAGCCGCACCGACCAAGCGCACACTATGTGCCCTGCCGCCAACTGTATCCGGCTGCAGAACATAATTTCAGCAAGACGGTCCGCATCCGCCAAGACCGCGCAACAATGCTTTGCTGCACGACCGGATCAACGCTTCAGCCCGGGCATGCAGCCATTCACTGAAGTGGGGAGATCATGAGAATACGCTTGTTCGCAGTTGCAATACCTGCAGTCGCAGCACTTGTGCTTGCCACCACTGCGCCGGCACAGGCCCAGAAAAATGCAGCATCCACCGACAGCTATCCCTCACGCCCGATTCGTCTGGTGGTGCCCTTCGCACCCGGCGGCAGTTCAGACACGATCACGCGCGTGATCGGTCCGCATCTCGCCGAACAGATGGGACAACAGATCGTGCTGGACAATCGCAGCGGCGGCAACGGCGCCCTCGGCACCCAGATCATCGCCCGTGCGATGCCCGACGGTTACACCATCGGCCTCGCCTATATCGCCACGCTGGCCACCAACCCGGCGATATCCGGTGATGTCGGCTACGACCCGCTGAAGGATTTTTCCGCAATCTCGCAACTGACTGCTTCGGCCAACGTGCTGGCGGTGCATCCTTCAGTGGCGGCTGCGTCCTTGAGGGAGCTGGTGACTCTGGCCAAAGCCAGACCGGGTCAACTCAATTATTCCTCTGGCGGCGTCGGCACGATTGGACACCTCAGCGCCGAACTGTTGCAGCAAGCCGCAGGCATCAAGCTGAACCACATTGCCTACAAAGGCAGCGGACAGGCAGTGGTTGATCTGGTCGGCGGACATGTCGGGGTCATGTTCAGCGGCATGTCGGCAGTCGCAGGTCATGCCAAGGCGGGCAAGCTGAAACTGCTCGCGGTAACCGGCAAACAACGCATGCCGATCGCTCCGGAAATCCCGACCATCGCCGAATCCGGATATGCGGATTTTGAGGCGGTCGGATGGTTCGGACTGATTGCCCCTGCAAATACACCGAAGGCCATCCTCAACAGGCTGAATGCCGAAACCATCAAGGCGGCCCATGTGCCGGACGTGCACAAGCGTCTCACCGGGATCGGTTTTGATGTTGTCACCAGTACGCCCGAGGTCTTTGCGCTCTACATCCGCAATGAAGCACTGAAGTGGCGGCAGCTTGCCCAGAAACTGGGATTGAAAGCACAGTAACCGTCAAATCGGCTTCAACCGGTTCATCAACATCGGGAACATTACATTGGGAATTACCAGGGATATTTGCGAAATCATCCACGCAACGACTTACGAGTCGCTGGGTGAAGAATGTATCCAACGCGTCAAACAGGCGATCAAGGACGGCGTCGCGGTCGCACTGGCCGGCAGCAAGGAAGAACCCGTCACCATCCTGACCGAGCACCTGCTGTCGCTCGGCGGCTTGCCGCAGGCGTCGATCTGGGGGAGCGGACACAAGGTTTCAGTCGTACAGGCCGCTTATGTCAATTCAGTCGCCACACACGTGCAGGATTTCGAGCCGATGTGGAGCCCGCCGACCCATGCGGTATCACCTACCGTACCCGTTGCTTTCGCACTCGCGGAAATGCATTCCCTCAACGGGAAACAATTGATCACTGCCGTCGCCAAAGGCCTGGAAATCCAGGGCCGCCTGCAATACGCCGGCGACCAGTACGTTCCGGAGGAACTGAAGTTTCATCCGCCCGGCTACGCCGGCGTCATCGGCAGCGCCGTGGTCGCCTCGGAACTGCTGCAGCTGGATGTGCCAAAAATGCGCAACGCCATCGGACTCGCCGCTTCACGCGCCGGGGCGCTGCTCGCCAATGTAGGCTCGATGACCAAGGCCACGCACTGCGGCAACGCCGCGGCGTCCGGCCTTGATGCTGCGTTGCTCGCCAACCGCGGGTTCACCGCCAACCCTGATGTGCTGGAAGCGCACAAGGGCTTCGTCAAAACGTTCTATCCCGAACATTTTGATGAACAACGCCTGCTCGCCTGGGGCAAACCTTACCGCGTCGTCGATCCCGGCCTCGCAATCAAACTGTTCCCGTCGCAATACGGCACCCATTACGGCATCACTGCCGGCATTGAACTGCATCGCAAACTCGGTGGCCGCAAAGACATCCGCCGCGTGCGCATGGTGTCACCGGTCATGAAGTATGTAAACCGCCAGAATCCGGCAACAGGCCTCGACGGCAAATTCAGCCTGCAATACACCACCTCCGCAGCCCTGCTCGACGGCACCGTGAAGATCGCCACCTTCACCGATGAACGCCGCTTTCGCGCGGACATGGTCGATCTGCTGAACAAATTCGAATTGCGCCAGGATGAATCGATCAAGGGCGACTTCCATTCCATGTATGTCGAAGTGGAAGTTGAACTGGAAGACGGCACGAAGCACGGCACCGTGTGTCGCGGCCCGCGCGGTTCATGGAATTCGCCGATGGAAGACTCGGACCATGAAGAAAAACTTCGCGATTGCCTCAATTACGGACTGCCCGGCCCTGCCGGAGAAAAACTGCTGGAACAACTCGCCCGGCTAGATACACTGGATGCGCAAGCTGTCAAATCAGTCATCACCCTGATGGCTGATACTTGAATAAACCGGTGATGGTGGCGGGGACTGAATTGATACGCCGACTCAGCGATTTTCAGTCCCCGGAAACCATCACAATTTCTTGAGCACAAGCAGGATCATCCGCTCTGGCCAACGCTCAGTGATTCCACTGCGGTCGAAGCAGGTGTAGGCACGCCAGTACTACTCCACCTTCAAGCCCGCCGATTTCACTACAGGACCAAACTTTTTGGTCTCTTCCTGCACGAACCGGAGAAACTCCTCGGGAGTATTGGTCACGACCTCAGCGCCCTGCCTGTTCATGATCTCCCGGGTCTCCGGTTGATTCATGGCCTTCATCAGACCATCGCGCAGCTTGTCCAGGATCGGCTTCGGCGTTGCCCGCGGTGCAAGTAATCCCTGCCAGCCCCCATATTCATATCCCGGCACGGTTTCAGCGATGGCCGGCAGATCACCAAGAAGCGCCGTACGCTTCGGTAATGTATGCCCGATCGCCCGCAGCCGTCCCGCCTTCACAAGACCTTGCACCGATGGCGCCGGATTGATCGACCAGTGCGATTCTCCCGCAGCGACTGCAGGGGTTGACGCTCCACCCTTGTACGGCACGTGAAGCGATTCGAACCCGCCCATGTTCTTGAGCAACACGCCCGCAAGGTGGCTTTGCGAACCTGCACCTGCCGAAGCCATGTTGAGTTGTCCGGACCTCGACTTCGCCAGTTCGATGAGATCCTTCATGGATTTCACCGGAAGTCCAGGATTGACCACCAGCACGTTGGGTGTCACCGCAAACAGCGACAGGAAGGCATAGTCTTTGAGCGGATCGTAAGGCAGCTTTTTGTGGATATGCGGCGCGATGGACATCGCCGCCGTGGATGCCGAGATCAGCGTGTAACCATCCGGACTGGCCGTCTTGGCAATCTCCATACCGATGAGGCCTCCCGCACCAGCGCGGTTGTCCACCACGATCTGCTGCCCCAGTACATCACCCAGCTTGTTGGCAACGACCCGGCCCAAGGCATCGGTGGAACTGCCCGGCGCATTCGGCATCAGCATGCGGATTGGCCGGTTGGGATAACTCTTGATGGCGTCGGCTGCCACCGCCTGCTGGACCGTCATGAACGGCAACCCTGCGAATGAAAGCACGCAGACTTTGATGAAAACCCCGGTTGTTATTTTCATTGGATTAAATCCATTTCTGGCGATGAATCGATTCAAGATCTGCTACGGGTGCGGTCCGGACGTTTCGCGAGCAAGGCAAAAGCGCTTTTCCCGCGAGCGTCATTCGTCAGCACCGCAGCAACGAATACTCCCCTCCTGCAGCAGGCTCGTTCTTACTGACTGTGCCGATTCGGGGTATGCCCGATCAGCGCCTGCTCGTTGCAGCTTTGGCCAATGCCTTGCAAAAGTCAATGATCTGCCAGCGGTCTCGCGGTAATAAAGGAGACGGGGGATTAGATCAGACTGGGGGATGGTGGCCGGGGACGGAATTGAACCGCCGACACAAGGATTTTCAATCCTCTGCTCTACCAACTGAGCTACCCGGCC
>CAZHFZ010000012.1:0-11397 GCA_964531455.1 uncultured Bordetella sp.
CTGCCGCAGCCTTCTTGCGACGGAAATATTTCGCGGCCTGGTCGAGGCTCACGTAAAAAGTGGGGGTGACATACAGGGTCAACATTTGCGAAAACACCAAGCCTCCCACCACCGCAATACCCAGAGGTTGACGCATTTCGGATCCAGTACCGGTGCCAAAAGCCAGCGGTAATGTTGCGCAAATAGCGGCCGCAGTTGTCATCATGATCGGGCGGAACCGGATGATGGATGCCTCGACAATCGCATCAGCTGCAGACAACCCCTTTTCCCTCTCCAACTGAATCGCAAAGTCCACCATCATGATGCCGTTTTTCTTCACCAGCCCAACGAGCAAAATAATACCAACAAAACTGAATACATTAAGTTCCTGACCGGTGATCAGCAACATCAACAATGCGCCGAACCCTGCGAATGGCAAAGCAGTCAGGATCGTGATGGGGTGCCCATAGTGTTCATAGAGTATTGCGAGCACCATGTAAATTACCAGCACGGTAATCAGCAGCAATACGGGCAAGGTTCTGAAGGCCTCCTCAAATGCCTGAGCGTTACCGGCAACCGAATAAGTCACTCCCGCGGGCAGCGTTTCTGAAGCCAGCTCCTTCACATGCGTCACCGCATCACCGATAGATAAACCAGGTGCGAGGTTGAACGAAAGCACTACAGACAGTAATTGCCCATAGTGGCTGACCGATACGGGCCCAACCCCCATTTTGATGTCCGCAACCGCCTGAATGGGCACCATTTGGCCCGTAGACGACTGCACAAAAAGAGATCGCAAGGCATTGATATCTTTTTGGAATTTCGGATCAAGCTCGAGCAATACATTGTACTGATCCGTAGACCCGTACAGCGTACTGATACGCCTGCCGCCGTAAGCATTGTAGAGAGCCGCTTCGACCTGTTGAGGCGATACTCCGAGCACCGCTGCACGATCCCTTAATATGTCAATCTGGATTTCAGGATTGCGCAGTTCCAGACTTGAATTCACATCCTGCAACATTCTTGAGTCGCGCAAGCGCGCCTCCAATATGCCACTGGCCTCATAAAGCACTTTTTGATCAGAGCCCTGCAGTACCAGCTGATAATCGCTGGTACTGATCAGCCCGCCGATGCGAATAGAAGGCGGATTATTCATGAACACGCGCAGCCCTTGAGCGCCCCCGGCAAACGACCGGCGCAGTTCCTGGATAACCTCGTCGGCTCCTGCTTTACGCTCTTCCCGGGACTTGAGACGAACAATAATTCTGCCGATATTGCTGCCGACAACGCCACCAGTACCCTGCCCGGCCGTCGACATGACAGCTTCAACGTTGGGATTCTTTTCGATGATCGCCGCAACCTTGGCCTGCCGTTTTTCCAATTCGTTGAACGGCAAGCCCTCCGGGGCGCGGGTATTACCGAAAAACACACCGGTATCCTGCCGGGGAATAAAACCCTGCGGCACCGCCTGGTAGAGCCAAACCGTCAACACCAGGAAAAACGCCGAACCAAGCAACATCAGTCCGCGATGACGCATCGTCCAGCGCAAACTGGCCCCGTAGGTATCGCGAGCCCAGTCGAACATCCGCTCAAAAAACTGGTAGAAGCGGCCATGCTGCTCATGCGGTGTCAGCATCAGACTGCACATCATTGGAGTCATTGACAAAGAAATCACGCCGGAAACCAGCACCGCTACACCTACGCTGACGGCAAATTCGCGAAACAGCCGCCCCAGCATCCCCTCCATGAACAGGATCGGGATGAATACTGCGGCCAGCGAGACTGTCATCGACAGCACCGTGAAGCCGATTTCCTGCGCCCCCTCCAATGCAGCCGTCATGCGGTCTTTGCCCATCTCCATATGCCGAGTAATGTTCTCGAGCACAACAATCGCATCATCCACAACAAATCCAACTGCCAGGATGATCGCCATCAGCGACAGGTTGTTCAGACTGTAACCCAGTGCATACATCGCACCAAAAGTAGCAATGATGGATGTCGGCAGTATCAGCGCCGTAATCAGCGTAGAGCGCACATTGCGCAGGAATAAGAGGATGACCAGCACCACCAGCACGATAGAGAGAATCAGGTGAAACTCAACCTCTTCAATCGAGGACTGGATGAATTCTGACCGGTCGTTGACGACGTGAATCTGCACGCCGGCCGGTGCGCTGGCCTCAATTTCAGGAAACAGGGCACGCAGCTTCGTCGCCACTTCAACCGTGTTCGCACCGGGCTGCCGGTAAACCGCCAGGACAATGGCGCGCTCACCGTTGAGCCAGCTTTTTATTTTCGCGTTTTCAATGCCGTCTATCGCCTGCCCTACATCAGACAGACGAACCGGCATGCCATCCTTGTAAGCCACGATCAGATTGTTGAAACTCTCCGCGCGCTGCAGCTTGCCTGAAGATTTAACCGTGAAATCCCGCGCAGTACCTTGCATGACGCCAGAAGGTAAGTTGCTGTTGGCGTTCTGTATCGAACTGACAACGCGCTCAAGCCCAAGGCCGCGTTTCGACAGCGCCTCCGGATCCAACAGGACCCGAACCGCGTAACGCTGCGAACCAAAAACCTGCACCTGGGCCACGCCGGTAACCATGGAGAAACGTTGCGCAATGCTGGTATCAGCAAACTCGTCCAGCGCAGGCAAGGGCAACGTCCGCGCTGTCAGTGCCAGGAACATGATCGGCGCATCCGCCGGATTCACCTTGCGCAGTGTCGGCGGATCCATGCCATCGGGAAGACGACGCAATGTCTGCGAAATCGCGGTCTGCACATCTTGGGCGGCGGCATCAATGTCTCTATCAAGATTGAATTGCAACGTCACCCGAGTCCGCCCGGTGCTGCTGACAGAACTCATTGAATCGATGCCGGATATCTGGCTGAACTGGCGCTCCAGGGGAGTTGCCACAGTAGTGGCCATGATGTCGGGATTGGCTCCCGGCAGATCGGCCGTTACAGATATTGTCGGAAAATCGACATTTGGCAGTTCATTGACCGGCAAGCCCCTGAATGCGATCAATCCGAAAATGATGATCGCCGCAACCATAACAGTGGTCGCGACCGGCCTGACGATGAAAATCCGTGAAACGTTCATGATCTACCCTTCACTCGCCGGTTACGCAGGTTATTCCTTGGGCGTATTTTTGGGAGCATCCGCCCCCCCGCCCTTGTCTTTGTCCTTACCTTCAGCCTTCTTGCCCCCCTTGCCTTTGCCTTTACCCTCACCCTTTTTGGCGCCATCCGCCGCAGGATCCGCAATTCGCACTGTTGAGCCGGGGCGCAAGGCCTGCGGGATTTCGGTAATGACGTTATCGCCGGCCTTTACGCCGGAGGCAATGACGATTTCACTGCCAATCTGCCGGGACACTTTGACTTGTCGAATCTCGACTTTGTCTTCGGCACCGATCAGATAAACGAAGGGACCTGCCTGACCCGGCTGCACTGCGATTTCAGGCACGACAACCGCCTCAGGTTCAACCGTCAGCACCACCCTGACATTCACAAACTGCCCAGGCCAGATGGCCTCTTTTGAATTATCCACTCGTGTCTTCAGTAGCACCGTTCCCGTTTGGGGGGTCACCGTGTTATCAACGAATACCAATTTGCCCGCAGCAACGGAACCACCCGCGCGATCTGGAAGGATTTCGATGCGCATGTCTTTCTCGCTTTGATACCGGCGCACATCCTCCAACTGCCTCTCAGGAATGCTGAAACTGACCAGGACCGGATCCGTGCTGTTGATGGTGACCAACGGTGCGCCCCCACCCGCCGATGGAACCAGATTGCCCGGTTTCACGGCCAGCTGACCGGTACGACCGCTGATCGGCGCAACTATGCGCGCATATTCAAGCTGGATACGTGCCTGCTCCACATTGGCCTGACCAGCCTGCACGGTCGCCTCAAGGGATTTAGCAGAGGTCACTGCCACGTCATATTCCTGGCGTGTAATGAACTCTCGTTTGAGCAATGGCTCCATGCGCTGCTGTTGCGCACGCGCGTTTTCAAGTTGCGCCTTGTCTCGAGCCAGCGCAGCCAGTGCCTGGTTGTATTGCGCCTGGAATGTCCGCGGATCAATCTGAAACAGCAACTGACCCGCCTTGACCCGGTCGCCCTCACGAAAAGCAACGCTTTGCAGCACGCCACTGATTTGCGCTCGCACCTGCACACTCTGCTCAGCTTCTACAGTGCCGACAGCTTCGATCAAAACCGGCATCGGCTTGCTGATGGCGCGCGCCGCCTTTACCGTCAGCGGGCCACCACGCCCGCCCTTGCCGGCCTTGGCCTTTGACTTGGCCTTGTCAGCACCTTTGCCCTCGGCAGGCGCCTGTTGGGACTGCTGCCAATACCAGTAGCCACCTGCTATCGCCGCGCTAACCGCGGCAAACACCAGCACCATGATCAGTCGTTTCATTTCGCTCCGCCCGCCGCCTTGAGTAAATCGCTCGCGCCGACCGCGACTTGCAGCCTTGCCAGCGTAGTAAACCAATCCAGATAGGACTGAATGCGTTGCACCCGCGCATTTGACTCATCCTGTTGCGCGGTTATCAAGTCAAGAATGGTGCCGAATCCGCTTTGATAACGGGCCAGCGTCGCCTGCGCAGTTTGCTCTGCAGAACGCACTTGAGCCTCAGTACTCGAAATGCTGCTGGCAACCGTGGTGAGATCGTAATACCCCTGCCAGACCTCTACTTCAGCCTGCTTGACCAAAGAATCCCGGTTTGCCTCGACAAGTTCAGCCTGAAGCTGTGCCTGACGCGCACTGTATGTATCGCGAAATCCAGTGAAAATCGGAATTCGCACCGTCAGGCCCACACTGTAATTGCTGACTGCCGGCCTGTTGTCACCAAACAGGTTATGGCCGCCACCGCCATTGACTTCAATTGTTGGCAGCCCGGAACGGGCTACAGCCTTGGCACTGGCTTGTGCCGCAAGCAACTGCGCCTCCGCCGCGACCAAATCAGGCCGCGTAGCCTTTGCACGAGCCAGCAGGTCCCCGATCGATGAGGCCACCTGCCCAATCTGTGGAGGGGCTTCCAGGGGAAGCACGCCGATCGACTTATTGACCGGTAAACCAACCACCGACGCCAACTGCCCGCGCGACTTTTCCAGTTCTCCACGACTACGTGTCAGGTTGAGCCGTGCCTGTGCGACCAGCGTCTCCGTGCGATAGACATCAGCAACAGTCGCCAACCCGGACTCGCGGCGCTTCTGTGCTGCCTCCAACACGGTCTCGGAGTTACGCAAAGACAATTCATTAGCCTTGACCAAAGCGTCGTTACCGATCAAGCGGTAATAAGCCTGCTCTACCAAAAAGACCACATCCTGCAATGCCCGGTTATGTGCAAGATTTGCGGCCAGCAGACGATATTCACTGTTCTCAATCTGGAATGCACGCACTCCAAAATCGTAAAGAATGTAACTGAGCGTTACTGAGGGGCCAAATCGCGTCTGCCAAGGTACTACCGCGCCCTGATTCGTCACCTGCTGGTTTCGTGTAACCGAATAACCTGCACTGACCTGCGGCAAAAGATCAGCCTGCTCGATTGCAACACCTGCAGCTGCAGCCCGCGCTGCCAGCCACGACTGACGTGTGCGCGGGTTGTTGCGCAATGCAAATTCGGTCAATTCCGGCAAAGATAGCGGCAGACCTTTTGTCAAATCATCCGAATGGACTGCCGCACCAACAGTCGGCAACTTCAAATTGGATTCCCAACGCAGATGCGGTGCTGGGGCAACCTGGGAATTGACTCCGAACGGATCCAGAGCAGCCCATTGCGCCGCAACATGCGGGGATGGCAAAAACAAAAAAAGCGCCCCTGTGAGCGCCGAGATCAATGAGCCGTTTGTTCGCATGCCGGCATCTTTTAAGCAATGATTAAATTCAAATAATGGCTGGCCATGTTAGCACTAAAAAGCGGAATGGAAGCGGTTGCAAAACTGGCGCAAGGCACGGTTTCATATTATGGCAATCGGCCTTCATAAATGACCGAAATGGAAAAGACTTATTCAAATTAAGAAGTTACGGCCCGATACCAAATAAAAAACCCCTGCTCGCTAAACAGGGGTTTTTGTGCACCGAATCAAAGCATCTTCAGTGCAATTGAACTGGGGGAGAAATCCCGGAGTCTTCAGTATTTTCCTCAGAAACTTCGGCAGCGGCATCCGCCCCCGCTGCTTCCGCTGATTCGGTGCCAGAAAGGGTATCGTCTTCACCATCCTCATCCATCAAACCCTCGCCCATGCTGACAGAATCAATGGGCGCAAAAGCAGCATCAAGGTTGATTTCAGTATTCGGGGATTGCTCGACCAGGTTTCCAAGTTCCGACAATGGCGGCAGTTCTTCCAAAGACCGTAAATTGAGATCGTCCAGAAAGGATTTGGTGGTCGCAAAAATCTCGGGGCGCCCCGGAACCTCCCGGTGACCAATCACATCAATCCAGCCCCGAGCCTCGAGCGCCTTCAATATCCCGGGCGACACCGTCACCCCGCGAATGTCTTCAATGTCACCGCGGGTCACCGGCTGTTTATAAGCAATGATCGCCAGCGTTTCCAGCACAGCGCGCGAATACTTCGGGGGTTTTTCCGGACTCAAGCGATCCAGAAACCTCTGCGACTCCGGACGCGCACGGAAACGCCAGCCCGAAGCGACCGTCACCAGCTCGACTCCGCGGCCATCCCAGTCCCCGCGCAGATCATCAAGCACATTGCGCAGTGTTTCATTGTCGAGTTTTTGATCGAACAGTTTTTTCAGCTCGTTCAGCGTCATCGGCTCCGGAGTCACCAGCAGCGCTGTTTCCAGCACATATTTGACATGCGCAAGGTCAAGTAAATTTTCAGACGCAGCTTCGACCGCTATTTCAGGTGCGCTGTCCTGCGTATTTTCAACAGTGTTTTCTTCCATGGCGCTCTTATTGCACAGCGGCCACCTGGCCGCTTCTGAGTTTGACGTAAATCGGTGCGTAAGCCTCTTCCTGGCTGACCAGAATCAGCGTTTCCTTCGCCAGTTCCAACACGGCAAGAAATGACACCACCAGCACCGGAACACCTTCTTCCGGGGTGAACAGCTTGTTGAACTCGATGTATTCCTCGCCCTGCAGAATGCGCATGATCCGTGTCATGTGCGAACGCACCGACAATTGTTCGCGGGTGATCTTGTGATGCTGGGTAATCGACGCACGCTGCAGAATTGTCAGCCAGGCCATCTTCAGGTCTTCGATGTTAACGTCAGGCAGGCGGAACGCTGCCTCGCGCTCAAAAAGCACCTGCACCACGGTGAAATCACGCCCGGCCTGCGGCACTTCATTGAGATTCTGCGCCGCGAGCTTCATCTGCTCGTACTCCATCAACCGGCGCACCAACTCGGCACGCGGATCTTCCTCAGTCTCGGCATTTTTCGGTCGCGGCAACAGCATGCGCGACTTGATTTCAATCATCATCGCCGCCATCAACAAGTATTCAGCGGCGAGTTCAAGTTGCTGCGAACGCATCAGCTCGACGTATTCGAGATACTGCAACGTCAGCTTCGCCATCGGGATCTCGAGAACGCTGATGTTCTCCTTGCGAATCAAGTAGAGCAGCAGATCCAAAGGTCCTTCAAACTGCTCAAGGAATACCTCAAGCGCGTCCGGTGGAATATAAAGATCCTGCGGCATTTCCAGCATCGGCTGGCCATAAACCTTGGCCATCGGAACTGCCTCGGTCGCCGCAACAGGAGTGGGGACTTCAGTCATTTGCGGCACTGAAACACGGAGTCATCAGGCAAAAGCGGGCCTGCTGGCGAAATGATCGAAATGGTAGGCGTTGCATCCGACTATTTTACCGGGATTCGGCAGCAAGCCCAACGCAACCATCCGTCAAACCGGAAGCCGCCGCTAACTCATTGACATGGTTAATCTTTGCGTCACCAGATCGTTGCAAAATCAGTTTCCGTAACATCACTTCGGGGCGAGTCCAGCCAATACCGCCTTCGCAATTCACGCTGCCGGGTAACGTGAATTCCTCCGGAAACGAACTCAAGCAACACTGCGCCATGCCGGTCGGTGCGGTAAAGATCAGCGCCCTGCGCTTCGTAACGGGCAACCACATCGGGATGTGGATGCTTGAACTGATTTCGATACCCGACCGGAAAAATCACCTTGCCTGCAGCGACTGCTTTCACAAATGCGTCTGATGATGATGTTCGGCTTCCCTGGTGTGGCGCAACCAGCACATCGGACCGGAGTTTCTCCAATCCTGTTGCAAGCAAAGCCAGTTCACCCCGACGTTCTATGTCAGCGGGAATCAGCGCACTGCCGGAATCCGCCGTGATCTTTAGTACGCAACTGCGCTCGTTGTCTCTGAGCTTTCCGGCGATTCGGGTCTCCGCGTCTGGATACAGCATTTCGAACCGGACCCTGTCCCAGGACCACGCCTGGCCCGATGCGCAGCGCTGCTCTTCCGGACCAATCAACAGCAAAGGATCAAAATCGGGCAACGACGTCAACAACCTCGCAACCGGCACAGCCTGAATTACCGAAAGCGCACCACCGGTATGATCGGCATCATCATGGCTGATGATCATTGCATCCAGTCTTCTGATTCCGGATGCGCGCAGGAATGGAACAATAACCCGGTTACCGCTATCGGCGGTTGGTCCGAATGCCGGACCAGTGTCAAACAGCAGCGCATGATTGCGGGTTTGCGCAACGACAGACAGGCCTTGCCCGACGTCGAGCACAACCAGGCGTAGCGCCCCTTCCGGTAGAGGCACGGGGACGATCAGCAACATTGGCAGGAAGGCCAAGACACCGATCCAGCGCGCTGGAAACCCGCGGGGCAACAGCAGCCAGACCGTGCCCAGCAATGCCACAAACACTGTCCATGCCGGTGGAGCGTGTTGTTCCCACGCTGCATCCGGAAATTCACTCAACCACGCAAGAATATTCACGCAACCGCTCATGAGCCATTGAGCAAAATGCAAAACCGCGTCAAACGGCAAAGCAACGCCGGCCAGCGCCAAGGGCACAATTACCAGACTGACCAGCGGAATTGCCAGCGCATTCGCCAGCGGCGAAATCAGCGAAAACTGCTGGAATAATGCGAGCAACACCGGCACCAGCGCCAGAGTAACCGCCCATTGCACTCTGGCCCAGGCCAGGAGCCAGTGCTCGGGCCGCAAACGGTTCGATGTCACCATCATGATGATGGCCACCGCACCGAATGAGAGCCAGAAGCCTGCTGCGAGCACCGACCACGGATCAATCACCAGCACCACCAGCAGCGCGATTGCCAATACCTCACGCGCTGCAGTCGCACGACCCAGCCACAGCGCCGCAGCGACCACTGCCAGCATGAACACCGTGCGCTGCGCCGGCACCGCGAACCCGGCAAGCAAGGCGTACGCAATTGCAACCAGCAAACCGGCAACAGCGGCTGCCTTGACCGCAGGCAATACCAGCATCAACCGGGTACTGCGGCGCCAGGCAAAATTGACCAGCGCGAAGGCAAGACCCGAGAGCATGGTCACATGCAATCCTGAAATGCTCATCAGATGATTGACACCAGTTCGGGTAAACACCTGCCACTGCTCCGGCGGAATCGCACGCTGGTCGCCCATAACCAATGCCGCAATAACTCCGGCAGCCGGGGTGCCTGTCAATGCCGACTGGATGCGTCCGCGCAGGGATTCGCGCATGCGCTCAACCATGTATGCCGGTGTCCGTACATGCGCCTGTAACTGGTTCTGGCCTTTGGGTCGCACGTAGCCGGTGGCGCGAATACTGCGCTCCAGCAGCCAGGCCTCGTAATCAAAACCATGCGGGTTGACCAATCCATGCGGACGCTTCAAACGCACCGTAAATTGCCAGCGTTCTCCGGGATGCACATCGGGCAGCAACGCAGACGCACCATCGCGGCCGCCAATACCCCACCAGGACAGCACAATGCGGGACGGCACCCGGGCCTGCGGCGTGAGCACCTGTTCGACATTGAACTCAAAGCGCACGCTGCGCTCATATGACTGTGGCAACGTTGCCACAACACCCACAACAACAATGTCACGTCCTTCCCATTCCGATGGCAATTCATCCCCGATGCGGGCATGGGCAAAAAGTGCAGCCCAGGCAAACCCGCAGGCGAAAGCCAGCACCACCGTAATGCCCCGCCGCAACAAAAGACGCTTCCAACCCGGGCCGCGTAACACCGCCAGCAAAACCGGACCGGAGAGCAGCCACCCCAGCCAGATCAGGGGGGGCAACTCCGGCTGCTGCTGCAACAGCCAGATACCTCCGGCAAAAGCGATGATGGGCATGACCATCGTTCCATAACGCCTTGCGGCGGTCTGCGCTGACCGCAGCCGCTACAATGCCCGAATTCACCAGCAGATCACCCCAATGCCGCGCAAGCATTTCCGCAAATACCTGCCTTCCCATCAGTCGATCACTGACAACCGCTTTATTTCCTGGTTCGGACCCTGGCTGCAGCACCACAACCTTTGGCACCTGCACCGACGCTCGGTTGCGGGCGGGGTTGCCGTGGGACTTTTTTCCGGACTGATACCAGGCCCACTGCAGATTCTTACGGGCGTTTTCCTGTCGATTGTTTTCCGCGTCAATCTTCCCGTCGCGGCTTTGATGACGCTGTATACCAACCCGCTGACCATCGTACCCCTCTATTACGTGGCCTATCGATACGGCGCGCTTGTAACCATGAGCGATGAAAATCACCAACTGCCTGCCGCTTTCAGCACGCAAGGCCTGCCCTGGAACCAATGGCTGCCCGCTTTGTTCGACTGGATGGTCGCCATGGGCAAACCGCTGGCCGTCGGTCTCCCCCTGCTGGCAATGACACTCGCTGCCCTGGGTTACCTGCTGGTGGATAATGCGTGGAAAATTTACGTGCGGCTGGCCTGGCAGCGCCGCGCGGATGTACGCTCCAAAAAATGACTTCACCGAAAACACCCGCATACTGGCGACGTGCAACCCGGGAACTCGGCGCCTCGGATCCGGTGCTTGGCGCTCTGATCGTACGCTACAAAGGCCTGACGCTAAGCAGTCGCGGCGATGCCTTCCAGACTCTTGCTCGTTCAATCATCGGCCAGCAGATTTCGGTAAAAGCAGCGCAAAGTGTGTGGCTGCGTTTTGCGGCAGCCGTAGGCGAGATTCAGCCCAAAAACGTGCTGCAGCTGTCGGTCGAACAACTGCGTGCCTGCGGACTGTCCGGGCAAAAAGTGAATTACCTGCGCGACCTCTCCGCACGATTTGCAGAAGGAGCCATCGACACAGGTCGCTGGCAGGAGATGGATGATGAAGATCTCATCGACGAACTGACTGAAGTCAAAGGCATCGGTCGCTGGACTGCAGAGATGTTCCTGATTTTCTACCTCACACGCCCTGATGTTTTCCCTCTCGCCGACATCGGATTGCAGCGCGCGATGGA
>CAZHFZ010000012.1:11497-69423 GCA_964531455.1 uncultured Bordetella sp.
CTTGCCGTGATTGCCCTGGGCATCATCGTGCCGCGACTGATCAAACGCGGCGCACCGCATTTCCTGTTGCAACAATCACTCAGCGATGCCGGCCTGTACCAGGAACTGCTGCGCAATGGCGTGATGGAAACGGTCAGGCCTGCGCGCGCGTAACCGGCTTCAACACGCCGTCTTCCAGCTCAAGGATACGGTCGGCACGCTCGGCCATGCGTGGATCATGCGTCACGATCACAAAACTCGTTCTGGTTTCACGATTCAACTGCAGCATCAAATCAAACACAGTCTCTGCAGTGCGCCGGTCAAGATTGCCTGTAGGTTCGTCTGCAAGTACGCAGGCCGGCTTGGTCACCAGCGCCCGCGCCAGAGCAGCGCGCTGACGTTCGCCGCCGGACAATTCGCCCGGTGTATGCGTAAGCCTGTGCACCAACCCCACGGCCTCCAGTATTTCACGCGCAGCAGCCAGCGCTTCGGCACGCGGCACGCGCCGGATGATCAGGGGCATCGCCACATTTTCCAGCGCGGTGAATTCCGGCAGCAGATGATGAAACTGGTAAACAAATCCCAATGCGTGGTTGCGCACGTCACCTCGCCGCTTCTCGCTCTGCCCCGAAAGCCGCTCACCCAGAATGCTGACTTCGCCCGAACTCGGCGAATCGAGTCCGCCCAGCAAATGCAGTAACGTGCTTTTACCGGAACCGGAAGCGCCAATGATGGCGATGCGCTCACCCGGCATCACATCCAGGTCGATGCCCATCAGTACCGGCACCCCGTCATGCCCTTCGCGATAGGCCTTGCGCAAACCACGGCAGGAAATGACCGCTGACTGACTCAGAGCAGCATTACTCATATCGCAGCGCCTCCGCCGGATTGACCTTCGCCGCACGCCAGCTCGGATAAAGGGTGGCCAAAACGGACAATACGAAGGCCACTACAGCAGTCAGCACAACATCGCCTGCCTGCAATTGCGAAGGCAAATCGGCGATCTGGTAAACATCCTGCGGCATGAATTTCACATGAAATACATTTTCGATGAAGGCAATGATCGCAGCAACATTCAGCGCGCCGATGATGCCGAAAATAATTCCGCAGATCACCCCGATGGCACCGATCAACGTGCCCTGCACCATGAAAATGCGCATCACATCCCCGGGTGAGGCGCCCATGGTCCGGAGGATGGCGATGTCCGCCTGCTTCTCCTTGACCACCATGAACAGGCTGGACACCATATTGAATGCGGCAATCGCAATAATGAAAAACAGCAGCAGCGACATCATGCGCTTCTCAAGTTCGACTGCCCGGAAATAAGTGGCATTAAAGCGTGACCAGTCACTTACCATCACATCCTGCGGCAACTGCGCTGCCAGATCGCGTACCACTTTCCGCGCCAGGAACAAATCATCCAGACGCAGCCGGACGCCGCTCACCTCATCACCCATCCGGTACAGGCGCTGGGCATCACCTATGTGCAACACGGCAAGACCAGCATCAATCTCATAGTGACCAATCTCGAAAATACCCGTCACCGTAAACTGGCGTAATCGCGGAAGAATTCCTGCAGGAGTCACCTGCCCCTGCGGCGCTACGAGCACCACCCTGTCGCCGACAACAACACCCAGCGCCCGCGCAAGCGGCGCACCCAGCGCCACGTTGTATTCACCCGGGCGCAGGTCTTCCAGCGTCCCGGAACGCATATGCGCACCGATTTCACTGACTTTGTCTTCCTGTGCCGGATCAATGCCGCGCAAAAATGCGCCGCGCACATTACCGCCGCTGGTGAGGAGACCTTGCGCAGAAACATATGGTGCGGCGGCAACGACATGCGGATGTTTTGCGGCAACAGCTGCAACCGACTGCCAGTCGCGCAGCGAATCCCCTGCGCCGCTGATCTGCACATGTGCTACCGCACTGAGCATTCGCGTACGCACTTCGCGCTGGAATCCATTGAACACCGACAATACGGTAATCAGTACGGTCATGCCCAACGCGATGCCAACCACCGAGATCAGTGAAATCACCGAAATAAAACGTGTCCGCTGCCGGGAGCGGGTGTAACGCAGGCCAACAAAGAGCGAAAAAGAGTTCACGGGGCACAGTAAAATGGAAAAACGCAGTGTGCCATAAATGCCCACCGGCAGCCCCATGATAGACTTCATTCACACCTTGGCACCGCACATGCCGCTGCGGATATTACGTAATCGATCGTGCAACTGACACTGCTGATTCCCGACCTTCTGCCGCCGCCCGGTGCCGAACGCATCGTGTCGGGTAGCGCGCCGTTTCTGCGTCGGATGTGTGGTCGAGGCACCATCCGGCATTTCCCGGCCATCGATACGGAATCCTGGTTGTGTCAGGCCTTTGAGGTTGCCAAGCAGCAGGACTGGCCAGTTGCCGCACTGACCGCACTTCTTGACGGACTTCCTGCTGAATCCGGCAACTGGTTGCGCGCCGACCCTGTGCACCTTCAGTTGCAGCGCAACCGAACGCTGGTGCTGGCCGCACCGGCACTTGAAATCACCGCCGCTGAAGCCGCGGCGCTGGCGGAAACGCTGAACAGCCACTTCTCTGCTGATGGCATCCGTCTCAATGCGATCCACCCGACACGCTGGTACCTGGCACATCCGGAAACAGCGGATGTCATTGCTCCAACGTTAAGTGCTGTCGCCGGCCGGCCACTGCCGCGCATCGAAAACGCCGGTCGCTGGCATCGATGGCTTACCGAGTGCCAGATGCTGCTGCATGACCACCCCGTCAATCTTGCCCGCGAGCAACGCGGTGCACCGTCTATCAACAGCCTGCTGTTGTGGGGGGGTGGTTCCAGACCCGCCGTACCTGGCCGGCACTTCACGCATGTATGGACGGCCAACCGGCTGGCTGTAGCGCTCGCCATACAAAGCGGTGCCGAGTATTCCGAGGCACCCGGAACAGCTGCGGCATGGCTTGCCGCCCAATCCGGCACCGGGGCGGAAAATGCGCGACACCTTGTGACACTGGAACATGCACATCATGCCGCGCGATACGAGGGGCCCGATCTCTGGATGCAAACTGTTTCAGCTCTGGAAGACGGCTGGTTCGCCCCGCTGTGGGCAGCGCTGGGTAACTCTTTCACCTCACTGGATATTGTTGCCACCAACCCCGAGCAGTGCCTGCGCATCACGCTGCGACCGTCTGATCGCATGAAATTCTGGCGCGGTACGCCGGACTGGTCATCGCTGACCGGCGTTCGCGAATGATCGACCCGCTCAAGGTTGATCCATATCACGCGACACACTGATCAGTGCACTGCCTGTTTTACCGGGTGCTAAGATCAAATTTTGGCCATAGATACACTGGCGCTACTCAACAATCAGCATGGAATTCTCCCTTTTCAGCGAAAATGGGCTTGAGCATCTGCCGAAGTTTGCCATCTCACTGGTGATTGGCTTGCTGATCGGCACCGAGCGCGAGTTGTCGCCAGCCGCCAAAGCCGGTGTGCGCACCTTTACCCTGGTCACGCTGTTCGGCACGCTGGCTGGCCTGCTCGCCGAATCCTCACAATCGGGCTGGATAATCGCCATCGGCGCCTTGCTCGTCGGCATCATGATGATTGCCGCCTACCAGCGCGACAACCTGCCTGGCGAAAGCGGCAGCACTACTGTGGTCGCCATTCTTGTCAGCTATTGCCTTGGAACCATGGTGTGGTATGGCTACAGCCAGATTGCCGCGATGCTCGCGATTGTCACCACCATCCTGCTCTACTTCAAGGCTGAACTGCATGGTGTCACCCATGGCCTGACACGCAAGGATCTGGTTTCAATATTCCAGTTTGCAGTGCTGTCGGTGATCATCCTGCCGATACTTCCGGACATCAACTACGGCCCCTTTGAAACTCTGAACCCGCATCAGACCTGGTTGATGGTGGTACTGGTATCAGGGGTTAGCCTTGCCGGTTATCTGGCATTACGAATTGTCGGCGAACGTTATGGCGCCCCGCTGCTCGGCCTTCTTGGCGGCCTCGTTTCCAGTACCGCAACCACTGTCGTCTACTCCCGCAACGGCCGTGCCCACCCGGAAATCACGAAAATCGCGGTCATCGTCATTCTGCTGGCCAATCTGGTCGTGATGGTGCGGCTGATGCTGGTAACCGCAGTCGTCTCCAACGATGTGCTCCCCCACCTTGCCCCGGTGCTTGGCACCGGACTGCTGCTCGGCCTCATAGGTACGTTCAGCGTGTGGCGCCGCTGGAACACCACAACAGGTACCCCCTTGCCGGAAATCAGCAATCCGACGGAGTTGCGCACCGCGCTGGGTTTTGGCGCGCTTTACGCGATCGTGCTGCTGCTTGCGGCCTGGCTATCCAACATCGCCGGTACCAGTGGTCTGTACATGCTGGCGCTTGTCTCCGGATTGACCGACGTCGATGCCATTACCCTGTCCTCGCTGCGACTCCACGAATTGGGCTCGCTGTCCAAGCCTGAGGCCGTCACCGCCATCAGCATTGCACTGCTGTCAAACATCGCTTTCAAGCTGGGTATCGTGTTCACCATCGGCGGACCGGCCTTGGGTTGGCCGGTACTGCGGGGGATGCTCCTCGTTGTCGCCGGTATCGGCGGCGCCCTCATCCTTGTCTGATTTCGTTGTGCAGCATCGGAAGCCGAATGATTAACGATGACTAACATTGTCACCCGACCGGTCAACAACGCATTCGCCTCAGAACTGATGGCGGGCGGCCTCTCACCTTTTTTGGCACGCCTCTACGCTGCGCGCGGCATCAGCAGCCCGGCTCAGCTCGAAGCCGACCTCAAGCGACTGATTCCGCCGGATCAATTGCGCAACTCGGGAACCATGGCAAAGCTGCTGGCAGATGCCCTCGAAAAACGAAAAAAACTGTTAATCGTCGCTGATTATGACGCTGACGGTGCAACAGCCTGTGCAGTCGGCTTGCGTGCGCTGCGCGGGTTCGGAGCCAATGTCGACTATCTGGTCCCAAACCGCTTCGAATACGGTTACGGCCTGACCCCGGAAATCGTTCAACTCGCAGCTGAACAGAAAAAACCCGACGTTCTGATCACCGTCGACAACGGCATCGCCAGCATAGACGGTGTCGCCGAAGCCAATCGTCTCGGCATGAAGGTGCTGGTCACCGACCATCACTTGCCCGGCGAAACACTGCCCGACGCCTGGTGCATCATCAACCCCAACCAGCCCGGCTGCCCATTTCCGAGCAAGAACCTCGCCGGCGTCGGTGTGATGTTTTACCTGATGCTGGCACTGCGTGCGGAGCTGCGCAGCCGCGGTGCTTATTCGGACAAACCGGAACCCAATCTCGGCGCCCTGCTCGATCTAGTGGCGCTGGGAACGGTGGCGGACGTTGTACGTCTTGATGACAACAACAGACTTCTTGTACAACATGGTTTGCAACGCATGCGCTCGGGAAGAGCGTATGCCGGCATCACGGCACTGTTCAACGCTGCGGGACGCGACGTCAGAAGGGCCTCGGCCTACGATCTTGGTTTTGTCGCCGGCCCCAGGCTCAATGCCGCAGGACGACTCACCGACATGTCATTGGGAATCGAATGCCTGATTACGGATGACCCTGTCCGTGCCGCCGACATTGCCCGCCAACTCGACCAACTGAACCGCCAACGCCGCGACATTGAATCCGATATGCAAGAGTCGGCGCTGGCCTCTGTCGAAGACGTTGAACCGGGTTATACGCTGAGCCTTTATGATCCGCAGTGGCATCAAGGAGTCATTGGCATCCTCGCATCGCGCCTGCGCGAACGTTTTCATCGACCGACATTTGCATTTGCTGCCGCGAACAACGGTGAACTCAAGGGTTCAGGTCGCTCGATCAATGCGCTGCACCTTCGCGACGCGCTGGATCTCGTATCAAAAAGGCATCCGGACCTGATCCTCCGGTTTGGTGGTCACGCCGCAGCCGCAGGGTTGTCGCTGCGCGAAAACGCCTTCGAGAATTTCAAGATAGCGTTTGAAGCGGTCGCCCGCGAACTGCTGACGCCAAACGACCTCGACCGCGAATGGGTCACCGACGGCTCACTGCCAACTGAAGAAATGACACTTAACAACGCAGCCGCATTGGCTGATGCGGTCTGGGGTCAGGGATTCCCCGAACCACGCTTCCACGACGAATTCGAGGTCGCATCCCAGCGCATCGTCGGCGAACGCCACCTTAAACTGCGTCTGTGCCGCGGAAAAATACTGATCGACGCCATGCTTTTCGGCCGTGCCGATCCACTCCCGGACAACATCGCCGCAACATACCGGCTGTCAGCAAACCATTACAACGGCGCAGTAACCCTGCAACTGATCCTCGACCATTGGCAGACTGCCGCCTGAGCCAAACCCATGCTTTTTTTCGCAGCAGGAAATATCCGAAAAAAACAAATACACTATTGAAAAAGGGCTGCAGCAAAGGCTCTCAATAGCAATTTAGGAGGAGGATTCATGACGTTGATGACCGCAACCAGCCACGCGCTGCATTCAGCCGCGCTGGCGATCGCCCTGCTGACCCTGTCGCCGCACACAAGCAACGCCGCCGATAATGTTCTTTACGAAACCCAATCCGAATTCGGCCCGGTCATCGTCACTGACGAAGGCAACGGATTGCGGGCGATGCGTTTCAGCCGGTATGGGGCACGACAAAGCCTGGTCAAACTTGGCGACCCCGAATACCTCGGGCTTGCATATACTCCTTTCGCATTAACCGGACTCGCGCTGTGCGCCGAGCCGAAACGGTTTCTGGTACTTGGTCTTGGCGGCGGATCCCTCCCGACCTTCCTGAGAAAACATTATCCGGATGCTGAAATCGATGCGGTTGACATCAACCCTACAGTCGCTGCAGTCGCCAAAAGTCACTTCGGTTTTCGTGAAGATGCTCACATGCGTGTGCATGTAATGGACGGTCGCAGATTCATAGAGCAGGTAAGCAAACCTTACGACGCGGTATTCCTCGACGCTTTTGGCGCAGATGCCCTGCCGCCGCACCTGACCACCAGGGAATTTCTCGGCGCGGTACGCCGTGCCGTACACAACGACGGCATCGTTGTTGGCAATCTGTGGAGTACCGCCGTCAAACCGCCTTACGAGGCCATGGTACGCACTTACCGGGAGACCTTCGCAGAACTGCATGTACTGCAAGTCCCCGGAACAACCAATCGCATCCTCATTGCGGCGCCGCGGGCCAGGCAAATGACTTCTGTAGAGTTCGCAGACCGGGCGGAACAGCTGTCCACCGCCAAGAATTTCCGCGTCAATCTTCGCCGCATGGTTGAACTCGGCCTGCTGCCTCCCGAGGCAGTACAGGGCCGTGGCGATATCCTGACGGACGTCAGCATCAGCCGATAATTCCTGATTCGACGCATCAAACCATCGAGGCAATGCCGTGATCAGGCCCGGTCAGCGCAGGACAAGAGTGGTCACATCCAAGTCCATGCATCGGTCGACCATACCAGCACTGACAACCTCACAATCATTCAAAGCACTGACATAACGGAAAAAGCGGGGTTTTTTTAAGCCTCTGAAGAGTGGATTGCGCTTATGGTGCGTGAATCAAGCGCGGCGCCTGCTACCGGATAATTACACGGCCTCATCGACCAGAACATGAAGTAACAGCGACGCCTCAAAGCTGATTACCCTTGATGCAAGTCAAATCGAATTTCGAGCAGCTTCTTTATGATTTTTCGTTTGAATTGCCTCAGTCACTCCCAACAGGATCATCATGGCCCAAAAAACATCCATGCGCAGCAAACTCCGCGTCGTTACAAAAGCAACTGCTGGCAGGCAAAAAACCAGGCCGCGCCTTGTCTCTGCCGGGGATACTCTCGCAAAACCGGGGGTACGGGCTGCCGAGGCTGACCGTGTCGCCCGCCGTACGAGCACGAAGCAGACCGTTCAGGCCACCGTGGTATCGGAACTGCTCGGATCGCTCAAAAAAAATCCCGCAAGCGAAACTTTGCAGCAACTACAGTCGGTAATCGGCGGTGCATCACCAGACGAACTGAAAGCACTGCGACGCACCCTGTTCGCCAAACCGGACGCTCCGGCGCCAGGCACTGACCCTGACATCGAACTCTCGACAGGCTGGCGCGAAGGTGCATATCCGTACAAAAACCTGATGTCGCGCAAAAGTTACGAGAAACAGAAATTCCGGCTGCAAGTCGAATTACTGAAGCTGCAGGCCTGGGTTAAGGAAACCGGCCAGCGCGTTGTGATCCTCTTCGAAGGCCGCGACGCCGCCGGCAAGGGCGGCACCATCAAACGCTTCATGGAACATCTCAATCCCCGCGGCGCACGCGTAGTGGCTTTGGAAAAACCCAGCGAAACTGAACGCGGACAATGGTATTTCCAGCGTTATATCCAGCACCTGCCGACCAGCGGTGAAATCGTGCTGTTTGACCGCAGTTGGTATAACCGCTCCGGCGTGGAACGGGTCATGGGATTCTGTAACCATCAGGAATACGACGAGTTCCTGCGCCAGTGCCCGGAATTCGAGCGCCAGTTGGTTCGCTCGGGCGTCCACCTCTTCAAATTCTGGTTCTCGGTAAGTCGCGCCGAGCAACGCAGACGTTTCCGGGAACGGCGAGGCCACCCCTTGAAGCACTGGAAACTGAGCCCGGTGGATATCGCCTCCCTCGACAAGTGGGATGCTTACACCGCAGCCAAGGAAGCCATGTTCGTGCATTGCGATACTTCCGACGCGCCGTGGACAGTGATCAAGTCGGATTGCAAAAAACGTGCGCGACTGAACGCAATGCGTTACCTGCTCAACCGTTTGCCTTACACCAAACGCGACCAGACTCATATTGGCTCGATAGATCCGTTGATCGTTGGTCGTCCGTCATTGGTATCCAGTCAAGGGGAGGACCAGCTTGCTCTGGGCAGCAAGGAAGCAGACAACTGAGCGCTGAGCGGCACAGGCATTGGCCCTGCGGTAAAATCGGCCTTTTTCGCGGAAACCCCCATGGAAGCCGAACGCCTCAACGCCATCGCCAATCGCCTGCAGGATCTCCAGGAGCGTACGGAGGGGTTGCGGAGGTATCTTTGACTACGATACCAAGACCCGCCGTCTCGAAGAACTCGTAAAACTCAGCGAAGATCCGGCGCTGTGGAGTGACGCCGCTCGCGCCCAGGAAGTCGGCCGCGAACGCAAAACCCTTGAAGGCATTGTCGTTACGCTGCGCGATCTGGATCGCGACCTGACCGACGCGCGCGAACTCCTCGAAATGGGCCGTGCCGAAAACGACGATGACACGCTGGTCGCCGTCGAAGGCGACTCCGCCAAACTGGCCGGCATCGTCGAGGACATGGAATTCCGCCGCATGTTCTCGCAGCAGATGGACCCCAATAACTGCTTTCTCGACATCCAGTCGGGCTCCGGCGGCACCGAGGCACAGGATTGGGCCTCGATCCTTGAGCGGATGTACCTGCGTTATTGCGAGAAAAAGAAATTCAAGGTTGAAGTCCTTGAGGAATCTGAAGGTGATGTCGCAGGCATCAAGAGTGCATCACTGAAAATTTCCGGTGACTACGCCTTCGGCCACCTGCGCACCGAAACCGGCGTGCATCGACTGGTGCGCAAATCACCCTTCGATTCCAACAATCGCAGGCATACTTCGTTTGCCAGCGTTTTCGTCTACCCTGAAGTCGATGACTCGATTGAAATCGACATCAATCCGGCCGACCTGCGTGTGGATACCTACCGCGCATCCGGTGCCGGCGGCCAGCACATCAACAAGACAGATTCGGCGGTACGCATCACGCACATTCCCAGCGGCATCGTCGTACAGTGCCAGAACGACCGCTCTCAGCACCGCAACCGCGCCGAAGCCAATGCCATGCTCAAGTCCAAGCTCTACGAACTGGAACTGCGCAAGCGCAACGAGCAGAAGCAGGCCATGGAAGACGCCAAGACCGATATCGGCTGGGGCCACCAGATCCGCTCCTACGTGCTGGATCAGTCACGCATCAAGGATCTGCGCACCAACGTTGAAATCGGCAACACCCAAGGTGTGCTCGACGGCGACCTCGACGTGTTCATTACCGCCAGCCTCAAATCAGGACTTTAATCATGACCGACAAAAACAGCAGCGGCATCGACAACCCGAATCCTGATCCGGCAGAAGCCGTGCAGAGTGACGAAAAACTCGTGGCCGAGCGTCGCAAAAAGCTCGACGCCATCCGCGCTGCGGGCGTCGCCTTCCCCAATGACTTCGTGCGCCGCGACCTCGCGCAACCACTGCAGGACAAACACGGCGCGACCGAGGCCGAAGCGCTGGCGGCAGCGGCAGTGAACGTTGCCGTTGCCGGCCGCATCATGCTCAAGCGTGTAATGGGCAAGGCCAGCTTCGCCACGATTCAGGACATGAGCGGCCGCATTCAGGTCTATGTATCGGTCGATGACACCGGCGCTGAAGTAATGGAAGCGTTCAAGCATTACGACAGCGGCGACATCATCAGCGTCGAAGGGGCGCTGTTCAAGACCAAGAAGGGCGAACTGACGGTGCGCGCCAAGACGCTGCGCCTGCTCACCAAATCGCTGCGCCCGCTGCCGGAAAAATTCCACGGCCTCACTGACCAGGAAATGAAATACCGCCAGCGCTACGTTGACCTGATCGTCAACGCAGAGACCCGCGCGGTGTTTGCGCGCCGCTCGCAGATCATCCAGTCGGTGCGCAGCACGCTGATTGACGACGGCTTCCTCGAAGTCGAAACACCGATGATGCACCCGATCCCCGGCGGCGCCGCGGCACGCCCCTTTGCCACCCACCACAACGCCCTCGACATGCAATTGTTCCTGCGCATTGCGCCGGAGTTGTATTTGAAGCGCCTGGTCGTCGGTGGACTGGAAAAAGTATTCGAGGTCAATCGCAACTTCCGCAATGAAGGCATGTCGACCCGACACAACCCGGAATTCACCATGCTCGAGTTTTACGCGGCTTATTGGCGCTACGAGCAGCTGATGACCTTCATCGAAGACATGATGCGTCGTGCAGCGGAACAGGTCACCGGCAATGCGCTGGTCACTTACCAGGGCAAAACCATCGACTTCGCTAAACCCTTCGAGCGCCTGACCATCACCGGCGCGATCCGCAAATACCGGCCGGACATCACCGACGAAGAACTCAATGACCGCAACCGCATCGTCAACCGGCTGAATGCAATGAAAGTTGCATTCCGCGAAAGCGACGGCCTCGGTGGCCTGCAACTGACTCTTTTCGAGGCCACTGCGGAAGCACAGTTGTTCGACCCGACCTATATCATCGACTATCCGGCCGAAGTCTCGCCGCTGGCCCGTCGCAGCGACGCGAATCCGGACATCACCGAACGCTTTGAGCTGTTCATCGCGGGTCGCGAAATCGCCAACGGCTTCTCGGAATTGAATGACCCCGAAGACCAGGCCGCGCGCTTTCTTGAGCAGGTCAAACAGAAAGATGCCGGCGATCACGAAGCCATGCATTACGACGCCGATTACATCCGCGCACTGGAATACGGCCTGCCCCCGACCGGCGGCGCCGGCATCGGCATCGACCGTCTGGTGATGCTGCTGACCGACAGCCCGTCGATCCGCGACGTCATCCTGTTCCCGCACATGCGTCCGGAATAAGCCGCAACAGCTTCACCGCAATCGCGCCGAAGGAGTCGTTTTGAATCAACCGCTGTGGCAACCCAGTCCGCAACAGGTCGAAGCCGCAAACCTGACTGCGTTCATCCGCCACGTTGCCCGGCACGGCGGCCCTGCCTGCGACAATTATTCAGCGCTGTATGACTGGTCGGTCCAACAGCCGGCCGCATTCTGGCAGGCGGTTTGGGATTTCTGCGGCGTCATCAGCAGCCAGCGCAGTGCGCAGGTCCTTGAAAATCCTCAACAAATGCCTGGGGCGTGCTGGTTCCCCGACGCCCGCCTGAATTACGCAGAAAACCTGTTGCGCCGTGACGGTGACGATACGGCCATCATCTTCCGCGGCGAAACCCAGGTCAAAAGCCGGATCAGCTTCCGCGAACTGCGTCATGAAGTATCACGCCTCGCGCAGGCGCTGCGCGCTGCCGGCGTCCAGCCGGGAGACCGTGTCGCCGGTTACATGCCGAACCTGCCCGGGACTGTGATCGCCATGCTCGCGGCTTCAAGCCTTGGCGCCGTCTGGTCTTCCTGCTCGCCCGATTTCGGCGTGCAGGGCGTGGTTGACCGCTTCGGCCAGATTGCACCGCGCATTCTGTTTGCCGCAGACGGCTACTTCTACAACCGTCATACCATCGACAATCTGCCGCGGCTGCGCGAAATCATGGCGCAACTGCCGAGCATCCAAAAACTGGTGATCGTTCCTTACACCTGCGCAGAACCGGACATCGCGGGCCTGCCCAAAGCGGTGAACGTGCACGATTTCATGGCGCCCTTCAAAGCGCGTCCTCTTGAATTCGCACAACTGCCCTTCGACCACCCGCTGTTCATCATGTATTCGTCGGGTACCACCGGTGTGCCGAAGTGCATCGTGCACGGCGCCGGCGGCACGCTGCTGCAGCACTTGAAAGAACATGTACTCCACACCGGCATCCGCAAGGGTGACCGCTTGTTCTACTTCACCACCTGCGGCTGGATGATGTGGAACTGGCTGGTATCCGGACTCGCTGCCGGCGCCACGTTGCTGCTGTATGACGGATCGCCGTTTGTCGGCAAAGGCAACGTGCTGTGGGATTACGCTGCCGAAGAAAAGATGACGGTGTTCGGCACCTCCGCCAAGTACATCGACGCGCTGGCAAAACTGCGGATGGAACCGGGCAAAACCCATGATCTTTCGTCGCTGCGTGCCCTGCTCTCCACCGGCTCGCCGCTGGTTCCGGAAAGCTTCGACTACGTCTATCGCAGCATCAAGGCCGACCTGCAACTCGCCTCCATCTCCGGCGGGACCGACATCATTTCCTGCTTCGCGCTCGGCTGCCCGACGCTGCCGGTCTGGCGCGGCGAACTGCAATGCCGCGGTCTCGGCATGAAAGTCGAGGTCTGGAACGATGAAGGCAAACCGGTGTGCGGCGAAAAAGGCGAGCTGGTGTGCACCGTGCCCTTCCCGTCGATGCCTGTGGGCTTCTGGAATGATGCGGACGGCAGCAAATACCGGGCCGCCTATTTCGAGCGGTATCCGGGCATCTGGCACCACGGCGACTATGTCGAACTGACCGAACATGACGGCCTGATGATCTTCGGCCGGTCGGATGCAGTACTCAATCCTGGCGGCGTGCGCATCGGCACCGCTGAAATCTATCGCCAGGTTGAGCGCCTTGATGAAGTCGTTGAAAGCCTTGCCATCGGACAGGACTGGCCGCCGCAGCAACCCAATGATGTGCGCGTCATCCTTTTTGTTCGTTTGCGCGACGGCCTTGCGCTGGATGCCGAACTCGCCGATCGAATCAAACGCCAGATCCGCGACAACACAACACCGCGACATGTACCGTCGGTTGTCGTGCAGGTGGCCGACATACCGCGCACCAAAAGCGGCAAGATTGTCGAACTCGCCGTACGTAACATCGTTCACGGCCTGCCAGTCAAAAACCTCGAGGCACTGGCCAATCCGGAATCACTGTCGCAATTCGGCGACCGGGAAGAGTTGCGCGGCTGATTGGTGACCGGCGCAGATGCGCATGAATCACACGACAGGGCTTGATGTAACGCTTTGTAACGCTGTGACATTTGGCATACAAACAGCCAACACTTGGCAGTAGGATACTGACACTTTCCTGCAATATAAGGAGCCCTGCCATGCAAGAAGCAAAAAAAATAAACCCCCTCATCGCCATCGCTGCCGTTTCTGTCATTCTGTTCAGCGTGGTCGGCATCGGCGTAATGACCGGCCTGATTCCGAACTCGTCTTCCTCTTCCAGGAACAACG
The DNA here is from genome assembly GCA_964531455.1 of uncultured Bordetella sp. Classification (GTDB taxonomy): domain Bacteria; phylum Pseudomonadota; class Gammaproteobacteria; order Burkholderiales; family SG8-41. The sequence goes on from CAZHFZ010000012.1 coordinate 25,375, forward strand.
AGGCGACATTGGTGACAACGTCACCAACAGTCGCGACATCATCCGCATCCACGAAAACGGAAGCCCCATCCGCAAGCGACAACAAAACCAAAGCTGATGCCACGGCAGCCCCGAAACACAAAACCCCGGTAAAACAAGCCGATGATCCAGCGACTAAAACGACAGTTCAATCGACTTCTCAACCAGCGACTCCAGCTGAAGCGGCTCCTCCGGTACAGACAAAAGCCGCGCCGGCTTGCACCAACTGCGGCGTTGTCACCGGCGTTAACGCCATCAAACAACAAGGCGAAGGTTCTGGTCTCGGCGCAGTTGCCGGCGGTGTGGTGGGAGGATTATTAGGCCATCAGATCGGCGGCGGCACCGGCAAAAAGATTGCAACCGTTGCCGGCGCGGCGGGTGGTGCGTTTGCCGGGCATCAAGTTGAAAAAAACATGAAATCATCAACACACTATGAAGTGACGGTAAAAATGGAAGACGGTTCGGTGCGGACGTTTCCATACGACACGCAGCCGCCTTTCCAGACCGGAAGCAAGATACGGGTGGTTAACGGCACGCTCTCCGAAGGCTGAGCGGGCTCAACACGCACCGCAAAGAGCGCCCCTGCCGGGCGCTTTTTTCATGGGTGATGCATCGACTAAAGAGGCGAGATGCAGTCGGACACCAAACCCGGACCTTAAGCTTGGCGCAATAAACCGGCTTGACATGAATATCGCAAGTATTTGTTTTTATTAAGTTTTATATAAAACGCGCTTTAACGTTTACCGATGATCTTGCCCAATATACCCCCAATGGGTATATTGGGACATGAATATCCCCGCTCCAGGTGCAAAGTCAGCCGCAATCGATTTGCCCGTCACCGGAATGACCTGCGCCGCCTGCGCGACCCGCATTGAAAAAGTCCTGAATCGCCTGCCCGACGTGCATGCGGCGGTCAACTTCGCGACCGAAAAGGCACATGTCGAATACCCGGTCGGGACACTGACGCCCGCCGATCTGATCACCGCAATCCGCAAAGCCGGTTACGACGCGCAGGAACCAACTGCCCACAGTGACGTGGAACGTCAAGCCGAAAAGATCGCGAACTACCGCCGCGACTTGCGGCTGTTCACGATCTCCGCGGTACTGACGCTGCCGTTCTTCGCACTGATGCTGCACATGCTGACTGGAGCCCCCCAAGGGGACTTGCTACGCGGCGCTCACCACGCAGCATGGTTTCCGCCAATGGCCCAACTGCTGATTGCCACCCCCGTGCAATTCTGGATCGGCAGTCGTTTCTACATCGGCGCCTGGCATGCACTTCGTGGCGGCGGCGCCAACATGGATGTATTGATCGCCCTCGGCACCAGCATGGCGTATTTCTACAGTGCAGCAGTGGTGCTGACCGGGCTTGATGGTCACCTCTATTTCGAAGCAGCAGTCAGCATCGTCACGCTGGTATTCCTCGGAAAGCTGCTCGAATCCCGCGCCCGCGCCCGCGCGTCCGCTGCAATCGAAACCTTGATCAAGCTTCAACCACAGACTGCACGCGTCGAACGCAACGGCGTGATCACCGAAATCCCGGTCACGCAATTGCGAGTGGGCGATACATTCATCGTTCGCCCTGGCGATGCAGTGCCGGTGGATGGCACAGTCCTCGACGGCCGCTCCAGCATTGATGAATCACTGCTCACCGGTGAAAGCCTTCCGGTATCCAAGCACGCAGGCAGCAAGGTCTACGCCGCGACCATCAATGCGCAGGGCTTGCTCCGCTGCAACGCGACGGGCATCGGCGCCGAGACAGCGCTGGCCGGCATCATCAAACTGGTGGAGGAGGCACAGGGCTCAAAAGCACCGATTCAAAGGCTGGCTGATGTTATTGCCGGTGTGTTTGTACCCGTGGTCATTGCCATCGCCGCTGTCACCTTTGCCGGCTGGTGGTGGTTCAGCGGTTCGTTCGCTGAAGCGATGGTGCCGGCAGTTGCAGTTCTGGTCATTGCCTGCCCCTGCGCACTGGGGCTCGCAACTCCAACCGCCATCATGGTCGGCAGCGGTGCAGGCGCCCAATCCGGCGTGTTGATCAAAAACGCCGAAGCGCTGGAACTCGCCGGGCATATCGACACACTGGTGCTGGACAAGACCGGCACACTGACGCTGGGCAAGCCGGCGGTCACGGACCTGGTGACTTTGGGCGAAACTTCCGAAAGCACATTGCTTGGTGTTGCCGCTGCACTCGAAGCGGGCTCTGAACATCCTCTGGCCCGCGCCGTTCTGGAACATGCGCAAAGTCGCGGAATCACTCCTTCCGCCGTCAGGGATTTCACTGCGGTTACCGGCAAGGGCGTGCAGGCACTCCTCGAAGGCACCCCCGCTCTGCTCGGTTCGCCGCGTTTTGTAATCGAAGAAGGCATACCCCTCCACGATGCAAGCGTTGCCCGGCTGCAGGATCAAGGCAAGACGGTCATCGCAGTCGCACAGGACGGCCACGCACTGGGCCTGATCGCAATTACCGATCCGCTGCGCCCGACATCTGCAGAAGCAGTAGCTGCACTGCAGGCACTGGGCATCGAAGTCATCATGCTCACCGGCGACAACCGGCGCACTGCAGAACACATTGCAAATGAGGCCGGTATCAAACGCTTTGAAGCGGAATTACTCCCGCGCGACAAGGCACGGATCATCAACACCCTGCAGCAACAGGGCCGTCGCGTCGGAATGATTGGCGATGGCGTCAATGACGCCCCAGCTCTCGCAGCAGCACAAGTCAGCTTTGCCGTTGGCGCAGGCTCGGACGTTGCGTTACATGCGGCCGACGTCACGCTGATGCGCAGCGACCTGCTCAGCGCAGTCGATGCGGTCAATCTTTCCAGAGCCACCTTCCGCAAAATCAAGCAAAACCTGTTTTTCGCCTTTTTCTACAACGTACTGGGCATCCCGCTCGCTGCCGCCGGACTGCTCAACCCGGTGATTGCCGGCGCGGCGATGGCGATGAGTTCCGTCTCGGTGGTCAGCAATTCACTGCTGCTCAAACGCTGGCGCCCCCACAAGCGAAATCAAGTTTAATTTTCAAATCAAGGAGATCTCCCAATGGAAACCAAAATCATTTCGGTCAGCGGCATGACCTGCATGGGCTGCGTTGCCAGCGTGAAGCGCGTGCTCGGCGGTCTCAGCGGCGTCAGCAGCGCGGAGGTCACACTGGATCCGGCACAAGCAACCGTGATTTACGATTCAAGCAAGGTCGAACTGCAAGCGATCAAAACCGCGATCAGTGATGCCGGCTATGACGTCGCATAACGCCCACTGCGCAACGTCGCACAGCGACGAAAGCCATGTTATTCAACCGCACAAGCAGGCGCTGCTGAAACGGCTGAACCGGGTCGAAGGCCAGGTTCGCGGCATTGCGCAGATGATTCAGGATGACCGTTACTGCGTCGATGTGCTGACCCAGGTTGCGGCAATCCAGTCGGCACTGGATGCAGTCGCATTGCAATTACTGGAAGATCACACGCGGGGTTGTATTGCCGCAGCAGTAAAAACCAATGGCGGCGATGCGGCGATGACTGAACTGATGGCCGCGGTCAGGCGATTTGCCCGCTGAAAGCCGGAAACAGGAACGGCAGTGTCAGTAGTTCAGTAGTTCCAGATCTGCCACCAAGGCACATCCTTGCGCGGACCGCCCTTGAGATAAGCACTATTGGGAAAATTCTTCTTCATCACCCGTTCTGCGTCATCACGCAGCGCGTTCATGCCCATGGCGTCATAAGCCTTGACCATGATCATCAGCCCCTCTTCGTTGGCTGGCGCTCCGGGATAAGTCTTCAGAGCGTACTGCGTACGATTTACCGCAGCAACATAGGCCTTGCGCTTCATGTAGTAACGCGCCACATGCACCTCATGAGAGGCCAGCGCATTGACCAGATAATTCATGCGCTGGACGGCATCAGGCGCATATTTGCTCTCCGGAAAACGCGTCACCAGTTCCTTAAAGGATACGAACGCATCGGCAGCAGCCTTGGGATCACGCTCGGACAGGTCCTGCCCGCTGAAAAAACCCATGATGCCGAGATCGTCGTTGAAATTGATCAACCCGCGCAGGTAATACATATAGTCGGCACTGGGATGATTCGGGTGCAGCTTCACGAACCGGTCTATTGAGGCGAGCGCCGAGGCTGCATCGTCGTTTTTCCAGTGCGCATAAGCCACTTCGATCATCGCCTGCTGCGCAAAACGGCCGAACGGGTAGCGCGATTCGATGCGCTCGTAGTGCTTGATGGCGTTTTCCCAGTTGCGATCGGATAACTCCTGCCGCGCCTCGGCATACAGTTTCTGGGCGGACCAGCCGCGGGTCTCGTCGACCTCCTTGCCGCTGAAAATTCCGCAGCCGGACAACAGGGAAAAGGAAAGTACGATGAATACCGTTAAAATGCGCCGGATTGAAGAGACTTGATTTGTCATCCGAAAATTATACCCAATTAACGGCCCCGGACCCGCATAGTCTCGCAGTGCCGCCGGAATGTGCCGGGCTGAGGCTTGACCAGGCTCTGGCGCAACTGCTGCCGCAATATTCGCGCGCCCGGCTCACGACCTGGGTGCGGGAGGGGCGCGTTACGGTTGACGGGCTCAGCCGCGCACCGCGCGACAAACTGCACGGCGGCGAGCTGATCATTGTGGCGCCGGCACTGTCTCCGGAAGAAACGTCGTTTCGCCCGGAGAACATTGCGCTGCAGGTCGTCCACGAAGACGACACGCTGCTGGTCATCAACAAACCGGCGGGACTCGTTGTCCACCCGGGTAGCGGCAACTGGCAGGGCACACTGCTGAACGCCCTGCTGGCCCATGCGCCGCAACTGGCCGCTGTACCGCGCGCCGGCATTGTCCACCGCCTCGACAAGGACACCAGCGGCCTTCTGGTCGTCGCCAAAACCCTGACCGCCCAGACCGACCTCGTCCGCCAGTTGCAGGCGCGCACGGTATCCCGCGAATATCGGGCCGTGGTTCACGGCATCGTCAAACGTGCCGGCCGGATTGATGGTGCCATCGGCCGCGACCCGCGAAGCCGCATACGCATGGCAGTGGTTCGCACCGGCAAACCGGCCGTTACCCATTATTCCGTGATTGAGCATCTGCATCGATCCACCGTGCTGGCATGCAAACTTGAAACCGGGCGAACACATCAGATCCGCGTGCATCTGCAAAAACTCGGGTATCCGATTTGGGGCGACCAGGTCTACGGCCTGCGCAATGCGCCGAAAACCCCGCATATCGACCGTCAGGCACTGCATGCCGAAAAACTCGCGCTGCAACATCCAGACTCCGGTGAGACCATGCAATGGCAGGCCCCGCTGCCCGAAGACATGCGCCAACTGATTGCCGAATTGCGTGAAGCTTGAGCATGGACATCGCCACACACTGCATTGTTCCCGACTGGCCCGCCCCGGCGCAGGTACGTGCGCTGGTCACGACGCGGGCAGGAGGGATCAGCACCGGCCCGTATGCCAGTCTCAATCTCGGCCTGCGCACCGATGATGATCCTGTGGCAGTCGCTGAAAACCGCAGGCAGCTCGAACGCCTACTGCCCCAGGCGCCGCGATGGCTGCAGCAGGTTCATGGCAGCACGGTAGTGGATGCCGACATCCTGACGACGGCAGCACAGGCCGATGCCAGCGTGGCCTGCCGCAACAACACGGTTTGCGCCATCATGATCGCTGACTGCCTGCCTGTTCTGCTGACCGACCTTGCAGGAAGCTGCGTTGGCGCAGCCCATGCCGGCTGGCGCGGACTCGCAGGCGGCGTCATCGCCAATACTGTGGCGCGAATGCCCGTAGCGGCCTCTGAACTGATGGCCTGGATCGGTCCTGGAATCGGACCGGGCGCGTTCGAAGTGGGCGAGGATGTTCTTGAAACATTCTGCTCTGCGGCGCCAGATCAGATCAGTGCATTCAAGGCACAAAAACCCGGTAAATGGTTATGTGATTTACCTGCACTGGCCCGGTACGCCCTGCGGCGGGCCGGCGTGAACCGCATCTACGGCGGCGATCTGTGCACTTACAGCGATACGAGCCGCTTTTATTCTTACCGCCGCGACGGGATCACCGGCCGCATGGCCGCGCTGATCTGGCTGGATGCGCAGGCGGCATCCATCAATACCGTATAATCCGGCCTCCTTTGCCAGAGCCGCACTTTTTGCGGACCTTCCAGTCCATTTCAACGTGAACACCCTTTCGTGGATCATCGTCGCCACCCTTGCCGGCGGCATTCTTTCAGCGGTTACCGCGGGACTGTTTGCGCTCAAGGCCACACCGGCACAAGTACCGATGCTGGTGAGTTATGCGGTGGGCGCATTGCTCGGCGCAGCATTCATCGAAGTGCTGCCGCACGCGTTCTATCAAAGCGAAAGCATCGAAGCCACCGCGGCCACGGTACTGTTCGGAATTCTCGGCTTCTTCATACTGGAGAAACTGGTGCTGTGGCGCCATTGCCATGTTGAGGAATGTGAAGTCCACGACCCCCACGTTCAGCCGCAACATGATCATGGCCGCAGCGGACTGATGATTCTGGTCGGTGACACCTTTCACAACTTCGTCGATGGCGTGCTGATCGCAGCTGCGTTCATGGCTGATACGCAACTGGGCATCGTTACCGCAATCGCCATCATTGCCCACGAAGTTCCCCAGGAAGTGGGCGACTTCCTGATCCTGCTGCATTCCGGTTACAGCAAACGTTCCGCCATGCTGCTCAACATGCTCGCCAGCACAGCCATGGTCGTCGGCGGCGTTCTCGCCTATTTCACCCTGCAGATGGCAGAAGCGCTGGTGACACCGTTACTGGCCCTGGCTGCAGCCAGCATGCTTTACGTGGCAGTCGCAGACCTGATCCCGGGCCTGCATCGCCGACCCGAACTCGCAGCCACCGCACAGCAGGTGCTGCTGATCGGCCTGGGTATTGCCACAATCTGGGCCATCGGCTCCTGGGCGCACAGCCACTGACCCGTTGCGCCGGCGCCGCTGTGGCGCAGAGCGGTGTGCTATCGTTGCCACCGATATTTTCCCGCCATCGGCCTGTCATCTTCTTGCCGTAGGCTGTTGCGCAGATCATGACCGAAACCAAGCAAAAAACACCCGCCGAAGCTTACGCCGAACTGAGCCGCATGCTCCTCGGTGACGCAGCCGCCAAGCTGGGGGCGCAACAAGCACTGCCCGATCCTGCCGAGATGATGAAGCTGTTCACCGCAGCAATGGCAACCGACAGCGACCGCTGGCTTGAACTGAACAACCGCTACTACAGTGAACAACTGGAACTCTGGCAAAGCTATGCCGGTTTGAAGCCCGGCGCCGCAAAACCCGAGCCGCCGCAGGACAGGCGTTTCAACGCACCGGAGTGGCAGGAGCCCTACTTCAGCTATCTGGCGCATTCTTATCTGGCCTCTGCACGCTGGCTGAACGAGATGACTGCGGCCGCCCAACTGGAACCCCAGGCACGCAACAAACTGGCGTTTTATACGCGGCAACTGATCGACGCGCTGTCTCCAGCCAACTTGCCTTGGACCAATCCGGAAGCCATCAAGCTTGCGGCGGCCACCGAAGGCGAAAGCATCAACCTCGGGCTGAAAAACCTCGCGGCTGACATCGACAAAGGCCTCGTGTCGATGACGGACGAGTCGGCGTTTGAAGTCGGACGCAATCTGGCCATGACTCCAGGTGCCGTTGTTTATGAAAACGAATTCATCCAGCTGCTGCAGTACAGTCCCACCACGGACACAGTACACGAACGGCCGCTGGTCATCGTGCCGCCATGCATCAACAAGTACTACATTCTGGATCTGCAGCCTGACAACTCCTACGTGCGGCATGCCCTTGATGCCGGAAATACGGTGTTCATGGTCTCATGGCGCAACATGCCGCCGGAAATGGGCACAGCGACATGGGACGATTATCTCGAACACGGCGTCATGCGCGCACTCACGGTTGCACAACAGATCTGCGGCGCAGAACAGGTCAATGCCCTGGGATTCTGTGTCGGCGGCACACTGCTCGCCTGCGCACTCGCAGTACTGCGGGCACGCGGCGAAAACCCGGTCGCCAGCGTCACTTTCCTGACCACCATGCTCGACTTCAGCGATACCGGCGAGCTGTCCGTATTTGTCGATGATGCTTATGTCGCCCGGCGCGAGGCCGAATTCGCGCAAGGCGGCGTATTGCGCGGACGCGAACTGGCGCTGACCTTCGCCAGCCTGCGCGCCAACGATCTGATCTGGCCATACGTGGTCAACAACTACCTGAAGGGCAAGACCCCGGCGCCTTTCGACCTGCTCTACTGGAACAGCGACAGCACCAATCTGCCCGGCACCATGTATGCCTACTACGTGCGCAATACCTATCTTGAAAACAACCTGCGCATCCCCGGCAAGCTGACCATGTGCGGCATGCCGGTGGATCTCGGCCGCATTGACATGCCGGCCTACGTGCTGGCGGCGCGCGAGGACCACATCGTACCGTGGCGCACAGCGCACGCCAGCAGCAGCCTGCTCGGCAGCAAGACGCAATTCGTACTCGCCGCCAGCGGCCATATTGCCGGAGTGATCAATCCGCCTGAACGCAAAAAGCGCAACTACTGGCTTAATGCCGACACCGATGCAGACGCCGAAAGCTGGTTTGCCGGAGCCGCCTCGCAGGCCGGGAGTTGGTGGCCGCACTGGTCAGCCTGGCTGGCAGAACATGCCGGCGCGCAGGTACCCGCCCGCACTCAATTAGGCAGCACGGATTATTCTGCCGGAGAAGCCGCGCCCGGCCGCTACGTCAAAGACAAAAGCGGCTGACCGAGTCATCGCGCCCCGGAACTCGCAATTGCTGTTAAATTATTGAAAAATCGTCAACCGGAGGAGATTCACAAAATGTCACGCGTCGCAGTTGTTACCGGCGGTATGGGCGGGCTCGGTGAAGCCATCTGCATGAAACTGGGGAAGATGGGCTACAAAGTCGTCGCCACCTATTCTCCCGGCAATACCAAACACAATGAATGGCTCGCGGAAATGAAAAAGCAGGGCTTTGATTTCCGCGCCGAGCCGGTTGATGTCACCAATTACGAATCCTGCCAGAAAGCGGTCGCGCAAATTGCCAAGGACGTCGGCCCGGTCGATGTGCTGGTCAACAACGCCGGCATCACCCGGGACACAACATTCCGGAAAATGGATCTGGACTCCTGGCATGCCGTCATCAATACCAATCTCGACAGCGTGTTCAACATGACCAAGCCGGTCATCGACGCCATGGCCGAGCGCGGCTGGGGACGCATCATCAACGTGTCTTCGGTCAATGGCCAGAAAGGCGCATTCGGCCAGACCAACTACTCCGCAGCCAAAGCCGGCATGCATGGCTTCACCAAGGCCGCAGCGCTGGAATATGCGAAAAAAGGCGTGACCGTGAACACCATCTCGCCCGGCTACATCGGCACCAAGATGGTCATGGCCATTCCGAAGGAAGTGCTGGACAGCAAGATCATCCCGCAGATTCCCGTGGGCCGGCTCGGCAAACCGGAAGAAGTCGCCGGTCTGGTGGCCTATCTATGCTCCGAAGAAGCCGCGTTCGTCACTGGCGCCAACATCGCCATCAACGGCGGCCAGCACATGCAGTAAGCGGGCGGCAGCACCTGCCAAAAACAATGCCCGCCGGTGAATATCGGCGGGCATTTGCTTTGCGACTGCCGTGAACTCAGACGCCGCCCTTGCCGCCTTTCGCCACGGTGTCGGCTGCGACCTTGATGGCTGATTCTGCCGACTTCGCAAACTGCTGCGCCGTCTTCGACATCTTGTCTGCCAGAGCATTGGCCGTTGCCAGCGTTTGCTTCATTGCGGCTACTGCTGACTCCGAACCGGGCGGGGCCGACTTGGCCATTTCATCAACCATCGCCTGAAATTGCGTGTTCATCGCACTGGCACGGGACTCCACCAGTTCACCGATTTCTTTCTGCGTTTTGCCGGCGAGATCCTGCACGCTGCGCGAATACTCGGTCATCCGGGCCAGCATGCCCTGCATGTTTTTCTGCTGCAGAGCGCTCCATTGCTGCGGATCGCGGGCTTCCATCAGCGACTTCGCCCCTTTCATGCCGTCGTCGATCATCCCGCGCATGGCTTCGAGTTGCAGCTTCATCAGGCGCTCGCCCTGCTCCATCGACAGTTGTGTCAGCTTGAGCGCGGCTTCGGTTGCCTTCTGGTTGAGTTCCGTCAGTTTTTCGGGTGCTTTGGACATGTTTACCTCCATGCGTTGAGATAAAAAAGTGTGACTCACCAAGTCAGTATCCCATTGCACCATGCCTCCAGACTTGATTGGGATCAAGGTTGCTTCCCCTGCAAATCGCAGCATACGCAACCTTTATATCTTATTGATTATATTAACTTATTTATTATTATTTGGTTGCATTGCAACATGAGCTGTGCCATAATTAAAAATATTCTTCTTGAGGCTATTCCATGAGCGCACAGGTCCGCACCATCAAGAAATACCCAAACCGCCGCCTCTATGACACCGAAACCAGCAGTTACATCACGCTGGCCGACGTCAAAAAACTGGTACTCGAAAATGTCGAGTTCAAGGTCGAGGATGCAAAAACAAAAGACGATCTGACACGCAGCATCCTGATGCAGATCATTCTCGAAGAAGAAAGCTCCGGCTCGCCGATGTTCACCAGCGATTCGCTGTCGCAGATCATCCGTTTCTACGGCAATGCCATGCAGGGCATGATGGGCGGGTATCTGGAAAAAAATATCCAGACCTTCATGCAGATCCAGAACAAGCTGCAGGATCAGTCGCGCCAGATTTACGGCCAGAACCCGATGCTGAATTCAGAAACGTGGAACGAGTTCGTCAAGATGCAGGGTCCGGCCATGCAGGGACTGATGGGGCGCTACCTCGAGCAGAGCGCGAGTACCTTCCTCGACATGCAGAACCAGCTGACGACGCAGACGCGCAATCTGTGGGGCAACTTCCCCTTCCCCGGCTTCCCCGGTGCTGCTGCGGGCAAAAAAGACGGCGACGAGCCGAAGTCGTAACGCCCGCCCCCTTATCCGCTCCGCAATTCCGTCGTGGCCACTCCCCCGCGTAAAGTCGGTTTCGTTTCGCTCGGCTGTCCGAAGGCGCTCGTTGATTCCGAGCACATCCTGACCCAGCTGCGCGCCGAAGGTTATCTCGTCTCCGGCACCTATCAGGATGCCGACCTCGTTGTCGTCAACACCTGCGGCTTCATCGACGCCGCGGTCGAAGAGTCACTCGACGCCATCGGCGAAGCACTGGCGGAAAATGGCCGTGTCATCGTCACCGGCTGCCTTGGCGCCAAAGGCGACATCGTCCGCGAAACACACCCCAAGGTACTCGCCGTCACCGGACCGCATGCCACCGCAGCCGTAATGGAAGCGGTGCACACACACCTGCCGAAACCGCACGACCCGTACACCGATCTGGTACCGCCACAGGGTATCCGCCTTACGCCACGGCATTACGCATACCTGAAAATTTCCGAAGGCTGCAACCACCGTTGCACCTTCTGCATCATTCCGGCGATGCGCGGCGACCTGGTCAGCCGTCCGGTCGGCGATGTCATGAAGGAAGCGCAGAATCTGGTCAACGCCGGCGTCAAGGAACTGCTGGTGATTTCACAGGACACCAGCGCCTACGGCGTCGACGTCAAATACCGCACCGGGTTCTGGAACGGGCGTCCGATCAAGACACGCATGACCGAGCTGGTGAAGGCGCTGTCCGGCCTCGGCGTGTGGGTACGCCTGCACTACGTCTATCCATACCCGCACGTCGACGAAGTCATTCCGTTGATGGCCGATGGCAAACTCCTGCCTTACCTTGATGTGCCGTTCCAGCACGCCAGCCCGCGCATCCTGAAGTTGATGAAACGGCCGGCAAATGCCGAGGGCACCTTGAAACGCATCCGCGACTGGCGCGCCATCTGCCCCGACATCACCATCCGCAGCACCTTCGTCGTCGGTTTCCCCGGCGAAACCGAGCGCGAATTCGAACAACTGCTCGAGTTTCTCGAAGAAGCCCAGCTCGACCGCGTCGGTTGTTTTGCCTATTCACCGGTTGAAGGTGCTGCCGCCAACGCATTGCCTGATCCCGTCGCCGAGTCAGTCAAGCAGGAACGCCAGGAACGCTTCATGGCGGTGCAGGAAAAAATCAGCGCGGCGCGGCTCAAGCGCAAGGTTGGACAGACCATGGAAGTGCTCGTCGATGAAGTCGGCAAGAATGGCGCAATTGCCCGCTCGGCTGCCGACGCACCGGAAATCGATGGCCGCGTGATCATCCGTCAGGGCACAAAACTCAAACCCGGCGAGTTCGCCACAGTAAAGGTCACCCGTGCCGATGCCCATGACCTGTGGGCGGCGCCGACCGGATTGCGCCCAGCCTGATGCTGGCGCGCCTGAAACAACTGGCGCGTCTGCTCAAGCGGGATATCGTCACGCTGTGGTTTGCCTGCCGTCATCCGCAGATGCCGTTGACGGCAAAGATCGCGGCGGTCCTGATCGTTGCCTACGCCTTCAGCCCGATTGACCTGATACCCGACTTCATCCCGGTGCTGGGCTTTCTTGACGAATTGATCCTGCTCCCTGCAATGATCTGGCTCACACTCAAACTGATCCCTGACGCAGTACTCTCAGAATCCCGCGTTGCAGCACAGGCATGGATCAATGCGCACCGTCCCAAACCCCTCAATTACGTTGCCGCCGCGATTATCATCCTGTTGTGGATAGGCGCGACCTGGCTGATTTGGCGCTGGCTGGCGGACTGAATACCGGAGACCCGAATGAAGCAACCCCCGACAATGCTGAAACGCGTGCTCAGGCTGCTGCGGCGGCACAGAGATGACATGGACACCGCTAATGTTTCAGTGCGCGAACTGGCATTCGTCACCCTGGTTGCGGTTGTGGTGGTCGGCACCGCATTCATGGTCACCTACCGCTTCGTGCGGCCCGCACCGCCGAATCATTTTGTCATCGCCACCGGCAACGAATCCGGCGCGTATCACCTGTTTGCACGGCGCTACAAGGAGATCCTGGCTCACGAAAAGATCAACGTCGAGCTGCGCCCTTCCTCGGGCTCCGTGGAAAACCTCAAGCGCCTGACAGACCCTGAAGGTGGTTATGACGTCGCGCTGATTCAGAGCGGCATCACCACAGTGAATGAAGATGAGCCCCAGGCACGCTCGTTGGGCGCGCTGTATTACGAACCGCTATGGGTGTTCTACCGCTCGCCTTTCGAATTCACCCGCCTGACTCAACTTGCTGGCAAACGCATCGCCGCGGGTCCCGAGGGCAGCGGCACCCGCGTACTCGCGGTCAATATGCTCAAGGCTACCGGCGCAGACAAACCTGCACTGAAGTTGTTGCCGCTGGGCGGCATGGCGGCAGCCGACGCGCTGATCGCAGGACAAATCGATACCGCGATGTTCGTCGCAGCTCCGGATGCCCCCATCGTGCAACGCCTGCTCAAAGTCCCGGATATACGTCTGATGAACATGGCCCATGCAGATGCACTGGCCCAGCGCTACAGCTACCTGTCGGCAGTCACGCTGCTGCGCGGGACTGTAGACCTTGCGGCGGACATCCCGCCCGCCAATGTCAAAATGGTAGCGGTTACAGCACACCTCGTCGCCCGTGACGATTTTCACCCTGCGCTGGTCTCCGTGCTGCTGCAGGCAGCGAACAAAGTGCACAGCGGCGCCGGTGTGTTCCACAAGGCCGGCGAATTCCCCGCAGCGCGCGCCGGTGATTTTCCGATCAGCGAAGACGCGGCCCGTTACTACAAGTCAGGCCCGCCCTTCCTGCAACGGTATATGCCGTTCTGGGTCGCCAACCTGATCGAACGCCTGCTGGTGTTGCTGGTGCCATTGATCGCGGTGTTGATTCCGATGATGCGAATCATGCCGGCACTCTACGACTGGCGCATCAAACGGCGGATCTTCCGCTGGTACCGCGAACTGAAAGAATTCGAGGTCAGCATCAAGGATGCCCGCGACCCCACCCAGTTGCTGGCCCGGCTGGATGAAATCGAAAAAGGTGTGACACAAACCAAAGTACCGCTGACCTACTGGGATTATGTCTATACGCTACGCGGCCACATTGAACTGGTGCGCGCCCACATCACTGGCGGCAACCCGCCCGCAGTAGCGCCACTCAAGACTCCGCCCGGGGGATGAGTTTGACGGCGTGGCTGCTGGCAGATGGCTGGTTACGGCAAAAACGATGGCAGCTGTGCCACCCGCCACGCTTCATCAGCCACGCTGCATAGCCACTCCTTCAGCTTCGCCAAAAAAAGCCGCAACATCAGCGATATCCCGCGAACGCGTCATCGGCGGCAGGCTGCGCCAGATGCGCTTGCCGTAGGATTTGGAAATCAGCCTTGGGTCGCAGATCATCAACACGCCGCGGTCGGTTTCATCACGGATCAGCCGCCCGGCGCCCTGCTTCAGCGAAATCACCGCCCGCGGCAACTGATACTCCATGAAGGCGTTGCGGCCTTCGGCGTTGATTTTTTCAATACGCGCTGAAAGCACCGGATCATCCGGCGGCGCAAACGGCAGCTTGTCGATCATCACCAGCGACAGCGCATCGCCGCGCACATCGATGCCTTCCCAGAACGACTGGCTGCCAATCAGCACGGCATTGCCCAGTTCACGGAAACGCATCAGCAGCTCGGTGCGTGAACCTTCGCCCTGCACCAGCAGCGGATAATCCCAGCCGCGGCGCTTGAATTCCTCGGTGAGCAGGCCATGCGCCTCGCGCATCGCACGCAAACTGGTAAATAACAGGAAGGCACGGCCGCGGCTCGCTTCCACGGCAGGCAATGCGGCTTCGACAACAGCACGCGTGTAATCCGGCGTATTCGGTTCCGGCAGCTGCTGCGGCACATAAAGAAGCCCCTGATTGGCGAAATCAAAGGGGCTTGCCCAGCTCTCGGTCTGCGCCGATTCGATGCCGAGTTCGTTGACGTAATGCGCGAAGTTGCCGTTGACCGACAGCGTCGCCGACGTGAATATCCAGGCCTTGGCCTGCGCCTCGACCTGCTTGCGGAAAATTTCCGCAATCGACAGAGGCGTGGCATTGAACTGCACCGACTGGTGAAACACCTCGACCCAGCGCACCAGGCTGGCATCCTTGTCTTCACGCCAGCCCGCCAACTGCGCGCGCAGGCCGTCGGCGCGCTCGAAACACTGGGTCAGGCCTTCACTGCGCGCCGCCTGCGCATGCAGGGTTTCCGCGAGATCAGTCAGTTTTTCGGTGGCGGTCGCCAGCGCCTCGGTCACTGTTTTGCGATTGCGCAATGCAACCGCGGGCAACCTGGCACCGCTGTCTTCGAAAGCCAGCCGCAGATCACGCGCCGCTTTCTCCAGCGCACTGGCCATCACCGGCAGCTCCGCCGCATCCTTGGCACTGGTTGCGGCTTCGATGCGCGCATCCCGCGCCAGATCCACCAGCTGCGTCGTCGACACCGACTGACCGAAAAACAGACTGGCGGTTTCCGGCAGTTGATGCGCCTCGTCAAAAATCACCGTATTGCAGGCCGGCAGGATTTCCGCAACGCCTTCATCGCGCAGCATCACATCGGCAAAAAACAGATGATGGTTGACCACCACCACATCCGACTCCAGCGCCTGTTTGCGCGCCTTCATCACAAAGCATTTATCGTAATGCTCGCACTGCGAACCGAGGCAGTTGTCGCGGGTGGACGTCACCAGCGGCCACACACCGGCGTTTTCTGGCACCTCGGCGAGATCGGCGCGGTCGCCGGTATTGGAAATGCGCGCAAAACTTTCGATGCGTGCGAGGTAGACCACATCATCACGCGTCGGCAGCCGCCCGTCGTCCTTGGCGCGTTCAAGGTGATGGTGGCAGACATAATTGGCGCGGCCCTTCAGCAGCGCCACCGTCACCGGCACTTTCAGTGCATCGCGCACCGTCGGAATGTCGCGGCCGAACAGCTGGTCCTGCAGTGTCTTGGTGCCGGTGGAAATGATCACCTTGCCGCCGGAGAGCAGGGCAGGAACCAGATAGGCAAAGGTCTTGCCCGTGCCCGTCCCCGCCTCAGCAACAATAACTGATTGATTTTGAATTACTTTTTTTATGGCCTCAGCCATTTCCAATTGCCCTTGGCGGGCACGGAAACCAGGCACGACCTGCGCGAGAGCGCCGGTTTCGGAGAAGACGGATGCGAGATCAGACACGCGCGGAGTTTAGCGGGCGACTCGCTAACTGACCACCCCTCCACTGCCTTTATTCATGCCCCGCTTGTGGTAAACAAGGCATCAGCAGTGCATGCGCAAAACCAGCCGTGATTCAACAACACCCTGCTGCATCCAATAAGAACACGAACAAAAAGAGTGCTCCATGAAACGAATCGCCGTAGTGGGTTTGTACAACTCGGGATCGACCGCCATTGCAGGCGTGCTGCACCTCCTCGGCGTCAGTATGGGGCCACCTTTCTGGCGATCGTCGGACGATGATGATCCCAACAATTATTACGAACCCGTCGACCTGTCATGGCATCTGCGCAGATGGTGGAACGAACCGGAAATCATTGAAAAAACCGCAGCCGCAGATCGAATCCGTTTTCTGAAACGCTGGATCGAACTTCAGGAATGCGCTCACCCCGGCCCCTCGGGGGCCAAACATCCGCTGCTGTCGCTGTGCGGGGATGACCTCATCACCGGCTGGGGTCCGGACACACAATTCATCTGGTGTTGGCGACCGCTGGATCAATCAATCGCCGGATTACAGCGCAGGGGCTGGTTTCCGGGTTCCGAAGAATCCCTGCAGCAACGCTTGTGGGACGCCTTGGAATCCTTTGAGTCCCGGCATGAAGGCCTCGTCAGGCTGGACTGGGCGCGGGTGCAATCACACCCGGGCGAAGCCACACGGCAGCTCGCGGCGCTGGCTGGGTTGGAGCGGTCCGACGAGCAACTGCTGACCGCCGCCCGGTTCATTCGGGTAACTGCGTAACTTCAAGCAGCAGTGCCACCAGGAGGTTTGCCTGAGTTACGGCAAAGTTTCTACATCACCAGCTCGACCAGATAGGGGCCCGGCGTCTCCAGCCCGCGCCTGAACTGGACTGCCAGTTCATCCAGCGTGGTCGCCCGTCCCGCCGCAACACCAAAACCTTTGGCCAGCGACACCCAGTCGAGGTCGGGCCGGTCCAGCGTGAGCATTGAGGTAGCGTTATGCCCCGGTGCTGCCGCACCGACATTGGCCAGTTCACCAACAAGGATCTTGTAAGCGCGGTTGGCGAAAATCACCACCGTCACATCCAGATTCTCGCGCGCCATGGTCCACAGCGCCTGTTGCGTGTAAAGCGCGCTGCCGTCGCCTTCGAAAGCAATCACTTTGCGCTCCGGCGCAGCAATCGCTGCGCCGACTGCCGCGGCCAGCCCCCAGCCAATGGAACCGCCCATGATGTTGAGCCAGTCATGCGGACGCGCGCCCAACGTGGCGCCGGTAAAGGCACGACCGCTGGTCACCGCCTCGTCGATGATGATGGCATGTTCCGGAATCAGCGCATTGAACAATGCGCCCAAGCCGTCGAGCGTGACGTTACCGGTTGGCAACGCGATGTCATGTCCGGCTGCATTGACCCGCGGCGGCGTATGCCGTGCCCCCAGCGCATCGGCCATGGCTTCGAGCGTCCCCTCAAGGTCTGCCTCAACACCTGCAACCTTGGTCACCGTGCAGCCTTCCGGCACCAGCACGCTGGGTTTACCGGGATAGGCAAAAAACGAAACCGGCGACTTCGCGCCGACCAGCACCAATTGCCGCACGTCCTTCAGCATCGCCAACGCATTGTCGACGACGAAAGGCAGTTGCTTGACCACGGCACGGCCCGCACCGCGTTCCATGCGCGCGTTGTTGTATTCGGAAATCAACGTGCAGCCGGTTTTCGCCGCAATGCGTGCCGCGTATTCCAATGCCTTGCCGCGCAAGGCTGCCCCGCCGAGCAGGATCGCTGCCGTCTGGCCGGATTGCAGCGCACGTACGCCGTCATCTATCGCCTGCTGTGTGACCGGCATACGCGGCGCAGGCGCGTTCACCGCGACCGGACCTTCCGCATCCCCCCAGGCCGTATCGGCCGGCAGGATCAGTGTTGCGATCTGTCCCGGCGCTTTGCGCGCCGCCTCCACCGCCAGCGCACCGTCCACCGCAACGGCTGTTGATGACCGCGAAGTCTTCACCCAGTCCGACATCGGCCGCGCCACGCCTTCGATGTCCGCCGTGAGCGGCGCATCGTGTTTGATGTGATAACTCGCGTGCTCGCCAACAATGTTGACGATGCCTGAACGTGCTTTCTTGGCGTTGTGCAGATTGGCGAGGCCATTGCCGAGGCCGGGACCGAGATGCAGCAGCGTCGCCGCCGGTTTGCCCGCCATGCGGTAATAACCATCGGCAGCACCGGTGACCACGCCCTCAAACAGGCCGAGGATGCAGCGCACGCCTTCGACGCGATCCAGCGCCGAAACAAAATGCATTTCCGAAGTGCCGGGATTGGCGAAACAAACGTTCACGTCACCATTCAGCAACGTGCGCACCAGGCTTTCAGCGCCGTTCATAAAATTCCTTTAAAAACAATTATTTATGATTGCCCTTAACAGCAATCCTTGCTGACTCGCTCCGCACGCAGTGTAACGGCCCCAACCCCGGCATGACCAGCCAAGCCCTTCAGGCCATGCCGGCAACTCGGTTTTACAATAATCACGCGCGGCGTTACTATTACGCATGATCAAGTCGTTTCGATGCGCCGAAACGCAAGCGCTGGCCCAGGGCGAACGTGTCAAACGTTTCACCAATATCGTAGATGTGGTGCGCCGGAAACTTCGGCAACTGGAAATCGCCGCCCGACTGGACGACTTGCGCGTGCCGCCGGGCAACAGGCTTGAAGCATTAAAAGGCAATCGTGCGGGACAACACAGCATTCGCATCAATGACCAATGGCGCCTCTGTTTTCGCTGGACGACATCAGGCGCCGAAAACGTGGAAATTGTGGACTACCACTAAGAGGTAATCACATGAGCAAACTGAACCCTGTCACTCCGGGCGAACTCCTGCTGGAGGAATTTCTCAAGCCCATGGGCATTACCCAGTACCGCCTCGCCAAGGAAATCGGCGTGCCGGCGCAGCGCATCGGTGAAATCGTCGCCGGCCGTCGCACCGTTACCGCCGATACCGATTTGCGCCTGTGCCGGTTTTTCGGACTGTCCAACGGCTACTGGCTGCGCGCACAAGCTGCTTATGACACTGAAGTTGCCGTGCGCTCCCTCGGTCGCACGCTGGACAAAATCAAACCCTGGGCCGAGCCCGCGATCCAACAATAATTATTTGTTCACCTGAAACTGGAGAGGCCATGCTGATCGTCGATTCACAAGTACATATCTGGGGCGCCAACACACCGGAGCGGCCGTGGCCTGCGCGCGCGCATGCGCAGCGCGACATCCCGCTCGGTCACGAACAACTGCTAAAAGACATGGACGAGGCCGGCATCAACCGCGTGGTGATTGTGCCGCCGTCCTGGGAAGGCGACCGCAATGACCTCGCCATCGAAGCCGTCAAACAGCACCCCGACCGCTTCGCCATCATGGGTCGCTTCAACCCGGAAGCACCGGATGCAAAAACCACGATCAAGACCTGGCTCCAGCAGCCCGGCATGCTCGGCATGCGTTTCGCGTTCCACATTCCCGTGCTGCAGGAACCGCTGGTCGCAGGCAAGTTCGACTGGGTGTGGTCGGAAGCCGAAAAACTCGGCATCAAATTGATGATCCTGGTACCGCAGAACTTCGTCCATGTTATCGACGGCATTGCCGCACGTTATCCTGGCCTGAGCATCATCATGGACCACATGGCGCTGAGCAGCGGCAAACCCGAAGACGAAACATTCCGTGATTTCGACAAGTTGCTGCCGATCGCCAAGCGTCCCAACGTGGCCGTCAAGGCCAGCGCACTGCCCAGCTACATCGCCGAACCGTATCCGTTCAAAAAAGTCCAGGCGCATGCCAAACGTGCCTACGAAGCGTTCGGCCCGAAACGCCTGTTCTGGGGCAGCGACTGGTCACGCTCGCCGGTTCCTTACCGCGAGCACGTCGACATGTGGCTGAAGGATGCGCCGTGGGTCAAAGAAGAGGACAAGGAATGGATCATGGGTCGGGGTGTTTGCGAGTGGCTGGGTTGGAAACTGCCCTGAGCCGGACCATGGTGATGCGCGAGAACCTGAGGCAAGTCATTGTCAGGCTGGGCCGTGCGGGAACTGTAACCGCCATTACTGCAGTTTCAGCCGGCCTTTCGTTGATCGCGACCATCCTGCTGATGACAGCCTTCGGCCAACCGCCAGACTTCATGTCACTGCTGATTTCGGTTCTGGTCCCGCTGGCCGTCGCCTCCACGGTCAGCTGGGCGGTGGTGGACGTTCTCCTCCGTGTGCACCACCTCGAAGAGGAAATCCGTCGCGTCGCAACTTATGACATGGTCACCGGCGTGATGACTCGCCACGCCTTCTACTCGGCAGCGGAGACCGCACACCGCATTGCCATGCGCAACCGCTCGACCCTCTCGGTCATCACGATCGACATCGACGATTTCAAATGCATCAATGATGCCCATGGCCACGCCGCAGGAGACAGCGTGCTGCGGTCATTCGGAGAAACCCTGAAAGACTGCGCGCGCAAGAGCGACATTGTCGGCCGCATCGGCGGCGAGGAATTCGCCATTGTGCTGCCCGACACCGATCTTGACGGGGCCATCCACCTGGCCGGCAAGATCCGCAGTGCTGTTTTGGATGCCTGCGTCGTTACCGGTGGCCAGAACATTGTTTTCACCGTCAGTATCGGCGCTGCCGAAATCGACCACGCCTGTGAAACGCCGATGGAAACCCTGCTCAAGCAATCCGATCTGGCCCTGTATGCCGCCAAACGCAGCGGCAAAAACATCGTGATGCCCCACTCCGGCAACCCGATGGAAGCCAGCGTCGCGGCCTGATCTTTTGCGCGGCAGGCTCATTAGCGCTCCGGCGCGCCAAAACGAAACGCTCTCACCCGCCTTTGCAGTAACGCTGCAGCCTTGCCCCCAGCGGGCTGATCGGCGGCTGCAAACTGAGCGGCTGCCTCACCTGTTCGCGGACCAGCGCAAGCATGCGTCTGGCGTAACCGCTGCGACGATAGGCAGGATGCACGAATATGTATTCAATACTGCCGCCTTCGTCATACCGGCAATAACCAATCGTGGTGTTGATATTGGCAATCGTCAGTATGCCCTGGGTGTTCACGATGCGCTCTTCGGGTTGCAACACGGTTGTTACTGCCGGGGAATCCATCTGCATCACCCGTTCGCGGCGTCCGCTTCTCCGGAAACCGAAGTCGCGGCCTGCATGATTTCGATGACATTGCCAAAAGGATCGTTGACATAAACCGAGGCAGTGCCGTCGCGATGCTGACGCAAAGGCCCATACGCCGAAGCATCAGGCCTCTCGATTGCGATGTGCGGCGGATGCTGCCCGGGCAACACCAGCGCGAGATCGATGTTGCCGAAGCGCAGCAGCGCCCAACTGGCATCCTCGTAGAGTGTGGCAACGCTGAACTGCTTGCGATACCACTGCAGGGCCTGCTGGATGTCAGGCACGACAACAGCGACGTGATGAAGTTTATCCATGGGCAGGCTCCGGGTCAGGCGATGCTCGCGCCAAAAAGTGACGCCGTGCCGATCAGGGTCAGCACCAGGCGGAGGCGCATGAACCACGAAGGCACCGGGTCGAGCGTGCACAGCACCCGGTCGGACACATAACAAACCAGCAGTATGAGCGCCTGCATGCGCAGAGCAGTCCACACCGGGAACAGCAGCGACAGCCAGGCCAGTAACGCCGGCAACACGCTGAAGCCATACTGAATCCAAGCTTCGCGGCCAACCACACCGCGCTTCACGGCGTAACCCCAATGTAATGCGCCGACAAAGGCCGCGATCACCGCTCCGTAATACGACAGCGCGGTCAGCCAGTAGACATGCCAGGTGACATCACCGAACACAGCGAGCAAGGCAAGCCCGACAAACGGCAACAGACCGGACAGGCCGAGCACCAGCGCCGGTGCAGGCACCGGCGGCACGGCGCGCGAGGAAGTGGCCGCGGTCATGCTGCTGCTTTGTTCAGGCGCTCAGGCAGCGGCAAACCTTCCGCCAGCGCCACTTCGAGCAGCGCATCTTCGAGCAGGGCGCGCGCGTGCCCGGCCTTCGCTTGCAATCGGCCATGCAGAACAGCGTCCGCAGGATTGCGGCTGCCGCATTCGCCGCTGTATCTCTCAAACGCCTGGATGGCCTGCAGCAACTCGGCCAGATGGCGCGGACACTCGCACTGGATCGCACTGGAAGCACCCGCCAGCGCAGTCAGCGCTGCGGTATCGAAACGCACTGCCGGCGGCGCCGCAGCCCCTTCTTGTGTGCCCGTCACCGCCGATGCTGTCCTGCATACCGCATCAAACTCGACTGCATCCAGCGAGGCATGAACCACCACATGTCCCGCTTCGCGCAACTGACGGATCAAGGCCGCCGGCCCGAAACGATAAAGCACGATCGCAGCATCCGCCGTTGCCGCTTCACGGATCGCAGAAACCCGCTGCGGATCGACCTGCATCAAAGAAGGTGTTTCGATGACAACAAGATCTGCCTTAAGGCCGCGCGCCCGACCTGCCGCATCCATGAGATCGGGGCAGGACGCAAGCACGTTAAATCCCCGCCCGCGCCCGGCGGCATGCGCTTCGCCGACCAGCAGCAAACGCAAAGGCCCGGGGCCATGCAGCGGCACTGTAGTACCGGCCTCAAGACCATCACTGACCGCAAGCATTTGCTGCAGGTCTGTTGTCGACAACGTAGCCACTACGCCGATGGCGTTGCCCCGCGCCAGCAATTGTTTGATCAGGCGCAGGCGGTGAATGTTTTCCGTGGAATAAAGGCGACGACCGCCCGGACTCAGCGGCGGGCTGACCACACCGTAGCGTCGCTCCCACACCCGCAATGTTTCCACCGGTATTCCGGCCAGCCGCGCCGCAGCGCCGCTGCGGTAATGAACACCACTGGGGGTTGCTTCTGCGCTCGCTTCGGAAGCGTTTGGAGATGACTTGGAGATGTTTATCATGAACCTATATTATCAAATATGAACCAATATTGTCACGATAATTTAACGCCATTTACGTTTCTTTTCATGGACAAATATCTAACATTCGGCTAAATTAGCAGACAATACAGGTTCAACAAACCACTTAAGGACTCCATCATGACCACGCGCCGCCAATTCCTCAGCACCACCCTTCCCGCCGCCACTCTGGCCCTGCTGGGCGCACGCAGCGCCTCTGCCCAACCCGCCCGCCTGGATGAAAAAGACCCGCAAGCAGTCGCCATCGGTTACCTGCACGATGCCAGCAAGGTCGACGCCAAAAAACACACGCAATGGGCCGCCGGTCGCAATTGCGCCAACTGCCAGCTGTATCAAGGCAAGGCCGGTGACGCGTGGGCGCCCTGCAGCGTGGTCGGCGGCAAACAGGTCAATGCCAAAGGCTGGTGCATCGCCTGGATCAAAAAAGCCTGATTACCGCATCGAAAGACGTAACGGCCGTGCCACCATCCGATGGACTGGCGCTGGTATTCGGCGCCAGCGGTGGCATCGGCAACGCCCTTGTCGAACGGCTGCGAGCGGATTCACGCTTCAGCACAGTGATCGAACTCAGCCGCACCTGCGATCCGGCTTTCGATCTGACCGATGAAAACAGCATTTCACAAGCCGCTGCCAGCGTCGCACGAACCGGCAGGGACGTTCGCCTGGTGATTGTTGCCACCGGCGCACTTGACCAGCAGGGCTGCAGCGCCGAGAAAAGCTGGCGGCAGATCGATCCGGCGGCCATGGCCCGCTCCTTCGCGATCAATACCATCGGGCCCGCGTTGCTGATGAAGCATTTCCTCCCGCTTCTGCCTCAATCCGGCAAAAGTGTATTCGCTGCACTCTCGGCGCGTGTCGGCAGCATCGGGGACAACCGCCTTGGCGGCTGGTACAGTTATCGAGCGGCAAAGGCGGCGCTTAACCAGGTCATTCATACCGCCGCCATCGAATTGCAGCGCTCGCGACCACAGGCCATCTGCGTTGCCTTGCACCCGGGCACGGTTGACACCGGGCTCACCGAGGGTTTCGCCAAAAGCGGGCTGGAGGTTCAAACACCTGCAACAGCAGCCGGCAGAATTATCGAGATCCTCGACGCACTGCGCCCCTCAGACAGCGGCCGGTTCTTTGATCAACGGGGCGCAGCGATACCCTGGTAGCGGACTCAGGGGCGCGGCGGCGTCAGCCCCATCGACACGTAAATCTCCGTCAGTTTGTCGATGCCCATGTTTGCCGGCTTGACCCACTCCACTGGCACGTATAACAACCCGCCGCCGATCGGCACCGGCGCAGTCGGCACCAGAACCGCAAAATAACGACGACCATCGATGTCCACGGGATCAGGACTTGGCGCCAATCCCAGCACTGCCACACCATCACCGCCAAAAAAACACCACACAGCACTCATGGTGCCGATGTCGCCCTGCTTCTGCTCCAACAGCCCGACAAAACGATGGGTGAAGTCATAAAGGCTGCCGATCAGCGGGACTCGACGCAACGTAACGTTGAGAAAATTAGCCAGAGGCCGCTTCAGGCCCAGGCGCAACGCCAGCCCGAGCAGGTAGATCGCAACCAACAGCACAATAGTGCCCACCAGATACGGCATCGGTGAATTTCTGGCGACCGTGTAGCCCAGCGCCGAGAACAGGTAGCCGAGTTCACTCCCCGGGCCGATATACTGGATGAACAGACCGATCAACCAACTGAGCACAAGCACCGTCAACGCCAGCGGCAGGAACACCACCAGTCCGGCGAGCCAGGTGGCGGCAATCGAATCAAGGCTACGTTTGATCATGGGGCATGCTCTCCGTTGGCAGCAGCCCACATTCATACCAGATGGCTTGTGCACGTCAAGACAATACAGTCAGGGCAACACGGACACAGGCGGTCCGCTTCCTGCTAACTTACCGCCATGCCTGCCCCATCATCATCACATGAAGCCGAATCGGTACTGACCTTCTGGTTCGGTGCCGGCACCGACGACAGCGCCATCGCCCGGAGTCAGGGCAAGTTGTGGTGGAGCAAGGATGCCGTGGTCGATACCGACATGCGCGTACGCTTCACAAATTTGCTCAGTGCTGCGGCCGCAGGCCTGCACAACAACTGGGCCGACACACCGCGCGGTCAACTGGCGCTGATCCTGCTTTTCGACCAGTTCCCGCGCAACATCCACCGCGATACGCCGCAGGCTTTTGCCTACGATGCGCGCGCGCTGCAACTGGCGCTGGATCTGATCGCAAGCGGCGGCCACCGCAACTTGCGCCGCATCGAGCGCGTGTTCTGCTATCTGCCGCTGGAACACGCAGAATCAATCGAAATGCAGGCACGCAGCGTCGAACAGTTCGCCGGGCTTGCCGCGGAGGCGCCGGAACATCAGCAGGATACCTTCAGGGGTTATGTCGATTACGCAATACGCCATCGCGACGTGATCGCGCGCTTCGGAAGGTTTCCGCATCGCAACCGCATCCTCGGCCGCGTATCGACGCCGGAAGAAATTGAATTCCTGAAACAGCCCGGGTCATCATTCTGACCCGTTGCGCTAAGGCAATATTTCGACTTTCACCTGCACACCACGCTGATCACTTGAACGCACGCTGCGCGTGCTGAGGATGCCGCTGCGATCATCGCTGCGTTCTTCGCCGATTCCCCCGAGACTGATCCATTCGCCGAGTCGGCCCGAAACCGTGGTCGCCACGCGCTGCACATTGACCGCACCACGGCGTTGATCATCGAAGGTTTCACGCTGCGGATCGATGTCCAGCGTAACGCGATCACCCTGCAGGCGCGGCCGCACGTTGAATCCCGTGGTGGCGTCGCGATAATCCGTGGTTTCAATCACACGGTCTACCCACTGGCCGTTGACCATGCTCCGCACCACCTGCCGGTTGCGCACCGGCCGGGATTCACCGGCGCGAATGAACGCGGTGTAGCCCTCCAGCACCTGCACGGTCTGGCCGATACGTTCGCTGCCGGCCTGGGTGGAATCCACGACCCGCGCGCGTAAACGGTCATCGCCATCGCGCAGAATAACGTTGCCACCTTCGCGCGAACCACTTCCGGGTACGGTCACGCGCGCCTGATCATTACCAATACTTCCAGACAGCTCAGCCTCGCGCCGGCTGCCGGAAACATCGGAATCCTGGCGCACAGTGATCAGCAGCCGGCGTGGTGGCGTGTCGATGCTGGCCAGCACGCCCTTGATCTGCGCCAGTTCGGCGGCGGTGGCACGAATGACCAGCTGGTTCTGAAAATTGCTGATGCTGGCCTCGCGCCCGAGCAGGGGCTGGAGAACCGGGATCACCTGATCCGCTTGCCGATAACGGAGCTGGATGACTTCGACGACGGTCTGCGCAACGGCACTCCCCGCCAGAAAACCGCCCAGCAACAGCGCGAAAAAACCCTGAATAATCAGTCGAAAGGTCATGTTCATGGTGATTTAACGGTCATCGGATGCCGCCAGTGTACGCTGCGCCGCGATATCTGGAGGTGAAAATTTATCCTTTACAATCATGTGGTTGTTTATTACATTGCGTCCATGCGACGAACCTGGATGATTATCGCTTTGCTGGCCTTGCCACCACTCTCCGCACACGCGGAAGAAAGCGTGGCACCGCCGTCTTTTTCTGCAGCAAGCAATGACAGCGTACTCGGCCAGGCCCAGGAAGTCGCGTTGCGGGCTCTGAGCTTCATCGGGGTGCGCTACAAGTGGGGCGGCAGTTCCCCTGACAGTGGCTTCGACTGCAGCGGCCTGATCCGCTACGTCTTTGGACAGGTAACGGGCAAATCACTGCCTGGCAACGCCAAGGAAATCAGCCAGGTTGGTGAAAGCATTGACCGCACCGAACTGCGCCCCGGCGATCTGGTGTTTTTCAATACGCTGCGCCGGCCGTTTTCGCATGTCGGCATTTACCTCGGTGAGTCACGGTTTGTACATGCTCCGAGCCGCGGCGGCAAAGTCGAGATCGTCGACATGACCGAGCGCTACTGGCAATCGCGTTACAACGGCGCCCGCCGCCTTTCGATCTAGTCCCTGCGGCATCTTCGGCGGCCCCCGCCGGAAATCACATCACCAGTTGCTCCTGATCAAATGGCATGGCTCGTGCCCGGAATAACCTTATTCCTGCGTTGACGGCCTATTAGCAACAATTCTCATTTGCGTTGCTATTGAGAATTGTTCTTGTTATTATTCGATCAAGCCTGAAGCCGCCTGCGGTAAATGCCATAGGCAATTGTTTATAAAAGGATTTTTATGCGTTTATTCAGCGTTATCACCTGCGCTGTCTTCGTCATTCCCTGCGTCGCAGCACAAGCCCAGGAAAACCTTCTGAATATTTACTCCTCCCGCCATTACCAGACTGACGAGGCGCTCTACGCCAATTTCACCAAAACCACCGGCATCAAACTGAACCGGATTGAAGCCGGCGAAGACCCGCTGATCGAGCGGTTGAAAAATGAAGGCGCCTCCAGTCCGGCCGACGTGCTGGTTACGGTGGATGCAGGCCGGCTGTGGCGTGCCGAGCAGATGGGGCTTTTCCAGTCCATCGATTCGAAAGTGCTCGCCACCCGCCTGCCCGACCACATGCGCACGCCCAACAACCAATGGTTTGGATTTTCAGCGCGCGCCCGCGTGATCGTTTACAACAAGCTCGCGATCAAGGCCGGCGATGTTCAGAACTACGAAGACCTGGCCGACCCAAAACTGAAAGGCAAGGTATGCACCCGCTCCGGCAGCCACGTCTACAACTTGTCGCTGATGAGCGCGCTCATCGAACACTGGGGTGAAGCCAAAGCCGAGCAATGGGCCAGGGGCATGGTTGCCAATTTTGCGCGTGCACCAAAGGGTGGCGACACCGACCAGATCAAGGCAGTCGCAGCAGGCGAATGCGGCGTTGCGATCAGCAATAGCTACTACTACGTGCGCCTGCTCGCTTCCGACAAGCCCGAAGACCGCAAGGTGATTGAAGCCATCGGCCTGGTATGGCCGAACCAGAAAAACTTCGGCACGCACATGAATGTCTCCGGCGCAGGCGTCATCAAAACCGCGAAACATCGCGACGCCGCGGTGAAATACCTGGAATACCTCGCCAGCGATGCCGCGCAGGGCTATTTCGCCGAGGGCAACAATGAGTGGCCGGTGGTGAAAAGCGCACCGTTGAGAAACAAGGCGCTGGCCTCCCTCGGCACATTCAAGATGGACAATCTGAACATCAGCGCGCTGGGCAAGAACCAGCCGCTGGCACAGAAGATTTTCGACCGGGTCGGTTACAAGTAAACGCTACCGGCAACAATCAGTCGCGCTGCGGCCCGTTCGCGGGTCGCAGGATCATCCGTGACAGGGCAATCAGGGGCAGCAGTCCCACCACAACAATGGTCAGCGCTGCCGTTGATGCTTCTGCAAGGCGTTCATCCGATGCAAGGTTGTAGGCCTGCACCGCCAGCGTGTCGAAGTTGAACGGCCGCATCACGAATGTCGCCGGGAGTTCCTTCATCACATCCACGAATACCAACAGCCCCGCAGACAATGCACTGCGCCACAATAACGGTGCATGGACACGCGCCAATGTTGCCGTGGGCCCACAACCGAGTGATCGCGCCGCATCATCCATCGATGGCGTGATCTTGGCGAGGCCGGCATCCACTGCCTGCAGCGACACCGCAAAGAAACGCACCAGGTAAGCATAGACGAGTGCAGCGATACCGCCGGTCAGGATCAGACCCGGCGCCACTCCCGTCAGCGTTTCAATCCAGGCAGCCAGCACATGGTCCAGACGCGTCACCGGAATCAGCACACCAACCGCAATTACCGCGCCGGGTACCGCATAACCCAGGCCGGCGATGCGATTGGATAACCGCACCAGCGGTGTCCTTGAGGTGCGGCCGGCATAACCGACAATCAGCGCAAGGAGCACCGCCAGTGCCGCAGTCACCGCAGCCAGCGTCACGGTATTGCGTGTCAGCGTGATGTAGCGCGCCCCGAACTGCGCATCGCCAGAGGTGACGGCCATGTACAGCATGATGCCTGCCGGCAACAGGAAGCCGAACACCAGCGGCATCACGCAAAAAAACACGGCAGCGCCGGCGCGCCAGCCGCGCAAGCGGTAGACATTGCGCAGCCGCTTGCGATGCGAGACGCTGTGGAATCCGGCGCCGCGACGACTCAGTTTTTCAATCAGTAATACCAGGAACACAAAACTCAGCAGGATTGCGGACAACTGCGCGGCAGCCATGTGGTCGCCCAGCGAAAACCAGGCGCGGAATATGCCGGTAGTGAAAGTCTGCACGCCGAAGTACGACACCGTGCCGTAATCCGCCAGGGTTTCCATCAGCGCCAGCGCGGTGCCGGCAACGATACCGGGGCGCGCCAGCGGCAACGCAACCTTGCGGAAGGTGCCCCAGGGCCCGTAGCCGGACACTCGCGCCACTTCGAGCATGCTGTCGGACTGCTCGAGGAAAGCTGCGCGCGCAAGCAGGTAAACATAGGGATACAGCACCAGTGACAGCATGATGATCGCGCCACCAAGAGAGCGCACATCGGGAAACCAGTAATCCTGCGCGCCCCAACCCGTCAGTTCACGCAGCAGGCTTTGCACCGGGCCGGCAAACTGCAGAAGGTCGGTATAGGCATACGCCATCACATAGGCCGGCACCGCCATCGGCAACAACAACGCCCATTCAAATACGCGATGTCCGGGAAAACGGCACATCGTGGTGATCCATGCCGTAGTGACGCCGCCGACCATTACTCCAACGGCAACACCCAGCATCAGCAACAGTGAATTGCTGATGTAATCCGCAAGCACCGTGGATGCCAGATGGCGCCAGGTATCCGTTGCCGGCGCAGCCAGATTGAACAGCACAACCAGCACCGGCAACGCGAGCAGCGCCGCCAACCCCACAGCAAAGAGGGTCAACAGGCGCGGCCATTGGCGACGGCTGACCGGCGCAGCAACTTCCGGCGTTGGCGGTAAAGTGGCAGTGTTCAATCGGGGTCCGCAGCACAGGGGCTGCAACAGACGTAAGTTACGGAAAATTCAAGAGAATTCATTTTAACAAGAATCATTATCAGCAGCAAAACGGTATAATTTCTGCATGCCCGCCCGCCTTGATTTCACCGACGTCTCCCATGCCTACGCAAGCACCCCCGTGCTGGAAAGCGTCAACTTTCACGTTGAGCCCGGTGCAATTGCCTGCCTTCTCGGTGCCAGTGGTTGTGGCAAAACAACCGTATTGCGTTGCATTGCCGGTTTTGAACCGGTGCTGAGCGGAGCCGTTGCCCTCGACAACGAAGTGGTCAGCGCCCCCGGAATTTCGGTGCCGCCGGAGCAACGGCGTATCGGCGTAGTTTTTCAGGACTACGCCCTGTTTCCGCACCTGACTGTCGCAGGCAATATCGCATTTGGCCTGCGCCATGCGAGCGCTGCCGAAAGTGCCTCCCGCGTCACCGAATTACTGGAGATGGTCGGCCTCGGTGCACTGGGCAACAAATATACCCACGAACTCTCGGGCGGCCAGCAACAGCGTGTCGCACTGGCGCGCGCGTTGGCGCCACGACCGCGGCTGTTGCTGCTTGACGAACCCTTCTCAAATCTTGACGTCGAGATGCGCGAGCGCCTCAGCGTTGAAGTGCGCGACATCCTCAAACGCGAGCAAACCACGGCGGTGCTGGTTACGCATGACCAGAACGAGGCATTCAACATCGCCGACATGATCGGCATCATGCGCAACGGCCGCATTGAGCAATGGGATACGCCCTACCAGCTCTACCACGAACCGCGAACACGTTATGCCGCTGAATTCATCGGCCAGGGCCTGTTTCTTCCGGGAAACGTGCTTGATAACGGCCGCATCCAGCTGGAGGTCGGCGAGTTCATGCCTGATGTCAAGCCGGAATGGCCTGCGGGAACCGCCGTTGACGTGCTGCTGCGGCCCGACGACGTGTTGCATGATGATGCCAGTGCGATGCAGGCGACGGTGCTGCACAAAGCCTTTCGCGGCGCAGAGTTCCTCTACACCCTGCAACTGCCGCACGGCGGGCAGGTCTATTCATTGGTGCCGAGCCACCACAATCACGCGATCGGCGAAAAAATCGGTATCCGGCTCGAACTCGACCACCTGGTTGCCTATCCGCGTGACCAGACAATTGCGCAGATTCGCCGATAACGGGTATCAGGGATTGCCGCCAGCGGATAACCGTTGCCGGCGCAATGCGGTTGCCAGCTCGTTCACGGCCATCGCGTAATTGATGCTGCGGTTATAGCGGGTAATTACATAAAAATTGTTCAACCCGAACCAGTACCGCGGACCGTCCTGCGTCTGCACGGCAAACAACGCGGCTGCGGCCTCCTCCTTAACGGGTTCCTGAGGCACCACACCGCGCTTCCTGAATTCGGCGATTGCCAGATGCGGCGCAATGCCGCCTGCCAGCAAGGCCTCAGGCGCCGTGTCGCCGACATCCGCAGGAACAATCACCGGCTCCCCCTCACGCCATCCGAACTGGCGGTAATAATTGGCAACGCTGCCAATCGAGTCGGCAAGACGACGTAGATCCCGTATACCGTCACCATCAAAATCAACCGCATACTTGCGGTAACTGCTGGGCATGAACTGCGGAATGCCGATGGCGCCGGCAAAAGACCCTTTCAGGGTGCTCGCCGGGATTCCGTTTTCCCGCGTCAACAGCAGGAACTGCTCGAGCTCACCACGAAAAAAATCCGCCCGCCTCGGATATCCGAACGCGAGGGTAGTCAAAGCATCCAGCACGCCGATCGTGCCGGTGCGCCGGCCAAAGATGGTTTCTACGCCGATCGTCGACACGATCAGTTCAGGCGGCACCCGGAATTCAGCGGAGGCCTTTTCGAGCAGCGCCTGATTCTCGGCCCAGAACTGGAGCCCGGCCTTGACGCGACCATCGGTTATATGTCGCGCACGGAATTCATGCCATGGCAGCCCGGTTGCCGGTGTATCCATGGCACGGATGATCGAAGCCATGAAACGGGTTTCGCGAAACAGTTTTTCCAGCGCGCCGCGATCAAACCCGTGCCGCTCGGACATATCCTGAACAAAGGCCCGAACCTCGGGATCAAGTTCCACCCGCGGCGCAGCAGCAAAAACAACTGCGCTGGAAACCAGCGCCATCACACCGGCAATACCTGCAAGCAAACGAGGAAGGCTTTTCATTGCTCCGGGGCGTTTGGACTACACACAGTCAGCAAGCCTGCGCGCAGACAACGCGTCTGAGGAAATACCGGAGATTACCAAGCCAGGGCGGTGCTGCGCCACCCGGAAGCGCAGCGGGCGGAGCCGATCAGCGCTGGGTAGAGGACGGGGAAGTGTTTTCCGGGGTTGCACTGCCTTCCACTAACTTCGGAAGCGGCGCCAGGTTGGGATACGGATCGACTACCGTTCCCTTGCCCGCTGTGTGCATGGATAGCAGGGTTCGGCCAATGGCCAGCCATTGCTCGCGGGCTGCAGCCGGCATTGACTCGTAAGTTTTAATCAAACCGACCACATCACCATCAGCAAGATCTATCTGTGCGGGCGCCGTATCACCCACCGCCAGCCAGCGCGCACGCACCTGCAGCGCATCCGCGACCTTGTAGAGATTTTCATGGGTCATGTTTTTGGTGTCGCCATTGATCCAGCGATGCACCGTCTGACGGGGCAGGCCGATACGCCGCCCCAGTTCAGCCACCGATTTCATCCCGCATGCAGCCATTGCGGTTCGAATACGGGCAGCGATTGAATTGGCGGGATCAACCGGTTCCGCCTTGGTGCGCCCTCTGGCCATGCGTTTTTCTTTCATCAATTAACGAGTCACTGCCAAGTGACACATTAATGCGCATGACTTACTACAGCCTTACATAATTACTATCAGGAAAACGAATGTCCAGATCACGTGAAAATACAAATTATTCAATAAAAACAATCACTTAAATAATAATCAATCACGATACCCTTCAATACGCCGGGTCACTGCCCGGCTGTTCCCGAAACAGGGCACATACACGGAATGCGTTCCGGGACCACCAGCGACAATCAATTGCACGTCCTCGGCTGCCGGCGAAATCGGTAACAGCGTGTCTTCACTCAGTTCCCCGAGCTCTGATGTGCGGGATGCGCGGGCACGATCGATCTCCTTCGCGCTGAGATGTTTCACCGCCATTTTGGAGCGCTCCCACAGTTCACGCTTCACCCGGGCCTTGTCCCAGCCTTCACGCCGGAAAATCTCGGCATGTTCACTGCCGAGAATGAACCACGGTTCCCCGCCATGCACATACTCGTTGCTCGGTGGATGCACCATCGTCTCGGCAATGACTCGCGCCAGTTCATCGGCATATTTGGCATGAGTGTTCATGTTCATCGTGCCTTCGGCACCTACGACAGTGACCGTGCTGTCGGTTGCAGCATAACCGCGCTCGACATGAAGCGGCTGCCACGGATGCGACTCCTCGTTCTCCGCACAGCAAAAAGTGAATTTACCCGGCTGGCCGTGTGTCGCACGATCCATTTCACCAGGCTGCGCTCCGCCGATATTCTGCAATATCAGCCGCATGGCGCGACCCAGCGTTGCATTCGCCCAGCTGCCCTGACCTATGCAGTTGAATGTGGCATTGACCTGCAGCTTCCGTGAAACCGGCCCATTGAGCACCAGCCACACCGCGACGGGATTAGTCGTTGCCTGTATGCCCTGCAAATTGAATTCCGGATCGGCCACCGCTTCGGTTGCGGCAATCAGTACCGGCAGGTATTCGGGATCGCACCCCGCCATTACGGCGTTGATGGCAATGCGTTCGACGGTGGCCGCACCGAACCCCGGCGCGACATTCGCCACAATGTCATGGCGGGCACGAAGACTGTGCGACAGCATGCGATCAATACGCGCCGCTGTTGGCGGGACAATCGGCAGACCATCGCTCCAGTGCTTTTCGCGATACAGGCGATTGATGGCATCCAGATCGTCCGCCACTTCGAAAGCAGCGGCGTGATCAACAGCGTATTCGCTCATGTTTTTTCTCCGGTCAGCAGCTTGACGACATCGTCAATACACTGCTCCGCAAGCTTGCGCACATCCTCGCGGCTGCGGCCGCCAAACGGATGCGGAATCACCGCAATTGGCAGTGCGCTGTTGCCCAGCGCACGTGCTTGTGCCCGGCCGAGGGTCTGGAACGCCGTTGAACACACGGTCAATGCCACCTTGCCCCGCTTGGCCACTTCAACACTGTCGTGGACACTCCACGAAGCGCAGGACCCTCAGTCGCCGGATCCCGCAATGACCACATCACATTCTTTGGAAAGCGCCTCAATCACCGCCGGGTCTGCCGGAAGAGATGCCGACGATTTTCGGCGCTTGACCACATGCGCCACGCCGTAGCGCGATTGCAGCAACTCGGCAAGATCATCCACCAGGTGATGAAAATTCGGTTTCGCATTGTCGATAAAACCCACGGTTGCACCAGTCAGAGTACGCAGTACAGGCTTCACGACAGAAGACGTGTCGCCGCGGCGCGGAGCAGTGGGATCAAACAGCGTAAGAGTCTGTACCATGATGTCCTGAAGAAAAGAATTCGCCGAACTCAGGGATCAAGCTTGATGTTGGCCTGCTTCACCAGCCTGGTCCACATCTGGATTTCCTTGACAATGAAGGTCTGCAATTCCTGCGGGCTGTTTCCGACCGGTGTTGCGCCCAGTGCCTGCAACTGCTCGCGCATCTGCGGTGCTGCAAGCGCCTTCACTGTTTCGGCGTGAACCCGCTTGATGATCGCCGGTGGCGTACGCGCCGGTGCAAGCAACGCGTACCACAAAGTTGACTCATATCCCGGAACGGTCTCGGATACCGCAGGCACATCAGGATAGGCCGGCGACCGCTTCAGGCTGGTCATGCCCAATGCGCGCAAACGCCCGCTCTTTACATGCGGCATTGACGGCAAGGGACTGGTGCAAATGATCTGGACCTGGCCAGCGACAACGTCGACCAGCGCAGGACCAGCCCCTTTGTAGGGAATATGCACAACGCTGATGCCGGTCATGGACTGCAGCAGTTCAACCGACATGTGACCGCCGGAGCCAGGCCCCGATGAAGCGTAGTTGATGCGGCCAGGCTGCGCTTTGGCCGCCGCAATAAGCTCCTTGATACTGCCCACCTTGAGCGAGGGATGTGCCACGAATACCAGAGGCGACTCCGCCACCAGCGTAATCGGCACAAAATCCTTCAGCGTGTCGTAGGGAAGATTGTTGCGCAGGGCCGGATTGATCGAATGGGTTGCACTGGCCAGAAACAGCGTATATCCATCCGGTGCCGAACCTGCCGCAATCTGGGTCGCAATTACCTGTCCGCCGCCACCGCGATTGTCGTTGACGACCTGCTGGCCAAATGCCGTACTCAGGCTGCTCGCGAGCATGCGGCCGACAATATCTCCGGCGCCTCCCGGAGGATACGGAATGATTTGCCGGATCGGACGCTGCGGATAATTCTCTGCAGCAGATACCACACAGGGAAACAGCACGCCCAGCAACTGCAGGGCAAGAAAAAGTCTGGGGCGGATCATGAGGCCTCGGCATTGCAGCTTGGAATCAGTGAATGCCGATCTTACCGCAGGCAACCGACTGGCCGGGACAACCCTTTACGATATGGACTGAATTATCAGCATCAATCACCCCTTGTAAGCAGCGGTTTCGGTATTGGCCTTGCGCAGGCTTGCCGAAAGCTGGGAAGCCATTTGTTCCAGCATCCTGATCTTCATGTCGGGTTTTTCCAGTCCGATCCGGTCGAACAGCGCGCGATCAATCACGCGAAATTTTACCGGTTCAAGTGCCACCACATCGGCTGAACGGGGTGCACGATCAAGCAATCCCATTTCACCGAAACTCATGCCTGCCTCAAAAACGTCGAGGCGCGTGCCCTTCCCGTTTGATTCGGATGACAGTCGCACCTCCACCGATCCCTCCAGCAACAAAAACAGACTGTCGCCGGCTTCACCGGCGCGGATCAGGCATTCGCCCGCTTGCGCGGTGCAGGTCGGCATCTGACTGTTAAGCCAGATCAATTCATCTCCTGTAAGCCCCGATAGCAAGGCGATATTGTGCAGCCCGACCGCACGGGTACCGATCCAGCCGGTTCCAGAAACTTCTGTCAACAAAGCGTTTTCGCAAAATTCCAGCGCAGCATCATTATCATCAAACAAAGCCGGCGCAGGAAAACCCTGCCGGGACAGATTCTGCGAAAAACGTCCGGCATGACATATCAGCATCCGCACACCCTGCCGGGCCAGACTGGCATGCAACTCAACAATCAGGCGCAGCGAAACATCATCAATGTTGATGACATTGCGCAGATTGAGCACCAGATACTGGCAATACGGTGCCTGCTTCAGCGCAATCCGGATAAACGGCTCCACCGTTTAGAAAATCAGCTCTCCCTGCAGTTCATGCACGCGAATTCGATGGCCACTGGCCCGCAGCGTCTGCTGGATGGTGAGAGGACGCCGCCGGCATGAGGTCACCTGGCTGCCGGTATAGGACAAGCGCAACGACGGTGTCGGCGCAGAGCCGTTGGCAAACTGGTGCAGTGCCAGATCGCGAGACAAATCGCCACAGACTTTGATCCCGCGCGCACTGTTGCCCTGCGCATCCAGCGGCGGTGAAAAAATGCCGATGCCGAGCTGACCGGGCAGTACGGCAAGAATGCCGCCGCCAACACCGCTTTTTGCCGGAAGGCCAACGCGGTAAATCCATTCACCGGAAAAATCATACATGCCGCAGGTCGACATTACCGATAACACGTTGTCCACTACCTCGGGATTGACGGCAAGCTCGCGCGTCAGCGGATTGCGTCCCTGATTTGCCAGCGTTGCACCCATTACTGCAAGGTCGCGGCAGGTCACGCGGATGGCGCACTGCTGGAAATATGTTTCCAGGACTTCAGTCGGCTCCTCGTTGAGGATGCCGAAGTTTCGCAGCATCCAGCCGATGGCGCGGTTGCGATGACCTGTTTCGCTTTCCGACTGATAAACCGCGGCATCGACATCGAGCCTGCGACCGGCGCAGGCTGAAAGATAATCCAATATGCGTTGTATCCGGGTTTGATCGGATGGCTCCAGAATCTGGCCGCAGGTGGCTATTGCACCAGCATTGATCATCGGATTGAACGGCGCCCCGGTTTCGGGCTTGAGGCTGATGGCATTGAAGGCCTCGCCTGAGGGTTCTACACCGACGCGGGACAGAATGAAATCCTCGCCGCGATCCTCCAGTGCAAGTCCGTAGGACAACGCCTTCGATATGGACTGGATCGTGAAAACCTGTCGGGTATCACCCACCTCGTAGACATGACCGTCACGGGTGGCAATACAAATGCCAAACCAGTCGGGATCGGCCTTCGCCAGTTCAGGGATGTAGTCAGCCACCTGTCCGTCTTGTAGGGCGGCATAACGGCCGTGCAAATCCCTCAGGTAGCGCTCTATCGGGGATCCGGACAACAGGGGGTCAGCAGTATCCAAAAGGGGCTTTTCAGTTCAGTCGTTGTTGTGATCTGCCATTTTTTAAATGGCATGAGCAATATTGATGCCAATGCAGCCAAAATCCCGCTTTGCTGCAAAAGCCAACGGATCTCAGTAGTCGCGAATAACTGCGCGAATGATGGACTGCCTCGGTAATGCAGTTCCCTTGAAAAAACTGGGTCCTGCAGCATTAAATGCAATGTATTTGATACTGGTCATCGGAAAAACCATCAACTGTCCTTCCGCCTCAACCACCACGTTTCTACTGCTCATGAACTCCGACAGTTTGATCTGCTTTGCCGCAGCGCTTTTGACCTGCTCGGGAAACTCGAAGGTCATTTTGCTTCCGTCATTAAAATGAATGGTCATTGTTCGGTCTTGCATCATTTCAGCCCCCATTTTTCAATCATTTATGATACCCAAGCTATCAAATTCACCTCCCGCTGTCACCAATACCACCGGCCCAAAATTGCTCGGCACACCAGTGTCTGGAGGGGAGAATACATGATGCGCACCTGATCCAAGCAAACCAATCCATAATCCGCTGGCGTACACGCCAGATTCCCGCACAGCCTCAAACTATAATCTGCACCTCAACTTTTTACCGGGAACCCTCGCATGGTCCGTATCGTTGATGTTCGCGAAGTCACCAAACCGATCGCCTCGCCGATCCGCAACGCCTATATCGATTTCAGCAAAATGACTACCAGCCTGGTCGCTGTGGTTACCGACGTCAAAGTCGACGGCCGCACGGTGGTCGGCTACGGATTCAACTCCAACGGCCGTTACGGCCAGGGTGGACTGATTCGCGAGCGTTTCGCGCCGAGGCTGCTGGAAGCAGACCCGCAAAGTCTTCTCGACGAAAGTGGCAGCAATATCGATCCGCTTCGCGCCTGGACCGCGATGATGGTGAATGAAAAACCCGGCGGACATGGTGAGCGTTCAGTCGCGGTCGGCACGCTGGATATGGCGATCTGGGATGCAGTGGCCAAAATCGCGCGCAAACCACTGTTCCGTCTGCTCGCCGAAAAACACGGCGTCACCGCCAATCCCAAGGTGTTTGTCTATGCCGCCGGCGGTTATTATTATCCCGGCAAGGATCTGCAGGCGTTGCGAGCAGAAATGCGCAGCTATCTCGACCGTGGCTACAACGTCGTCAAGATGAAAATCGGGGGTGCCGATCTCGCCGAGGATTGCCGGCGCATCGAAGCCGTATTGACTGAAATCGGCAACAGCGCGCAATTGGCTGTCGATGCCAACGGGCGTTTCGATTTGGAGACCGGAATCGCCTATGCCAAAGCGCTGCGGCAATACCCGTTGTTCTGGTACGAAGAAGCCGGCGACCCGCTGGATTTTGCGCTGCAAGCGGCACTGGCCGAGTTTTATCCGGGCCCGATGGCCACCGGTGAAAACCTGTTCAGCCATCAGGATGCCCGCAACCTGCTGCGTTACGGCGGCATGCGCCCCGATCGCGACTGGCTGCAGTTCGACTGCGCACTGTCCTATGGCCTTTGCGAATACGAACGAACACTGCGTGAACTGCACATTGCCGGCTGGTCGCCGTCACGCTGCATCCCCCACGGCGGACACCAGATGTCGCTCAACATCGCAGCCGGTCTGGGACTCGGCGGCAATGAGAGCTATCCCGACCTGTTCCAGCCTTACGGCGGATTCCCGGACGGCGTGCGTGTCGAAAACGGCAAGATCACCATGCCGGAACTGCCCGGTATCGGCTTTGAAGGTAAATCCGATTTGATCAAGGTGATGCGCGAGCTGGCGGAGTAACGCAAAAGCACACCGGAAAACGGTCGCCTCGGCGACCGTTTTCTTTTACCTGCCGTTCAATCTATTGACCCGAAATCCTGATTTCCTTGCACACCGGGAACCCCAGCACGCCGTTATGGGCAAACACGTAAATGCTGTTGCGCCCGAGGTCGCCGGTAACCACCACCTGAAAATCCTCCGGCTTCCACACCAGCGGCACCAGGCGTTCCGGATCGTTGGATTCATGGAACATCTTAGGAATGCGCCCGGCCTGATACTCTTCAGCCAGATTCCAGGTCGGCTTTTGCGTCCAGTCGCGAAGAATTTTTTCAAACATGCAAGCGGGCATGCGCGCGTGCTTGAACAGTTCTTCCCGGAACCTCTCTTTGGACCAGCCACCCGCAGCAATGGTCTCGGCAATGATTGGTGACAGCAGCAGCAATGGACGCAGCGTGTCGTAGCCCTGCCCCACTGAGAACATGATCTGCCAGGAATACTGACGGACGACGGCATCTGCGATGTACGGCATCAATTCTTCCGGTGTGGCGCCGGACACAGACGAGATGTGATTGCCACCCGTATAACGCCCCACCGACAGCGCGTTGGTTCCGGCTGAAAACCCGTAATCGGTACAGTTCGGCGTCCAGCCTATTTTCGCAACTACATCCTCGTTTTCTGCAACCACAACCCGCCAGGTGTTGCCGAACGTGGCCTTGTCATTCTTGTGCGGCAGGAAGCCGGCAACGTTACGCAGATACAGACGCCAGAACCGGCCAACGCTGGTATTCGCCTGAAAACCGTCGCGCATCACGCCCTGGGTGTAGTTGAAACCCAATGCCTTAATAACCGGTCCATTGAGAATGATCAGATTGTCACCGCCCGGCGTATTGCCGCTGTGTTCCACACCATAGTCATGATCAGCCATGGCCTCAACTGCAGCGACCAGCACCGGCATATATTCCGGGCGGCACCCGGCCATCACGCCGTTCACCGCGACGCTCCAAACTGTCGCCGCTCGGTTGTCAGGCAACATTACACCCAACACTTCATCGGGTTCGCGATCAGTGTGCCGCAGGAATACCTCAACCTTCTCCACGGTCGGCGGCACGATGGGCAGGCCATCAGACAGCTCATGCTTGAGGAAGTATTCATTGACCTCCTCAAACGTGCCGCTGCAGATCACATCACGCGCGCCCGGCTCACCGCCAACGGTCACTGCAGCCGGCATCTTGAGCAGCGCATTGAGCACGCCATCCAGCGTCAGTTCGCGCACGTTCTGCTGCAGTGCCTCCTTGCTTTGCAACCCGGGATGGCCGCGCACCGGCGCCACCGCAATATTGGGGTATCCGAGGCCTTGCGACGCCGCCTTGGACAGCGTCATGAAACTTTCACACACCAGCGTCGCCGACGGAATGCCCGCCGACTCAGCTGCAACACTGGCCCGCAACACGGCGGGCGTGCAGCTCCCTCAACACCCCATCCCGGAGACGACGGCGTCAGCTCCGAGCTCGCGCAGCTTCTGCGGCAGATTTGCAACCACATTGCGCTCGTCACTCCCGTGGGTGTTGCCGAACCGATCCCAGTGCAGGAACTTCACGCCGGGATAGCGTTCGCGCAAACTCGCCTCAAGTTGCTCGAACACTTCGTTGCCGCGAAACACGTAGTCCCACACCCAGGCAACCGTCTTGCCTTCCAGCGTATCCAGCCGCTTGGCCAAGGGCTTGACCTTCGCTTGGCGGGGACCGCGCGGCCACAATGCAGCGTACTGCGCATCAG
This sequence comes from uncultured Bordetella sp., assembly GCA_964531455.1. Classification (GTDB taxonomy): domain Bacteria; phylum Pseudomonadota; class Gammaproteobacteria; order Burkholderiales; family SG8-41. The sequence continues at coordinate 66,551 of CAZHFZ010000012.1, forward strand.
CATTTGTCATTTAAAACTTCCTTGCGTGTTGCAAAAAATGCAGCATAACGGATCACGGCAACAGCGACCAGCGGGAGCGGCGCATGTTAGCCTTGGCACTCTTCGTCACGCGTTGCGATATTCCGCGATGCGGACATTTGAAATTTGGAGTCACCACCATGTCAGCCCAGTTTTCCGACAAGACCGCAATCGTCACCGGCAGCGGCACCGGCATCGGCGCCGCAATTGCACACCGCCTCGCCGCAGCCGGCGCCAGCGTAATGCTCGCCGACAAGAATGAAGACTCGGCACACGCCGTTTGCGCAGAAATCACCGCAACCGGCGGTCGTGCGGCAGCCTGCAAGGTCGACATCCGGATTCCGGAAGAAGTGCAGGCGATGGTCGATTATTCGCGCGAGATGTTCGGACCGGCAAATATCCTGATCAACAACGCAGGACTCGGTTCGCAAAAGCACTTTCTGGAAACCTCGCTGGAAACCCTGCACAACATGCTTGAAGTCAACGTGGTCGGCACCTTCCTCTGCGCGCAGGCCGCGGCGCGTGACATGATCGAGCTTGGCGGCGGCCGCATCGTCAATTTTTCATCGCATTCCGGAATGCTCGGCAGCAGCGGCCGCGCCGCCTATGCCGCCGCCAAAGGCGGCATTATTTCAATGACAAGGGTGATGGCCGTGGATCTCGCACAGTACGGCATTACGGTGAACGCCGTAGCACCGGGACCGATAGACGTGCCGCGCAGTCGCCAGCAACATACAGGAGAGCGCCGCGAAGCCTGGCAGCGTGCAATACCGCTCGGACGTTATGGTGACCCCGATGAAGTCGCTGCCGTCGCGGTATTCCTGGCTTCGGATGATGCGAGTTACGTCAATGGTCAGACCATTTCCGTAGATGGCGGCTTCACCGCGGCGGGCCTGCGCGTCAAGAATCTCTGATCCGGATCAGTTGCTGGCTGTCATTCCCGAAGCCTTGACGATCTTCGCGGATTTCTCCATCTCCATTTTGAGAAACGCCGCGAACTGATCCGGTCGGCTCGCAATGATGTCAGCCCCTTCCCGCGTCAAGCGCTCCTTCAGCTCCGGCAGATTGAGGATACGCACGACCTCGCCATGCAGTTTCGTGATTGAGGCTTGGGGCGTTCCGGCCGGCACCAGCAATCCATACCAGTTGCTCATGGCGTAGCCGGGAACACCCGCCTCGGCAATTGTCGGAATCTCCGGCATTGCCGAAAAGCGGGTATCCGTCGTCACTCCGAGACCGCGCACACGCCCCGATTTCAGATGCGGCACGGCCTGCAGTGCGTTCATGAAATAGACCGGAATCTGTCCGGCTATCACATCCACCGCCGCCGGACCGGCACCTTTGTAAGGGATGTGCATCATCTTCGTCCCGGTCATCAGTTTGAACAGCTCGGTCGCCAGATGCGGCGGAGAACCGTTCCCTGAACTGCCGTAGTTGATGCTGTCAGGCCGCGCCTTGATGAAGGTCACCAGTTCCTTGACGTTTTTCGGCGGAAACGACGGATGCACTACCAGCACCAGCGGCCCTGCCGCCAGTTGACTGACCGGGGCAAGATCCTTGACGCTATCGAATGGCAGGTTCTTGTAAATACTTGGATTCACGGCGAAACCGCTGGGCACGATCAACAGCGTCTGCCCGTCGGGCGGTGCCTTCGCCACCATCGCGGCGCCGATCGTGCCGTTGGCGCCGCCGCGATTGTCGATCAGCACCGGCACGCCCCAGGCTTCGGAGAGCTTTTGTCCGATGGTGCGCGCCAGAATGTCAGTGCCACCGCCGGGCGGAAACGGCACAATCCAGCGAATCGGACCGGAGGGATAAGGTTGTGCCGCATGAGCACCGGACATAACCACTGACAACAACAACGCCGCTACGAAACGCATCGCATCTCCCATTTAATCCCATCATTTGCGGACACTGAGCTTACTGCATTACCCTTCAATCAGGCGTTGCCGACAATTCCCGGATCACGCCGGCAATGTCCTGCCGCAGCCAAGGCACTCCCGGTCAGATCCACAGCCAATTGCTGCCCCACCGCATAAGGCGCGTGCAGCATGGCCGTACGCACTGCCATTGCCATCGCCAGGGCCTGCATGACGTCACCATTGGCCGTATTGCCGAGCACCCGCAGCTCGCGATCGAGCGTACCCAAGACCGCATCAAGCAGCTGCGAGACACGCATCGCGGATTGCGTCTCACCATGAAGCGGAAACTCAAACGCAATGGTTTCGCCTGTTGCGGTTTTCACGTCGTAAGGCAGGTTTGTGGCCATGTGCAACACCCTTTGGCAAATGACATGCAGCTGTCGGAGTTGTATTTCCCGCCATGGTAGCAGTCATACGATTGCCATATGTTGCGGCTCATACCAGAGCTCACAGCGTGTGCTTGCATATTGCATCCTTCCACGTTTTGCATGCCGCCGCCCTGCAGCGTGTTCGTCCGGCAGAATGTCGTCACTCCCTCGTCAGGCGAAGGAGTTTTGCAGTGGTCAGTATTGGATGCTCACGCCGACAGTCCAGCCACGCACGTCGGGCCCGAAGAGAAAGCCCGCCGCAAGTCGTGCGCGCTCGGACTGCGGCCGGTCGGTCGAGACCGGCAGTTCCAGCCCCGCACCAATTTCTGCCACCGATGAGAAGCCCAGCGTAGCGCGGTTAGGGCCGACGAATCCCGCGTAACCGCCGGAGAGCACCCAGTTGAGCGGGCGTGCGGCTAAGATCATACCCGCCGGCCGCGAATAGTCGGCGCGAAGCGCATAGACGTTTGCGGTTTCATTGAATGATTGCGCGACATCCGACGCGTCAAAGTGGGCTTCACCCGTTTCTCCGGACACTTTCACTTAGCTTCCAAACCGTCGCTCA
>CAZHFZ010000013.1:0-683 GCA_964531455.1 uncultured Bordetella sp.
AATCGCATACCTTTGAAAGCGCGGGAAGTACATCAAGTCCGTAGGGGGTAAATGCGGCCGGGCTATCATCATTAACGTAGTGACCTGCTGAAAACGAATCAAAAACAAACACGTTTGCCAATCTTGGATCTGCACTAACCCCATCCGTCCAAGTTACAGGCACATCTACTCCAGCCACTTGAAATACAATTTCCGATGACGCCTTGGCTGACGGTGCCGGAGCAAAAGCGTTAGCTCTGATAATCGGGGCGGCGCCTCTCGCGCGGCAAGCCTTCTTTATCACGCGAGCGTAGCCAGACTTTCCAGAACCGTTATCACCGTAAATTACGGTCAGTCCATTTCCAGCACCAAAGGGAATGACTTGATCCGGAGGCAATCGGTTTACGTACTTTAGCTTTCCTATTGAAACAAGAGAAACCGATTCGGCAGCACCTGGTGCAGGTGGAAGATGCGATTTGGAAATTGGGTTCACGACGATAGCCGGCCCATTCCCCGTATCTGCCTTATGCTTGGAACGGCAAATTCGCTCAAGCTCTTCGATATCTACTTCGCCAAGACCACCTTTTACAACTATTCGCCTGAGCGCATCTCGTTGCCATTCCGGCCTTGAGTTAGCCCAATCAAGAATCTCGTGTAATGCTGAAGCAGGCTTTGACATGGGCTACTCCGATAAATAACCTCAA
>CAZHFZ010000013.1:693-6101 GCA_964531455.1 uncultured Bordetella sp.
GTGGCACTTTCAAAGGTCCTATTTATCTATTCCTAATGCCTTGAACTCAAGACCTTCAATTTCCTGTAAAGACTTACCCGCAATCCCTTGTAAATCACCATACATCCCCACTGTCGCCCCCATGACCCGCTCGATTTGCTCTTCACGCTTGGCCCACTGCTTCATTATGGCTTTGCGCTCTTTATCCAGATCTTCCTGCATGGTTGAGAACGCTTCGACAATAGCCTCCACCCGATGACGAAAGCGTGGGCCGGTAAGGTACTGGTAAATCATCTCGGTTTTGGTCTGCTGTCCTTCCGAAGTCTGCCGCGCCACAGCGAGTTCTAATAATGATTGCCTTAACACCGCCGCCACGGGTAGTGCTGCCCGTGGATGAGTAACCCAGATGCCTTCGACCATTTCAAAAGTCTCAACACCCTTGGGCAACACCTGACTCACAATCACGGCAATTTCCGCTTTCGCAGTGCGCTGGTCTTCGCGCAACTTGACCAGCCACCCATCGCTCCAGTTCTTGGTACGCTTGGATTCCCAAAGGATAGTGCCGCACGCCTGACCGTTTGGGCTAACCACTCGCTGTAGCGCGTCGCCACCGAATTCGCCCTTGGGCACCGGCTCGATGGAATCAAATGGAAACTTGGCGCGCAGCAGATTTTCAAGTTCAAGCTCCTGTACTTCGCCCTGGAGTTGCTGCGAACCCTGCTCGGCCCGGCGCTTGAGTTCCTCGATCTGTTTCTGCATTGCCAGTATGGTTTGCTCCTTTTCTGCGACTTTTAGTCTCTGCTGCTCTTCGACTTCTTTGCGCGCTTGATCGCGCGTTGCTGCAAGACCTTCCTGAATCCGCTTCTCCACTGTGAGTTCCAATTCCCGCTTGGCATCGTCTAATTCACGCTGTTTGCGTATCAGATCCGCTTGCGCTTGCTGCGCTTCAGCCAGCTTAACGTCGCGCTGTTTTAGGACTTCATTTAACTCAATGATTTCTTTTGCTTTTTGCTCCAAATCATTGGCGGCCACTTGCTTAGCTTTTTTGGCTTCTTCTGCCACGATTTTGCTGCGTTCCTGCTTGAGTTTCTCCGCGACTTGATCGTCGATGGCTTCCTTGGCTTTAGTCAACGCTGCCTCTTGCTCTCGCAGCGTCGATTCACGCTTCACAATGTCCGCGTCTTTCTGCGCTAAACGTTTCTCGAACTCCTGTTTGGTGGCCGCCAGCAGAGGTGCCGCCAGCGACTCAGTGAGCTTAATTTCCGTTTTGCAATTCGGACAAATAATTGTTGGTTCGGCCATAACAGCTCCTCATTTCTTATCGATGTTCAGCCCACGTAAAGATATAGCTTATCGACTTTAAAGTTGACCGTCCCTGATATTCCAACTTAGACTTTTTGCGTCAATTCATGGTTTTGCGCGAGCCTTTCCCTGCCCCCACCGCTTCCTCAGCATCGCCAGAAACTCCTGCGTCGCCGGTGATAACGTCACGCCGCGCCGCCGGATCATCGCCACCGTCCGCGTCAGGCTCGGATCAACCAGCGGTCGGCTGACCACTTGCGGATTGTTGCGCCCCGATAACGCCAGTGCCGGAACCGCAATCACGCCGATCCCGGCCTCAACCATGCCCAACCCGGTCCAGAACGAATGCTGCACTTCGTAGGTCCAGCGCTGCTGCGGCAGATTCGCAGGCAGACCGAAGTCGAGCAGCGCGCGGTTGCCACTCATCCGGCCGACGGTGATGACGCGGTGCTGTTCGAGATCAGACCACTTCACCGTTTTCTTTTTCGCCAGCGCATGGTCGCGGTGACAGGCCAGCACGAACGGGTCTTCGAACAGGGCCTCGGTGTCCAGTTCCGGCGTATCGGCGCCGGACAGCGTGAGCCCGAATTCCGCTTCACCGCCCAGCACCGCCTGCAGCACTTCGTTGGCATGCACATCGAGAATACGAATGCGGTTGTCCGGGTGCTCCGCGCTGTAATCACGAATCACCGGCGGCAGCATGTACATGGCTGCAGTTGGGACGCAGGCCACCGTGACCTGGCCGGCACCACGCTTCGCCATGTCGCGCAGTCCTGCGAGTGAGTTCTCCAATTCCTCGATCAGCCGCCGCGCCTGCGGCAGGAAGTCGCGGCCTACGGCGGTGAGCCGCACCTTGCGCGTGGTGCGGTCAAGAAGACGCACACCCAGTTCCTCCTCCAGTTTGCTGATGCGCCGCGACAGGGCGGATTGGGAGAGATGCAGCGCTTCTGCGGCCTGGTGAAAGCTGCCGAGTTCCGCAATGCGGGCAAAAGCCTGCAAACCGTGAGTATCAATGTTCATGGAGGGTGCTTATCGTCTTATTGATGCAAAACTGCGAACAATTGTTGCAATAATCTCATTTTACTCAAGAGTCTCCGAAAAGGATAATTGCGCACCGTCTGAAACCCGCTTATCGAAAGGCCAGAAAATGTCCGAATTTGATGTGATCGTTGTCGGCAAAGGCAATGCCGCCATGTGCGCCGCCCTGTCGGCCCATGACCAGGGCGCCAAAGTCGCCATCCTCGAAGCCGCGTCCGAAGACGAAGGCGGCGGCAACAGCCGTTTCGCCGGCGGCGTGATGCGTTTCGCCTACGAAACCGTCGAAGACCTGCTGAAGATCACGGACATTACCGAACAGGAAATCGCCGAATCCGATTTCGGCACCAACACCCGCGAGGAATTCCTCGACAAGATCCACCAGCTCACCGCCTACCGCACCGACCCCGATCTGTCGGAATATCTGGTCAATGAAAGCCTGCCGACGATGATCTGGCTGCGCGAAAAAGGTGTGAAGTTCGTGCCGAACTGGGGTCGCCAGTCGGCAGTGGTCGACGGCAAGCGCAAATTTTTCGGCAACATGCCAATCGAAGCCCACGGCGGCGGCGCAGGACTCGTCGAATACCTGAACAAGGCCGTCAAAAAAGCCGGCATCCCGGTGCATTTCGAAACCCGCGCAATCAAGCTGCTGTATGACGGCGCCACGGTCAGCGGCGTGCAGGTACGGCAGAAGGGCAAGTCCTTCGAAATGAAAGCCAAGGCCGTGGTACTGGCCTGCGGCGGCTTCGAAGCCAACCCTGAAATGCGCGCCCGTTACCTCGGACCGGGCTGGGAACTGGCGAAGGTTCGCGGCACGCGCTTCAACGTCGGCGACGGCCTGAAAATGGCGCTGGACATCGGCGCCGCACCCTACGGTAACTGGTCGGGCTGCCACGCCACCGGCTGGGACCGCTACGCGCCGGAGTTCGGCGACGTCAGCGTCGGCGACCAGTTCCAGAAACACAGCTATATCTTCGGCCTGCTGATCAACGCCGAAGGCAAACGCTTCGTCGACGAAGGTTATGACTTCCACTCCTTCACCTACGCCAAATACGGCGGCGAAGTGCTGAAACAGCCGGGCCAGTTTGCATGGCAGGTGTTCGACTCCAAGGTCACCAAGCTGCTGCGCTCGGAATACCGCATCAAATACATGACCAAGGTCAGCGCCAATACGCTGGAAGAACTCGCGACCAAGCTGGAAGGCGTGAATCCCGAACAGTTCCTCAAAACCGTAAACGAATACAACGCCGCAGTACAAAAAGACGTGCCGTTCAACCACGTGATCAAGGACGGCAAGGGTACGGTCGGCATCGAGCCGGCAAAATCGAACTGGGCGCAGGCGCTCGACGCCCCGCCTTACGATGCCTACGCCACCACCTGCGGTATCACCTTCACCTTCGGCGGTCTGCGTGTCGAAAAGGAATCCGGTCAAGTGGTGGATTCGAACCAGCTGCCGATTCCGGGCCTGTATTGCGCCGGCGAAATGGTCGGTGGCCTGTTCTATTTCAACTACCCGAGCGGCACCGGTCTGGTGTCGGGTGCCGTATTCGGCAAACTTGCGGGCACCTCCGCAGGCAAAGCCGCGACACAGGGATAAGGAACTCACTACATGTCCTCAAACAAACCGCCGCTGCTCGCCGATGCCACGCGCGATCTCGCCCGCTTCGGTGCGGCTTTGCGTTATGAGGACATTCCCGCCGAGGCCGTTGCGCGCATCAAGCTGTCGCTGCTCGACAGCCTCGGTTGCTGCCTGTTCGGTGCGACGCTGCCGTGGACGCGCAAGGTGGCCGAACTCGCCGATGCTGAAGGCGCAAAGCCGGTCGCCACGCTGATCGGTCTGGGTCGCAAGACTTCGCCGGCCCTCGCGGCGCTGGTAAACGGTACGTCGGGCCACGCCTTCGAGCTCGATGACATTCACAAGGAATCAATCGTCCACGCCGGTTCGATCGCCACGCCGGTGGCGCTCGGTCTTGCCGAATCAAAAGGCAAAGTGTCGGGTCGCGATCTGCTGACCGCCATGGTCGCCGGATATGAAATCGGCCACCGCGTTGGCAACGCAGCAACAATGAGCCTGTTTTTCCGCGGCTTCCATCCACAGGGCACATCGGGCACCTTCGTCGCTGCGGCAACTGCGGCGCGCATGCTGAACCTCAATGCCACGCAGTTCCAGCACGCGCTGGGCATGGCCGGCTCTCAAGCCGGCGGCCTGATGGCGGCGCAGGAAGGCGCGATGGTCAAACGCTTTCACAGCGGCCGCGCGGCGCAAAGCGGTGTCTATGCCGCACAACTGGCTTCACGCGATTTCACCGGCATTCTCGATGCGCTGGAAGCGCCGTACGGCGGTTATCTGTCGACCTACTCCGACAAGCCGAATCCGTCGCGCCTCACTGATGGACTCGGCAATGAGGGCCTCGACAGGACCTGGGAAACGCTCAATGTCGGCTACAAGCCTCACGCCAGCGTCACCAGCATCCACAGCGCACTCGATGCACTGTCGGAACTGATGAAGGAGCACGGCATCAAGGCCCGTGACATCGCCAAAGTCGAAACCGGCCTGTCACCGATGACGCATGTGCACTGCGCCTGGGAATACAAGGCGCAGGGTGTCACCGCAGCACAGATGAATCTGTATTACGGCATGGCGGTGATCGCACTTGACGGCGCGGCATTCACCGAACAGTTCCGTGAAGTGCGCCTCGCCGATCCGCAGATTCTCGACTTCATCACGCGCATCACTGCGCATGTCGATCCCGAGATTGAAAAAATGGGCGCGCCGTTCCGCCACGCCTCGCGCGTGAAGATCACCACCCGTGACGGCAAAGTGCATGAGAAACTTGCACTACACCGCCGTGGCAGCCCCGAGAATCCGCTGGCGCCGGAGGAAGTCATTCACAAGTTCCGCAACGTCGTTGCGCCGTGCATGAGCAAAACCGACGCCGAACGCATCATCACGACCGTTGACCGATGCGAGTTACTCGCCGACATCAATGAGTTGGCAACCATCGTCGGCGCGGCGGTCACGCTGCCGAAGTAAGCCCCGAACAGAATTCGCAAATACTTGTTTTTATTGATATTTCTATAGCCCGTTTTTT
>CAZHFZ010000013.1:6201-60494 GCA_964531455.1 uncultured Bordetella sp.
TATAGCCCGTTTTTTTATAGACCCATCACAGGAATCCGCCCCATGGCCCAGCAATCGACGCAACCCCATCCCTACACCCGCGATATCGCAACGTTCGTTTCCGGTCTGACCTACGACAAGATTCCGGAAGAAGTACGTCATCGCAACAAACTGCTGATGCTGGATTCGCTCGGTTGCGCACTGTACGGCGCGGACCTGGAGTGGACACGCATCCTGCAGGACAAACTGAGCGCCATCGACAGCACACGCCAGTGCAGCGTCTGGGGCACCAACAAGAAACTCTCCGCACCACATGCTGCACTGGTCAATGGCACGCAGGTGCAAGGCTTTGAACTGGACGACGTGCACCGCGCCGGCGTGCTGCATGTCGGCGCCGTGGTGTTGCCCGCACTGATCTCGGTCACTGAACTGAAACCCGGCATGAGCGGCAAGGAATTCCTCACCGCCTCCGTAGCCGGTTACGAAATCGGACCCCGCGTCGGTCTGTGCATGGGCCCGGCGCACATTGCCTCCGGCTGGCACTCGGGCGCCACACTGGGCGTGTTCTCCGCCGCCGCAGGTGCTGCACGCGGCATGAAACTCGATGTCGACAAGACCGTTCACGCGCTGGGCATCGCCGGCACTCAGGCCGCCGGCCTGATGGCCGCGCAGTTCGGCGCGATGGTCAAACGCATGCACGCCGGCCGCTCCTCGCAGTCCGGCCTTTACGGCGCGCTGTTCGCCGAAGGCGGCTTCACCGGGATCATTGACGTGCTGGAGAACCCGTACGGCGGCTTCTGCACGACGATGTCGCAGTCGACCGACAAGTTCAACCTGAAGGAACTCACTGCCGGCTTCGGCGAAGTCTGGCAGACCATGGGCATCGCACTGAAGTTCTATGCCTGCGTCGGCAGCAATCACACCACGCTCGACGCACTGCGCGAGATGGATGCCGAACGGCCCTTCACCGCCAAGGACGTGAAAAAAGTCGTGGTCTACGGCTCCGAGGTCACGGTGCACCACGTCGGCTGGCCGTACAAGCCTCAGGGCCTGACTTCAGCCCAGCTGAACCTGCCGTACTGCATCGGCACCTGGCTGCTTGAAAAAGACGTGTTCGTCGACCAGTTCACCGAAGCGATGGTGGCTGATCCGGCACGCATCGCGGAGTCGCGCAAGGTCGAAGTGCTCCACGATCCGGCGATCACCGCGCTGGGCGCCAAGATGCGCCACAAGGTGCACGTCGAACTGCACTTGAACGATGGCACCGTGATGAAGCGCACTGTCGAATCCGCACGCGGCAGCGAATTCCGTTTCGCCAGCGACGCTGACATCATCGCGAAATTCGAGAAGCTCGCAGTCAAGGCGCTGCCGAAGGCACAGGTCGAACAGCTGCGCGACGCGGTTATGGGCATCGAGAAACTTCCCGATGCCACCGTGCTGTCCAAACTGATGTCGGTCTGATCAATCCGCAATGAGCGCTGCCCAAACCGCAGCACGTACACTGGCCGGGTTCGCCCACGAACTCAGCTACGAGCAAATCCCCGCGGCAGCGCGAGAACGCGCCCGCCAGTGCATTATCGATACGACAGGTGCGGCGCTGTTCGGCTCGCGCCTGTCGTGGAGCAAGATTGTTGCCGGGCACGCCCGCAACTGCGGCGGCAACGGCAGCAGCCGTGTCATCGGTACCGATCTCAAGGTCGCACCACCCGCGGCGGCTCTGGCCAACGGCGTGTGTTCACATGCCTTCGAACTCGACGGCCTGCGTAAACCCAGCGCCGGCGTGCATCCCGGCGCGATCCTGCTCCCGGCAGCACTCGCAGCAGCCGAACATCAGGGCGCCAGCGGCAAAGAAGTGCTGACCGCCTTCATCGCCGGTGCGGAGGTGATGTTCCGCATCGGCCTCGCTGCCAAACAATCCACCGAGTCGTTGGGCTTTCATGCCCCCGGCGTCAACGGCCCCTTTGGCTCGGCCATCGTCGCCGGCAAACTGCTCGGGCTCAATGCCGAACAGCTGACGCAGGCGCTGGGCATCGCCGGTTCGCTCGGCGGCGGCCTGCTCGCCTTCGCCAAGGCCGGCAATGGCGCAATGGTCAAACGCCTGCATATGGGCCGCGCAGCGGAAGCCGGCGTGGTTGCTGCACTGTTGGCGCGCGATGGTTACGAAGGTCCGGACAGCGTGCTGGAAGGCCAGTACGGCTACCTGGAATCGTATTGCCGCGAAGGCGACGCGACGCAGTTCACCAAGGACCTCGGCACGCATTTCGATATCGTTTACGCCTGCCTGAAACGTTACGCCTGTCACATCACCGCGCATACGCCGGTGCAGTCCCTGCAGGAACTGCGCGCCGAACATCAATTCAATGGCGAAGACGTGGCCGCATTGACCATTCATGCCCGCCATAAAGTGCTGTCGCATCACGACATTCGCGAACCGCGCGACGTCGCGGGCGCACAGTACAGCGTGCCCTTCTGTTCGGCGATTGCGCTGTATTACGACGTCAACGATCCGCTCGCGTTTTCGGAAACGGCGTTGAACGACGCCAGGGTGCGCGCGCTGGCACTGAAACTGAAGGTCGTCGAGATGGGCCACGATGAAAAGGGTGGCGCGTGGGCAACACGAGTGGCGATCGAATTGAAGGATGGTCGCCGCTTCGAACGTTTTGCCGAGGAATTCAAGGGTACGCCTGCATCACCGCTATCGGCGGAAGAACTGCAGATCAAGTTCATGCGCATGGCCGGCGCACACGCGCCCGCAGCTGCGCTGCATGACCAGCTGACGGCGCTCGAATCCATCGCGGACTGCCGCACGCTTGCCATCGGCGCAGCCTGAGTCGCCGCGAAACACAAAAACGAGGACATCATGATGCAAAGGCTGTTAATTACCACATTGTGCGCGCTGGCGTTTCCTGCATTCGCAGCCTATCCGGAAAAACCGGTACGCCTGATCGTGCCGCTTGCCGCCGGTGGCGGCATGGATACCACGGCACGCTCGATCGCAACACCGCTCGGCGAGCGCCTCGGCCAAACTGTCGTCGTCGATAACCGGCCGGGCGGCGGCGGCAATGTCGGCGTCGACATCCTGCGCGAGGCTCCGGCTGACGGCCACACCCTGTTCATGGGTAGTGCGACCTTTGTGATTCATCCGCTGCTTTACAAGGCGCGTTATGTGCCCACGCGCGATTTCATGGCGATCACCCAAGTCTCGCGCCAGCCGTACGTGCTGATTGTGCACCCCAGCGTATCAGCGAAAACCGTCAAGGAACTGGTGACCTATACCAAGGCCAACCCCAACAAAATCAATTACGCGTCATCCGGCCAGGGCAGTCTGATTCATCTGACCAGCGAACTGTTCAAGGTTCGCACTGGTGCTGACATGACGCACATTCCCTACAAGGGCATGGGCGCGGCTTACACCGACATGCTTTCAGGACGCGTTCAGGCCTCATTCCCCAGCATCATTTCCGTATTACCGCATTTGAAAACCGGGAAACTGCGTGCGCTGGCGGTATCCAGCACACAACGTGCGGCCTCTCTGCCCGAGGTTCCAAGCGTCAAGGAGACCGGCATCCCCGACTTTGACGTCTCCAACTGGTACGGCCTTTTCGCCCCAATCGGTTCGCCCAAAGGCGTTGTCGAGCGCGTGCACCGCGAAGTGGTGGTCATCCTCAAAACAGCGGACCTGCAAAAGCGCATGGCGGCTGACGGTTCCGACCCGGTCGGCAACACACCTGCCGAGTTCGCCAACCACGTCAAGGCAGAAACAGCGCGCTGGACTGAAGTCATCAAGAAATCGAACATCAAGGCTGATTGACTGTCGCGCAGCCCTTGCGCACACCGTCGCGGTAGCAGTTACAATCGCGGCGGCTTGCAAAAGTCGCGCCCGCCGCGTCATCGCCGGCGGGCGTTTTGCGTTGTATGGGGACGGAGCCAAGCCCGCTTGAGTTCCTTTATAATAACCCAATAAAATCAATCTCTTATAACATCATGCCAATCTACGCGCTGACCATCTTCGCGAGTGCCTTCCTGCTGTTTCTGGTGCAACCGATCATGGCCAAACAGATTCTGCCCTGGTTCGGCGGCTCCGCTGCCGTGTGGACCACCTGCCTGATGTTTTTCCAGTTGGTATTGCTCTTCGGTTATGCCTACGCCGACTGGACCATCCGTTTCCTCAAGCCGCGTCCGCAAGTCATCCTGCACACCGCTTTGCTGTTGATCAGCCTGGTGTCTTTGCCGATCATCGCCGGCACCGGCTGGAAACCCGATGGCAATGAAGATCCAACGTGGCTGATCCTCGGCTTGCTCGCCGCAACCATCGGCCTGCCCTATTTCCTGCTGTCGACTACCGGTCCGTTGCTGCAAGCGTGGTTTGCGCGGAGTTATCCCAATGTCAAAAACGTCTATCGGCTGTTTGCGCTGTCGAACGGCGCTTCGCTGATTGCACTGATCGCCTACCCGTTCATCGTAGAGCCCTATGTGACCACGCACGAACAATCCATCGGCTGGAGCATCAGCTATGCGCTGTTTGCCGCGCTGTGCGTGACATCGGCTGTATTCAGCCTGCGCCCGTCGCAAGGCACCGCGGCCACGCCGGCTGGCGGCATCCCGGCGGCTGACGGCCCCAAACCGCGTGCTGCCGATTACCTGCTGTGGCTGGCTCTCGCCGCGATGGGTTCGTTCATGCTGATCGCGGTGACCAACCATATCACCCATGACGTAGCCTCGGTGCCCTTCCTGTGGATCCTGCCGCTGACGCTGTACCTGCTGTCATTCGTATTGTGTTTTGAGGGCCGTAACTGGTACCAGCGCTCCATCTTCTTCGGTCCGCTGCTGGTGATCCTGGGGGCGATGGCATGGGCGCTGCATACCGACGGCGGCGTGATGAACATCAAGGAAGCGATCCCCCTGTTTGCGATCGGCCTGTTCGTGATGTGCATGTTCTTCCATGGTGAACTCGCCGCACTGAAGCCGGCGCCGCGCCACCTGACCGGCTATTACCTGATGATTTCGCTGGGCGGTGCCGTCGGCGGACTAATGGTCGGCTTTGTCGCCCCCAAACTCTTCAACACCTATTATGAATTCGGCTTCGGTCTGGTATTTACCGCGCTGCTTGCGGCTTACGTTGCGCGACGCATCCATGTCATCGTGCCGGTTCTGGCGCTTGCGGCCGCCGGCTTCACCGGTTACCACGTACACAGCTATATCAACATGCTGTCGAATGACGCGCGGGTGATGGCACGGAATTTCTATGGCACGTTGCGAGTCAAGGATTTCGGCGATGAGACCAGCCCGAGCGGCACGCGCCGACTGATGCATGGCGTGATCATGCACGGCGAGCAGTTCCTCGCGCCGGACAAGCGCATGCTGCCGACCACTTACTACGGCCCTGATTCAGGCATCGGGCGCATCATCAATATCAAACGCGAAGCCGCTCAGGAAATCAATGTCGGCATCGTCGGCCTCGGTGCCGGCACGCTGGCGGTTTACGGACGCAAGGGCGACACCTATCGCTTTTACGAAATCAATCCGCAGGTCATTGATGTCGCGATGAAGGAGTTCACCTATCTGACCGAAACCCCGGCAAAGATTGAGAACCTGCTTGGCGATGCGCGTCTGACCATGGAACGTGAGCCGGCGCAGAACTACGATGTGCTGGCCATTGACGCCTTCTCCAGCGACTCAATCCCCACCCATCTGATGACGCATCAGGCGATGGGCGTCTACCTGAAGAACATGAAACCGGACGGCGTCATTGCCTTCCACGTCACCAACCGCTTCCTGCATCTCGCACCGGTGGTCAAGCGCATCGCGGATGAGCATGGCCTGCACACAGTTCTGATCAGCGATGATCCGGACAGCGACTCGGATTTTGCCAAGACCGACTGGGTGTTGGTATCGCGCAGTGAAAAAGCGCTGGCGCATGCGCGGATCACCGGCGCAAAGCAAGCCATCGGCGAGATTCCCGGCCTGCGGCTTTGGACGGACAGCTTCAGCAACCTGTTCAAGATTCTCAAGTAAGCGGCATTGCGGAATGGTGCGCCAGTATTTCCGGCGCACCTGAAAGGCTGCGGCAATACGCTGCGTCCGCGCCGGTATTATCATGAGCAGCTTGAACAAACGGTTGCCGTACCCATCTTGAATACCATGCCGACCATGAACACCGTCCATCTGTTTTTTAATTGTTTTCTGAAAGCAGGCCGCTTTTGGCTCGCAATGGCACTGTTGCTGCCCGTCACAGCCACCGCTCAGGCGCCAACCGATGTGCGTGGATTGCCGACGCTGGCGCCCCTGGTCAATCTGGTTACGCCCGCAGTGGTCAACGTTTCAGTGGTCACGCGTGCACCAATGGAAGACAACCCGCTGTTCCGCGACCCGTTCTTCCGCCGCTTTTTCAATCTGCCCGACCGTCCGCAGCGCCAGGAACAGGCAGCAGGTTCCGGCGTCATCGTTGATGCCGCACGCGGGTTCATCCTGACCAACAACCATGTCATCAAGGATGCCGAGCAGGTCATCATCACGCTGAAAGACCGGCGCCAATTTCCGGCCAAACTAGTCGGCACCGATCCCGGGACCGATATCGCGGTGCTGCAGATCAGCGCGCCCAACCTCAGCGCTCTGCGCATCGGCGACTCCGATGTGCTGCAGGTTGGCGATTACGTCATGGCCATCGGCAATCCATTCGGCATCGGCCAGACAGTGACCTCGGGCATCGTCAGCGCATTGGGCCGCAGCGGACTTTCCGTCGAAGGCTATGAAGACTTCATCCAGACGGATGCTTCTATCAACCCCGGCAATTCGGGTGGCGCGCTGGTCAATCTGCGCGGCGAATTGATAGGCATCAACACCGCCATCATTGGTCCTGCGGGCGGCAACGTCGGCATCGGCTTTGCCGTACCCTCGGCCATGGCGCGTGCCGTCATGGAACAAATTGTGCGCCACGGCGAAGTTCGTCGCGGCCGCCTGGGCATCGAAATGGCAGACGTGACACTGGACGCGCAACGCAAGCTGAAGCTACCTTCTCTGGATGGCGCTCTGATTGCCAGCGTCGAAGCCGGCTCACCCGCCGAAAAAGCAGGTTTGCGCCAAGGGGACATTGTCATCGCGCTTAACGGCCGCCCTGTGCGCGGACCCGCGGAGTTACGTGCGCGCCTGGGATTGACGCCAATCGGCGACGATGCAGACATGACCATCGTGCGCGAAGGCGGTCAGCAGCGCATTCGCGCACGCATCGCAGCACCGCAACCAGCAGGCAAAGGTGAAGCGCTGGTGGTGCCGCAACTTCCGGGAATGCGCGTTGTTGAGATTGAACGCGGCAGCCCGCTGTATGAACGTCTGCGCGGCGGCGGCTTGGTGGTAGCCACGGTTGAAGCCAACAGTCGTGCGTTGCAGGCAGGCTTCCGCCCGGGAGACATCATCTATGCGGTCAACCGGCGTCGTGTTCAGACCGTCGCGGAATTCCAGAATCTGCTGCGCGCCGCGCAGCAAGTCCCCTCGGGGGGCAGCGCTGAACGAGGCTACGCGGTAAGCCTGCTGCGGGGCGACTTCAGCATGACCATCATCATTCGCTAGCGAACCGCAAAACAAGCGGCCGTGCAGCGAAATAATGTCAGCGTCAGGCTGCCGGCAACGGCACGTTGACCTTTCAGTCAACCGCGGCTGCGTCGCACCAACCAGCCGCCGATACTGAGCAGCGCGGAATTAGCCAGCCACACCGGCGCATAACCAAACGCGGTGCCGATTGTTCCGAATACCAGCGGAATGACCAGATGGGTGAAATTATTCACCGTGACACGGATTCCCGCAGCTTCTGACACGCGGTCTTTGGGCGCAAGTGAATAAATCAACGACATCGACATCGGCTGGCCACAACCCACTCCAAGACCCAGCAGGAAGGCCACTGCCCCCAGCGCCACCGGATGTTCGAATAACGGGAACAGCGTGAACGCAAAGGCCGCGACAAAAATCGCGTAAATCAGGATCTGCTTTTCGCTGGTGCGCTTGATCAGCCAGGGCAGCACCGAGCGGATCACAAACGTCGCCAATGCGAAGGTGCCCAGGATGATGCCGATTGCCGAGGCAGAGAGACCAATGCCGTGGCCATAGACCGGCATGTAGAAGTTGAACAGGTCCCAACCGGCGGAAATAAAGCCGCTGGCAATGAAAGTGTTGCGCAGGCGGGGCGAACGCCACAGCTCCATGGCCCCGCCGGATGGAACCCCGGATGATTTAGCAGCCACGGGCAGAAAACCCGGATTGCGCAACAGCATCAGCACCGGGATTATCGTGAATGCGGCAAAAATTATGAAAGTCTTCAGGTAACCCAGATAATCGATCGAGAAACCGGCAATCAGCGGACCGAGGAACCCCGCACCCGAAAAGCCCAGGCTGACGATCGCGTAATTGCGCGAACGGTTTTCAGGACCGCCAATACCGCCGGCAACTCCGGTGACCGTGACAAAAAAGAAATGAAATGAAGAACCGAGCAGGAATGAGGCAATGTAAAGCATGGACAGCGTGGGCCACAGCACGGTCAACAGCAGTGCAATACCCAGCCCTGTACTGCCGAGCAGCATCGGCAACCGCGGCCCGACGCGATCGGCCAGCTTTCCAATGGAGATCGCAAACAGCATGGGGCACAGGGCATACAGCGCCATCAGGAACCCGACCTGCATCTGCGTCGCACCGGATTCGAGCGCAAACAACGACACCACCACCCGGCTGCCGCCGAATGCGATGTGATTGAGAACGATCACTACCAGCGTGAGGTATATGGCCATCAGAAATGCGTCTGGCGCAAAAGGCGCGGCGTTCTGGCAAGTTTAGCATCGCCGCCTTACGAATCCGCTCCGCATTCCACACTGTAATCGGCTGTGTAGTGCCGTTTCACAGGTGATTTTCGCGGATCATCCCTGCAATCAGCAGAGACGTCCGCATCATGGCAAACAGTCAGGCCGCGAGAAGATGCACTGAAAAAAACTGCTGCGGATCAGTCCATACCTGCAGCGGCCTGAATCCTGATCTTTGCGCCAGTTCGCGAAACTCGTTGATCGAATACTTGCAGGAATTCTCGGTGTGCATGCGTTCGCCCTTGGCAAATGCAAACACCTGTCCACCGACCGTTACGCTTTGCGCGCAAAGGCTTTCAAGATGCATTTCAATCCGTCCCGCAACCTCGTCATAAAACGCGACATGTCGAAACTTCTCAAGTTCGAAATCCGCGCCCAGTTCACGGTTGATGCGGCGAAGCACATTCAGGTTGAATTCCGCAGTCACACCCTGCGAATCATTGTAGGCGGCATGCAGTACGGCGGGATTTTTTTTCAGATCGACGCCGACAAGCATCGCCCCGCCGTGACCGGCAAGACGACGGGCATCCTGCAGAAACATCAGCGCCTCCTCTTGTGTCAGGTTGCCTATGGTCGAACCGGGAAAATAAATCACGCGCCGCGATGTGCCGTAAGCCGCCAGTCCGGGAATCTCCATCGGCTGCATATAATCGGCACAAACTGCGATGACCGGCGTCAGCGGAAATCGCTTCTCCAGACGGACTGCTGCGCCGCGCAGGGCATCGACCGAGATGTCAACCGGCACATAGGCCGCCGGACGCAAGGCCTGCAGCAACACCTCGGTCTTGACACCGGCGCCACTGCCGAACTCGATCAACAGACAGTTCTCGCCAAGTTCTGCCGCCATCGCCACAACACTATCCTGCATCAACAGGAGTTCGGTACGTGTCGGGTAATATTCGGGCAACTCGCAGATCGCCTCAAACAGCGCTGAACCACGGGCATCATAGAAATATTTGGGAGAAAGCGCTTTGGGCGTACGCCCAAGACCGGCAACAACGTCATCAAGAAACCGGCCCACCTCAGGATGGAGGTCCACAAACATCATTGGGCGTACGGCATTCGGGCGAGGCAGTTCAAGCTGCGGCAACCCTCAGCCGGAAGTGTTTCCAGGGGACCGGGTTTCCATCCAGCGCTTGATGCGGTTGGCATCACCGATACGGGTCATCTTTCCCCATGAATCGAGCAAAACAATGATCACCGGTTTGTTGGCGATTTTGGCCTGCATCACCAGGCAACGGCCAGCCTCGGAGATATATCCGGTTTTCGACAGGCCGATTTCCCACTGCGGACTGCTGACCAGCCGGTTGGAGTTTTGATAATTCATGGTCCTGCCGCGTTTGACCAGAACCACAGCGCCGGTATCAGTCGAAAAGTCGCGGATCAGAGGGTACTTATAAGCCGCAGAAACCATCTTGGTCAGATCCTGCGCTGTCGAAACGTTGTCACTGGACAATCCGGTACCATCAACAAAACGGGTACGCCACATGCCCAATTCAATCGCCTTCTGGTTCATCGCAGCGACAAAGGCCTGTGTACCGCCTGGATAAACCCGGGTCAGCGCTTCAGCAGCGCGGTTTTCCGACGCCATCAAGGCCAATTGCAGCAGTTCGCGGCGGGTCAACACCGTTCCAACCATCAGTCGCGAACGCGTGCCCTTGATCGTGTCCTTGTCGGCCTCACTGATCGCAATGCGCTCGTCCATCGGCAGGGCCGAGTCCAGCACGACCATGGCATTCATCAATTTGGTTATGGACGCGATCGGCACCACGTTATCAACGTTTTTTGCAAACAGGATGCGGCCGTCGGTCTGGTCAATCACCAGCGCAGCCGAGGATTTGAGTTCCGGCGCGTGATCGCGCCCGGCAACGGCAGATTTCACCTTGCGGGCTGTGCGTTCCGGCGACTCTGCCAACGCAGGGGCTACCGCTATCAAAGCCACCAAGGCCGCAACAAACCATCGCATCATAAACTTGCTCATCACAGGGTTTTCGTCAAATTCCCTTGGAAAATACAGCCTTACGTCATTATTTTCAACCAGTTTTGCAGATTGATAAGATCATTACATCTAAAAAAAACTCCGCTCAGGACCGTTTTAAATGTCCCAGCGGAGCTTAAAGAGGCCCTGCAATCACCCGCTCAGCACAGATCACCGCATTTACCAGGCCTCCGAGGAGGAAAAAATCAACGCTGGAAACGATTTTGCACATTGCGCAAATTTGCTTTCAGCGTCGACAGTTACAGTAGCCCCGGCCCCTTACACCAAACTTACATTTGACGTCAGCAACTCGCGAAGGGGGCTGTGCGCCAGTATGATGCGGTTCCTGCAGCACAATCCCTGACTTCCCCCACATGCGCTTGCTTGTCATTGAAGACCATCCGATCCTTGCTGACGGCCTGATCAAAGCCTTGAAGGCTGCCGATTACGCAGTTGATCATGCTGCCACCGGGGAGCAAGCCGATCTCATGCTGGCCACCCAGCAATACGATGCAGTCATCCTTGATATCGGCTTGCCCAAGGTCGATGGTTATGAAGTCCTGCGGCGCATGCGCCGTAGAGGCTCCAAGACTCCAGTTCTGATGCTGACCGCGCGTGACGCACTGGAAGACCGTGTCAAAGGTCTGGATCTCGGCGCCGATGACTATCTGACGAAACCGTATGACCTGCCGGAACTGGAGGCCCGCGTCCGCGCGCTGATACGCCGCGGCCAGTCCGGCGGCGGGGCGGATCTGGTTCATGGCGAACTCATGCTCGATACTGCCGGACGACGAGCAACCATCAAGGGCACGCCGCTTGATCTTTCCGCACGCGAACTCGGTGTACTGGAAGTGCTGATGCTGCGTGTCGGTCGCGTAGTCAGCAAGGAACAGTTGGCGGAGCAACTTTATGGCTGGGGCGAGGAAGTAGGCGCCAATGCCATTGAAGTTTATGTGCACCGTCTGCGCAAAAAACTTGAGCCTGCCGGAGTCAGTGTGCGCACGATCCGCGGACTCGGCTACCTGCTTGAACGCGCGGCGAATGACTGATGAGCGTCGTCGACTGCGCACGCTGCGCAGTCAATTGCTTTTGTGGGTAAGCGCGCCGCTGCTGGCCCTGTGGATCATCAGCACGGTAGTGGATCACGATGTCGCCACCGGCTTCGTCAACCTGAACTACGATCGTGCGCTGCTCGACACCGCGCTGGACCTCGGGCGGAACGTGCGCGAAGCCAATAACCAGCTTTATCTTGACCTGCCACAGCCCGTCATCGAAATGCTGATTTCCGGAGAACAGGGCCGCTTCTATTATCGGGCCAACGGACCTGCAGGCGAATACATTACCGGAGATCCCGATCTGCCGGATCCGCCGGGAGATGCCGGGGACGACCGCGTCAGTTATTACGATGCGGTGTACCGTAATGAGCCTATCCGCGCCGTCGCCTTGCGTGTTCCGGTTCGACCCGGCTCCGGCAAAGGTGCAATCCTGATCCAGGTCGCCGAAAAAGCAACTTTACGCACCGACTTCGCCCGGCAGATCATGCTGCGCATGATGGTGCCGCAGGGAGTGCTGGTCATCCTTGCGGCGATGGCAGTATGGTTCGGCGTCGGCCTTGGCCTGCGCGCTCTGACCTCGGTACGCACGGAAATCGAAAACCGCTCGCATGTCGATCTGAGTCCGATCAGGGAGTCCAATATCCCCTACGAGGTACGGCCGCTGGTTCGCGCAATGAACGATCTGCTGTCGCGACTGAGTGCTGCGCTCGCTGCACAGCAGCGATTTATTGCCGATGCCGCGCATCAGCTGCGCACGCCGGTTGCCGCGCTGAAAACACAGGCGGAACTGGCTGTGCGGCAGGTTGGCAACGGCGAAGCCCAGGCAACGCTCCAGCAACTGCATACCGCCGCTGATCATGCAGCCCGGCTGGTCACTCAATTGCTGACGCTTGCGCGTGCGGAACCGGGATCACACCGCAGCCTGATGCGCAAGCGCATCAATCTTGCAGATCTGGCCAGGGAAACGGCCGGCGACTGGGTGCCACGGGCGCTGAACCGCCAAATCGACCTTGGCTTTGATGATACGTCCGCCGACGCGGAAATCAGCGCAGATCCGTTCCTGGTCCGCGAACTGCTCAACAACCTCATCGACAATGCGATCAACCACACGCCCAGCGGCGGACGCATCACGGTACGCATCGCTCAGGACGACAAACACTATCGGCTTGAAGTCGAGGATGACGGCTGCGGCATCCCGGAAGACGAACGTGAACGTGTGTTCGAACGCTTCTACCGGCGCATCGGCGGTTCGCCAGAAGGCTGCGGTCTGGGCTTGTCCATCGTACGCGAGATCGCCCAGAGCCACTCCGCTTCAGCCACCATCCACAACGGTACAGGCGGCCGCGGCACTCGTGTTGTCATTGCATTTCCATCGTTGAACTGACCGGGTCCTCGCGCGCGGCCTCCTGCTGCTGCAAAGCCCACATCTGGGCATAGGAGCCGCCACTCAGCAGCAACTCGGCATGACGACCGCGCTCGATAATGCGCCCCTGCTCCAGCACCAGGATTTCGTCAGCATCCATCACGGTGGACAGTCGATGCGCAATCACCAGAGTTGTGCGTCCCTGCGCGATGGCATTCAGCTCGCGCTGGATCGCCTGCTCAGTGCGGGAATCGAGCGCGGATGTAGCTTCGTCAAAAATCATGATGCGCGGATTTTTCAGGATGGCCCGCGCGATGGCCACCCGTTGTTTTTCGCCACCGGATAGTTTGAGGCCACGCTCACCGACCATGGTCTCGTAGCCATCGGGCAGGCTGAGGATGAAGTCATGAATATGAGCTGCTTTCGCGGCAGCGATAACTTCATCCTGAGTTGCAGCAGGGCGCCCATATTGGATGTTGTAGTGGATCGTGTCGTTGAACAGCACGGTATCCTGCGGCACGATGGCAATCCCGCCGCGCAAGCTGGTTTGTTTCAATTTACGCAGGTCGACGCCACTGATGCTGACCGCCCCCCCGGTGACATCATAGAAACGGTAAAGCAGCCGCGCCAGCGTCGATTTGCCAGCACCGCTTGACCCGACCACCGCCACCTTTGCCGCCGGCGGTATCTCGAACGACATGCCGTGGAGGATTTGTCGCCGCGGGTCATAACCAAAATCCACCGCATCGAAGCGCACCGCCGCGGGTCCGTCCGGCAGATCCAGCGCGTCCGGCACATCATCCACCTCACGATTCTGCTCCAGCAGGCCGAACATGCGCTCCATGTCGACCAACGCCTGCTTGATCTCGCGATAGGCCATGCCGAGAAAATTGAGCGGGATGTATAGCTGGATCAGCAAGGCGTTGACCAGCACCAGATCACCAATCGACAGTTCACGAGCAACAACGCCCTGCGCGCACAACACCATCAACGCCGTGGCGGCGACCGCAATGATCGCCGCCTGGCCGACGTTGAGCAGGCCGAGGGAGGCCTCATTACGCACCGCCATCACTTCGTAACGCTGAAGGCTGTCATCGTAACGGCGCGCCTCAAAATCCTCGTTGTTGAAATACTTTACGGTCTCGTAATTGAGGAGACTGTCAATGGCGCGCGTATTGGCCTTAGAGTCAAGTTCGTTCGCCCGCTTGCGGATTGCAGTGCGCCATTCCGTAATTCCGATGGTAAATGCGATATAGACAATCACCGCGGCGAACGTGACCGCCACAAAGCGCCAATCGAACTTCGCAAACAACACGGCCGCCACAAGAACGAATTCGAGGATCACCGGGATGATCGAAAACAGCATGAACGACAGCAGTGTCGAAATGCCGCGTGTTCCGCGCTCGATATCGCGCGACATGCCGCCGGTCTGACGGTCGAGATGGAAGCGCAAAGACAGCGCATGCAGATGACGGAAAACGGCAAGAGCGATGCGCCGCGCAGCACGTTGCGTCACCGGCATGAACACAACATCTCGCAGTTCGGCGAACAATACGGTCGACATCCGAAGCGCACCATAGGCCACCAGCAGCGCCAGCGGCAGCACCAGGACGGCCTTTGCCGAATCAAGGCCGTCGACAATGTCCTTCAGTACCAGTGGCACGCCAACATTTGCAAATTTGGCTGCAACCAAAAACACCAGCGCCACCACCACCCGCCATTTGTACTCCCACAGATAAGGCAGCAGCATCGGCACTACGCGCCAGTCTCGACCGGTGCCGGCCTGTGGCTTCGGGGCAGGATCTGCAGCAGCGCGTGCGGCTTCAGCGGTCATCGCGGCCACCTGAATCGGGCGATATTATTTTTTTCATTAAAAACAATTACTTAAGTTGTTCAAACACGCAGAGGCAGGACGCACGGCGTGCCGGTTTTGGTGGCGCTTGCAGCCAACAGGCTGCACCTTCGGTTTGATTATCGCATCCGGCATCCGCGTTCCGGCCGTCTGCCAGTGAATATAAGGGAGGCGCGATGCTGTGAATGCCACGGCCCGGCTGTCCTTCGCCGTTGCGGTGCTGCGCCGGAACAGCGGCCGCCGATCAGACCGGCAGCCGCTCCAGTTGCGCCGTCAGCGGCGCGTGATCGGAAACGCGCCCCCACTGCCGGCCGTGATGCACCCGCGCCTCGCGCACACGGAAGCCGCGCACGTAAATGCGATCCAGCCGCAGCAGCGGCAGCATGGCGGGAAAACTGCGCGCCGGAGAACCGCCCGACAATTCAAAAACCTCGTGCATGTTCAGCGGATGGGCGAGTTCATGGGTTGCGCGGTGCCGCCAGTACCAGTCGTTGAAATCGCCGGCAACGATCAGCGGCGCATCTGCCGGCACCAGTCGCTCGATACGCTGACGCAGCCGCTCCAGCTGCCGGCCGCGCCCCCTCGCCGTCAGCGCCAGATGCACACAAACGCAATGCAGCGTCTGCCCCCAGTGCGGGACCGCTATTTCACAATGCAGCAGTCCGCGCTGCTCGAAACGATGCGCGGATATGTCCTCGTTATCCCAGCGGGTGATCGGGTAACGCGACAGCAGCGCGTTGCCGTGATGCCCGGCGTCATAAACCGCATTCCTGCCGTAGGCATGGCTCTGCCACAGCCGGTCGGCCAGATATTCGTATTGCGATTCCGCAGGCCAGTCGCTGTGGCGGGCGGCGTGTCCGGAGTGCGCGCCGACCACTTCCTGCAGGAAAACAATATCGGGATTCAGCGCCTGAAGCTGCTCGCGCAGCGCATGCATGGCCGGCCGCCGCGCAAACAGCGGCGTGGCCGGGAACCCCTTGTGGATGTTGTAGGTCGCGACGCTCAGCTGCAGCGGCGCGACGGTCATGCCGCGCTCAGGAGATTGCAAGCATGCGATCAAGCGCAATGCGCGCCAGTTCAGCTTCGTAAGCGGGCACCTTGATCTGGTTGACCACTTTGCCGGCGACCAGGTTCTCCAGGGCCCAAGCGAGGTGCTGCGGATCAATGCGCTGCATTGTCGAGCACATGCACACCGTCGGCGCCATGAACTGCACCGACTTACCCTGCGAACTGAATTCGGCGGCCATGCGGTTCACCAGATTGAGTTCGGTGCCGACCAGCCAGCGCGAACCCGGCGCACTCGCGGCTATGGTTTTGTAGATGTAATCGGTCGAACCGACATAGTCGGAAAGCTTGCAGACCTCGAAATTGCACTCGGGATGGCTGATCACCATGCCGCTCGGGTGCTGCTGACGCCAGCGCAGGATGTGCTGGGCCTGGAACATCTGGTGCACCGAGCAGTGGCCTTTCCACAACAGCACCTTGGCCATCTTGATCTGCTGCGGCGTCAGCCCGCCCATCGGCAGGTCCGGATCCCAGACCAGCATTTCCGACAACGGAATGTCCATCAGGTAACCGGTCCAGCGGCCCAGATGCTGGTCGGGGAAAAACAATACTTTCTCGCGGCGGCCGAAGGCCCAGCTCAGGATCTGCCGCGCATTCGAAGACGTGCACACAATGCCGCCATGCTCGCCGCAGAACGCTTTCAGATCGGCAGCGGAATTGATATAGGTAATCGGCGTGATGGTTTCATCCGGGTTGATGACCTCGGAGATCTCGCGCCACGCACGCTCGACTTTGCTCAGGCTGGCCATGTCCGCCATTGAGCAGCCGGCATTGAGGTCAGGCAGGATGACCTGCTGGTTCGTACGCGACAGGATGTCCGCAACCTCGGCCATGAAATGCACGCCGCAGAACACGATGTATTCGGCATCGGTCTTCGCCGCCAGCTTGGACAACTGCAGCGAGTCACCCGTCAACTCGGCATGTTTGTAGACGTCGGCACGCTGGTAATGATGACCGAGCAGCACGGCGCGATCACCGAGCTTGCGGCGCGCAGCGACAATCCGCTCCTCGCAGGCCGCATCATCCAGCGGTTTGAAACCTTCGAAAGTGATCGTTTGTGCTTCCATTATCCGGCCCTTCTCCAGATCATCACGCTGCGGAGGCGCAGCAGAGTAAAACTCCGACTATTACAGTATTTTGACAGAAAAACCAGCCACGAATTCCCCTGCTGGCCCGGGGTCATGCATCACGCACTGCAACACGCTTGGGTAACTGCCGTATGGCCTCTGCGTTGCTCCACGAAAACACACGATCAGCCGCTTCGCGCCACGGCAACCACTGCCACGCCAGATGTTCACGTGGCGCAAGCACTACATCCCGCATTGCGGGAAGGGTCAACGCATAAACGTGTTCCGTATTGTGGGTAACACCCGGCGCGTAACGGTTGCGCCAGTGCGCGTAAATCTCGTATTTATTCTGCAGCTTCCAATCGACCAGTTCATCAGGCCCGACCACGATGCCGGTCTCTTCGCCCAATTCACGCCTTGCCGTTTCAGCCAACGTTTCTCCCGGATCCTGGCTGCCGGTGACCGACTGCCAGAAGCCCGGACGGTCTGCGCGCTCCAGCAGCAGCACCTGCAGGTCGGTGGTATGCACCAGCACCAGCACCGATACCGGGATTTTGTAATTCATGACTTCGACCATGCCGGCCGCTGATCCGAATCATCGGTCAGCACGACGAACACTTTTTTACGGCCCCGCCAGTATTGCGCGCAGGCCTCGAGGATTTCGCACAAGGTCGCGTGATCATCCCCCGAAGCGGCTGCAAAAGCCGCTGCGCCGCGAATCAACACGACACGGCCCGATTCCGTCCGCCAGGACAGATCCTGCAGGCAGTCGGCGAGCGCGTCCCAGTTGCCGCCGAAAGTGGCTGGAAACGCGAACTCGCGGGAGAACGCCGTGAACAGCGCCCGTTTGCCGCGCGCACGCTGCAGGTCAACCACATGCCACGCCAGACCGGCATCGCGTGCGGCACGCCGCAGCGGCGCCAAATCGACGGGGACGGCGTACAACCCGTTTTGCTCTGCGGGAGGAAGTGTGAATGTCATTCGACGATGCGCCTGAACGAACGGTAATGATCTGCAGTGTAGTAAAACACGCCGCCGCCACGGCATTGCGCAAGGCGCAGCGGACCTGCCGGAGTGTTGGCCGCGCGCTGGCGCTCACACCCGACGACGATGCGGCGCGCGCCCCGGTGCTTGATGCCCGGGGTGTTTACGGTGTATTCGCGGTAATGGCCGCGCGGCGCAGGCGGCAGCAGCTTCTCGTAATTGCCGAAGGTGATGCCATCGCGCTCGTGCGGAAACGGACCGCCGCTGCGGATCAGCTGCAGCGTCTGATGCGCCTCGGCCGGGAGCTCCTGCAAACGCACATCGCGCAGCTGCTGGGGATCGCCACGCGCAAACGCTGCCGCGGCAAAAAGCGCAGCCGCCAGCAGCAACAGATGCTTTGCAGCGTTCCGCAAGTCTCAGTCCGTCGGGAAACGGGTTACGGTCTGCCAGCGGTCACGCCGCCGGCGTGGTATTGCGCAGGCGGATGTGCAGTTCGCGGAGCTGGCGCTCGGGCACCGCACTCGGCGCTTCGACCATCAAATCCTGACCACGCTGTGTTTTCGGGAAGGCGATGACTTCACGGATCGATTCTGCGCCAGTCATCAAGGTCACCAGACGGTCCAGACCGAAAGCAATGCCGCCGTGCGGCGGCGCGCCGTAGGACAGCGCATCGAGCAGGAATCCGAACTTCGCGCGCGCCTCTTCCGGCGCAATCCCGAGCGCCGCAAACACCTGTGACTGGACTTCGGCGCGATGGATACGTACCGAACCACCACCGATCTCCCAGCCGTTCAGCGCGACATCGTAGGCTTTGGCCAGCACTTTGCCCGGATCCGTTGCGAGCAAGCCGAGATGATCATCCTTGGGTGCGGTAAACGGATGATGAGCGGCGACCCAGCGCTTCTCTTCTTCGTTGTAATCGAATGCAGGAAAATCAACAACCCAGCAGGGCCGCCAGCCCGCTTCAGCGTGGCCTTTTTCATGGCCAACCCTGACGCGCAACGCACCCAGCGCATCACACACCACCTTGCGGCGATCAGCGCCGAAGAAAATCAGGTCGCCGTTGGCAGCGTTGGTGCGCTTGAGGATTTCCGCAAGTACCGGCTGCGGCAGGAATTTGACGATCGGTGACTGCAAGCCTTCTTCGTTGAGCTTGGTGACGTCGTTGACCTTGATATAGGCCAGGCCTTTTGCGCCGTAGATGCCGACGAAGGCCGTGTACTCGTCAATCTCTTTGCGCGTCAGCGCTGCGCCGCCCGGCACCCGCAGCGCGGTGACACAGCCGTCCTTCTGCGCCAGCGCCTGCTTGAATACCTTGAACTCCACCTGCGCCATCAAGTCGCTGAGTTCTGTCAGTTCCAGCTTGACGCGCAGATCGGGCTTGTCGGAACCGTATTTCGCCATCGCCTCGGCATAGGTCAGTCGCGGGAACACACCGAGATCGACGTCGAGCACCGACTTGAACAGGTTGCGGATCAAACCTTCCATCAGGTCCTGGATCTCGCGCTCGCCAAGGAACGAGGTCTCGATATCTATCTGGGTGAACTCCGGCTGGCGATCGGCGCGCAGATCCTCATCACGGAAGCACTTCACGATCTGGTAATAACGGTCGTAGCCGGCCACCATCAGCAACTGCTTGAACAGTTGTGGCGACTGCGGCAACGCGTAGAACTGTCCGTCATGCATACGCGAAGGCACGAGGAATTCGCGAGCGCCCTCGGGTGTTGATTTATAGAGCATGGGGGTTTCGATATCAATGAAACCATGCTCGTCCAGATAGCCGCGGACGGCACGTGCGGCCTGGTGACGCAGGCGCATATGCTTCTGCATCTGCGGACGCCGCAGGTCAAGAAAGCGGTACTGCAGACGGACATTCTCGGACAGTTGCTCATCATCCATCATGAACGGCGGGGTCTGTGATGCATTCAGCACTTCCATGCCTGTTGCCAGCACTTCGATTTCGCCGCTGACCAGATTGCTGTTGACCGTGCCGGCCGGCCGCTCTCGCACCTTGCCTTCGACACGCACTACGAATTCATTGCGCAGACCGTTGGCCACCTCAAACGTTTCGGCGCGATCAGGATCGCAGACGATCTGCACCAGGCCCTCACGATCACGGAGATCGATGAAGATCACGCCGCCATGATCGCGGCGACGGTGTACCCAGCCGCAAAGGGAAACGGTCTGACCGAGGTATTTGCGGTCAATCAGACCGCAGTAGTTGGTACGCATGGACATGGGGTTTTGATTTTCAGTAAATTATTTGGGTTTTGCCAGGGCGCCGTTATTGGTTGTCACCACGCCCATCGAGACAATGTATTTGAATGCGACGTCGACCGGCATATCGATCTCGATGACATCTTCACGTCGCAAATAGAAATAAAATCCATTGACCGGGCTCGGCGTCGTCGGGATGAACACTGCGACATGTTCATCCGGTAGCTGGGCAGCGATTTCAGCCGGAACGTTGGTCTGGAACGCCAGTGACCAGGCCTGCGGGTGCGGGTAGCGTACCAGCAACACTTTGCGGAACGCATGGCCGCTGCCCGAGAACAGCGTATCGCTAACCTGCTTGACGCTGTTGTATATCGTATTTACAACCGGAATCCGCGCCAGGACGCCTTCCCACAGCAGTACCAGCCGTTGCCCCAGCATGTTTGTCGTAAACATCCCGGTAAACAGAACGATCACCACCGTCATGATCACCCCCAAGCCAGGCACATGCACCCCGAGCCAGTTCTCGGTCAGAAAAGACCGGGGCAACAATTGCAGGGTCTGATCCAGTGTGCTCACCAGCAGGTTGAGCACCCAAAGCGTGATCACCAGCGGCACCCAGATCAGCAGACCGGTGATGATGTAGCTCTTGATGGAGGATTTTTTGAACATGGGGTTGGCTGGCGCACAGTGAGGCGGCGTGCGCGGGTGCGGCGATCATCAGCGCGGCACGAAGGCTATTGCCTCCGACCGCGGCCGCTCAGGAAATCAATTGCTGGCAGGACAGGCGCCCGCGCCACAGGCAGGCTGATCTGACTTGGCTTCTTCTTTTTTCGCTGATTCTGCCGGCTTGGTGCCGCCTTTGTTCTTGAAATCGGTCGCGTACCAACCGCTGCCCTTCAATTGGAAGCCGGCCGCAGTAACCATCTTGGAAAGTGATTGTTTACCGCATTCCGGACAGTCCTTGAGCGGTGCATCGCTGATGCGTTGCAGGAATTCCTTCTGGAACCCGCAAGCCTCGCACCGGTATTCGTAAATAGGCATGGCGTACCCCAAAAAAGCTAAAAAAGCATTATACCTGAGACGGTTACCCTCACTTTGACCGTATATGAGGGCGAGAACCGTCGCTTTTCAAGGCCTTGGCACATCACTGCTTGGCGCAAGGCGCCACTCACGGCACAATTGAGGTCACGTAGGTCATTGAAGAAAAAGAATTTTTCCGGAAATTCCGTCATGAACAGCCAGATTCTTGTCCTCAACGCCGGCTCCTCCAGCATCAAATTTGCCGTATTCAGCGACAGCCAGCCGCTGAACCGCACCATACAGGGCATGGTATCCGGCATCGGATCAATAACCTCTTTCGCTGCGCGCAACGAAAACGGCATGCTGCCGGGAACGCTGCCAGCCGGTCCACTGGATCATGAAAGCGCACTCGCCTGGCTGTTTGAGTGGTTGGCGACGGGAGGTCACGCAAATCAGCTGATCGGCGCCGGACACCGGGTTGTTCACGGTGGTGAACATCGCGATGCGCCGATCATCATCGGCGATTTGAGTATTGAGGAACTTGATGCGTTGGCACCGTTGGCACCGCTGCACCAACCGCACAACCTTGCAGCCATCAAGGCTCTGCGCAAACTGCGCCCGGAACTTGCTCAAGTCGCCTGTTTCGATACAGCCTTCCACCGCACGCAACCGGTGGTTGCACAGTCGCTGGCGCTGCCACGGGCAATCACCGAACTGGGTCTGCGCCGTTACGGTTTTCACGGCTTGTCCTACGAATACATTGCCAGCGTATTGCCGCAAAGTCTTGGAGCTCGCGCCGAGGGCCGCGTGATCGTGGCCCATCTCGGCAATGGTGCCAGTCTGTGCGCGATGCGCAACCGGCGCAGCATCGCCACGACGATGGGGTTCAGCACACTGGATGGTCTGGTCATGGGCACACGCTGCGGTTCCATCGATCCGGGTGTGTTGTTCTACCTGATGCACGAACAGAAGATGTCGTCAAAAAAAGTGGAAGACCTGCTCTACCGGCAATCCGGGCTGCTTGGCGTGTCCGGCATCAGCAATGACATGCGCACGCTCCTCGACAGCAGCGACCCTCGGGCTGCGCAGGCGGTTGCGCAATTTGTCTATCGTGCCGCACTGGAAACCGGTGCCCTGACCGCGGCGCTGGAAGGACTGGATGCGCTGGTCTTTACCGGCGGCATCGGTGAACATGCAGTAGCCATCCGCTCGCAGATCTGCGAAAAGCTGCACTGGCTGGGTGTCGGGCTCGATCCCGAAGCCAACGCACGCAACAGCACGCAGATCTCCACGGCAGAAAGCGCGATCGCTGTTTGTGTAATTCCGACGGACGAGGAGGCCGTTATCGCCGGACATACACTCCGGCTGTTGCGCACAAGTACCTGAAGCATAAAAAAAGCCGGGCTCAGCCCGGCTTTTGCGCGACGACCGTGCCGGCTTAGAACGGAATATCGTCATCCATGTCGTCGAAACTGCCACCACTCTTCTTGGCGGGGGCCTTCGCACCACCGCCACCACCTGAAGTTGCCGCGGATTCACGCATGGGACTGCCGCCGCCATCACCGCCCCCCCGGCTTCCCAACATTCGCATCTGATCTGCCCGGACCTCGGTCGTATAACGATCCTGGCCTTCTTTGTCCTGCCACTTCCGGGTGCGCAGAGAACCCTCGATGTATACCTGAGAACCTTTGCGCAGATACTCACCGCATATTTCCGCCAGCTTGCCAAATGCGCTGATGCGGTGCCATTCAGTGGCTTCTTTTTTCTCGCCACTGGTCTTGTCCTTCCAGGTCTCCGATGTGGCGATACTGAAACTCGTCAGAGCTTCACCGCTGGGCAGATACCGGGTTTCCGGATCCTTGCCCAGATTACCGATCAAAATCACTTTATTAACGGATGCCATATCGGTTTTTCCTTTTGATTTGAACGCATCAATCAGTTTGAGTAACGCGCCCGCCGTCCGGGGCGTTTACGCGTTTTTTACAGGGGGCACGCGCATGCCGAAGGCGAGTATAAGCCAGATCGCCAACAGCACGGCGTCGAAGACAATCACTCCAACGGCGCCCCAATTCTTGTAGAGAATGCCGCCCGCCGCGGCACCGAGGAAGGTACCAAAAAACTGGATTGTGCTGTAGAGACCTATTGCTGTGCCCTTTGCATGCGCAGGAGCCAAACGTGTAGCAAGCGTAGGCAGCATTGCCTCCAGCGCATTGAATGGCGCAAAAAATGCCAGCAAAAACAAAGACAAAAGCCAGATACTCCCGTCCAGCCAAGGCAATGCGAGGTGTGCCACCAGCAGCACGGCAATCGAAACGATGAACCAGCGTCGCAGCAGCACTGGATTACCTGCCTGCAGAACTGAGGGCATCATCAGTACAAACGAGCCCAGCATGACCGGCAGATAGACCTGCCAGTGCGAACTCACCGGCAGACCGGCGTCACGCAGGCCAAAAGGCACAACAATGAATAACGCCATCAACACGGCGTGAAGCGCGAAGATTCCCCAATTCAGCCGGGCAAGTTGCGGGTCCATTAGGACGTGCCAGAAATCTTTCAACGCACGGCCGGGAACCGGCGGCACCTGCGGCGCGTCCGGGATGGCGCGCCACATAACCAAAATCGCACCCAAAGCGAGGACCCCTGTCAGCGCAAAAATCCCCGGAACTCCGATTATCCGATCAAGCCAGGGGCTGACAACCAGTGAAAGCGCAAACGCGACACCAATGGTCGAGCCGATCATAGCCATTGCTTTCGCGCGCTGGTCTTCGCGCGTGAGATCAGCCGTCATGGCGATCACCGCAGCTGAAATAGCTCCCGCGCCCTGCAACATTCGGCCAAGAATGACGATGTAAATATTCGGTGCCAGCGCAGCAACGAAACTGCCGACCGCAAAAATAACCAGTCCGATGTAAATCACCGGTTTGCGGCCATAACGGTCGGACCACCAACCGAACGGTATCTGCAGCAATGCCTGCGTCAATCCGTAAGCCCCGATGGCAAGCCCAACCAGCATCAGATCGTTGCCCCCGGGGAGTTGTTCTGCATAAATTGCAAACACCGGAAGGATTACGAACATGCCCAGCAATCGCAGTCCGAAAATTCCGGACAAACCAATGCTGGCCCGCAATTCGAGCGGGGTCATTTTGCTTCGCGACGACATGGACAAAGGCGGGGGAAGGGAAATCTGGGAGAACAGTTGGGCGTAACTGCTTATGCGCGTATATTAGCAGGTTTACCTTTGGTCACTCACATGACTGCGCGTCACTTGCCGCCGAAACTGGTCGCCCTGCCGGCCAAACCACAGACCGATCTGCCGATACCGCCTGCCGGCGCCGGGCAGATTCGAGTGCGCGGCGCACGCACGCACAACCTGAAAAACATCAGCCTCGATCTGCCGCGCAACCAACTGGTCGTGATCACCGGGCTGTCCGGCTCAGGAAAATCATCGCTGGCATTCGACACGCTCTATGCGGAAGGCCAGCGTCGTTACGTCGAGTCGCTTTCAGCCTATGCGCGACAGTTTCTGCAATTAATGGAGAAACCGGACGTCGACATGATTGAAGGGTTGTCGCCTGCGATCGCCATCGAGCAGAAGGCATCAAGCCACAACCCCCGCTCCACTGTCGGAACGGTCACCGAGATTCACGACTACCTGCGACTGCTCTATGCTCGCATCGGGGAACCGCACTGCCCTGATCATGATGTCGTACTGGCTGCGCAATCGGTGGCGCAGATGGTCGATCATGTACTGCAAATGCCGGAGGATACAAAGCTGATGATCCTGGCGCCTGTGGTCAATGACCGCAAAGGAGAACAGTCTGCCTTGATCGACGAGCTGAGAGCACAGGGCTTTGTGCGAGTGCGTCTCGACGGCAAGGTACACGACATTGATTCACTGCCAGCGCTCAAGAAAAATACAAAGCACACGATTGACGTCGTTGTCGACCGCGTGAAAGTCCGGGAAGAACTGCGGCAGCGCCTTGCCGAGTCTTTCGAGACCGCGCTGCGTCATGGAGACGGGCGCGCAGTAGCCGTGGACATGGATAACGGCCAAGAGCACGCCTACTCCGCACGACTCGCCTGCCCGCAGTGTGGCTTCGCCTCGCCCGAACTCGAACCGCGCCTGTTTTCGTTCAACAACCCGGCAGGCGCTTGCCAGCGCTGCGACGGCCTTGGCTCAATCAACTTCTTCGATCCGAAGCGAATCGCGGCGTTTCCCGAAATGTCGCTGGCCGCCGGAGCGATCAAGGGCTGGGACCGCCGCAACCAGTTTTATTTCCAGATGCTGCAAGGACTCGCGGCCCATTATGAATTTGACATCGAAGCACCGTTCAATGAATTACCCGAGGTGGCACGTCAGGCTGTGCTTTATGGCTCGGGCAAAACAGCCATCCGCTTCACGTATGTCGGTGAACGTGGAAAATCCTATGTCAAGGAACATGCCTTCGAGGGCGTAATCCCGAATCTTGAACGACGGCACAAGGAAACCGACTCACCGGTGGTCAAGGAAGAACTCGCCAAATACCTGAACAACCAGCAGTGCCCGGATTGCCGTGGTACCCGCCTGCGCCGCGAAGCACGTCACGTACTGGTTGCCCGCCAGCCGATCTACGCCCTTTCGGCGCTGCAACTCGGCGATGCCATGCGTTTCTTCGACGCCCTTCAATTGACCGGTGCGAAACAGGCTATCGCTGAAAAAATTGCCGGTGAAATCAGTAATCGCCTGCGCTTTCTCGTTGATGTCGGGCTGGATTACCTGTCACTCGATCGCTCCGCCGATACGCTGTCGGGCGGCGAATCGCAGCGCATCCGCCTCGCCAGCCAGATCGGTTCCGGACTGACCGGTGTGATGTACGTGCTCGACGAACCGTCAATCGGCCTGCACCAACGCGACAACACGCGGCTGCTCGACATGCTCAAGCGGCTGCGCGACATCGGCAACTCGGTGATCGTTGTGGAACATGATCACGATGCGATCATGCATGCCGATCACGTGGTCGATATGGGGCTCGGTGCCGGTGAGCACGGTGGCTGCGTCATCGCCGAAGGCACGCCGGCGGAAATCATCGCCCACCCTGAATCGCTGACCGGCCAGTATCTGTCCGGACGCCGGCGCATCGATGTGCCGGCGCTTCGCCACCGCATCAACCCGCAGCGGCAGCTGGTTATCAAGGGCGCGCACGGCAACAACCTCAAGGACGTCACAGTGGGCATTCCCATCGGGCTGCTGACCTGCGTTACCGGCGTCTCCGGTTCCGGCAAGTCGACCCTGGTCAACGACACGCTGTATCTTTCAGCAGCACGTGATCTTTATGGCAGCAATGTCGAACCGGCCCCGTGCAGCTCAATCGAAGGCATGGAGTTCTTCGACAAAGTCGTCAATGTCGACCAGAGCCCCATCGGCCGCACGCCCCGCTCCAACCCCGCCACCTACACCGGCCTGTTCACGCCGATCCGCGAACTGTATGCCGGCGTACCCGAATCCCGCGCACGCGGCTACGGCGCCGGCCGCTTCTCGTTCAATGTCAAAGGCGGCCGCTGCGAGGCCTGTCAGGGTGACGGCGTATTGAAAGTCGAAATGCACTTCCTGCCCGATATCTACGTGCCCTGCGACACCTGCCACGGCAAACGCTACAACCGCGAAACACTGGACATCCGCTACAAGGGCAAGACCATCCATGAAGTGCTGGCAATGACCGTGGAGCATGCCTTGGAATTTTTCAGCGCCGTGCCGACACTGGCCCGCAAACTGCAAACACTGATGGACGTCGGTCTCGGCTACATCACCCTCGGCCAGAGCGCGACAACGCTTTCCGGCGGCGAAGCCCAGCGAGTCAAACTGGCACTCGAATTATCGAAACGCGATACGGGCCGCACGTTATACATCCTTGATGAACCGACTACCGGACTGCATTTCCACGACACGGATCTGTTGCTGCGGGTACTGCATCGCCTGCGCGATCACGGCAACACCATTGTTGTCATCGAACACAATCTTGATGTGATCAAGACCGCCGACTGGGTCATCGACCTCGGCCCTGAGGGCGGCGGCGGTGGCGGCCGGATCATTGCCGAAGGACCGCCTGAACTCATCGCCGCAAACCCGGGCAGTCATACCGGGGTTCACCTTAAAACGGTGCTGGTGTGAAAACCGAAGCGGCTCGTGAACTGCTGACCGGCAGTTTTGCTGCGGCCGTCGCCGCCGCCGACCCGCAGCGCATTCTGCCGTGCCACCTCCCGCCGCCGCCCAAAGGTCGCACACTGGTGGTCGGTGCGGGCAAGGCCGCGGCATCCATGGCGCTGGCGGTCGAACAGACCTGGCCGGCGAGTGCGCCGCTCGACGGCTTGGTCATCACGCGTTACCGGCACGGTCTGCTCACCAACCGCATTACCGTCATTGAAGCCGGCCATCCCGTGCCGGACTCTGCCGGCGAACAGGCCGCGACCGAAATCCTGAGGAAAGTCAAAGCGCTGACGCCGCAGGATCTGTTGCTGGTTCTGGTTTCCGGCGGGGGCTCAAGCCTGCTGTCACTGCCTGCGGAAGGCGTTTCGATGGCGGACCTTAAACAGGTCACCAAGCAGCTGCTGCACTCGGGCGCACCGATCCAGGCAATGAATACCGTGCGCAAACACCTCTCTCTGATCCAGGGCGGACGAATGGCAGCGGCTTCACGCGCACCGGTACTGGCGCTGGTGATCTCGGACGTAACCGGAGACGACCCGACGCATATCGCCTCCGGTCCCTGCGCGCCGGATCCGACAACTTACGCCGATGCCATCTCCATCCTTGAGCGTTACGGTGTGCAACCACCGCCGGCGATCGCCGCGCATCTGGCACGCGGCGCGCGCGGCGAAATTGCAGAAACACCAAAAGCCGGCGATCGTGCGTTCGCCAAAACGGAAAACAAAGTCATCGCAACCGCATGGCAATCGCTGCAGGCTGCGGCTGATTACTTCCGCGCCAAGGGCATTACGCCGGCCATTCTGGGCGACTCCGTAACGGGTGAAGCTCGCGAAGTAGCCAAGGTTTACGGCGCGATGGCACGCGCGATCACCGAACACAATGCCCCTTGGCGGCCTCCGGTCGCATTGATTTCAGGCGGTGAGTGTACGGTCACGGTTCGCGGCAAGGGGCGCGGTGGCCGTTGCGCAGAGTTCCTGCTGTCACTTGCGCTAGACCTCGACGGCGCCGCGAATATTCATGCGCTGGCCTGCGACACTGACGGCATCGACGGCTCCGAAGATAACGCCGGCGCCCTGCTGATGCCGGACGCGTTAGAGCGTGCTGCGCGTAAACACATCAACCCCGCGGCGTTGCTGGACAGCAATGATGCGTACCGATTTTTCGAGATCACCGGAGATCTCGTCGTTACCGGCCCGACCCGCACCAACGTGAACGACTATCGTGTGATCCTGATCAGCTGACCACCCAAATAATGCAAGTATTTGTTTTTTAAGTTATTTTAGATTGCTACGGGCGTAAAAAAACCGGGGCTAGCCCGGTTTTTTTACGTGCCGCAGTTACTCAGGCCGCCGCAGTCTCGGTCTTGGCTTCAACGGCCTCTTCCGGACGGTCCATCAGTTCGACATACGCCATCGGCGCATTGTCGCCCTTGCGAAAACCGAATTTCAGGATGCGCAAGTAGCCGCCGTTGCGCTTGGCGTAACGCGGTCCCAGCAGTTCGAACAACTTGACCACGTTCTCGCGATCGCGCAGACGATCGAATGCCAGGCGGCGATTGGCCAGTGTAGGCTTCTTGCCGAGCGTGATGATCGGTTCAACTACGCGGCGCAGTTCCTTGGCCTTGGGCAACGTGGTTTTGATCGCTTCGTGACGCAGCAGCGAGTTGGCCATGTTGCGCAGCATTGCCAGACGATGGCTGCTGGTGCGATTGAGTTTTCGTAAACCGTGACGATGACGCATGATGCCCTCTTAAACCTTTTCGAGGCCGGCAGGCGGCCAGTTTTCCAGCTTCATCCCCAGCGTGAGACCTCGGGACGCCAGCACTTCCTTGATTTCGTTCAGCGACTTGCGGCCCAGATTCGGGGTCTTCAACAACTCCGTTTCGGTACGCTGGATCAGATCGCCGATGTAATAAATGTTTTCAGCTTTCAGGCAGTTGGCCGAACGGACAGTCAGCTCCAGATCGTCGACCGGACGCAGCAGCACCGGATCAATCTGGGTGGCCTTCTTCTCTTCGATCAACGCCGGAGTGCCTTTGAGATCGGCAAATACGGACAGTTGCTCAACCAGAACGCGCGCCGCATAACGCACTGCTTCTTCCGGATCAATCGCGCCGTTGGTCTCGATGTCAATTACAAGCTTATCGAGGTCGGTGCGCTGTTCAACACGAGCCGATTCCACGGCGTAACTGACGCGACGGACCGGGCCGAATGAGGCATCGAGGACGAGACCGCCAACGCTGCGTGCTTCTTCGTCGCCACGTCGGGTGACAGCAGCAACATAGCCGCGGCCTTTTTCGACCTTGATCTGCACGTCAAGCTTGCCGCCCGCCGTCA
The DNA here is from genome assembly GCA_964531455.1 of uncultured Bordetella sp. GTDB lineage: Bacteria > Pseudomonadota > Gammaproteobacteria > Burkholderiales > SG8-41. The sequence continues at coordinate 36,145 of CAZHFZ010000013.1, forward strand.
GATGGGCAATCACGTGATCGGGATTGATGATTTCAACATCGTGCATCGGCTCGATGTCAGCCGCGGTCACGACACCTTCACCGGATTTCTTCAGGGTCAGAATGGCTTCGTCGCGGTTATGCAGACGCAGAACGATGCCTTTCAGGTTAAGAAGGATATCAACCACGTCCTCCTGGACGCCGTCAATGGTGGAATACTCGTGCAATACGCCGGCAATCTTGACTTCAGTTGCCGCAAAGCCGGGCATCGACGACAGCAGAGTGCGACGCAGGGCATTGCCAAGCGTGTGGCCGTAGCCACGCTCGAACGGCTCCATCGTAACCTTGGCGTGGAACGGTGACACACCCTGAACATCAATGATCCGAGGCTTGAGGAAGGCGCTGCTGGACATGACGGATCTACCTCTTGGAAATTATTTCGAGTAAAGCTCAACGATGAGCGACTCATTAATCGTGGACGGCAGTTCGGAGCGCTGCGGGCGGGCCTTGAAGGTGCCTTTCAGCGCCTTCGAGTCGACCTCGATCCACTCCGGATAACCGCGGGACTCGGCAGCTTCGGACGCACCCTTGATACGAAGTTGCGCCTTCGCCGGCTGAGCCACTTCGACAACATCACCTGGACGGCACTGGAACGAAGGGATGTTGACCCGCTTGCCGTTGACGAGAATGCCGTTATGACGAACGACCTGGCGCGCTTCCGTGCGCGAAGCACCGAAACCCATGCGATACACCACTGTGTCAAGCCTGCTTTCCAGGCTCTGCAGCAATGCTTCGCCGGTAACGCCCTTGCTGGCCGCCGCTTCCTTGTAAGTCTTGCGGAATTGCCGCTCGAGAATGCCGTAGATCCTGCGCACCTTCTGTTTTTCGCGCAGTTGAACGCCATAACCCGAAAGTCTGGAATTCTTCTGGCCGTGCTGCCCCGGAGGGTAGGCACGACGCTCCATCGCACATTTATCAGTGAAACACTTCTCCCCTTTCAGGAAGAGTTTTTCGCCTTCGCGCCGGCATTGCCGGCATTTTGCATCGAGATTCCTGGCCACTTGTGGGATCTCCCTTAAATTCTGCGTTTCTTCGGCGGACGGCAGCCGTTATGCGGCACGGGCGTCACATCGGAGATGCTGGTGATCTTGAAACCTACGGCGTTCAGCGCGCGCACTGCGGACTCGCGTCCGGGTCCGGGTCCCTTGATCAGAACCTCGATATTCTTCACGCCGCATTCCTGCGCCAGACGACCGGCCTTTTCAGCGGCGATCTGTGCAGCAAACGGTGTCGACTTGCGGGAACCCTTGAAACCATTGCTACCCGAGGTCGCCCATGCCAAGGCATTGCCTTGACGGTCGGTAATCGTGACGATCGTGTTGTTGAAGGAAGCGTGAACGTGGGCGACGCCTTCCGCCACATTCTTCTTGACCTTCTTGCGAACCCTGGTGCTTGCCTTAGCCATATATAGTCACTCTCAATTAAGCGGCCGGACGCTGGATTTTCACTGCGGCCTTGCGCGGGCCCTTGCGGGTGCGCGCGTTTGTACGGGTGCGCTGGCCACGAACCGGCAGACCGGCACGATGACGCTTGCCGCGCCAGGTTCCGAGATCCATCAGTCGCTTGATGTTCATGGAGATCTCGCGACGCAAATCACCTTCAGTGGTGAACTTCGCCACCTGCTCGCGCAGTTTCTCCATGTCCGTATCGGACAGGTCTTTGATCTTGGTTGCGGTGTTGATGCCAGCTGCCGCGCAAATGAGGCGGGCACGGCTCCGGCCAATTCCGTAGATTGCCGTCAGCGCGACTTCCGCGTGCTGATGGTTTGCAATGTTGACGCCACCTATGCGGGCCATTTACTCACCCCACCAATGGAAAACTGGACATTATAACTTTTGACAGATTCATATTCAATGAACCAATCAACCCTGACGCTGCTTGTGGCGTGGATCCTTGCAGATCACACGAACCACACCGTTGCGCTTCACAACCTTGCAGTTGCGGCACATGCGTTTAACCGATGCTTGCACTTTCATGTCATACCTCTTTCGCTTGCAGCCTATTTCGCCCGGAAAACAATGCGCCCCTTGGTTAAATCGTAGGGCGTCAGTTCAACGGTCACCTTGTCCCCGGGCAGAATACGGATGTAGTGCATCCGCATTTTTCCCGAGATATGGCCAAGTACCATATGGCCATTCTCCAGCTTTACCCGAAACATCGCATTAGGCAGGGTCTCAACAATCTCTCCCTGCATCTGTATCGTGTCTTCTTTCGCCATTTACCGCGTCGGGAACACACCGCCTTTGAAGTTTGCTTTCTTAAGCAGACTTTCATATTGATGCGACATCACATAAGCCTGCACCTGAGCCATGAAATCCAGGGTAACCACCACGATGATCAGCAGCGATGTTCCACCAAAGTAAAACGGCACATTCTTCCAGACGATCAGCAGTTCCGGCACCAGGCAAACCAGCGTGACATAAATCGCGCCGCCCAGTGTCAAACGCATCGTAACTTTCTCGATGTAACGGGCAGTCTGGTCACCGGGACGTATTCCGGGAACAAACGCACCGCTCTTTTTAAGGTTCTCCGCTGTTTCCTTGGGGTTGAACACCAACGCCGTATAAAAAAAGCAGAAGAAAATAATCGCAGCAGCGTAAAAAAGCGTGTAAATCGGTTGGCCGGGATGCAGCACCGCAGCAACGTTTTTCAGCCAGACCATTCCCTCACTCTCACCCAGCCATCCGGCAATGGTGCCCGGGAACAGAATGATGCTCGAAGCAAAGATCGGAGGGATCACACCCGACATATTCAACTTGAGCGGCAGATGCGAGGACTGTCCGCCGTAAACCTTGCGCCCCACCTGTCGCTTCGCGTAATTCACCAGTATCTTTCGCTGGCCCTTTTCAACGAAACACACAAATGCGGTTACTGCCAACACCAGAACGAATATGAAGAGTACGAAAGGGATCGAAAATGCACCAGTTCGAGCCAATTCCAAAGTGCCACCGACAGCCTCCGGGAACCCTGCGGCTATGCCGGCAAAAATGATCAGCGAAATGCCGTTGCCGATGCCGCGCTCCGTAATCTGCTCACCCAGCCACATCAAAAACATCGTTCCGCTGACCAGGGTAACCATCGCTGTCAATCGAAACATCAGTCCGGGATCAATCGCAACTTTTTGCTGCTCAAATGCAATCGCAATGGCCATGCCCTGAACAATTGCCAAGGCTGCCGTGCCGTAACGCGTGTACTGGGTGATTTTGCGGCGGCCTGACTCACCCTCTTTCTTCAATGCTTCGAGAGTGGGTGAAACAACGGTCATCAACTGCATGATGATCGACGCTGAAATATACGGCATGATCCCCAGCGTAAAAATCGAGAAACGAGAAAGGGCTCCGCCAGAAAACATGTTGAACATGTCCAGAATGCCGCCACGCTGCGCTCGGAACAGTTCCGCGAGCTGGGCCTGATCGATACCCGGCACCGGAATAAACGAGCCGATGCGGAAAACAATCAGCGCACCCACGAGGAAAAGCAGGCGACGCTTGAGGTCACCAAACTTTCCAGCTCCCGACAGTGCGGCTCCAGCGGCCAAGCTTAGCTCCCGGCCTTCTCTGCAAGCAGTTCAATGCTGCCACCGGCTTTCTCAATAGCCGCCTGTGCACCCTTGCTGGCCAGCACACCTTTCAACATAACCTTGCGCTTGATTTCGCCCGCCAAAATGACCTTGGCACGCTTGGCCAGCCGCGATACGACGCCAGCCTTTTTCAAAACTTCCAAATCAATCGATTCGGCAGTCATCTTTTGCAGCGTGTCCAGGCGCACTTCTGCAGTATCACCTGCAGTCAGTGACTGAAAACCGCGCTTGGGCAGCCGGCGATGCAGCGGCATCTGGCCGCCCTCAAAACCGACTTTATGGAATCCGCCCGCACGAGCCTTCTGACCTTTGTGACCCCGACCCGCGGTCTTGCCGGTGCCGGAACCAATGCCGCGACCCACACGTTTCTTGCTGTGTTTTGCACCGCTGGCAGGCTTGATGTTATTCAGTTCCATTTATCCCTCGCAACGAACGAGATACGCAACTTTTTTGATCATGCCGCGCACTGCCGGCGTATCAATAAGTTCGACGGTGTGACGAATTCGCCGCAGCCCCAGCCCGCGCACACAGGCGCGATGTTCCGGGCGCGTGCCGATCAGGCTGCGCAGCAGCGTAACTTTTACGGTTTTGCCTTGAGGTTTTTTGGCCATGGCTTATCCCTGAATTTCTTCAACCGACTTACCACGCTTGGCGGCAATTTCCGCAGGCGTGTTCATTGCCGTCAGGCCATTGATGGTGGCGCGAACAATGTTATACGGATTGGTCGAGCCAATACACTTGGCCAGGATGTTGGCAACACCCATGACTTCAAGCACTGCACGAACAGGACCACCGGCAATGATGCCCGTGCCCTCGGAAGCGGGCTGCATGTAGACCTTGGATGCGCCATGGCGCCCCATGACAGCATGTTGCAGGGTGCCGTTCTTGAGCTGAACCTTGACCATCTTGCGACGCGCTTCTTCCATGGCTTTCTGCACGGCAACCGGCACTTCACGCGCCTTGCCCTTGCCCATACCAATGCTGCCGTCGCCGTCGCCGACCACGGTCAGAGCGGCAAAACCCATCACACGGCCGCCCTTGACGACTTTGGTGACGCGGTTGATCGCGACCATTTTTTCACGAAGGCCGTCACCGCGCTCTTCGCCGGTCTGCATTTTCGCTGCCTGCATTTTTGCCATGCGCTGCTCCGTTAAAACTTGAGACCGGCTTCACGCGCGGCTTCCGCCAGCGCCTTCACCCGACCGTGATATTGGTAGCCGGAGCGGTCAAACGCGACCTTCTCCACACCAGCTTTCTTTGCGCGCTCCGCGATGCTTTTACCGATCGCAACTGCCGCAGCGATATTGCCGCCGTTTGGCATTGCAGCCCGGACTTCCTTTTCAGAAGTCGAGGCACTTGCCAGCACTTTGGAGCCGCTTGCATCAATGACTTGTGCATAGATGTGGCCGTTCGAGCGATAGACGGTAAGACGCACCGCCTTGAGCTCGGCAATTTTGGCCCGGGTGCTGCGTGCGCGCCGCAGGCGCGCTGTATTTTTTTCAACCATGTTCTATCCGCCTTACTTCTTCTTCGTTTCCTTGAGCACAATTCGCTCTTCGGCATAACGCACGCCCTTGCCCTTGTAAGGCTCCGGCGGCCGGTAATTGCGAACATCTGCGGCGACCTGCCCGACTTTCTGCTTGTCGGCGCCCTTGATGATTATTTCGGTTTGTGTCGGGGTCTCGACCTTTACACCCGCCGGCAACTGATGAACTACCGGGTGCGAAAAACCCAGCGTCAGGTTGAGCTTGTCGCCTTGTGCCTGAGCACGGTAGCCAACGCCAACCAGCATCAGTTTGCGCTCGAACCCCTTGCTTACACCCTGCACCATGTTCGCTATCAATGCGCGCAGTGTGCCGCTGATCGCATTCGCCTGGCGCGTGTCTTCGTTCAGCTTGATTTCGAGACGATTGTCAATTTTCTCGACTTTCACATTCGAAGTAATTGCTTGGGACAGCGTTCCCAGCGGACCCTTGACTGAAATCTGGTCGACACCAATCGTAACTTCGACTTTTTCCGGCAACATGACCGGGGATTTACCGACTCTGGACATCGTCTTCCTCCGTTAGGCCACGATGCAGAGAACTTCCCCACCGATGCCCATGCCTCGGGCTTTGCGATCGGTCATCACACCTTTGGAGGTGGAAACGATAGCAACGCCAAGGCCGTTCATCACATTGGGAATGTCACGGCTGGGTTTATAAATACGCAGGCCTGGACGGCTTACGCGTTCAATTTTCTCGATCACCGGGCTGCCGGCGTAATACTTGAGTTCAACCTCAAGCACCGGCTTGGACGCTTCACCTCTGACGGCGAAGTCCTCAATATAGCCTTCGTCCTTGAGGACTTTGGCAATCGCGGCCTTGAGCTTGCTCGAAGGCATCGACACGGTTCCCTTTTCCGCTTGCTGTGCATTGCGGATGCGGGTCAGCATGTCGGAAATCGGATCATTCATGCTCATGCAAAATTCTCCTGCGGCCTGTCTTACCAGCTAGCCTTGATTACGCCCGGAATCTCGCCGCGCATTGCTATCTCGCGCAACTTGCCCCGAGCCAGCCCGAACTTGCGATAAACACCGCGGGGCCGGCCAGTCAGCGCGCAACGATTGCGCAAACGGACAGGACTCGCGTTCCGCGGCAGCTTCTGCAGCTTCAGACGTGCTTCATATCGATCCTCAGGAGACAGCTTCTGATCGTCAACAAGCGTCTGGAGCTCCGCGCGCTTGGCCGCGAATTTCTTCACAGTCTTGCGACGCTTCTGCTCACGGTTTATCAGTGCAAGCTTAGACATACGTTTTCCTCAATTACGGAAAGGAAATTTAAAAGCGGAAAGCAAAGCCCGACCTTCTTCATCGGACTTTGCCGTCGTCGAAATCGTGATGTTCATGCCACGAAGGGCATCAATCTTGTCGTACTCGATTTCAGGAAAAATGATCTGCTCTTTGACGCCCATGTTGTAGTTGCCACGGCCATCAAAACTCTTGCCGGAAATACCGCGAAAATCGCGAACACGGGGCAGCGCGATGCTCACCAGACGGTCCAGGAATTCATACATGCGCGCACCGCGCAACGTAACCTTGCAACCGACAGGGTAACCTTCACGGATCTTGAAATTCGCGATCGCTTTGCGTGATTTGGTCACCAGTGGTTTCTGGCCGGCAATCTTGGTCATGTCACCGACAGCGTTGTCCATGATCTTCTTGTCAGCAACGGCCTCGCCGACGCCCATGTTCAGGACGATCTTTTCGATACGCGGCACCTGCATCGGGCTGGAGTAACCGAACTTAGCAGTCAGCTCTTTAGCCACGGTTTCTTTGTAATAGGTGCTCAGGCGTGCAGGGGCAGTCGGCCGGGCAGGTTTACCCTGCTTGGCGGATGCGCCGGCAGATGCCTTGGGCTCCTTTGCGGCTTTCTTGGCCGGCTCTGCCTTGGCTTCCTTGGCAGGCTTCGCTTTTTTGGTTTCTTTGTCAGCGCTCATACATCAACCACTTCGCCATTGGACTTAAAAAACCGAACGCGACGGCCGTCTTCCAGTTGCCGAATGCCGATTCGATCAGCCTTCTTGGTCACCGGGTTGAACAGCGCCACATTCGAGATGTGAATGGGCATTTCCTTGTCGATGATCCCGCCGGTGTCACCCTTGGCCGGATTGGGCCGCTGGTGCTTCTTGACGCGATTGATGCCTTCGACAAGCAGATGATCTGCATCGACAACACGCAGCACCGTCCCGCGCTTACTGCGGTCACGGCCGGTCAGCACTACAACGTCGTCGCCTTTTCTGATCTTGCGCATATGCGTAACGTCCTCTTTACAGCACTTCCGGTGCGAGAGAAACGATCTTCATGAATCGTTCAGTCCGCAGCTCACGCGTCACCGGTCCAAAAATCCGCGTACCGATCGGCTCAAGTTTCTGGTTGAGCAGAACTGCAGCGTTGCCATCAAACTTAAGGAGCGACCCGTCGTTGCGGCGCACACCTTTGGCGGTGCGCACGACAACAGCGTTATAAACTTCGCCCTTCTTGACACGCCCACGAGGCGCAGCGTCCTTGATGCTGACCTTGATGACGTCGCCGATGCCGGCATAACGACGCTTCGAGCCACCAAGCACCTTGATGCACATAACAGTACGCGCACCGGTGTTGTCTGCAACATCCAGTTTGGATTGCATCTGAATCATGATATTTCCTGCTTTTCTTTCTCCAACTTGACCCACCAAACAGCGGAAGGTCAGTCTTGGAGCCCGTTCGGGCTAGGTCACCGCCTGCGGTAGCAGAGCGGAAAAATTACAGCCGCAAATTATAAACCGAAGCGCAACAGCAGCGCAAGGCCTTATTACGATTAAACGCCCCGCGACTTCTCCACCAGCTTGATCACCTTCCAAGCCTTGGTTTTCGCCAGGGGACGGCATTCCTCGATCAGGACCGTATCGCCTTCTTTGTACTCATCGTTGGCGTCGTGTGCATGATATTTTTTCGACCGGGTCACCACCTTGCCCAGCAGCGGGTGCTTGACCCGACGCTCGACCAGAACGGTTACCGTTTTGTCCATCTTGTCGCTGACCACACGCCCGGTCAGGGTTCGTTTGTTTGCTTCGCTCTTTACGTCGCTCATATCCGCATCCCGCCCTTAAGCCTTCGTTGCCAGCACCGTGCGCACGCGCGCGATGTCGCGGCGCACCTTGCGCAGCTGGCTGGTGTTGGTCAGTTGCTGGGTCGCTTTCTGCATACGCAGGGAAAACTGCGCCTTCAGCAGCGATTCCAGTTCCTTGCGCAGATCCTCAGCGCCTTTTGCCTGCAGTTCGCTTGACTTCATATCAACCCCCAACCAGACGGTGCACGAATGTGGTTGCAATCGGGAGCTTCGCCGCCGCAAGGCGGAAAGCTTCCTTGGCAATGACCTCGTTCACGCCGTCCATTTCATACAAAACCTTGCCCGGCTGAATCTCGGCGACCCAGTACTCCGGATTCCCTTTACCGTTACCCATCCGGACTTCCGCCGGCTTACGCGAAATCGGCTTGTCCGGGAAAATGCGAATCCAGATCCGGCCGCCGCGCTTGATGTGGCGCGTCATTGCACGACGCGCAGCTTCAATCTGTCGGGCAGTCAGGCGGCCGCGACCGATCGCCTTCAGGCCGAATTCGCCGAAGCTGACCTTGTTGCCGCGAGTCGCAACGCCGGTGTTCCGGCCCTTCTGCTCCTTGCGGTATTTACGCCTGGCTGGCTGTAGCACGTTTTGCTCCTGTCTTTGCAGTTGTCCTTCTCGGCTTGCGCGCCGGTGCCGGCGCGGGTTCCTCGGCCGGTACGGCCGACGGAGCCAGTGCAGGATGATCATTCTTGCCGATCACCTCACCCTTGAACACCCAGACCTTCACGCCAATGATGCCGTAGCTGGTTTTGGCTTCCGAAAATCCGTAGTCGATATCTGCGCGAAGCGTATGCAGCGGCACACGGCCCTCGCGGTACCACTCAGTGCGGGCAATTTCAATACCATTGAGCCGACCCGCGCTCATGATCTTGATACCCTGCGCACCCAGACGCATCGCATTGGTAATCGCACGCTTCATCGCGCGACGGAACATGATCCGCTTTTGCAGTTGCTGCACGATCGAATCGGCGATCAGTTGCGCGTCGAGTTCCGGCTTGCGCACTTCCTCGATATTGACGTGAACAGGAACGCCGAGCATCTTCTGCAGGTCAGCCTTCAGGCGCTCGATGTCTTCGCCTTTTTTGCCGATGACCATGCCCGGACGCGCACTGTATACAGTGATACGTGCATTCTTGGCCGGACGCTCGATGACGACGCGCGAAACGGCAGCCTGGGACAAGCGCTCCTTCAGGTATTCGCGGACCTTGATGTCCTCGAGCAGCATCCCGGCGAAGTTCTTGTTGTTGGCATACCAGCGTGACGCCCAGTTACGGTTGAACGCCAGACGGAATCCGATCGGATGTATTTTTTGGCCCATGCTTTACTTCCTTCCGTCGCCGACGGTCACGTAAACGTGGCACGTCGGTTTCAAGATTTGTACGCCCCGGCCTTTGGCCCGTGCGGAAAAGCGCTTCATCACCGGACCTTTTTCGACGTAAATCCGAGTCACTTTGAGTTCGTCGATATCGGCACCGTCATTGTGCTCGGCGTTGGCTATTGCCGACTCCAGCACTTTACGAATGATCACCGCGCCTTTTTTTGGAGAAAACCCCAGAATATTGAGCGCGTTTTCCACCGTCTTACCGCGGATCAGATCCGCAACAAGCCGGCCTTTTTGCGGCGATAACCTGACGCCGAACAGTTTAGCTGTGGTATCCATTTAGATAACCCTTATTTCGCCGGCGTAGGAGCCGATTTCTTATCGCCAGGCGATGATCCGCCAGCTTTCGAATGGCCCTTGAACGTGCGGGTGTGCGCAAATTCGCCCAGTTTGTGACCGACCATGTTTTCCGTCACATAAACCGGCACATGCTGCCTGCCGTTATGAACAGCAATAGTCAGACCGACAAAGTCGGGGAGAACCGTGGAACGCCGGGACCAGGTTTTGATCGGGCGCTTGTCAGAACCGGCGCGAGCCGTCTCCACCTTCTGCATCAGGTGATGATCGACGAACGGGCCTTTTTTAATGGAACGTGACATGTTTATCCCTTACGCCGTAGCTTTCGCATTGCGGCGACGAATGATCATCCCGCTGGTGCGTTTGTTCTTGCGCGTCTTGTAACCCTTACACATGACGCCCCAAGGACTGACCGGCGCCTGTGCGGCCGCCGTACGTCCTTCACCACCACCGTGCGGGTGATCGATTGGGTTCATTGCAACACCCCGAACCGTCGGGCGAATACCACGCCAACGGACACGCCCGGCCTTGCCGATGGACTCCAGTTGATGTTCTTCGTTACCCACCTCGCCAATCGTGGCGCGGCAGTTCACGTGCACTTTGCGGATTTCGCCGGAGCGCAGGCGCAGCTGGGCATATTCACCTTCGCGGGCCAGCAGTTGCACCGAAGTACCCGCGGCACGCGACAGCTGCGCACCTTTACCCGGAAGCATTTCCACGCAGCAGATCGTCGAGCCAACGGGAATGTTGCGCAGGGGCAGGGCATTACCGGTTTTGATCGGCGCTTCCGGCCCGGAAAGCAGCTGCATGCCGGCAGTAACACCGCGCGTAGCAATCACGTAACGGCGTTCGCCATCGGCGTAGCACAGCAGTGCAAGATGCGCGCTGCGGTTGGGATCGTATTCAATCCGTTCAACCTTCGCCGGAATACCGTCCTTGTTACGCTTGAAATCGACCATGCGGTAATGCTGCTTGTGGCCGCCACCCTGGTGACGCATGGTGACGCGACCATGAACGTTACGGCCCGCTTTTTTCGACTGGCTTTTGACCAGTTTCGCAACCGGTTTGCCCTTGTGCAGGCCCGGGGTAACCACTTTGACCAGGCCGCGACGACCCGGTGAAGTCGGTTTGACTTTAACTAACATTACTTCACCTCCCCTTCAGCAAAGGTGATTTCCTGACCTGCCTTGAGGCAGACATAGGCTTTTTTCCACGAACTGCGTCGGCCGGTAAACTTGCCGAAACGCTTTTCCTTGCCGCGAACATTAACAATGCTGACCTTCTGGACTTCGAGTTTCTCGTCCTTCTTGCTCAACATCGTTTCAACCGCAGCCTTGATTTCCGGCTTGGTCGCATCACGGGCAACGCGGAACACCACCTGGTTGTTCTTTTCGCCGACAAGCGTGCTCTTTTCGGAGATTACGGGGGCGAGCAGGATTTGCGCCAGACGTTCTGTGCTGAATGCGCTCATGCCAGCAGCTCCTCGATTTTGCCCACAGCGCCTTTGGTGATCAGCACATTGGTGTGCCGGATCAGGCTGACCGGATCAGCATGGTTTACATCCACCACCATGACGTTGGGGAGGTTGCGCGACGACAGCCGCAGGTTCTCATCCATGCTGTCGGTAATGATGAGCACATCGTCCATGCCCATACCCTTCAGCTTGCTGGCGAGCAATTTGGTTTTCGGCGCATCGATGGTGAACGAATCCACCACCGACAGACGGTCTTCACGAGCCAGTTGCGAGAGGATCGACATCAGGCCTGCGCGGTACATCTTGCGGTTCAGCTTGTGCGAGTAGTTCTCGTCCGGCGAGTTCGGGAAAGTCCGGCCGCCGCCACGCCACAGCGGGCTGGAGGTCATACCGGCACGAGCACGGCCCGTGCCCTTTTGCCGCCATGGCTTCTTGGTCGTGTGGGTTACCGTGCCGCGATCCTTCTGGGCACGCGTGGCCAAGCGAGCGTTGGCGAGGTAGGCGGTGACCACCTGGTGCACCAGTGCCTCGTTGTACTCACGGCCGAATGCAGCATCCGAAGCCGCCAGTTTCGCGGTCGGCTTGCCTTGATCGTTAATGACGTTAAGTTCCATTTAGCGTCGCCTCACTTCTTCGCCGGGGCGGCTTTGCCGCCCTGTTTGACTGCCGGGGGACGCCGAGTGCGAACCGCAGGGCGGACCATCACGTCACCGCCGCGTGAACCGGGAACGGCACCGCGAATCAGCAGCAGGTTGCGCTCAACATCAATGCGCACAATCTGCAGCGACTGCTGGGTCCGCGTCACCGCGCCCATGTGGCCAGGCATCCGTTTGCCGGGGAATACACGACCAGGATCCTGAGCCATACCGATCGAACCCGGTTTGTTGTGCGAAACCGAGTTACCGTGGCTGGCGCGATTCGAAGAGAAGTTGTGACGCTTGATGACGCCGGCAAAACCCTTGCCCTGCGACACGCCGGTCACATCAACGTATTGTCCGACTTCGAAAATGGTTGCGGGCAGCGCGGTACCGGCCTTCAACTCAGCCAGTTTCTCGGGGGTAACCGTGAATTCACGCATCACCCGGCCCGCCTCAACACCCGCTTTCGCGAAATGTCCGGCAGCAGCCTTGACCACGCGCGTCGCGCGTCGTTTGCCGAATGCAACCTGGACAGCCGAATAGCCGTCCGTCTCGGGCGTTTTAACTTGGGAGACGCGGTTGTTCGACACGTCAACGACCGTCACCGGAATGGTGTCGCCGTCATCGGTGAATACCCGCGTCATGCCGACTTTGCGGCCGACGAGTCCTAAACTCATGTTTTAATTACCTTTTTTAAAAAGGCGCCGACTTCAATTGGCCGGCACTTCTGTTTAACAACTGGACGCCGTAGCGCCCGTTACCACCGTTTTACAGCTTGATTTCTACGTCCACACCAGCCGGCAGATCCAGCTTCATCAGCGCATCAACCGTTTTATCGGTCGGGTCGATGATGTCCATCAGGCGCAGGTGACTGCGAATTTCCAGCTGCTCGCGCGACGTCTTGTTGACGTGCGGCGAACGCAGCAGATCGAAACGTTGTTTGCGGGTCGGCAGCGGAATCGGGCCTTTGACCACGGCACCGGTGCGTTTCGCGGTATCGACGATTTCCAGCGCAGACTGATCGATCAAGCGATAGTCGAACGCCTTGAGGCGGATACGGATTTTTTGACTTTTAAGGGCGGCCATGTCGATTACTCAATGATTTTCGCGACGACACCGGCGCCGACGGTCCGGCCACCCTCGCGGATGGCGAATCGCAGACCCTCTTCCATCGCGATCGGCTGAATCAGCGCAACCGTGATCGAAATGTTGTCGCCAGGCATCACCATCTCCGTGCCCTGCGGCAACTCGATGCTGCCCGTCACGTCCGTCGTCCGGAAGTAGAACTGCGGACGGTATCCGTTGAAGAACGGCGTATGACGACCGCCCTCGTCCTTCGACAGCACGTAAATCTCCGCAGCAAACTTGGTGTGCGGCGTGATCGAACCCGGCTTCGCCAGCACCTGGCCGCGCTCCACCTCTTCGCGCTTCGTGCCGCGCAGCAGGATACCCACGTTGTCGCCCGCCTGACCCTGGTCCAGCAGCTTCCTGAACATTTCAACGCCCGTGCACACCGTCTTCAGCGTCGGCTTCAGACCGACGATTTCAATCTCTTCGCCCACCTTGACGATGCCGCGCTCGACACGACCCGTCACCACGGTGCCGCGACCCGAGATCGAGAACACGTCTTCCACCGGCATCAGGAACGTGCCGTCCAGCGCACGCTTCGGCTCCGGAATGTAGCTGTCCAGTGCTTCTGCCAGTTTGAGGATCGCGCCTTCACCCATCTCGCCCTTGTCGCCTTCCAGCGCCTTCAGGGCCGAGCCGATGATGATCGGGGTGTCGTCACCCGGGAATTCATACTTGGAGAGCAGCTCGCGCACTTCCATCTCCACCAGTTCCAGCAGCTCCTTGTCATCAACCATGTCCGCTTTGTTCATGAACACGATGATGTAAGGCACGCCCACCTGGCGCGCCAGCAGGATGTGTTCACGCGTCTGCGGCATCGGGCCGTCAGCGGCCGACACCACCAGGATCGCGCCGTCCATCTGCGCCGCGCCCGTGATCATGTTCTTCACATAGTCAGCATGACCCGGGCAGTCTACGTGTGCGTAGTGACGGTTTGCCGTCTCATACTCCACGTGCGCGGTGTTGATCGTGATGCCGCGCGCTTTCTCTTCCGGTGCCGCGTCAATCTGGTCGTAGGCTTTCGCCTCGCCACCAAACTTCGTCGACAGCACCGTCGTGATCGCCGCCGTCAGTGTCGTCTTGCCGTGATCAACGTGACCGATCGTACCCACGTTCACGTGCGGCTTCGTACGCTCAAATTTGCCTTTGGCCATGATGGTGTCCTTATTTCTTCTCGTCTTTGCCCGACTGCTTGTTGATGATCTCGTCAGCGATGTTGCGCGGCGCTTCGGAGTAATGCTTGAATTCCATCGTGTAGGTTGCACGACCCTGCGACAGTGAGCGCAGCGTGGTCGAATAACCGAACATTTCTTTCAGCGGCACTTCGGCCTTCAGCGACTTACCGCCGCCACCGGGAATATCATCCATGCCCTGGATCACACCACGCCGCGAGCTCAGATCGCCCATGACGTTACCCGTGAAGTCTTCCGGAGTTTCCACCTCAACCGCCATGATCGGCTCGAGCAGCGCCGGATTGGCGCGACGCAAGCCTTCCTTGAACGCCATCAGGCCGGCCATCTTGAACGCATTTTCGTTCGAGTCGACCTCATGGTACGAACCGTCAAACAGGGTGACCTTGACATCGACCACGGGGAAGCCGGCGAGCACGCCCGCAGGCAGCGCTTCCAGAATGCCTTTTTGCACCGCCGGAATGTATTCGCGGGGAACCGAACCACCCTTGATCGCATCGACAAACTCGTAACCCTTGCCGGTCTCGTTCGGCTCGACTTTGAGCCAGACGTGGCCGTATTGACCGCGACCGCCGGACTGCTTGACGAACTTGCCCTCGACCTTGTCGCAGGCTTTACGGATCGTCTCGCGATAAGCCACTTGCGGGGCGCCGACGTTCGCTTCCACGCTGAATTCGCGCTTCATACGATCGACAATGATCTCAAGGTGCAGCTCGCCCATACCGGAGATGATGGTCTGACCAGACTCTTCGTCGGTACGGACACGGAACGACGGGTCTTCCTGCGCCAGGCGATTCAGCGCGATACCCATCTTTTCCTGGTCGGCCTTGGTTTTCGGCTCGACAGCAACGTGAATCACCGGCTCCGGGAAAATCATCCGCTCAAGCGTGATGATCTTCGACGGATCGCACAGAGTGTCGCCCGTGATCACATCCTTCAAGCCCACCGCTGCAGCGATATCACCAGCGTGGATTTCCTTGATCTCTTCGCGCTGGTTTGCATGCATCAGCAGAATGCGGCCGATACGTTCCTTGCGCTGCTTCACCGCGTTGTAAATGGTGTCGCCCGAATTCAGCGTGCCCGAATAAACGCGAATGAACGTCAGTTGACCGACAAACGGATCGGTCATGATCTTGAATGCGAGTGCGGAGAACGGCTCGCTGTCATCTGCCTTGCGCGTACCTTCCTGCTCGTTCTCGAGGATGCCCTTGACCGGCGGGATATCCACCGGCGACGGCAGGTAATCGATTACCGCGTCCAGCATCGCCTGCACGCCCTTGTTCTTGAACGCAGAACCGCAGAGCATCGGCACGATCTCGCTCGCGATCGTGCGGCGACGCAGACCATCCTTGAGTTCTTCTTCCGTGAGACTGCCAGCTTCGAGGTACTTGTTCATTAGTTCCTCGTTGGCCTCGGCAGCGACTTCAACCAGTTTGCCGTGCCACTCATCGGCCACGTCCTTGAGCCCGGCCGGAATATCCTGATATTCGAATTTAATGCCCTGGGACGCCTCATCCCACACCACGGCCTTCATCTTGACCAGATCGATAACGCCGACGAAATTTTCCTCGGCACCGATCGGCACCTGGATGGGAACCGGATTGGCTTTCAGGCGCGACTTCATCTGCTCGTACACGCGGAAAAAATTCGCGCCGGTACGATCCATCTTGTTGACGAATGCCAGACGCGGCACGCCGTATTTGTTCGCCTGACGCCATACCGTTTCGGATTGCGGCTGCACTCCGCCGACAGCGCAATAAACCATGCAAGCACCATCGAGCACACGCATCGAACGCTCTACCTCGATGGTGAAGTCGACGTGACCCGGGGTATCAATGATGTTGACGCGATGCTCGGCGTAGTTCGCACCCATGCCGCGCCAGTAACAGGTTGTCGCAGCCGAAGTAATGGTAATGCCGCGTTCCTGCTCCTGCTCAATCCAGTCCATGGTCGCAGCGCCATCATGCACTTCGCCAATCTTGTGATTGACGCCGGTATAAAACAGCACCCGTTCCGTGGTCGTGGTTTTACCCGCGTCAATGTGCGCGGAAATACCGATGTTCCGGTAACGTTCGATAGGAGTCTTGCGTGACACGTTCTTTACCCTTTAAACCGGAATCAGAACCGGTAATGTGAGAAGGCTTTGTTGGCTTCAGCCATACGGTGCACTTCTTCACGCTTTTTCATTGCGCCGCCGCGACCTTCTGCCGCTTCCGTCAGTTCTCCGGCAAGACGCGCCCCCATGGACTTTTCACCGCGGCCACGTGCAGCATCTCGGAGCCAGCGCATCGCGAGCGCCATCCTGCGCACCGACCGCACTTCAACCGGCACCTGGTAGTTGGCACCACCAACACGACGGCTCTTCACCTCAACCAGAGGCTTGACGTTGTTGACCGCCAGATTAAACACCTCGAGGGCATCTTTGCCGCTCTTCTTGCTGATCTGCTCCAGAGCACCATACATAATCCGCTCGGCAACCGATTTTTTCCCGCTATTCATCAGCACATTGATAAATTTCGAGACATCCTCACTGCCAAATTTCGGATCTGGCAGGATCTCGCGTTTAGGAACTTCTCTGCGACGTGGCATTTCAGTAATCCCCTATCAAGCCGCTTTGGCGCGTTTGGCGCCGTATTTGGAACGCGACTGTTTGCGGTCCTTGACACCGGCGGTATCGAGACTGCCGCGCACAACGTGGTAACGAACACCAGGCAAGTCCTTGACGCGACCGCCGCGGATAAGCACCACCGAGTGCTCTTGCAAGTTGTGGCCTTCGCCGCCGATGTAACCGATCACCTCAAAACCGTTGGTCAGCCGAACCTTGGCCACTTTCCGTAGCGCCGAATTCGGCTTTTTCGGGGTTGTGGTGTAAACACGGGTGCATACACCGCGCTTCTGTGGGCTGCCAGCCAGTGCCGGCACCTTGCTTTTCGTGCGGGGTGCCTGACGGGGCTTGCGCACCAATTGATTTACGGTCGGCATTTTTCCTTGCTTCTCAATAAGTTACGACAAAGTTATCTCAGAATTCGGCCTATCAGCAGGCTTAAAACTTCCTGTTGACGGTTCCCAAAAAGTCCGGGGCGGCACATTTACCGTCCCCGACTTTTCCTAATACAGGTGCCATGCGGGGAAAGGAAGCCGCATTTCGCCCAAAAAAGACTATCGATTTTATGGGTCAAGCGCAGTTCTGTCAAGCAACCTGCTCTTCCCCCTCATTATCAGCCGGCACTGCCGATTCCGCTTCGGCTGCAGCCTGATCCAGCTCAGCCTGAGCCACCTGCTTGCGACGCACCCGGTGATACGCCAGACCGGTGCCCGCCGGAATCAGCCGGCCTACGATGACGTTTTCTTTCAGACCACGCAGTTCGTCGCGCTTGCCCATGATCGCAGCCTCGGTAAGCACGCGCGTGGTTTCCTGGAAGGAAGCCGCGGAGATGAACGAATCAGTTGAAAGCGAAGCCTTGGTAATACCAAGCAGCACGTGCTCGTAGTGCGCCGGTTGTTTGCCTTCAGCCTCAATGCGCTCGTTTTCTTCCAGTACTTCAGCACGCTCAAGCTGTTCGCCGGTGATGAAACGCGTGTCGGCAGCATCAACAATATGCACTCGGCGCAACATCTGCCGGACGATCACTTCAATGTGCTTGTCATTGATCTTCACGCCCTGCAGGCGGTAAACATCCTGCACTTCGTTACAAATGTATCGGGCCAGCGCCTCAACGCCGAGCAGGCGCAGAATGTCATGCGGATCAGCCGGGCCGTCGACGATACTCTCGCCGCGGTTCACCACCTGACCGTCGTGTGCCATTACATGCTTGTCTTTGGCGATCAGGAACTCGTGGGCAACGCCCTCAAGATCCGTAATCACCAACCGCTGCTTGCCCTTGGTGTCCTTTCCGAAAGAAACCGTGCCGGTAACTTCGGCCAGCATGCCCGCATCCTTCGGCGAACGCGCCTCGAACAACTCAGCCACCCTCGGCAAACCACCGGTGATATCGCGGGTTTTGGAAGTTTCCTGCGGAATCCGCGCCAGAACCTCGCCAACACCGACCTCCTGACCATCGCGCACGGTGATAATGCAACCAATCTGGAAGGTAATGTTCACCGACTGGTCAGAGCCGGCAATTTTGATTTCCTGACTGTTGGCATCCAGCAGCTTGACCTGCGGACGCAGGCCTTTGGCCTGCGCACTGCCGCGACGTTTCGGATCGACCACCACCAGCGTGGACAGACCGGTCACTTCGTCAATCTGCTTGGCGACAGTGACGCCCTCTTCGACGTTTTCGAATTTAATACGGCCGGCGTACTCGGTAATGATCGGACGGGTATGCGGATCCCAGGTCGCCAGGATATGGCCCGGCTTCACGGTCTCGCCATCACGCGCCAACAGCAACGCACCGTACGGCACTTTGTGACGCTCGCGCTCACGGTTGGCTTCATCATGGATCATGACTTCGCCGTTCCGCGAAATCGCCACCAGTTCACCGCGCGTGTTCGATACGTAGCGCATGCCTGCGGAGTAACGCAAGATACCGGCAGACTTGCTGTCGACCTGACTCACCACAGCAGTACGCGATGCAGCGCCACCGATATGGAATGTGCGCATCGTCAGCTGGGTACCCGGCTCGCCAATTGACTGCGCAGCAATCACGCCCACCGCTTCACCGATATTTACAACAGCACCACGACCCAGATCGCGGCCATAACAGCGGGTGCATAGCCCGTAGCGCGTGGCGCAAGTCAGCGGGGTGCGCACTTTTACTTCATCAATGCCCGCAGCCTCGATTCCATCAACCACTTCCTCATCAAGCAACGTGTTGGTTTCGAACAGCGTGGCACCGTTCTCGGGATTTACGATATCGGCAGCAGCAACGCGGCCAAGAATCCGCTCGCGCAGGCTCTCAACCACCTCGCCGCCTTCGACCAGTGCCTTCATCACCACACCATTGTCGGTACCGCAATCTTCTTCTGTCACCACAAGGTCCTGCGTGACATCGACCAAGCGCCGCGTCAGGTAACCCGAGTTCGCAGTCTTCAACGCCGTGTCGGCCAGACCCTTGCGGGCACCGTGTGTCGAAATGAAGTACTGAAGAACGTTCAAGCCTTCGCGGAAATTTGCGGTAATCGGCGTCTCGATGATTGATCCGTCAGGCTTTGCCATCAGGCCGCGCATGCCAGCCAGTTGGCGAATCTGTGCGGCGGAACCACGGGCGCCGGAGTCGGCCATCATGTAAATCGAATTGAAGGATTCCTGCATGACAGGTGCGCCCTTCTTGTCGAGACGCGGCTTCCACTCACGGGTTTTGGCGACCCACTCGACCACCGGCTCAACGCCAAGCTGCTCCATCATCGCCTTCGCGACGAGGTCGCCCGCGCGGCCCCAAATATCGACCACCTTGTTGTAGCGCTCGCCCTGGGTAACCAGACCCGAGGTGTACTGCTTTTCAATTTCCTGAACTTCTTTTTCGGCTTCGCCGATGATGACGTCCTTCTGCTTCGGCACCAACATGTCGTCAACTGCGATCGACAGCCCGGCGCGTGTCGCCATCGCAAACCCGCCGTACATCAGGCGGTCGGCAAAAATCACCGTCTCGCGCAATCCGCAACGGCGGAAGCTGGCATTGATGATCTTCGAGATCTCTTTTTTCTTCAGCGCCTTGTTGATGAACTCGAACGGCAGGCCCACTGGCAAAATTTCCGACAACAGGGCACGGCCGACCGTCGTCTGATAACGCGTCAGCTTCTCACGTTTGTTGCCGTTCTCGTCGAGCTCGACTTCGCGGATCCGCACGTGGATGCGGGCGCTGATTTCAACCTGACCGGTTTCATAAGCACGCGATACTTCGGCGACGTTGATGAACAGCGAGTCTTCGCCCTTGGCACCCTGTTTTTCGCGGGTGGTGTAGTAAAGACCCAGTACGATGTCCTGCGACGGCACGATGATCGGGTCACCGTTCGCGGGTGACAGTACGTTGTTCGAGGACAGCATCAGCGTGCGCGCTTCCATCTGCGCTTCCAGCGAAAGCGGAACATGGACTGCCATCTGGTCGCCGTCAAAGTCGGCGTTGAACGCAGCGCAGACCAGCGGATGCAGTTGAATCGCTTTGCCTTCAATCAAAACCGGCTCGAAAGCCTGGATGCCCAAGCGATGCAGCGTCGGCGCGCGGTTCAGCATTACCGGGTGCTCGCGGATCACTTCTTCAAGGATGTCCCAGACGATCGGCTCTTCGCTTTCCACCATGCGCTTAGCCGCCTTGATGGTGGTGGCGAGGCCCATGACCTCCAGTTTGTTGAAAATAAATGGCTTGAAAAGCTCGAGCGCCATTTTCTTCGGCAAACCGCACTGGTGCAGTTTGAGCTGCGGACCCACCACAATGACCGAACGGCCGGAGTAGTCGACGCGCTTGCCCAGCAAGTTTTGACGGAAACGGCCGCCCTTGCCCTTGATCATGTCGGCGAGCGATTTCAACGGACGCTTGTTGGCCCCCGTCATCGCCTTGCCGCGACGGCCGTTGTCGAGCAACGAATCCACCGCTTCCTGCAGCATGCGCTTCTCGTTGCGCACGATGATGTCCGGCGCTTTCAGTTCGAGGAGGCGCTTCAGGCGGTTGTTGCGGTTGATGACGCGGCGATACAAGTCATTCAGGTCGGAGGTCGCAAAGCGGCCGCCGTCCAGCGGCACCAACGGACGCAGTTCCGGCGGCAGCACCGGCAATACTTCCATGACCATCCAGTCGGGCTTGATGCCCGACTTCTGGAACGCCTCAAGCACCTTGAGGCGCTTGGCAATCTTCTTGATCTTGGTCTCGGAACTGGTGGCTTCGAGATCAGCACGCAGCGTTTCGATTTCGCGGCTGAGATCCAGGCTGCGCAGCAGCGCGCGCACGCCTTCAGCGCCCATCGCGGCACTGAAATCGTCACCGAACTCTTCAACTTTTGCCAGATAATCGTCCTCGGTCATCAACTGGCAACGCTTCAGCGGAGTCATGCCCGGATCGGTAACGACATAGGCTTCGAAGTAAAGCACACGCTCGATGTCGCGCAACGTCATGTCGAGTACCATGCCCAGGCGCGACGGCAATGACTTCAGGAACCAGATGTGGGCAACCGGACTCGCGAGTTCGATGTGGCCCATGCGTTCACGGCGCACTTTCGACAGCGTCACCTCGACGCCGCACTTCTCGCAGATCACGCCGCGATGCTTCAAGCGCTTGTACTTGCCGCACAGACACTCGTAATCCTTGGTCGGCCCGAAGATCTTCGCGCAGAAAAGACCGTCACGTTCAGGCTTGAACGTTCGGTAGTTGATGGTCTCCGGCTTCTTTACTTCGCCGTAAGACCATGAACGGATCTTCTCGGGCGAGGCCAGCCCGATCTTGATCGCGTCAAATTCTTCTTCCTGCGTAACCTGTTTGAACAAATCAAGCAGTGCTTTCATCGCAAACTCCTAGGTAATCTGTCTGTGCTGCGCTATTCGGTGAGAGTCGGTTGCTGAAACGGGCTTCGCCCATTTCAGCATTTCTGTTCATTTCAATAGCGGTTATGGTCCAAGTCGATATCGATCGCCAATGAGCGGATTTCCTTGACCAGCACATTGAACGATTCCGGCATGCCGGCCTCGATCCGATGGTCACCCTTGACGATGGACTCGTACACTTTGCGACGTCCCTCGGTGTCGTCCGACTTGACCGTGAGCATTTCCTGAAGCACGTAAGCAGCGCCGTAAGCTTCCAGTGCCCAAACCTCCATCTCGCCGAAACGCTGACCGCCGAACTGCGCCTTGCCGCCCAGCGGTTGTTGCGTAACCAGACTGTACGGTCCGGTAGAGCGGGCATGCATCTTGTCGTCGACCAAATGATGAAGCTTAAGCATGTGCATGTAACCCACGGTGACCGGGCGCTCGAAAGGATCGCCGGTGCGACCGTCATACAGCGTGACCTGGGTTTTGCCAGGCGTGAACCCCAGCTTCTTGGTGTGGGGGTCATCGCTCGGGTAGGCCAGATCCAGCATCTGCCGGATTTCAACTTCCGTGGCACCATCGAACACCGGTGTCGCAAACGGCACGCCATTGCGCAAATTGGTTGCCAGCTCGATTACTTCCTCGTCTTTCAGCGCGTCAAGATCCACCGGCTTGCCATTGGTGTTGTAAACCTTGTCCAGAACCTTGCGCACTTCGGCAACCTTGGCCTGCGCCTTGATCATTTCTCCAATGCGAATGCCCAGGCCTTTGGCTGCCCAGCCCAGATGGGTTTCGAGGATCTGACCGACGTTCATCCGCGAAGGTACGCCCAATGGGTTAAGCACGATGTCAACCGGCGTGCCGTCGGCCATGTGTGGCATGTCTTCAACCGGGGTGATCTTGGAGATCACGCCCTTGTTACCGTGACGGCCGGCCATCTTGTCACCAGGCTGCAACTGGCGCTTGACCGCCAGGTAAACCTTCACCATCTTCTGCACACCGGGCGGCAGTTCGTCGCCGCTGGTGAGCTTTTTCTTTTTCTCTTCAAAGGCCTTGTCAAACTCAACCTTGGTCTGCGCGAGGCTTTCTTTGATCTGCTCCATCTGGGCGGCAGACTCTTCGTTCGAAAGACGGATATCAAACCAGCTGTGCCGCTCAACCTCGGTCAGATAAGCCTTGGTGATTTTCGCGCCTTTCGCCAGCTTCTTCGGGCCGCCATTGGCAGTCTTGCCGTTGAGCAGACGCTCCAGTCGTTCAAAAGCGTCGTTTTCAACGATGCGCAGCTGGTCGCCGAGGTCTTTCTTGTAACGCTTTAACTCATCGTCAATGATCTGCTGGGCGCGCTTGTCGCGCTCAATGCCTTCGCGAGTAAAGACCTGGACATCGATCACCGTGCCCGACATACCCGAAGGTACGCGCAGACTGGTGTCTTTAACGTCAGACGCTTTTTCACCAAAAATTGCGCGCAGCAGCTTCTCTTCCGGCGTCAGCTGGGTTTCGCCCTTCGGCGTCACTTTGCCGACCAGCACATCACCGGCTTCAACTTCAGCGCCGATGTGGATGATGCCCGATTCGTCGAGGTGACCCAGCTGAGATTCCGACAGGTTCGAAATGTCACGGGTGATCTCTTCCGGTCCGAGTTTGGTGTCGCGCGCAACAACCGACAGCTCTTCGATGTGAATCGAAGTGAAGCGGTCATCGGCAACCACGCGCTCGGAGATCAGGATCGAGTCTTCGAAGTTGTAGCCGTTCCAGGGCATGAATGAGACCAGCATGTTCTGGCCGAGTGCCAATTCCCCCATGTCGGTCGAAGCGCCGTCCGCCACCACGTCACCGCGGGCAATGTGGTCGCCCACCTTCACCAGCGGGCGCTGATTGATGTTGGTGTTCTGGTTGGAACGTTGGTACTTGACCAGGTTGTAGATGTCCACGCCGACTTCGCCAGCCGAGGTTTCATCGTCATTCACGCGAACCACAATGCGGCCCGCATCGACATAATCGACGATTCCGCCGCGACGTGCCTGCACTGCAGTACCCGAGTCGACGGCAACCGTCCGCTCGAGACCTGTGCCGACCAGAGGCTTTTCAGCGCGCAGACAGGGAACCGCCTGACGTTGCATGTTCGAACCCATCAAAGCGCGGTTCGCGTCATCGTGCTCAAGGAACGGAATCAGCGAAGCAGCAACAGACACCGCCTGTGCCGGCGCCACGTCCATGTATTCGATACGGTCCGGACCGGACAATGCGAATTCGTTGTGATGACGGCACGACACCAACTCGTCAGCAAATTTGCCGTTCTTGTCGAGAGCAGCATTCGCCTGCGCGATCACGTACTTGCCTTCTTCGATCGCAGACAGGTAGTGGATTTCGTCGGAAACCTTGCCATCCTTGACCAGACGATAAGGTGTCTCAAGAAAGCCGTATTCGTTGGTGCGGGCGTAAATAGCCAGAGAGTTGATCAGACCGATGTTCGGACCTTCGGGCGTTTCGATCGGGCACACACGGCCGTAGTGGGTCGGGTGCA
>CAZHFZ010000013.1:60504-69083 GCA_964531455.1 uncultured Bordetella sp.
CACTTCGAAGCCGGCGCGCTCACGCGTCAGGCCGCCCGGTCCAAGGGCCGAAACACGGCGCTTGTGAGTGATCTCCGACAGCGGATTTGTCTGATCCATAAATTGCGACAGCTGCGAGGATCCGAAGAATTCGCGGATCGCCGCCGAAACCGGCTTGGCATTGATCAGGTCATGCGGCATGAGGTTTTCAGACTCAGCCTGCGACAAGCGCTCACGCACTGCGCGCTCAACGCGCACCAGTCCGGCGCGGAACTGGTTTTCAGCGAGTTCGCCGACCGAGCGCACGCGGCGGTTGCCGAGGTGATCGATGTCGTCGATTTCGCCTTTGCCATTACGCAGTTCCACCAGAATCTTGATCACGGCAACGATGTCGTCCGGCGACAGCGTGCTGGCACCCGTCAGCTCGGACCGACCGACGCGACGGTTGAATTTCATGCGGCCGACAGCCGACAGGTCGTAGCGGTCTGCCGAGAAGAACAGGCCGTTGAAGAGCGTTTTGACTGCATCTTCGGTCGGCGGCTCGCCGGGACGCATCATGCGGTAGATTGCCACCTGCGCAGCCAGTTGTTCGGCGGTTTCGTCAATGCGCAGTGTCTGCGAAATGTACGGACCCTGGTCGAGATCATTGGTGTAAATCGTCTCAACGCTTTCGATCGCGGCTTCGCGCAGCTTGATCAGCAAATCTTCAGTAATTTCATCATTGGCATTGGCCACCAGTTCACCGGTGGATTTGTCAATCACGTTGTGCGCCAGCGCGCGGCCGAGCACGAAGTCTTCCGGCACATCCAGACGCTTGAGGCCGGCGGCTTCCATGTCGCGAACATGCTTTACGGTGATGCGCTTGTCCTTGGCGACAATCAGCTTGCCGCCCTTGGCGGTGATGTCAAAACGCGCAGTCTCACCGCGCATGCGTTCCGGCTTCAGTTCGAATTCAATGCCACCCTTGGTAATGTGGAAGGTATCGAATACGAAGAATTCCTTGAGGATCTGCTCGGCGGTATAGCCCAGCGCCTTCAGCAGGATCGTCACCGGCATCTTGCGGCGGCGGTCGACGCGGAAGTACAGGTAGTCCTTGGCGTCGTATTCGAAGTCCAGCCACGAACCGCGGTACGGAATGATCCGTGCCGAGAACAGCAACTTTCCGGAAGAGTGGGTCTTGCCGCGGTCGTGCTCAAAAAACACGCCCGGCGAACGATGGAGCTGCGACACAATCACGCGCTCGGTGCCGTTGATAACGAACGAACCGGTGGTGGTCATGAGCGGAATCTCGCCCATGTAAACCTCCTGCTCCTTCACTTCCTTGATCGTCGGCTTGGACGCTTCCTTGTCCATGATCGTCAGGCGCACCTTGGCGCGCAGCGGCGCGGCAAAAGTCAGGCCGCGCTGCTGACATTCCTTGACGTCAAACGGCGGCATGCCGAGGGCATAGCTGACGAATTCGAGTCGCGCATTCTTGGAATGGCTCTCGATCGGGAAAATGCTGGTGAACGCCGCCTGCAGGCCTTCATTCTTGCGCCCGTTGGCAGGCGTGAACTCCTGCAGGAACGCAGCAAACGACTCGATCTGGGTCGTCAACAGATAAGGCACCTGCAAGACGCTTTCGCGTTTCGCGAAACTCTTACGGATGCGCTTCTTTTCGGTGAATGAATAGGCCATGTCCACTCCAGTGCAGAGTCAGAAAGTCAAACGCTGCAGACCACCGTCGCATGCTTCACGGGATGGCCTGCCGCTTTTGACCTGTACTGCATTAATCAAAAGACGCCGACAATAAAAACCTGCCGGCGCGGGTTCCTGCAATTACTTGATCTCGGCAGTGCCACCGGCTTCGGTGATCTGCTTGGCGATCGCGTCAGCGTCAGCTTTCGGAATACCTTCTTTCACGGCCTTCGGAGCGCCATCAACCAGATCCTTGGCTTCTTTCAAGCCCAGGCCGGTTACTGCACGCACCACCTTGATGACGTTGACCTTGTTGGCGCCGGCGTTCGTCAGATTGACCGTGAATTCGGTCTTCTCTTCAGCAGCAGCAGCACCGCCACCTGCGGCAGGTGCTGCAACGGCAACAGCAGCGGCAGCGGCCGACACGCCAAACTTCTCTTCCATTTCCTTGATCAGTTGGGACAACTCGAGCACCGTCATGTTCGCGATTGCGTCGAGGATTTCTGCTTTGGCTACAGCCATGTCGTTCTCCTGAATCCTAAATAATTAATAAAAACAATGATTTACGATCTTGCGGCGAGCGCAGTCCGAGGACTGCAATCTCACGCCGCCTGCTTTTCTTTCTGATCCCGCACTGCAGCCACACCGCGCACGAACTTCGTCGGCACCTCGTTGAGGGTCCGGACAAATTTCGCGATCGGGGCCTGCATTGTTCCCAGAAGGGTGGACAGCAACTCCAGACGGCTGGGCATCTTGGCGAGTACCGCAACTTCACTGGCACTCATCAAAACATTCGGCATTGCGCCGCCCTTGATCACGAGACGCTCGTTACCCTTCGAAAACTCGTGCAGCAACTTGGCGGCAGCCACCGGGTCGCTCGAAATGCCGTAGGCCAGCGGACCAACCATCTGGTCAGCCAGGGCCTTGAACGGCGTATCGGCAACGGCGCGGCGCGCCAAGGTATTCTTCAGAACGCGGAAATACACGCCCGACTCGCGCGCTTTTTTGCGCAATTCGGTCATGTCGCCCACGGGCAGGCTGCGGTACTCTGCGAGTACGATGGTCTGGGCTTGCGCAACCTGCGCGCTCACTTCGGCCACCACCGCTTGCTTCTGCTCCAGATTGAGACTCAAGGTCGTTCTCCGTTCAACGTTAAACGATAATCAGCGGAGGCATCCCAGTTCAACTTTGAAGCGGCGCCGGAGACCGGCTCTGCTTCGGGGTTTCGCTGTTCCGCTCCCACCGCTTGAAACACGGCGACCATTGATCCAGGAGTCAGACATGAACATGTTTGACCTGTTTCGGGCACACCGTCTGCGTAGGACTTCAGTTTCCAGCCGGATACTGTCCCGGCCTTCCTCCAAAAATTAAACCTCTCGGCACCTACGGTCTTTGACAACCCGCCGGCGATGTTTTGCCGACGGCCCAAAGTTCCTGCCCCACGCATCAGCGCGGGGACTTTTATTACTGCTGAGTCTGCGCGAAGCTCGACTGATCAACGCGAACGCCGGGACCCATCGTGCTCGAGACAGCCACCTTTCTCAGGTAGATGCCCTTGGTGCCAGCCGGACGCGCCTTGTTGACCGCGTCGACCAGCGCGCGAATGTTTTCTTCAAGGGCTTCCACAGTGAACGAAGCGCGACCGATCGTGCATTGCACGATGCCAGCCTTGTCAGCGCGGTACTGCACCTGACCTGCCTTGGCGTTTTTAACCGCCAAAGTTACGTCCTGGGTCACCGTGCCCACCTTAGGATTCGGCATCAGGCCGCGCGGACCAAGCACCTGGCCCAGCTGACCGACGACACGCATCGCATCCGGCGTGGCAATGACCACGTCGAAATCCATCTTGCCGCTCTTGATTTCAGCTGCGAGATCGTCGAAACCGACGAGGTCAGCGCCGGCGTCCTTCGCCTGCTGCGCTTTTTCACCCTGGGCAAACACCGCAACGCGCACAGTCTTGCCCGTGCCCTTCGGCAACACAACCGAGCCACGGACGTTTTGGTCGGACTTCTTGGCATCGATGCCAAGGTTAAGCGCGACATCTACCGCTTCGTTGAATTTGGCAGTAGCACTTTCCTTGACCAACTGCAGCGCATCTTTCAGCGCGTAGAGTTTGTTGCGGTCAACTTTGGCGCGAACCGCTTTGTAGCGCTTGGATATGTTAGCCATCTCAGACTCCTTCCACATCGACGCCCATGCTGCGGGCGCTGCCAGCGATGGTGCGGACCGCAGCATTCAGGTCGGCAGCCGTCAGATCGGGCATTTTCAGTTTGGCGATTTCTTCGACCTGGGCGCGCGTGATACGACCCACCTTGTCGGTGTGCGGACGTTTGCTGCCGCTTTCGATCTTCGCCGCTTTCTTGATCAGGATCGACGCCGGGGGCGTCTTCATGACAAAGGTGAAGCTCTTGTCCTGATAAGCGGTAATCACCACGGGGATCGGCAAGCCGGGTTCCATCTTCTGCGTTGCGGCGTTGAACGCCTTGCAGAATTCCATGATGTTCAGGCCACGTTGGCCGAGGGCAGGTCCAATGGGCGGCGAGGGATTAGCCTTGCCTGCCGGCACCTGCAGCTTGATAAAGCCGACGACTTTCTTTGCCATTTACACTCTCCTTACGGGTGCAATCGGATGCCGGCAAGCGGCACCCTCCCCGCGGTTAACTACAAAAAAGCGCACCAAAAAACGTACTAAAAAACGCGATCAGGCCTTTTCGACCTGACCGAAATCCAGTTCGACCGGCGTAGACCGGCCAAAAATCGTTACTGACACGCGCAGTTTGCTTTTGTCGTAATTGACGTCTTCCACATTGCCGTGAAAGTCCGCAAACGGGCCGTCCTTGACGCGTACTGCCTCGCCCACCTCGAACAGCACCTTGGGGCGCGGCTTCTCTACACCCTCCTGAATCTGGCTCAGGATGTTCTGCACTTCCTTTTCGGAGATCGGCGTCGGTTTCGTCGCCGTGCCGCCGACAAACCCCGTCACCTTCGCCGTGTTCTTCACCAAGTGCCATGATTCGTCGGTCATTTCCATCTCGACCAGCACGTAACCCGGGAAAAATTTGCGTTCGCTGATGCTCTTCTGGCCGCTTTTCATTTCGACCACTTCCTCGACCGGCACCAGAATCTGACCAAACTTTTCTTCCATGCCGGCGCGACGGATGCGATCGATGAGCGCGCGCTGGACGCTTTTCTCAAAGCCCGAATACGCATGCACGACATACCATTTCTTGCTCATCTCACTCACCGCCGATCAGCTTTTTCACGATCCACAGCAGGATGCCGTCCACAACCCACATGAAGAGCGCCATGATGAGAACAAATACGAATACGATTGCAGTCGCCTGCAGCGTCTCGTTGCGGGTCGGCCACACCACCTTGCGGGTTTCAGCAGCCGACTCCTGCGCAAAGGCAAAAAAGTCTCGCCCCGCAGCAGTCGTCCACAACACGACAGCGCCCGCCACCAGCCCGGCCAGAAACGCCGCCAACCGGATCACGGTCGCGCTTTCCTGCAGGTAGTAGAACCCGCCGATGCCCGCGGCAACGAGCAGTACCGCTACCGCAACCTTGATCTTGTCCACTTTCTCAACCGCCTCGCGCTTTCCTAACGGACCGGACTTTGCAGTCCGGCCGCCGGTACATCAATGACGCCTGTCTGTTGGCAGGCCAGGAGGGAATCGAACCCCCAACCTTCGGTTTTGGAGACCGACGCTCTGCCAGTTGAGCTACTGGCCTGCAGCCTTACTCGATAATCTTTGCGACGACACCGGCGCCGACGGTCCGGCCACCCTCGCGGATGGCGAATCGCAGACCCTCTTCCATCGCGATCGGCTGAATCAGCGCAACCGTGATCGAAATGTTGTCGCCAGGCATCACCATCTCCGTGCCCTGCGGCAACTCGATGCTGCCCGTCACGTCCGTCGTCCGGAAGTAGAACTGCGGACGGTATCCGTTGAAGAACGGCGTATGACGACCGCCCTCGTCCTTCGACAGCACGTAAATCTCCGCAGCAAACTTGGTGTGCGGCGTGATCGAACCCGGCTTCGCCAGCACCTGGCCGCGCTCCACCTCTTCGCGCTTCGTGCCGCGCAGCAGGATACCCACGTTGTCGCCCGCCTGACCCTGGTCCAGCAGCTTCCTGAACATTTCAACGCCCGTGCACACCGTCTTCAGCGTCGGCTTCAGACCGACGATTTCAATCTCTTCGCCCACCTTGACGATGCCGCGCTCGACACGACCCGTCACCACGGTGCCGCGACCCGAGATCGAGAACACGTCTTCCACCGGCATCAGGAACGTGCCGTCCAGCGCACGCTTCGGCTCCGGAATGTAGCTGTCCAGTGCTTCTGCCAGTTTGAGGATCGCGCCTTCACCCATCTCGCCCTTGTCGCCTTCCAGCGCCTTCAGGGCCGAGCCGATGATGATCGGGGTGTCGTCACCCGGGAATTCATACTTGGAGAGCAGCTCGCGCACTTCCATCTCCACCAGTTCCAGCAGCTCCTTGTCATCAACCATGTCCGCTTTGTTCATGAACACGATGATGTAAGGCACGCCCACCTGGCGCGCCAGCAGGATGTGTTCACGCGTCTGCGGCATCGGGCCGTCAGCGGCCGACACCACCAGGATCGCGCCGTCCATCTGCGCCGCGCCCGTGATCATGTTCTTCACATAGTCAGCATGACCCGGGCAGTCTACGTGTGCGTAGTGACGGTTTGCCGTCTCATACTCCACGTGCGCGGTGTTGATCGTGATGCCGCGCGCTTTCTCTTCCGGTGCCGCGTCAATCTGGTCGTAGGCTTTCGCCTCGCCACCAAACTTCGTCGACAGCACCGTCGTGATCGCCGCCGTCAGTGTCGTCTTGCCGTGATCAACGTGACCGATCGTACCCACGTTCACGTGCGGCTTCGTACGCTCAAATTTGCCTTTGGCCATGATGGTGTCCTTATTTCTTCTCGTCTTTGCCCGACTGCTTGTTGATGATCTCGTCAGCGATGTTGCGCGGCGCTTCGGAGTAATGCTTGAATTCCATCGTGTAGGTTGCACGACCCTGCGACAGTGAGCGCAGCGTGGTCGAATAACCGAACATTTCTTTCAGCGGCACTTCGGCCTTCAGCGACTTACCGCCGCCACCGGGAATATCATCCATGCCCTGGATCACACCACGCCGCGAGCTCAGATCGCCCATGACGTTACCCGTGAAGTCTTCCGGAGTTTCCACCTCAACCGCCATGATCGGCTCGAGCAGCGCCGGATTGGCGCGACGCAAGCCTTCCTTGAACGCCATCAGGCCGGCCATCTTGAACGCATTTTCGTTCGAGTCGACCTCATGGTACGAACCGTCAAACAGGGTGACCTTGACATCGACCACGGGGAAGCCGGCGAGCACGCCCGCAGGCAGCGCTTCCAGAATGCCTTTTTGCACCGCCGGAATGTATTCGCGGGGAACCGAACCACCCTTGATCGCATCGACAAACTCGTAACCCTTGCCGGTCTCGTTCGGCTCGACTTTGAGCCAGACGTGGCCGTATTGACCGCGACCGCCGGACTGCTTGACGAACTTGCCCTCGACCTTGTCGCAGGCTTTACGGATCGTCTCGCGATAAGCCACTTGCGGGGCGCCGACGTTCGCTTCCACGCTGAATTCGCGCTTCATACGATCGACAATGATCTCAAGGTGCAGCTCGCCCATACCGGAGATGATGGTCTGACCAGACTCTTCGTCGGTACGGACACGGAACGACGGGTCTTCCTGCGCCAGGCGATTCAGCGCGATACCCATCTTTTCCTGGTCGGCCTTGGTTTTCGGCTCGACAGCAACGTGAATCACCGGCTCCGGGAAAATCATCCGCTCAAGCGTGATGATCTTCGACGGATCGCACAGAGTGTCGCCCGTGATCACATCCTTCAAGCCCACCGCTGCAGCGATATCACCAGCGTGGATTTCCTTGATCTCTTCGCGCTGGTTTGCATGCATCAGCAGAATGCGGCCGATACGTTCCTTGCGCTGCTTCACCGCGTTGTAAATGGTGTCGCCCGAATTCAGCGTGCCCGAATAAACGCGAATGAACGTCAGTTGACCGACAAACGGATCGGTCATGATCTTGAATGCGAGTGCGGAGAACGGCTCGCTGTCATCTGCCTTGCGCGTACCTTCCTGCTCGTTCTCGAGGATGCCCTTGACCGGCGGGATATCCACCGGCGACGGCAGGTAATCGATTACCGCGTCCAGCATCGCCTGCACGCCCTTGTTCTTGAACGCAGAACCGCAGAGCATCGGCACGATCTCGCTCGCGATCGTGCGGCGACGCAGACCATCCTTGAGTTCTTCTTCCGTGAGACTGCCAGCTTCGAGGTACTTGTTCATTAGTTCCTCGTTGGCCTCGGCAGCGACTTCAACCAGTTTGCCGTGCCACTCATCGGCCACGTCCTTGAGCCCGGCCGGAATATCCTGATATTCGAATTTAATGCCCTGGGACGCCTCATCCCACACCACGGCCTTCATCTTGACCAGATCGATAACGCCGACGAAATTTTCCTCGGCACCGATCGGCACCTGGATGGGAACCGGATTGGCTTTCAGGCGCGACTTCATCTGCTCGTACACGCGGAAAAAATTCGCGCCGGTACGATCCATCTTGTTGACGAATGCCAGACGCGGCACGCCGTATTTGTTCGCCTGACGCCATACCGTTTCGGATTGCGGCTGCACTCCGCCGACAGCGCAATAAACCATGCAAGCACCATCGAGCACACGCATCGAACGCTCTACCTCGATGGTGAAGTCGACGTGACCCGGGGTATCAATGATGTTGACGCGATGCTCGGCGTAGTTCGCACCCATGCCGCGCCAGTAACAGGTTGTCGCAGCCGAAGTAATGGTAATGCCGCGTTCCTGCTCCTGCTCAATCCAGTCCATGGTCGCAGCG